>JANRLP010000022.1:0-2656 GCA_033762425.1 Leptospiraceae bacterium
ACTAAGCTTGCTGCAATTGCCATAAGACTATACATTGCTGAGTAAAAGGGAGAACTCAAATTAAAATGAGATAGTTGCCCTCTGCCCGCTTGAATTGCAATATAGATAATTTCAAAACCTAATAAGATGATGATTGTCCAATTGAAAAGTCGAATATTGAATTCAGGCAAATAATAACAATACCAAGCCATTGCCCAAGAAAATAAAAAAGTAGAAAACGCAAATTTAAAAGGTTTGATCCAAGCACTTACATTATTTATCTCAATGGAGCTGAATTTTGTAAGACTAATAAATAATAATGAGAATAGCAAACAGATGAGTCCATAAAAAAATAGAGTTTCATTTCTTAGTTTCAATGCTGAGATAAATTCAATCATAGTCTTTAAATCGCTTTGGTAGAATTAATTGTCTAGTGATTTTTATTTGATTTAGAGGTTTTTGGTTTATATTTTTCATTATACTGATTGCGACTTAAAAAATTTTGACTAGAATGAATGATTTTGTTTTGGAAACAAACTTCAATAAGCAAGAATCAATCTCTTAAATTTTCATTTTTTCTTTTAATGTTTCAACTAAACTTTTATTTTGAATAAATTATATTTGACATATTTTTTTTTGCTAATTTAACGTTAGGTAATTCAACTAGACAACTCTAGGTTGAAGGTTGCATTAGAATTTTTTCAAAATTGTGGCTCTAGAGGAAATTCATTTGAGAGGTTAAATAAAAATAAAATGCTTCAGAAAAAACTTTATAATCAAATATCTTTTAAAAGTAGAATGAGTTATCTAGTATATCTTTTTTCTATAATCACAATTCTGTCTTGTTATAGTATTCAAACTGGTGAATATGAAATTTCAAAATTAGAAAGTCCATCTAAATCTGAGGCTGTGACATTTGAATTGGTAGAAATCTTAAACAAAGGTGAAACTTATAAAGCTAGTGCTGAAGAATTCAAAAAAACAGAAGAATGGTTACAAAAAGCTTTGCAGCAAAGTGGATATCCAGATGTAAAACTTAGTAAAGGTGGAATTGATTCCAGTTTGCATTTTAAGATTAAAATTGATGTACATAATCCTCCTTGGTATAGAATGGTATTAGCATATTTACATGCAACTGCTACAGTTGGAACTTTAGGTATCATTCCATATTTCGTTGATGGTGTTTATCATGTTTTTTATTTTGAAGTATCTCGTTCTGGAAAACCAAGCCAAAATTATAAAATCAAAGGACCTGAATTAACTTTTTGGTGGGGTTGGTTTGCTCCTTGGTTAGGGAAACGTGGTGATTCTGAAGAGCTAATTATTGAATCATGGAAATTAATAGTGCAACGATTCAATACACAAGTTCGATATAAAAAATAATTCAATAGAGATTTTTCTAAATCAAAATGTTGATGAACGAAAAGTTTCAGCTTCAAACATTTCTTCTTTAGAGCCTGATGGGTAGAATATTTTTACTTTTATATTGAAAACTTTGATAAGCCCTCCTGTTTTAGAACTTTGGGCTTGACCTCTTTTCTTCAGAAGTTCACTAAATTTTGCATTTGGATCCTTTCCGAGTAAATCTTCTGGTGGTTTTGTCTTTGCTCCACCCTCAGCAAGTTTTAATAAATCCATCTCTTTTTCCAAGATTTCTAATTCATAACGATAGCCGTTATATCCCGGAATCTCACCTTTGCTAGTTGTAGTCTCAAGCTTAGTGCTAGAATCTATCTGAGCCATTTTGATCTTCGCTAAAAAAACTGCATTCGATAAACTGATGGACTTTCTTTGTAAGATCATTGAATTGCTTATCAATGAATATGTCCAAACCATTGCAGAAGCTGCAAGTGCTAAAGCGATAGCAACTTCAATCAAAGTGAAACCTTTACGCAATCTCATTGAGACTCCTCTAATTTTGTTGTTCCATCCTGCATGATTTTTCGAACCACTTCTCCATTCTTGATTGTACTCTTTCCATTATATCTATATACCAACACAGATTTTTTTACTACACTTCCTTCTCCAAATTGAATCGTATAGTCTTCAGATACTCCCGTATAAGTGTAAGGAATTTTTATGATTCCTGTATCATACTTTAGTCCCCTAAGGTCATAAACTGCAATAATTTTACTATTACTTGGAAGTGCGACCTCCATAATTTTTCTTGGTTTTAATCCTTCATCAGTTCTCATAATTCTAAATACTGTATATCTTTGTTTTTCTATATCAATGTGCATTTCTACTACTAAGTTTTGAATGATTGCATTTTGATAACAATACTTGAGTGCTTGTTGGAATTTTTCTACTGTTCCTCCAACTGAGGGACGAATAAAATTCATTAGACTAGAGATTGTAATTGTAGCTAGAATTCCAACTAACATTACTACCACAACCATCTCAACTAAGGTGATCCCTTTTTTATGTAGTAGTATTTTGGGTGATCTCATTCTATCGTTAACTCTTTAACACATACTTCTTGAGTATTATTTTTGAACTTAAGCTTTACTCCTAAAATAAAAATTCCTTCGGGATAGTTTTTAGTTTCTTTTAATTCGGGTAGTTCGATTTTTATTTCATTGTTTTGGGAAAACTGAGTCTCAATTGAGGAGATTTTTTTTTCTACAGGAAGTCTGAGTACCTTATCCACATTAATCGCTTCTCTAAAGAAAAACTC
>JANRLP010000023.1:0-7020 GCA_033762425.1 Leptospiraceae bacterium
GAAGTAACGTTCGCATCATAGATCACTAAGATACCCCCCGCAACTTTTTTCGCAAAGTATTCACTTGCTTCTTGAAATTTTGTTGGACTCTCAGCAAGAGAACTTTCTGCAAAATCAATTGTATTTGTTTTTGCATTCACTATATTGCCGTTGATAAAATACTTTCCCTTTACCTTAGTGACAATTCCCGTGACTACCTTTGCTGCTCCAATCAACTCAGCAATTTTCTTTGGATCACATTCCTTAACGCTCTTACAACTTGCATCCCCTTTAGAACTTAGAGTTCTATCTACACTTCTTCTATCGATCACAGAAAATAACTTTGTTTTCACAAGATTGATCGATATAAGTTCGTCTATCGTTTCTACCTCACCTTCTTCCACTCCCTTTCCCGCTTGCAGATTCAAAACTGCTACCTTCAATTTTTCAGATTCCAATGGCTCCCAGTCTGCTGACTCTTGTAGTGCTTCTGCAACCCTGATCTTCTCTCTTTCGTATGCAAGTTTATCTGCCTCAGTTTTTATGGGCGTTAGTTGCACGGGTCTAAGTTGAATTCTTTTGATTGCAGTCTTAGGATAGTTTTCTGATTTATCGTTTGGCAATAGTATTGATACTGAATCTCTTTTGATTTTTGTTCTTACGTTCTCTAATACTTTTCCATTTTGGAAAAAAACTATATCTGCCTGAATCGTACTATAACTGATTAGTAATCCTAGGATCAGTTTCCATTTTCTCTTCATGCTATCTCCTTGTTCGTGACTGAAATTATCCGATATGGTGAATAATTTTTTCAAATATACATATTATCGCTCAAAGTTCAGTGGTCGTAAATAATCAATATTGATTAGTTTTGAAGGATTTTTGTGCTCAATCTAATCAAATTTGATTAGATTTTTGCTCAAAATAGAGTATTTTCATGAGCTGTATTGTTTTTGTAATAGTAGGTCGTTTGGAAATAACTTCTTGATTATTAGCAATTTTTTGGTATAGAGAATTTGAACTAATCAACTAACTTTCACTCAATTTATTCTTGCTAAATAATCATATATCAAATAGTTTGACATTTAACTATTAATTATAGAGGTTTCTATGAAGTATGCGGTTTTAGGTTCAAGAATTTTACTTGGACTCATATACACAGTTTTTGGTTTAAACTTTTTCTTTCATTTTTTGCCACAACCACCTTTGAATGAGAAAGCTGTTTCTTTTATCATGGCATTAGTGAATTCAGGATATGCAATGAATTTAGTGAAAGTAGTTGAAGTAAGTAGTGGACTCTTGCTTTTAAGTGGATTCTATTCTCCTCTTGCACTAGTTCTTTCTGCTCCCATTACAATTAATATTTTTCTATTCCATGCATTTTTAGCTCCAGAAAATGGAGGAATGATAATGCCAACAGTAATGGTAATCCTTTCCGTTATCTTAGCAATAGGATTTAAGAAAAATTATTCAGGAGTTCTTTCACAAAAACCAATTGAATAAATAAAATTTAATCTTCAATAAAAATGGGGGCTGCGGGGCACTCCCCGCAAAATTCCAATCTACCAAATGGAATTTGGTGCAAAGTGCGTAACTTGAGTTAAATGTATTGATTCCTCAATTGATAAAATTATACTGTGAATGCTGTGCATTTTGGTATCAAAGAAAAATTAGGTGTTGGAACAGTAAGTTTAAATGTGATCTTATCCATATTTTTTGGATATTTGCTTTATGAAATTTCTGATGGAATTTACTTTAATGAGTTTAAGCAGAGAAGCTTAAAGCTAAATGAAATTGTATCTCTTGCAACAGAATCCAAGAACTTTACTTCATGGAAAGATGAAACTACACTAAAAGATAGTAGCTATAGAGATTATAATCGATTCTTGCAAGGAATTTTAGAGAGGCAAGATGAAATAGAATACTTATTTGTATTAAATTATGATAAAGAAAAAGATCAACTCAAATACATAGCAAGTGGAAGCAAGTCGGTGAACGATACTATTTGGATTGAATCATGGAATTTTGGTATTAATCTTCAAAGAGTAGATTCAAAAAATTTTAAGATATTTCATAAAGACAAATTCTATAATCAGGAACTTTTTTTAAATATAAAAGAAAAGAAAGTCCATTTTCATTTTAAAGAGGAAGAAGATCGAATTGCTTTCAAGCTAAATGATTCAACCCTATTTTATTATTCTAAAGAAGATGTGAATAAATTTTTTGATTCTAATGGTAAAGAATTAAATCTTTCGAAGGGAATTCCAATTCAGATACTTGTTGAGGGTGATTACTCGGATGAGGTTCAAGTGTATTATACTCCAAAAGGAACAAGTGATGTTGTGATTGGAGCACAGTTTTTTAATAATGTTGAGATTGCGAATAGATTAAAAGATATTTGGAAAAAAACTGGATCAGAGATAAGTCCTCAATTTGAAAACTTGAATTATGGAAAATATTATATTGCTTCTACTGTAATGAAAGATGATAACAGTTTTCCATATGGAATTTCATTGATGAAGATTTCAGAAAAAAATGTGGAGGGCTTTCGATCGAAACTTAAGAAGAGGGTTTTATTTACAGTTTTGATATCATTTATTATGAACTTCTTTTTCATTTCTTTCTTTGCGAAACTAATACTCGATCCGATACAAAAGATCAATAAATTAGTGAATACAATTTTTCTGGGGGATCTGAGTGCAAGAGTTTCTGTTCAATCTAAGGATGAGTTAGAAGAATTAGGCGATTCACTCAATGTTATGGTTGAAGGATTAACACAGGCAAAGAAAACGATTCAAAATCAAATTGATAATCTTGAGAGAAGAGTTGAAGAAAGAACTTCCGAACTCTCTTATTTACTGAATGTAATCAGAAAAGATATGTTCATAGCAAGAAATATCCAAGAAACATTACTTCAAAAAGATTATACTAATTATTCAAATGAGATTACGGTTAAGCTGTATAATCTGCCTAAGTATGAAGTAGGCGGAGATTTTTATGATATTTTTAGACTTAGTGAAGGTAAATATAGAATTTTTCTGGCTGATGCAACTGGACATGGAGTGAAAGCAGCGTTAATCACAATGTTGATAAAAACTGAATATGAAAATCATAAGGACTTTCAATTGCTACCTGGAGAAATTTTAAGAATTCTTAATTCGCATTTCATATATCGTTTTGCTAATCTAGCTTCCTATTTTTGTTGTGCAATCATAGATATAGATTTAACTCTGGAAAAAATTTATTTCTCTGCTGCTGGACATCCCGATCAGGTAATTTTAAAAGATACAGGTGGAATCATTGTTCTCAAAAATACAGGACCACTTTTAGGAATTACAGATAACATAAATTATCCAACAATTGAAGCTCCATTTATCAGAAAGGATAAATTGTTTTTATTCACTGATGGGCTTTATGATGTTTTTGATATCAATAATGAAGTATTTGGACATACTCAGCTTCAGACTACATTACTATCTTATAATGGTAGAAGTTTAAATGATATTATGGAAAATACAATTGGTGATATTTCCATTTATTCAAAGGATAGTTCCTTTACTGATGACATGACATTCATTGGAATAGAGTTCATTGGCTATAAAAGTTAGAAATAAACAATCAAAGAAAACTATTATTCAAAAAACGAATTTGCAAAAAGAAAGATGCAAGCAATTACTCATACTGAACTAGTTTATTTGCAATTTTTTCTGCACTTTTGTTTTCTGGATCAAGAATCAGTATTTTCTTTAAAATCTTTTCAGCTCGATGATAATTCTTAGTGTATGCGTACATATCAGCAAGATGAATTAAGTTCCTAAGATTTTTGGGTTCTCTAAGTTTAACTCTTTCAGCAATATCGATTGCTTCTTCAAATTCATGATTCATTTTCAAACAGTAAGATGCTTTGAATAGCATTTGGGTGCTTGTTTCATAGAGTTTGATATATTCTTTACAGACCCTAGATGCAGAGGCGTAATCATTGAGTCTAGAATAGATTCTTACTAGAAGTTCTGCTATATCTTTATGTTTGTTTGATTCATTATAAGCTTTTTCTAATATAGGGATCGCAGCTTTATAATTTTTATTATTGAAAGTATAAGACTTAGCTTCTTCGATTGCTCTAGTTACAAGTTCTTCAGTTTCAATATCAAGAATTTCTTCTTCAAGAAATTTAATTGACATAAGAGAAAAATCATCTATTAACTCATATCGTTGTTTGATAGTATTAAATATCATTTCAAGGTTACCGTTACACTCTTCAACTCTCTTAAGAAAAAGTTCTTCATCTTCATTGATGATCCTTTCTTTTTCATTTTTAGCAAGCACTAGATCATCTTTCCCGTCAGAACCCATAATCAGAGTATCACCTGGATAAAGTTGATAAGTAGTAACATATATATCATTCGTAAGTCCAGAATGACCTAATTTTCGAAAGGTAAGATCATCTTCAATGAAACTTGCCTTACCATCTCTAAATAAAATGAGCCAAGGATGTTCTGCATTGATATAATAGACAAGACCAGTTTTTTCTTCTACAAGTCCAAAGATCAAAGAGATAAGCATGGAGCCATCAAAACTTTCAAAAATTTTATGTAGTTCTTTGAATGCCATCTTGATCCATTTTTCGGGTGCAACTTCAGAGTGACCTTTATAGGTTTCCGTTCTTTGGATGATAGATTGAAATACTGCGCCTAGAACTAAGATTCCACCAGCACCTTGCATGGATTTACCCATTGCATCAGCATTCAAGAAAGCATTATACTTTCGACCTCTTAAAATCAATCTTTGAGAAATACAGATATCCCCACCAATTTGATGATCTTGATTTTTGAATTGAAATTCTTTTTTTTGTTTAACATAGAAATCAATTTTTAATTGAGAATCTTCATTTTTGTTAATCACACCAAGAGGTTTCAATAATAGGGTAGTTAAAAAATAATCACCATCTTGTTGTTCTTTTAAAACTTCTACTTGCTTAAGGGAGGCTGCTAGTTCTTTTGTTCTTGCTTCTACTTTTTCTTCCAGGTTCTCAGCATAGTCTTGTAGTTTACGTTTTGAGTCACGAATCGACTCAACCATACCATTAAAAGAGTCTGCAAGAAAACCAATTTCATCATGAACTTGAACAGGAACAGTTACCGTTAGGTCTCCTTGAACAACTTTTTTAACACCAGTAAGCAATTCTTCGAGTGGTTTTAGAAGTGCACCAGAAAGAAAGATGGGAGTGCCGATGATGAAAAATCCAATAGCAAAAAGACCAAGATAAAAAAGCTTCATGGAAATTGCATGAATGTACATTCTATAATCTATGTATTTAAAACCAAATTCATATCGTTTCCCGAGAGCAATATCTTCCCATTGATAGATGATTAATTTTTGTTTATCACTTGGAGAAATATCAAAAAGTCTTTTTTTGTTTTCTGGATTAGGTAACAATTTTAGGTTAGATTCTTTATATTGTTTTAGTTGATCAAAGTTTTCTTTTACAAATTCTAGATTTGTGAGATTGGCTTCTTTATCTTCAGAAAGAATATAAAGCAAATTAGAAGATTTTTCTAATCCTTTTGCAGTGTATTTAATTTCGGATAACTTCAATTCATCATAAGTTTTCTCAGCTTCTTTGATAACAAAGAAAGAGATTAAATTGAAGATGGACATGAAACCAACAAAGGAAATCCCAACTACCTTAAAAAGAAATGTAGTTTTGTCTTTTGTTTTGTTAAGGAAAGTAACGAATACGATAAAAAAGCCTGTCACAGTACCAAGACACAATACTATGATATAGGATTCTCTATCTACTTTACCTAATTTATTGGCAGCGTTAACAATCCCTGGGATAAAAAAGGAAATGAAAAATCCAATTACAAGTAGGATATATAGAAATCGATTTTCTTTACTACCTTGGAAAAGACGAACTGCGGCTACGACAACAGAGAATAGAGCATTAAAAAGGCTGATTAAACCATAGATTTTTAATGCTTTCTCAGCACCAAATTCATAATAATGACCAGAAAAATCATAGTGAAGTGGGTTGGAAATTGTTTGGATTATAATGAAAATTACTGAAGAATATGTTAGAATGATTTGAAACCAAAAAAAGAATTTTGCAGTTTTAGGCTTTCTAAGAGTAGGGAAGTAAAAAATAAATTGTGCACCCATTATATGACTGATTGGAATAAAAATAATCAAGATCATTCTAGGAATCGTGCTTTCAACAATACTCAACTGACTGAGAGCATATCCGATACAAACCATACACGAAAAAAAAGCCATTAAAACTAATTTTTTGGCAGCTTCTGATTTTTCTGGAACCTTATAAAGAAAAAAAGCCACAATCCCCCAAAGTAAGGAACTTAGAGCAGTCGCAAGTGAATAATAATTCATTAAATATTTTGGTTCCATAATTTTCCTTTAAATTATGTTCATTGGTAAACTTTATTGTAAAAAAAAATCAAAACAAGTATAGTTAGTCCAAGAATAAATTTCCAAGTGGTAGGGAATGATTATAGATATAAAATCTTATGTGCAAGTAGAAATTAATTTTATTTAAAAAAAAATTGGGCGACTGCCGGGCTTTCGGCTTCGGTCAAAAAATTTCTCACTTCGAGAGCCTCAGTGACCTAAATTTTTTGACCCCGCCTCAATCCCTGTCGCTTTCATAAGCGTTAGCTCCCACGCCCTAGTGGTGTTTTCACAAAAAACTCTACCAAATCTAATCCATTGAAAAATCGAATCTTGGAGCTAAACGAATAGTTCTTAGCCAATGCTAAGGATCTTTTCACCATTCTATAAAATTGCATTGCATTGATCCCATCAAACGATAGCATGAATGCAAATAACAAGGACATGGATATCCTCAAGAAATTTGCCAAAGTCTTTAGCCTCAAATAGTCTCGTGAAAAGACTCGAATTGTTTGTATCTTGTAGCTCTCCTCCTCTACCTCTGATTCACTAGCCTTTACCTGATATTTGGTTTTCATATTAGCATTGGGCTTCAAAATCATTCCCGACCAACTCGCTGTTTCATATCTATCCAATAGT
>JANRLP010000024.1:0-242816 GCA_033762425.1 Leptospiraceae bacterium
TGAAATATTGCTTCTGCTAGATCATTTTTAGCACGAGAGAGATATGGAATTAAACTGTCTTTACTTTTTACAGTAATGATTTTTATCATATACTGCCATGACAGTAAATACTGAAAAAAAGAAAATAGAAAAAAGGTTAAATACTTCTTAAAAAAAAATTACCAAGGTTCTTTAAACTTTTATCCTTCATTTCCATCAAACTTTGGTATAAGAATTTTTTCTTCTTTAATCTTAAGAAAAGTCTCATCAAATGGAATTTTTGTAAAAATTCTTGAACTAGGGTTCAAAAAATCTAAAATCATTTCTACATAAATTTCTTTCAGATTGTTATTTAGTTGAAAAGGAAATTGAATTCTTGAGGCTATCTCAGATTTACTAGGTTCTGGTATCACAGTATCTGAAACTAGAAAATAATTTCCATTTATCTCTTGATAAACTTTTTTTAATTGAAGTTCAGTAATAATTTTTTTTTCTTTATTTTTAATTCTAATTCTTAAATTTCTAAACAAATCTCCTGTAGGAAAAGAATGTGCAATTCCATAAGAATAAACTTCTAAGATAAAATTAGTTTTTCCAATTCTAACTAATGAAAAAAATAAAGAATTTTTTAACTTATCTTTATCATGTCCACCAAAAAAAGAATGTGATTCCCCAGTTTGAGATTGTAGATGACAATCTTGACAATTTCCATATTTACTCATTTGAGTGTTTTTAAATTCTTCATTAGTATTTTGCATTGCTAAATTTGTATAATGTATCTTTACACTATCGCCTAACGTGTGAATCTTTGGGAATGAAAACTGATGACAGTTTCCACAAAATTCAGATGATTTAAGTTTAGGATCAACCTTATAATCATGAGAATAGGAATTGTTCTCTTTTAAAATCGGAAGTTTTCCAGTAATAATTTTAGCTTCTCTTACATGACAAACCTGACAATTAATGCCTTCTTCTTTTAGAACTCTTTGTTCAGGATCCTTTAAGTCTGATTTAGGATTCCAAAGTGGAGCATGACAGTTCACACACCAGATTTGAGGTTCTTTAGAATGACTTTCTTTATACAATTGATTTGTAAGAGAAACCTTATGCCTAGATTTTTCCCAGTTATCATAAATTAATTTATGACAAGAAGAACAAGCTTTACTATCTTTTAAAATTTCATTAGTTTTTTTATCTTTGATTGAGTCTTTTTCTATATCATAAACTACTGGCTCAATTGCATTCGAGAATTTCCAAGTGTTCGATTTGTTTTCATTGCATTTACAAATCATAAGAATCACAAAGATTGATAAAAAAAATTTCATAACGTTAACAAATTTTGCTTAATAGATATTGACACTAAAATTATGTTTAACTTCAATTATTAATAAATCTATGCAATCTATTTATCTATTCATTATTATTTTATACTTTAGTATTGGATGTAAACTATTCAACAAAACAATTATTACTGGTGAAAAAGTAAATCTAGTAGCATTCGTGATAGGTTCAAATATTAACGTTTATAAAGAACCAAATTATTCTAGTGAAACAGTCACAACTTTTGTAAACAATACTCAATTTCAGATTATTGAAAAACAAATTAAAGATAATGATAGAAAAAATTTATTTTGGTATAAGGTTACAAAAGATTCAATAACTGGTTATGTAAGTGAGGATGAAGAAAAAAGAATTGATAAACCAAATCTTACAACTATTGAAGATTTCTCAATAGAAGAAGACTTTTTAGTGAATGCAGATTCATTAAGATTAAGAGAGATACCAAGTTTAACTGGTAAGGTGCTCACAAATTTAGTTAGAAATACCAAGGTCAAAGTTATTGGACGTTCAAAAATTTATGAGACAATTGATAATAGACATGACTATTGGGTAAAGGTTAAAACAGAAAATTCCACAATTGGATTTTGTTTTCATGGATTTCTATATCCTAATTCTTTAATTGAAGGTTATGATACAAAACGAGTAAATGATTTCTTTGAGTACAAAGAAGGAATGATTTTTTATAAATCTATTGATGATCCAACTCCTCAGCCAATTACTAAATTATTTGGTAATATGATCATCAACTTACAAACAGGAGACATTTTGCCAATAGAGTATATTCACAAAAAAGGTTCGTCCATTTTTTACGAAGTCAATACTGAAGTTACTTCATCTAATATAAATTCTTTTGAAACAAGTCATATTTCTGGATTTTTTAAAGCTTCAGATCTTAGGAGAATAACAAGTATTTTAGAATTTACTTTTGAAAAATATGGATTTAAAGATAAAGATTTTTATGAATTCTTAAAACGAAATCCAAAGAATAAAAATTTAGATTTGAGAAAAGTAAAATTAACTCCAATAAAACATAATTCAATGGAGCTTTTTCATGTACTAATCAGCTATGATTCTTATGTATCTTCAAGCGATACTTCAGAAGCAATCATTTACATAAAAAAAGAAGGGGAATATCTTGAAATCTTTAAACAAGAAGGTAGATACAGTGATGATGTTGAACTCCATGATTTTGATAACGATGGAATCAGTGAATTAATTTTAAAGGATCATGGTAGAATGAGTTCTACCTATAGATTGTATAAAATTTCCTCTAATAGACTAGTAGAGATTTTAAAATTAAAAATTGGTGAACCTTTCACAGAAGCAGACTCTGTTTTTGCTTCTTATAAACTTGAAGGAGATTTTCTAAAGCTAAAGTTTAATCTAGATGGATCTACTAGTGATAAAGATAAAACTTACAAATATGTGAAAGGAAACTTTGTTCTTAATAAATAACATAAAAAAATAATTTTCTAATTCAAATATTGTTAGATCGTATTTCTATTATTTCAAAACCTGTATCACAGGATAGAAAATGAAGTTAGTATCTTTCAATTGTAATGGAATTCGTTCAGCACTGGGCAAGGGTTTAAAAGAATTTTTAATAGAGAATTCATTTGATGTAATTTCTTTGCAAGAAGTGAAAGCTCATAGAGGACAATTTGAAGAAGAGTTTTTGATAAAACTAGGCTATGAGTTGCATGTATTTCCCGCTGAAAAAAAAGGATATAGTGGAACAGCAGTTTTTTTGAAAGACAAAAAGGCAAAAGTAAAGCTTGGAATGGGAAATGAATTGTATGATAGAGAGGGCAGGGTGATTCAAGTTGACTTTGCAGACTTTACTTTAATGAATACTTATTTTCCCTCTGGAACTTCAGGAGAGGAAAGACAAAACTTTAAGATGAAATTTTTAGCTGATTATGAAAAACATCTAATGAAGTTAAAGAAAAAAAGACCAGTAATCTTGTGTGGCGATATTAATATTGCTCATACAGAAAATGATATTCACGACCCTAAAGGAAATGCAAAAAACAGTGGGTTTTTACCTGAAGAAAGAGAATGGGTAAGTTCTTTTATAAAAAAAGGTTGGATAGATACATTTCGCCTAACGCATGAAAATGAAAAAGGGGAATATTCTTGGTGGACATATAGATTTGGTGCTAAGTCCAGAAATAAAGGTTGGAGAATTGATTATTTTTTTGTGACTGAAGATTTAAAATCTAGAATCAAAAGCACAAAAATCTTTGGCGAGCTAAACGCATCCGACCATGCTCCCGTTTTTTTGGAGCTAAGGTAAGTTCAATCTTCCTTCTACTCTAGGGTAGTATGTGGAAAAATTGATTATATATTCTAGAATTGCATTTTTATCTACACCTGCATTTCTTCCTAAATTGATTGCTGTTCCATCATTTTGGATTTCTTGAAGTTCTGAATTGAAAGAAGGATTTTCATCTCCACCACTTGCATAAAAATCGGATATAGTAACAGAATAAAAATTACAAGCTGAACTTTGGTTAAAACTAATGCCTTTGATTGTACAAGAACTTCTTCCTGATGTCCATCCCGAATTAGGATCGCCTGAGGAATTACTATATAACAAATTTCCATCAAATTGAATCTCTGTGATTCTTCTGCCTTCACTAAGAACTCTAAGTGTTTTATCAGAGGCACTTCCTGTAATTGATTGTGGAACATTGATTGGATTAATTTTAAACTTCCATCTTGAATTTACAAACAAGAATCTTCCACTACCTTCTAAGTCACCAACAATTCCATAACAATTACCATGTTGTGGACCATCAGAGTCATTATCATCACTACTAGAAAAAGTTTTACTAGTTAATAATTTGTTAACTCCTCCCTCCATAGCTTGTTTGATTCTATATGCATTTAAATTATATACATTCAAATTATTACTAAATGGCATGAAACTATCAAGTATAGTTCTTGTAAAAACAGTTCCTTTAGAAATCAGATCCACGTTTCTATCATGACGAATGCCACCACCATTCATCAAACCCAATTGAGTGTTTGCTTTCCATGCGAAAGAATCAGCTGCAAGGTTTCCCATTCTTGTTTCACATCCTCTAGTCCAACCAATATTTCCAACTCTAATATCTAAGCCTAATATTCCTCTTCCCGCTTGAGCAACAATAGTAACAGCTCCTGATTCAGCTGAAATAGTTTGGTTTTTCTTTTGAATACAAAAACTAAATAGTATTAAGAGTAAGATATATTTCATAATTATCCTCATAGATTATAAGTAAGCTTTAGTTCTAAATATCTTTCATATTGAAATATAGATGGAATTGCCCTGTTTGGAAAAGATGGAATAGCATAGTTTGCATCATCAAAGTTTTTATAGTTCATCATATTAAAGATACTCAACCTCAGAATTCCTTTAGACCATAAATCTTCCGTACTTGCAAAACTTAAATTCCAAACAGCATATTGCGGAATTTTAAATTGTCTATCTGTTTGGGTTTCAAAAGCAAACCTAGAATTTGATTTTCTTTCAGAAGAAATCCAAACTGTGTTGTTCAATGTGAAGTATTTTGTGATTTCAAAATTGGCTCCAAGATTTGCTCTTGCTTGAGGAACATCTAATAAAAATGTAATATAATCTTCTTTTTCATTTGGAGGAAGTCCACCATTGTCTTGGGATTGGAACCATGAAGCATTTGCAAAAAAATAATTTCTGTTGGAATAATTTAATTTTACTTCAAACTCAATACCACCTACTTTAATTCCTCTAAGATTCTGATAATTATCTCTTTCACTTGGAAAGGTGCCAGAATTATTGATTGCTGCAATATTATTTCGAATAGAATTATAAAATCCATTCACAAGAAAGCTTAGTGGTTTATAAGGAGTATTGTATTCCATTCCAATCTCACCAGTTTGTATAGTTTCAGGCTTTAAATTTCTATTTCCAAAAGCACCAGCTGGTTGGAATGCTTGGGTTTGGTCATAAAGTTCTTGAAAAGTAGGTGCCCTAAATGCACTTCCATATAAAAACTTAAATGCGAGTGTTCCATAGGCAGTGTTTTCAAATGGGGTTATCACAGCACTAGTTTTTGGATTTATAGTTTTTCCAAAATCAGAATATTCATCGTATCGTAGCCCGAGAGTAATGGAAAGCCAAGAGAATGGATCATAAATTGTTTGACCAAAAACTGCCTTTATATGTCTATCTTTATTCTGACTCTTAGGTGAATTATCAAAATCAAAAAATGCAGGAAGTAGAGTATTTGTATCTGCCCTAAGATAGTTCTTTTTGATCTCAAAGTCTCTTAGGATTAGTCTTTCATAGTTTACTCCAAGCAAAAAGACTAGATTCTTTAACAACGTTAGCTGCAATATAGATTCAATTCCATGAGTTTCATAGATATAGGAATTCATTTTTCTAGCAGAAAAACCAAGATGTCTTAGATTATCCCTTCTACTAACTTGGATATCATCTTTTCTATCATAGATATCACCATAGAGTTTCGTGGAAAGGGAAATCTTTTTCGTTAGTTCAATATTTTGAAAACCAATCGATCCTAAAAGAAGTTTGAATCCTAGTTCTGAGTCAGGGGTAACTTGTCCAATCTCTCCAACATGAGGACCTCTTTTTTCTTGGATTGCTTTGAGTTTAGCAAAAAAATTATCATTTCTATCTATATTTAAAAATCCATTAGTTTGAATCTTAGTATCGTTAGTCGTAATGCTATTGTTTAGCGGTAGTGGTATCGCAGTTTGATTGCATTGTAGCTTAGACCAAGAATCTTCAGTACAAGTCGTATCATTAGCAATCTGTGTTTTTCTTCCTTTAGTTTCATATCGTTCTGCATAACCAGAAATCTTCCAATTCTCACCAAGCCTCATGCCATAGAAAACAGATGGTTCCAATGTGTTTTCAGATCCAATTCTTGTAGAAACCTGACCTGAGCTTTTTCCATCAAAACTAGTTCTAGTTACCACATTGATTACACCAACAAAAGCGTTAGTTCCATGCACTGAAGATCCTGGACCTCGAATGATTTCCACTTTTTCAATTGCATCAGCTCTAAGATCCAAAAAGGTGGAGCCATCATAAAAATTATTGATCCGTTGTCCATCTAAGAGTAGTAGTACTCCTGACTTTGCTCTAATCCCTCTAAATGCAATTTTATAGAAACCCATTTGGTCATAGAATACTTCTACCCCGGGAATTTGTTTTAGAATATCAGCTAGATTTCTAGCCCCTGTATCTTGAATTTTTCTTCTATTTACTACAGATACAATTGCTGAAGTCTTTCCTGTAGATTCTTGAACTCCAATTCTTTTGGATACAATTGAAATTGAATTCTCTTCATTTAGAATCTTAAATACTTCTTCTGTTGCCTTATCTAAATCTTCAGTAGGGACTGCAATGTTTTTGTCTTTACCTAGTTGAGAGTTCACAACAAATTCATTTATGTTTTCAATATTTTCTTTTCGATTTGGATTTGCTCGTACTCTATTCACAAGTTTTTGAGAAAATTCTTGAATCACTTTTTCATCAGGAACAAGCATTTCTTTTTCATCTAGTTTTAGTTCAGAAACTTCTGCAAACTCAAAGGATCGATTGAATGCATCAATTAGTTTTCCCGTCTCTACATTATAGATCTGTCCATAAACATTCAAGGCTCCATTTTCACTTCGTTTATAAAAACCTTCTATCAATATAGAGGAACCATTCTTTTTTGAATTTTCTAATCTATCTTTCCATTCATTACCAGAAATTTTAGTGGTTTGAAAATTTTTATTCTTCAATTCTTCATCTAAGACTTCATATATTTTAGATTCAATCTTAGACTCTTCTTTGGATTTATAGCTGGAAAACAATCCTAAAGAAACTTTTTTATTATTTATATCTTGGGAATAAATTGGTAACCAAGACAAGATTGCTGTGATGAATAATAATAACTTCACTAATCATTGATGACAGTATTTTGTTACAGAGTGATTACGGAAACGGATTCCTTTCTTGAATTTTACTCATAGAAAACTTTTGACAGATGATATTAAAATGATATTTTGAGATCTGCCGATTGCTTAAGTGCTTTGCACTCAAAAACCTATTCAACCAATCAACTAGATTTATTCTCTAGTTCTGAAACTCTACAGATGGGTTCATAGATTTTAATTGGTTTTCTTTTCCCTTTGACTCTGATTGTATCAATTTCTCTATAAACAAATTCTTTCTTAGTAACTCTCATAAGAGTTTCTGTAACTAGTATCGGCACACGATAGAACTTAGTTAGGCTTTCTAATCTTGAGGCAGTGTTTACAGTATCTCCAATCACAGTAAAATCCATTTTATTGATTGAACCAATATTTCCTACAATCACATCCCCAATATTGATTCCAACTCCGTGAAGAATTTGGAAAAGACGTTTTGATTTTCTTTCATTATTAAAATAATTCAATTCATCCATAAAACTAATGGCAGCAGAAATTGCACTGGTCTCTTTTCCTTTAGGAAATCTTGCCATTATGCAATCACCAATTAATTTATCAATTACACCACCTTTTTCGATGATTATTTTATTGAATCTTTTGAAATAAGAATTTAAAAAATCCACAACATCTTCGGGTCTCATCTTTTCCGTTAATGAAGTGAAGTCTCTAATATCGCAAAAGAAAATTATTTGAACTTCTTTTTCACCACTGGATAGGATTTCATCTTTTTCATTGAAACCATGTAAAATTTTTTCGATGTCAGTTGGTGGCACATAACGTTGAAAAATTCTTCTTATATTAGCTTCTTTAGCGATAGTTAAATCTAGTTTTTTATTGATAGTATAAAACTGATAAGAAATATATCCCGTCATGAAGATTACAAGTAAAAGCACTGAATCTCCAATCAAAGAGATGTTACTAAATTCAGGAGCAATTTCAAATTTATTATTCAATAATTGAAAGAGTGAAGATAGAAAAGGTAGAATCAGAATATAAATCGTACTCTTTGCTCTTCTATTTCTTTTTATAGCTTCATGGATAAGCACATAGGCTAGAACTAAAAATCCAAGTATCATAAAACTAGTATGATACTTTAAATTGATAAATCTAAACATGGGAATATCCCAATAGTATATATAAGATAAAATCACTAAGCCTTCCATTAGATAACTAAAATGAACAAAACCGTCTCTATTGGATCTTTTTATGAGTAGATATATAAATTGAATGAATACAGGGAATGTGATGCTTAAGAAAAAAAATTCTAATCTTTTGGTAAAGACTAAATTGATTCCAAGTTCATAACGTACTTCTAGTCTAGTTGCATAATAGCTTGCTATACAGAATAAAAAAATTCCAAAATAAAGAAGTTCTCTATTTGATCTTTTGCTTAAATATAAAACAAAAAATAGGATACAAGTTGAATAGAAAAGTACAATCTTTCCAAATTCATAATATTCTAAAATATACTTTTCTCTAATGAGATTAGTGAATGAATCAATTCTTTGAATACCAGAATATATTCCACCTCCTAAATCTTCATTGGAAAGCTTTTTCACTCTAACAATGAGTATATTCTTTGTAAGAAGTTGAGGAAGTTTTAGAATAACCTCTTTATCATAAAATAGTATGGGGAGATTCTTATCATTAGTTGCTCTAGAAAGAATTTCTCCATTTAAGTAAATAATATATTCATTATCAATATAACCTAGATTCAAACCATTAATAGAAGTATCATCTGTATCAAATTTTATGCAGTATTCAAAAAATAATTTATTTTTAAATTCTGAAATTGAATTTACTGAGCTTGGAATTTTAGTAGGGATAAATCTTTTATCATCACAATCCTCCACAAGTTCCTCGTCAAACGATTCAATGAGTCTAATTTTTTGTTCTTTTTCAATATATCTACTTTTAGAGTATTCAATACAATTAAGCAAGAATAACAAACTGAATAAGAGATACTTCATAAAAACATCTTTCTTTAAGAAAGAGAATTTACAAGTTTTTAATTCAATCTAGACTAGTCACATGAAACAAATTTATTTTTTAGTTTTTTTACTAACACAGGTTCAACTTTTTGCTATTGAACCAAAACAAAAAAATGAGCTCAGAATTAGTTTTGGTTCCTGTCTAGACCAAGATATGGAACAGGACAGAATTTGGAAAAAAATTATTTCTACACAAAGTGATGGTTTTGTATTTTTAGGAGATAATATTTATAAAGATACTTATGATATGAATGAAAAAAAACTAGAGTATTCTAAGTTGCTTTCTCAAAAGGGTTATATTGAACTTAAAAAGAAAACTAGAATCTTTGCAACCTGGGATGATCACGACTATGCAGTGAACGATAGTGGTGGTGAATTTTCTAAAAAAGATGAGTCTAAAAAAATATTCCTAGAAACTTTTAATGAACCAAAAGACTCCAAGCGCTGGACTAGGGATGGGGTTTATGACTCTTATGAACTAAAACTAGGAAAAAAAATCATTAGATTAATTTTATTGGATACTAGATACAATAGGTCTGTTTTAAAAAAATCTACTTTTTCTTTCATAACAAGGAAAGGTTATATCGGAAATGAAGATTCTGATGCAACTGTTCTTGGGGAAGCTCAATGGAATTGGTTAAAGGAAGAGTTGTTGAAACCTGCTGATCTAAAAGTAATAGTATCCAGCATTCAGTTTCATAATGAGAATCATGGTTTTGAAAAATGGGGAAATTTTCCTAAAGAGAAGATTAAGTTTTTGAATCTATTGAAAGAAACAAAGTCCAAGTCTGTTGTGCTAATCACGGGAGATAGGCATATCGGTGAGTTTCATAAGATAGAAGAAAAGGGACTTCCTAAGATTTATGAACTCACAACTAGTCCTATGAATAGAGTACTGAAATTCCAAGCAAGAGAAGAGTTTCATCCTGATAGACTTGGGGCTTTCACCCAAGAAGCAAATTTTGGACTACTCAGAGTTTTTGATACAGGAAATTCCATTTCTGTGAAACTTGAACTTCACCAACTATCAGGAATCGTATTTAGCATAGAATCAGATTCAAATGAACTGACTGAAGTCATTAAATAGTTGAAAGATCTCAAAAAAATTCTTTTAGGAATTGAAGAAGAAGATGTCTCTCATGACCCTATTCATTTCGCCTATCGTTTTCAAACAAAAGAAGATAAGGAAGTAGCGTCTATCGTTGCTTCTTTATTTGCTTATGGAAACGTTAGTTCTATTTTTCAAAATTTAGAAAAGATTTTTAAATTCTTGGGAGACTCACCCTCCAAGACTTTAGTAGATAAACGATGGTCAAGAACTGAGAACGAGTTCCAAAAGTATAGATTTCAAACTTCAAAAGACATCAGTGATTTTTTTTTGATTCTTAGAGAATTATTTCTAGAGAATAAAACCTTTGAGCATCTGTTTATTGGGGAAAATACTCAGAAAAGAATTTTAAACTTTCAAAAAAGTTTTTGGGAAGTTTGGAAAAAAAATTACCCTGATTCAAAGCCAAGCAATGGACTCCAATTTTTAGTGGGAAAAGGACTCGAAAATTCTCCTAATAAAAGATATAATTTATTTCTAAGATGGATGGTGAGAAATAGTTTTCCCGATCTAGGACTTTATAAATCGATTTCGCAATCTGATCTAATCTATCCACTGGATACTCATATTCAAAAGTTTGCTAAGATACTTAACTTGAACACTAGAAAGGCTAGTGATTATAAAACTGCATTCAATATAACTGAAAAATTTAAAGAACTTGAACCAGAAGACCCACTTAGGTTTGATTTTCCACTTGCTAGAATGGGAATTCTAAAATCTTGCAAGTCTAGATACGTACCTGAGCTATGCAATTCATGTAAGCTAAGAACAGTTTGTGTACTATATAAAACTCAAATTTCTAATCTAGCTAAAGCTAGATACCAAATCTAATCAATAAAGATAAGCCTGCCGGCGGCTTTTTTGCTTACGCAAAAAATTCACAGGCAGTTATTATCAAAAATGATATAAACCAATGAATAATTACTTCATTTTTAATTACATTAGAAATCTAGGTAAAAGCTAAATAATTTTATTCAGCATAAAAATACAAAAATTGAATCTTCCAAACCCCACTTACCTTACTCAACACAAAATGATCCACTCCTGTAACGTTAGTGCTTTTTGTGGTTAGTTTCCAGCGAACAATTGCATAACAAATCTTGTCTTTAAATTTTAAATCCTTGGATAGAGGAATCTCCACCATTTTTTCAGGACTTTGTTCTATTGATGCTTTTTGATTTTTGATAAATTGGACTAGGGTCTCGTTGTTGATGTTTCCCGCTGAATCTTGGAATTGAATGTTGGCACTTGGATGAAACAAGGAAGCGTAAGTTGCAATATCCCCACTAGACCAAGAAGAAAAATATTTATTTAAGAAGTCTTCCACTTCTTTTTTTTCATTTGAATAAATTGAACTAGTAAAGATGAATAGAAGGATGGAAATAATTTTTTTCATAAAGTTGTCTCTAGTGGTTTAGTATCAATAAAACTTCTTGCATTGATAGCAATGTTTTTGCTTTCTTCATAAGTGAATACACCTGAAAGAATAGAATTAATAAATGGCACAAAGGAAAACACTCCCCCTGTGAACACATCAAATACAGTTTGGGAAGAAGACTTGACTAGATTTTTAGAAAGGCTTACTGCCATTTTCTGAAAGTACTTTTCTAAATTCAAGTTTTCTCCATAGAGATTAGAAATCTTACCAGTATTAGAAATACAATATAGAAATTCTTCTCTTTGCAATTCCTTTCTTTGTTTTTTACTAATTCTCATAATCATCTCACCATGAATTCTGTTGTTCAAAAAAAATTCGATGATGCTTGCGGGAAGTCTAAGGTTCATCGGCATTACACCACTAATTGCAGAAACAATTCCCGTCTGAACAGAGTAGAATTCAATTGCCACTTCTTCCTTCAAAAAATTCATCTCAAAGTCTAAAGGTTCATTCTTTAGATCATAATACCCACTAGTAATAAGAACAAACTCGTCGAAGATTTTTTGAAGAATCTGAAGTAAATTCTCCTCTTCTTGACGTTTTAATAACTCTGAATTTTCAGTAACTAATTCCATGCGACAACCAATATAGAGAATATTCAGTCTCTTGCAAGAATTGTTTTATAAAATTTCATTGCCAAAAATACTTTTTACTAAAGACTTAGTATCATGATACTTAAGGAATCAATCCCAAGACTTAAACAAAGACAAATCACAACGATTTCTCATCTAGAGAAACTAGAAAGAATTTATACAAACATTCCTATGGAAGCAATCGTGAAACAAGATGTGCTAAGACTTGGAATTAATTTTTTGCCTGAATCCTTCACCACAGTTGGTGAATATAAGTCCAAGGACTATTTCATTTTTTCTTTCGATCATATTCCACTTTCCGAAATGAAAAATGGAGTCGATAAAAAAGCACCTGAAGAGATTAAACTGAGTGGTGGACATTTCGGACTTGCTAAGACAGTAATCTCAACTAGAAACAATCCCGACTCACCTTATATTGTAAAACTAAAAGAAGGAACTCCACATCTATTCATAGATGAAACTGATCTAGGAGTAGTTGAATATCCTCCGATTCCCAAATGGTATCGTCACACGACAAGGTCGGGAAAAATTCCGGGCGAGATTGCACCCGTGATTGAATGGGGCTATTTGATCTATCTAACTGTATTTCGAAACTGTCAATATTTTGGAAAAGAAGAAGAGTGTGCCTATTGCGATATCAATCATAACTATCGTCAGCAAAAAAATGCAGGTCGTCCTTATACTGGTGTAAAAGACATTGAAGACATCTTAGAAGTTTTTGGTTGGATCAATGAAGAAGACGATGTTGCTAAGGTTTACACTATCACAGGTGGATCGGTGCTTACTACTCTCAAGAAAAAAAATGAAGTTGATTTCTATCTTGAATATCCAAGAGAAATTGAAAAAAAATTTCCTAATCGTTGGATGGGAAAACTTGTAGCTCAGGCTTTTGAAAAAGAAGATTGTCAAAAATTTTTTGACTCAGGCATCAAGGTTTACCATCCTAACTATGAGGTTTGGGATCCTGAACTTTTTAAAAAAATCTGTCCGGGCAAAGAAGCTTGGATTGGAAGAGAAAATTGGATTCGTAGAGTAGTGGACTCAGCTGAGGTTTTTGGTCCTTCTCATGTAATTCCTAATTTTGTAGGAGGGGTAGAACTTTCAGAGCCACATGGTTTTGAGACAGTAGGGGATGCAATCAAATCCACTGGTGAGGGACTAGACTTTTTCATGTCCAAGGGAATCATGCCAAGATTCACTGCATGGTGTCCTGAACCTTACACTACCCTTGGAACACAGGCGGGACCACCTATAGAATACTTTTGTGAGCTACTGACTGTTTGGAAGGAAACTTTCGAAAAATACAATCTGCCGAACCCACCTGGATATGGGGAACCAGGAGTTGGAAATGCGGTGTTTTCCGTAAGTGCTTTTATGGATGTGATTGGGTACAAGGGCAGACAGTAAATATCCAAATTTCTAATTAATTAAAAATGAAGTAATTATTTATCATTTTTGATAATCATTAGTGTTTGTCTTAAAGATAGTTACTGGTGATTTGATTTGCTGTCGGCCTTTTTCTACTCTTTGCTATTAGAAACCAGATAAATATTCAATTTAGTATTTCTTTTTATAAAAAATAAATTTACTTGAGAAATTCGAATGATTCAATTGTAATATATATTATGAAGATTGTTGCAAAGAATTTGTTACTAATTTTATTAGTCTTTACATTCGGCTGCCTCAAAGCAAAAAAATCAGCGTTTGACTTGAGCAATAAAAGCTCTTCTCTAGGACCAGTAGGCTTGTTTTTGGCTAGTGTAAAACCAACAACATCCAGTTCAACTGAAACAACGGAAGAAGCAGCACCATCAAACATTACTTATCCAACTAGCACTCCTAGAAAGCTCATTCCAGGACAAACACTGGTGATTCCACCACCAACTGTTTCCGGAAAGGTGGAGTCTTGGAGCATTGCCCCACTTCCCCTTCCTAGTTGGGTCAGCTTCAACACAAGTACGGGCGAGATCACAATCAATACCCCAAGCACACCACCATCTCAAACAGAGAGCTATGTATTCACAATAACTGCAACCAATGCTTCGGGTAGCGTGAGTGCTACTGTTCCCATTGAACGACTTGGCACAGGGGCAAATGTATGGACTGTGATGAATGGGGTTAGTGGTGCTGATACTAAAGCTGGTACGAATAGTATGAAATATGATTCAACTTGTAATTGTCTATATCTTGGTGGAGCAACAACTGGAAATCTAGATGGACAAACATTAACAACAACTGGAAGTGAACGATCTGCTTTTTTGAGTAAGTTTGATTTAGATGGAAATCGAATATGGACAAGGGTTTTTGGAATAATTGGTTCAAGCACTAATTATACTAATGCGTTAGGTATCACTAATGACTCAGTCGGAAATATTTATGTTACAGGTATAAAAAGTTCTGGAAATTTTATGGGATGTACTTCATCAGCAATATATACAGGCTATGTTGTTAAGTATGATCCACAAGGTAATTTTCAGTGGACTACTTGTACAGGAACATCACACAGACACTATTATACTGGACTTCTAGTTGATAATAATGGTGATATTGTTGCAGCTGGTACGACATACGATAACGGGATCGATGGAATGAATCATTCTAGTACAACAGATCAAGCTGGTATTATTCAAAAATTCAATCCTAATACAGGAGCTAGAATAACAGGAACAATTATACCGGGAAACACTGCTAGAGGAACAGATATTTATGGAGTAGCTAAAGATTCTACAGGTAAAATTTATCTTGCAGTGGCAACTAGAGCTTCTGCCTATTGTGGTGATGGAACCGTTAACTGGAGACCAGCATTATTTAGATACGATACGAACATTAGTTACTTAGGCTGTACTCCAATTTCATCAGCTTCAGTGAGTGTTTATAGCTTTGGAGCAACAGCTACCCCAAGCGGTGAATCTTATTTATCAGGTTATGTTGAAGGTGCTGTTCCATTTGATGGTTATGCAAATATAGGAACTGTAGATGGGTATTTTACTAAGTTCAATAATACTGGCATAAAACAATGGACTAGGAGAATTGGTGTCACAGGGAACATTACCGCAATAAATTCTACTTACTATGATCCGTCAGAAGATAAACTCTATATTACTGGTACTACTGGTGGTAATCTCCAAGGAAACACTATTGTTGGGACTAAAGATATGTTTGTAGCTAAGTATGATTCCAATGGGAACCAAATTTGGTTAAAAATGCAAGGTGTACAAAATGATACTATATCAGCTCATCATGGTGATCCTACATCGATTACTTTTGATAACAATAAAACACTATATTCTTTTGGTGAGACTAACGGCACAGTCGCTGGAGTATCTAACCCTGCAACACCAAATCGCTCCTATTTCCTAGTTCGTAATGTTCAATAGTAGTTGTGGTGGCTTCGATACGCTTTCAGCTACTAAAGCCACCGAATTTTTCTTTTGTAGATAAGATCAACGTTATATCCCCTTCCCTTCGCAAGGGAAGGGGTTACTTTGTGAGATTGTTCTAACAGGTGAGATTGGGGTTAGGTTAGAAGGATTGTTTTTGCAAGTCATATTATTGGATAGGACATGGGCTTAAAAAAATCCTCTTTGCAAAAAAAATTTTGACAATAATGCGTAATTTTTGAGAAATGTTCTTAAACTGAAATCAAATAGACTTACTCAGATTTGATTGAAACGAAAAGGATAAGATATGAAAAAAATATGGAAACCAATTTTGGCATTGTTATTGATAGCTATTTTGGGAGCTTGCGGGGGCAAAAAAACTAAGATTTCGCTTTTACCACTCGCACTCTTAGGAAACTCAAACACTGAAAGAAATTCTACGGAAACAGGTTCAGATGTTACAAACTCAGCTCCGAGCGGTTTTAGCTATACCACAAATTCTGGAACTAGTTCTACAACCATCACTGTTGGTGAAGCATTTTCGATTTCGCCTAACGTAACAGGGGTGATTACCAACTGCACAATTAGCCCCGCACTTCCTGAAGGTCTTGTTCTAAATTCAAATACTTGTGCGATTTCAGGAACTCCCGTTTCAGCATTTCCTCAAACTACATTCACTGTGACAGTCTCTAATGCGAATGGAAGCACAACGTCAACAATTACTCTTACTGGTTCTGCCGATCCACCTTCCAATCTAACAATTCCTGGTGGAAACACACAAACATTTACTACAGGGGTGAACGGAACTATCGTTCCTTTGTTTAGCGGTTCCATCAAGAATTGTACAATCAATCCCTCACTTCCCGCAGGGCTTGTTTTAAATCCAAATACATGTGCCATCAGTGGAACGCCGACTAACGTTAGCCCACAACAAAATTATACAATCACTGCTTCCAATTCATTTGGTTCCACAAATCTAGTCATTAATTTTGGAGTGAACACACTTGCTCCTCAAAACTTGAGCTTTCCGTTTGGGGCTTCGACTTCAGTCAATACCAATACAACGATCAATGCTACTCCCTCAGTTACAGGCGGTATAACTTCATGTTCTGTGAACCCGTCTCTTCCCGCAGGACTAACGCTCAACAATAGTACCTGTGCAATCACAGGCACACCCACAGTAGGAACAACTAACACTTCTTATACTGTCACTGCAACAAACCAATATGGAAGCACAACAGCAATCTTCTCCTTAGCAACACCACTGGTTGCTCCAACAGCTTTTTCCTTTCCTTATACTGCTGGTGTAACAACTGTATATTCCATTGGAACCCCAGTGAATGTAAGCCCTGCAATCACAGGAGTTGTGAGTAATTGTACTTCAAGTCCAAGTCTGCCTGCAGGTTTGACTCTAAACACTAGCAATTGTTCCATCACGGGAACACCCACCACTGCATCAGGTGCCACTAACTATACAATCACTGCGACTAACGCTAGTGGAAGTGTGAACACAGTAATCAAGTTACAAGTGAATGATGTTCCCCCATCGAACCTAACGTACCCATTTGGAAGCTCAACAATCTTTGCTGTGGGAACTGCGATTAGCATCACTCCCACAATTACTGGCAGTGTGTCTAGCTGTAGTCCTAGTCCCGCACTTCCCACGGGACTCAGCATCAATGCAAGCACTTGCACAATTTCAGGAACTCCAACTGCTGCAAGGGTTGCAACTAACTATACAATCACTGCTTCCAATGCATATGGTTCTACTAATGTAATTGTAAATATCACTGCACAATTATTTGCTCCTAGTAACTTAACGTTCCCATTTGTAGGGGGAACAGTAAACTACACTACGGGAGTTGCTGTGAATGTGACTCCTACAATTTCGGGAATCGTGAGCTCTTGTTTGTCAAGTCCATCTCTTCCGGCGGGACTATCGTTAAATAATACTACTTGCAGAATCTCGGGCACTCCAACTGGAACAAGCCCTGCAACAAACTATACAATCACAGCTACTAATGCTAGTGGGAGCACAAATGTAGTTGTGACCATGGGAGTGAATCCTCCCGCCCCATCCAATTTGGTTTACCCCGCAAGTGGGGTTTTGTCCTTTGCAATTGGGGTAGCAAAAACTGTGACTCCAACAAAGACAGGAACCATTGTGAGTTGTGTTAGCAACCCATCACTTCCCGCAGGACTAACGCTCAACAACACTACTTGTGCAATTTCTGGAACTGCAACTGTGGAACAAAATGCAACAGCTTATGTAATCACAGCATCCAATGCAGGAGGCAGCACAACAGCAAATATCACAATCAGTGTTGCACAACCACCACTCAATCTTTCTTATCCTAGCTTGAATGCAATTGGTTATGCAAATAATATTGCCATGAGCATTAGCCCATCTGTGACTGGAAATAGCATTACCTATTCCATAAATCCAGCACTGCCCACAGGAATTTCATTAAACACAAGCACAGGGGTAATTTCGGGAACCTATTCTGCAAATGAAGGTTCAACTTCTGCTTATATAATCACAGCAACAAACTCAGGTGGCAGCACAACAACTAACGTTACACTTACTTTTTTTGGAAGGCTTCCTTTCAAAACGGGACAGACTCAGTGTTACGACACAAGTGGAAATGTGATCTCGTGTGCGGGAACAGGTCAGGATGGGGAATACCAATCGGGTCAACCTCATTCAGTGTATTCGGGACCAAACCAACATCCTACCTATACAGATGATTATACTACAACGGATACGACTAATGGGTTGGTTTGGCAATCTTGCCCGACTGGACTTTCGGGAGCTGATTGTACTATTGGAAGTTTTAATAATAGTTATGCAAATGACTGTGCCTATTTGAATAGCTTAAATGGAGGAGTTGGATACTCAGGCAGAAATGATTGGAGAACTCCTGATATCCAAGAGATCGATAGATTCGGGATTTTATATAATGTCAAACCATCTATGCAATCGAATTTTCCAAATCAGGGTTCAATGATTTACGTAGGGGATTACGTAAATCAATATACTTATCCTTTAGTGGTATTTTTTTCTCAAACCACTGCGCATAAACAATCAGGGGCATGTGGAGCTACTAGAAAGCCATATTATGCAGGGTACTGTCCTCTAAATGTTGCATTAAAATGTGTATCTGGAACTAAAAATCATAAAGAACCAAATACAATTGATCAGAGTAACAATTTAGTAGCAGATATAAATAATAGTATTATCTGGAAAAAATGTGCTGAGGGAGTTTCTGGTTCCGATTGCCAAACAGGAAATCCAACAATGATGACCTGGTCTGCTGCAATCAACTATTGTAAGAATTTGAATTATCAAGGTAGAACTTGGAAACTTCCTAATATAAATGAGGCAATGACAATATATTTATCGATAGATGAATTGTTTTTAAATTATGCCTTTCCTTGGGATAGTTCTTATAATGAAAGTATGTGGACATCCACAACTATTGAAGGTGATTCTACTAAAGCATTTAAAGTTGAATTTCCTGGCAGGGACAAAAAACTCAAAACGGAAACCAACCGTGTCCGTTGCATTAGTGTCGCACAATGATAGTATAGGATGGCTTCGATACGCTTTCAGCTACTAAAGCCACCGAATTTTTCTTTTGTAGATAAGATCAACGTTATATCCCTTTCCCTTCGCAAGGGAAGGGGTTACTTTCTGAGATCATTCTAGCAGGTGAGATTGGGGTTAGGCTAGAAGGATTGTTTTTCAACATACGTATCAATAAAAAACATCTTGACTGAAATTAGAATTAAGTTATAATCTTTTTTAAGAGGGTGATTGATGGACTTTTATTCTATGATCGTCACAGTTTTAGCTGTTTCCTTCAGCATAATTAGTTTGACAATGATTATTATTAGGATCGTTAAAAAACAGGTCTTAAAGGAATTGAAAAAAGAGGGATATTGAGAGATCCTTTATTAGCTTTCTTAATTTCAATTTGGATTGGATTTATTGTTGCATTAATAGAGACATATCAATGGGGACAATCTTTTTATAAAATATCAATGACTGTTATCGCAGTATCTAGTTTCATTTTGATGCTTTGGCAAATTTTCATCAATGATAGGGAAAAATAATTATTAGAACATTTTCTTTTTCTAATAAATGAAATTATCTAGATTTCTGTCCAAATAGTTTTTACAAGATCAATTGAAAACAAAGTTCAAGACCGATACCAACCGTGTCCGTTGCATTAGTACCGCACGATGCTTTGCCTACCCCAACTTTTGTTTACTAGATAAGATCAACGTTATATCCCCTTCCCTTCGCAAGGGAAGGGGATACTTTGTGAGATTGTTCTAACAGGTGAGATTGGGGTTAGGCTTTGGGTAGGGGTTACTTTGTGAGATCGTTCTAGCAGGTGAGATTGGGGTTTGGCTAGAAGGATTGTTTTTGCATTGACAAGATTTTTTGCAAGTCTTATGATTGCATAGGGAGTAAACAATGAGCCTTTTCACAATGTGTATGTTCGTCTTAGGGTTTAGTGCATCAATTTATATTCTAATCTCTGCTATGAGTAGAATGATAGCTAGAAATTCAAATAGTGAAATAGAAAAAAAATTAGATTCTATTCAAACTAAAATTGATGAACTAGTGAAATTAGGAGCTTCTAAGTAGTTGGATAAAATTGATAAACTTTTAATTTTTCTTTCTGCTATTTTTATTTCCTTATTATTAATCTTATTTTCTACATTTGATACCTATAAGCCAATTGATAGTCAATACTATTTCCATCATCGCATCCTTAACTAGTCTTTATGATTTTTTCTTTTTAAGAAAAAAATGAATTTATCATTGAGGATATCCAATCGTATCATGTCGATGTGCCGAGATTAGGATGTTTTTGCATTGACAAGATTTTTTGTAAAAGTAATGATTGGGTTAAGGAGTAAGCAATGTATAAAACAATTCGAACTAATGTTCATAATGGAACCATTCAAATTTCTGAAGTATTTTCTTTTGATAGGCATTCTGAACAATATGGATTCGTAAGACTTCCTATTATTACTTCTTGAAAAGTTGCAATAATAATTTGTGTCTGTTGCATTAGTATCGCACAATGATAGTATAGGGTGGCTTCGATACTTTCTAGAGTGCTACTCAGGCACCGAGCTTTTATTTGACTAAATCAAATATACTATTTCGCCAAACGTTCTAACTTGAAAGGTAACAATAGTATCTTTTGATAAACTAACAAAACAATGCTTAAATCTTACTTGAAGATTGTAATTAACTATTTTTTGAATTGTTTTAGCAGTCAATTCTTTTCATGAACGAAGAATAAGTTGGTGAAGACTGTAAATTCAAATACATTCTTACATGAATACAATCAATTTCTCTAATTTATGAAATTCATCATTCATTTTTTTGTTTACTAATCATTGCTTATACTTTATTCTTTCCATAGAGGTTATTTCTTTGAAAAATTTATTTATTCTTATTCTTTTATTTGTAATTTCTACTTGTAAAAAAGAAGAAAATGTTCCTGTAGCTCCAGAGGCTAAACAAGAATTATCGGCTCAGGTCTTGTTTGTTCTAGGAGATGTGATGATAGCTACTTCAAAAGCTAAGCTAGGTGACGAAGTAAAGTTGAATGACCTAATCAAGGTTGGTAAAAAGTCAACTGTTGACATTCAAATCAAAGATACAGAAACTACAATTAGAATCAAAGAAAACTCAGAGTTCAGCTTCAATGTTGTTGTCTCTGGACAGAAAAAGAAAATTTCTGCAAAAGTGAATAACGGTTCAGCACTCTTAAATATCCAAAAGTTAAAACAAGATGATTCCTTCGATGTTAAAACTCCAACACAACTTGCTGGGGTTAGAGGAACAAAGTTTGAGGTGAATGTTGATAGTCAGGGCAAAACAAAAACAACTGTATTTGAAGGAAAGGTATCTGCTAAGGTTCGATCAGAAGAGTTGGAAACACTCTCGCAAGACGATATTAATAAAAGTGCTAACCTAACAAAATTAGCTTCTGCATTTGAAGCAACTGAAGTTGTTCTAGAGAAAGGACAAACAGTTCAGAGTACAAAAGAAACTAAAGATAAGATTTTAAAAGAATCAGGTCTAGCTGAGGTGATAAAAAATATTACTCCTGAAAAAATTGCTGAAATTGATACTAAGATTGATCCTAAAAAAACTGAAGATAAACTTTCAAAACTTTCAACGACTATAAAACAAAAACCTGAAACTATGAAAGAAACAGAGATTGCATCCAAGCTAAAAGAGTATGAAGAATTGATTGCTATTGAAACAGCAAAACTTTCTAAAGAAGGAACTAAAGCAATTGCAGAAAGAAATACTGCTAATAAAGAAATAATTATGAAACGTATTGAAACTATCATGGGAAAACAAGCAGAAACCTTAGTCTTAAAAGATGGACGTAAGATTAGAGGTGTTATTTTACAAGAAGAAGAAAGATATATTGTGCTCTCTCCAGATGGAAAGTTAGAATTTGAAGCTAAAGATGTGGAGTCCACTGAGTTTTAATTTCACAATAGTATATGAATCCAAGCTCGGTCAAATCATGAGCTTGGATCAAAGATGAAGCAAGCATATTTCGAACAACGTTCCTAAATAAGAGTTGTTTAAGATACTTCCAATAGATTGCATAAACTTTTAATTCAAATTATCAACAAATTCGCTTCATTTAAATCTTCTTTTTTTGCTATGCAATTCTAACTCAATAATAAAAGCTTAACTCTATCAATTGAACATCTTTTGAAAATAATCTAAGTCAGTATTTATGACTAAATGGGAATGATAAATGAAAGCAGCTTATATAGAATCTTATGGAAATGCAGAGCAAATTAAAATTGGAGAATTCAAAGTGCCTGAAGTTTTAGAAGATGAGATTCTTGTTGAAATTCATGCTTCTAGTATAAATCCAATTGATTGGAAAGTAAGAGAAGGTAAAGCAAAAGCTTTGTTTAAATATAATTTTCCATTTATTCTTGGTAATGATTGCTCTGGCATTGTTAAAAAGATTGGTAAAAATGTAACTAAGTTCAAAGTTGGAGATGAAGTTTATTCTAGACCAGATAAATTAAGAATAGGAACTTTTGCCGAATTCATTTCTTTAAAAGAATATGAGACAGCACACAAACCAAAAAATATTTCTTTATTAGAAGCTTCTAGCCTTCCTTTAGTAGCTTTAACCTCTTGGCAAGCGTTAGTTATAATTGGAAAGCTAAATAAAGGTGATTCAGTATTGATCCATGCAGGCTCAGGTGGGGTTGGTTCAATAGCGATTCAATTAGCTAAAGCATTAGGTTTAAAAGTTGCAACTACTACAAGCACAACTAACGTTGAATTTGTAAAAAGCCTTGGTGCTGATATTGTTATTGATTATAAAAAGGAAAAATTTCAAGATATATTGAAAGACTATGATTTTGTATTCGATACTCTTGGTGGAGAAACTTTGATAGAATCCTTTAAAGTTTTAAAGAAAAATGGAGTTATTGTTAGCATTAGTTCAGCACCAGATGTTAAGACTGCAAAACGATTTAAGGCAAATTTAATTGTACAGTTTGTACTTCATCTTATGAACTTCAATTTGAGAAAATTGATAAAAAAATATGGTGTTAGATATGAATATTTGATGATGCATTCAGATGGGGATCAATTGAAAGAATTTACTACTTTAGTTGAATCAGGCAAAGTTAAGCCTATAATTGATAAAGATTTTAAACTAGATGAAATCATTCAAGCCTTCCAATACCAAGAACTTGGAAGGACTAAAGGAAAGGTTGTAATAAAGATTAAAGAATGAAATTTATTCTGTTAAACTATTGTGAGTTCCATCACAAAATGGTGGAGTTTTAGTATGTTTGCACCCACAAAAATAGAGTGTTCCCGCCTTTTCACATTTGTATAATAAAGGTTTCATTCCTGTATTGTTCTTTGCATGGGCACCATCACAAAATGGTTGATTGGAAGAATGACCACAGGAACACCATGCTTTTTTATCACCTTCATTTAAAGTTATCTCATATGGGGACTTTTGTGCTATTTTTGGATTACTCATAGTTTACTCTCTTTGTAGAATCTACTACTAGTATATAATACTAATTCTAGATGCAACAAGAAATTTTTTAGTTAAACAAGTTTTAACTTACTTTACTTGAAGTATTTAAACTAATCACCTGTTTGTAAAAAGTTTTTTAAAGTTTAGCTTTTGGAAGTCTTTATAATTCAATAATAATATTAGAGTTATCTAATAAAGTAATCGTGAGCTTTTTATTCTTTAAAGAATATGTTCTCAACCAAACAAAATGGCTAGCACCAGAAGTAATTATTTTTCTATCAAAATTTAGTTCACTTCCAAGAATCTCTTTGATTGGTTTATCTTTCTCATAAACAATAACAACTGGTCTTTTCTCACTAAACCAATAGTTTACATATACAAATAAACTTCCATCCTCATCCAATCTTCCTTCTGCATATCCATCATAATAATAGTCACTACTCCAAATCTTTCTTTTAGATTTCTTTTCTCTAATAGTAAGAATCCATTTCTTGTCACTAGAAGAAATTTCATTCTTCTTATCAATAGAACTAATCTCTGCAATAAATTTACCTTTCAAAGATTCAATTCTAAACTCTTTCCAAGAAGGAGGTGAATCACCAAAAATAAATGAATTTGAAATGAAAGAAAAATAACAGAATAGAACTATCCAATTACACACTTTTTTCTCCTAGAATTTTATTCCTTAACTTTAGAAGTTATACTTTTATTTGACAAACCTAATTTTAAAAATTTCTAATTGAAAAACATGAAACAAAAAATAGAGTCTCTTAATGATGAATCCTTTAAGAAAAATTTTCAATGCAAGAAGATTTATTTTGCAAACAAAAAAATCTAAACATGAAATGGAACTGATTCTAAATCAATTGATTGATAAACCAAATATGTTTGGCTATGGTGATTTGTATAAGAGACTAAGCGGTAAAATTCTTGGTGATGAATTTAGTTTTAAGCCCAAGGGTTTCTGGGGAAGTGCAAGTCCATTTCAATTTAAAGGACATTTGCTCGTTCAGAATGACTCAAATATAATTTTTTTTCACTCTGAGATAGGAATGATTTATAAAATTTTTCTTTCTAGTTTTTTGATGAATATAATGTTTTTTATTGGTTCTATTTTTAATACTTTGGTATCTGGAAACGTTTCCGATTTAGTTTCTCTTAACTATCTTTTTCAATTGATTGTCTATCCTATCATATTTACAGTTATAAATTTAAGTTACGAAAATGAGTTAAAGAAAGTAAATAATTTACTTTTGGAAAAATTTGATGCTGAAATGAGAGAATTAGACTGATAGTTTATTTTGTTTTGAGTAATCACTATTTACTTCTTCAAGTAGAAAAATTATTAAAGAACCTTTCCCAAAAAGGAAAGGTCTTGGTGATTGTTTACTCTTGTAACTTCATATCAACGAATTCTTTTACTTCTAAACTTTTTACTGTAGGGTCAAAAAATTTTATTTCGTTATAGTTTACTTTTATAATCTCTTCTTTACTCATTTCTCCGACATACTTTTTAGATTCTTCAAGAAATTCTTTGATTGATCTATTCATAATTTTATCCTTTAATAATTAATTAGTAGTGATTTAGAAAAAAAGTTAATTATTCCAAATCTCTTTTACTTTCACATTTAATATAATAAATAAAACATTCAGAATTATAGAGATTTTTTTAGTTTATTGTATTAAAGTCAGAGTAGAAAAAATGATCATTTTAAAATTTCTTTTTCTGGTCCAACAAATGGGGAAGGTTTACTCTAACTCTTTGATAAAATTATAGTATCAAAAGTTATTGTTTTAAATATTTAAAATTTCGTAATTACTCAGCCACCTAAAAAATAGTTGTACAAAAAAGTAGCTTCTCAGTGAATAGAAATTTATTTGTAGTATCATTTGATAAAAGTAATTGTTTATTTGAAATATTTTTCGTGTATATTGTTATGCTCAGATCATGAATAAAAATACTTTTGATATATGAAGAATTTTCTTTTTTCCTCTAATCGTGGGATTTGCTTGTTTAGGGTAGAAAAAAATGTGATCGAGGTGGTTTTTCCCTAGTAGTATCTCTTTGATCGAAGCGTTTTATCCTCATCCCTCTGGTATAGAGATTTTTTTGTGGTTGCCAGAACGTGCCTGTAAACAAAACACTTCCTCCTAAGGTTGGAACTCCACCGAAGGATTCAGAGATGATCTCTCCAAACCCAGCAAGGTCTAGCGATAACAGAAAAGTGAACAACCAGCATCGAGACTTTCCGTAGTACAGAGCTAACGCACTCAGTTGGATCCATAAATCGTTAGAGACTTTAAAGTCCACACGCTTATAACCAATTCCTTCTTCTTGATATTCGGTCTTTACTTTACGAGCATTCGGAACCATTCCACTATAATTAAAAAGTCTAAACGTTCTCAGCAAATACCTCAAATACTGATCTATACTTTCATACTTCTGAATCTTCACTTCGAACTCTTCAATCATGTGTTCAGGGATTCGTAGAGTTGACGTAGTCTTCTTTTGAAATCGTAAATTTAGATCATTGGTTTGAAGTTCGTTGAATAAAACTGTTGCACTCATATTTATATAGTGTATAAAATCTTGTATTTTTTCCGATGAAATGAAAACTTTTTTCTTTTCGAAATTTTTTTTTGATGAGTGTTACGCATCATCTAATATATTTATCTCTAAAATAATAAAAAAATAATTATTTTGTCTTCACAACAATTCACAGTTTATAAAATGATACATTATTATACTGAGTCTATGGAGTTTTAATATGGCAGTACCAGTACAAAATAAACAAGACACTTCTTCGGGTGACAACTCTCAAAAGTTGATCGCAGTAGTTCCTGCAAATCTCAAACCAGTTGCTACTAAAACCATTCCCATCATACTTTCTGAGTGTGCTAAAAATTCTGTAACAGATTTAGGGCAGATTGCCTATATCATTGCAACAACAGAACATGAATCCAAACTCGGTCAAATCATGATGGAAAGAGCTTGGATCAAAGATGAGGCACAGAATAATGCATATTTCGAACAACGTTATCAAGGTAGAGCTGATCTCGGCAACACTCAACCTGGTGACGGGATTAAATTTAAGGGTAGGGGATTTTGCCAGATCACAGGAAGGGTCAATTATACTGATTGGTCTAAAAGATTAGGTGTTGATCTACTATCGAATCCCGACTTAGCCGCAACTGATGTTTCGATTGCTGCAAGAATTCTAGTAATTGGGATGAGAGATGGAACATTTACTAAAAGACATAAACTTGCTGACCATATTCTAGGTAACAAACGAGATTTTCAAAATGCAAGAAGGATCATAAATGCCCCTGATAACCCTAGAGATCCTAAAGATGATGCTGAAAAGAAAAAAGCAACTGCTGCTATCACAGCAATGGCTGAACGTTATTTCACAGCATTGTCAACATAATTGTTTTTGTTCTATATTAGGTGTAGTTTTTGCTAAAAGAAAATTTTCGAATTAGTGACACTTATAAAGTAACGTTAGCTGCAATTGGTCAAGAGGAACTAGAGCTAAAGGAGGGATTTGCAATTCCAGAAATTGTTTCATCAATCCTTTCTGTTTCTAAAGATCATGTTTATTCTCTTTCCCAAAAGCACACTGATATTGCTTTCGAAGCACCGTTTGAAGGTGAAAAGCGGGGTGATGCATTGTATAGTTTTCAAAAGAACAGCTATCTTGTAATAAAAACTGCTGATTGCGTCCCTATCTTTTTTTGGAGTAAACAAAAACCTTGTGTAGGAATTGCTCACTCTGGTTGGAAAGGTACAAAACAAAATATCATTCATAAAACTCTCTCTTTAACTGGTTTAGACTTAGAGTCCTTTGAGTTCTATATAGGTCCATGTATTCGTAAGGATAGTTATGAAGTTCAACTTGATGTAATCTCAGAGTTTCAGAACTATAAAAACTGTTATTATCAAACTGATAGGGGTTATATGCTAGGAATTGATGAAATTATCAAAGAGCAAATTTTTAGCTTCTCTAAAACGGCTAAAATCCTTGATTCTAAGGTCTGTACTTTAAAAGAAAAAAAATTTTATAGTCATAGAAGAAAAGATTTGGGTAGAAATCTGAATATTATTTATTTTGAATAGAGTAAAATCCTTGCATTCAAGAATCCTAGATAGAAGTCTAGACAACTAGCCATGAGTTTGAAATATAAATTCATTCTTTTTTTAACAATAACACAGGTAGCAATTTTTCTAATCCTAACATTAACTTTTGGTTTTATGATTTCGAGTGTGAAGAATTCTCCACAGGATAAGAGGATTTCTGAACAATCCAAAACCTTAAAAAGAGAACTTTCTAATAAAAATAGAAATCTTCAGTATTTCATTGAATTGATAAAAGCATTAGAAATAACTTCTAGCCAAAGTCTCGATAAATCTAGTTTAAAACTCCTAACCCCAGAAATTTCTAAGTTAATGACAACTTACTCTATAGACATTCTTGAAATTGGAGATAACAGAGGAAGAGTAAAGTATAGATTTCATAGATCTGATGAGTTCGGAGATGATAAAAGTTATCAAGAAATTATTAAAGAAGCTCTAGCGGGTAAAGATTCTTCTGCAATTGAAGTTGGAAGTAGTGGTCTAGCACTTAGAAGAGTTCAATTACTACCGTATGGCGATACTATTATGGCGGGATTTCTAATCAATCGAAAATTTTTAAGTGATCTTTGTGCTGATAATCTAATCAATCTTGCCATCTCCCAAGAAGATAGTCTAATTGCTTCAAGTGATGATGTCGTCGAAGAGTTTTTTAAACAAAACAAAGATAAGATCAAATTTAATCAAAGAATTAAGTTCAAAGATAGAAACTACTATTCTACTTTGATTACTGGTTTAGATAATGGACTTGGAACCATGAAGCTAAACTATCTCATTCTTCTAGATGAAACAGAGCTTGCTGCTGCTGTTAGAAATCTCTGGATTAGCCTAATCTTAGTATCAATCATTGCATTTATTGTAATTTCATCTTTCACTGTTTATTTTGGAAGAGATATCATTTCTTCGTTTAGAATTTTAGTTCGATCAATGAGAAAGATGGAAGGGGATGATAAAGAACTTCATGACCTTTCACTTAGAAGAAAAGACGAGATTGGTCAGATGGCGGGAATCTTTCTTGGTGTTAAGTCTGATCTAAGAACCTACCAAGATCATTTAGTCGATTTGGTCGAATTGAAAACAAATGAGATTGAGATTAAGAATATTGAATTGAATAATGCGAATAAGGCATTAGATTTAAAGCAAAAAATTATTGATCATGAGATCATGATAGCTAAGAATCTTCAAGAGCATCTTCTTCCTGATATGAGTAATCTGTTAAAAATAACTGATACATATATTAGCTATGAACCAGCAAGTGGTGTTAGTGGTGATATTTTTGATTTTGGAATGATCTCAGGTAAAGAAGCATATTTCTTTCTAGCTGATGTATCAGGACATGGAGTTCCAGCTTCACTAGTAACTGCGATGTTGAAGATTTCCTTTTCGAAAATTCAAATCTCAGAAACATCTCCAGGTGAAGCACTGAAACAATTGAATCGAGACTTAGTAGATATTTTAGATGATCATTATTTCACAGCAATACTATGCAAAATAGATTATGATAAAAAAATTATTTCTTATGCGAATGCTGGTGCAACTCCTGGAGTTCTAATTAAAAAAAGAAAAAAAAGAATAAAGTTATTAAAACCAACTGGATCTGTTATGGGAGTTTTTTCTGAATTAGATGTGTTAGAATTCACCGAAAAAATTGAATCTGGGGATAAACTTTTCCTATTTACTGATGGAATTTCTGAAGAACAGAATAGATTCAAAGAATTTTTTGGAACTAGAAGAATTGCTAGAGTTCTTTTAGACTCAATGGAATATTCAAACCAAGATTCATTAAAAATTCTTTTAAGTAAGGTGAATAATTTTTCGGGAAGAGAAAATTATAACGATGACTTAACAGCAATTTTGACAACAATTGCCTAAAAAATCTGTTTTGTGAATAAAGATTTTCATTGACTGAAAAGGACTTAAACCATCTACTATTCAATCGCAACAGCAAAGGTTTGAAATTATTAAAGTATGCCAGCAGAAATTGATCCAAGTCTATTAGAAAAAATTAATAAAACAATAGCGGAGCGTGATAGAATCTCAGTAAAGTCTTCAAAAATTAATTCTAAGCTAGAACATTATGTTCAAAAAGTAATTCGCTCCATTCTAATAAAGTATGACCAAGAAAAGTATATGGATATGATCTATACAATTTTAAAGGAACTTGCAATCAATGCTGTTAAGGCGAATCAAAAGAGGATTTTTTTTGAAGAGAATGGATTTAACATTTTTGATGAAGCAAACTATTCTGAGGCAATGAAGAAATTCAAAGCGATTTTTTCTGATAAGATGGCTGAAGAGTATGGAAAAAAATGTCAAGAGAAAGGAATCTTTTGCCAAATGAATTTTTTCTTCAATAACACTGGTATGGCAGTAGAAGTCATTAACAATACTCCTGTGATCAAAGCGGAAGAAATCAGGATGAGAGAAAAAATGAAAAAGTCTATGAACTATAATGATATTGCTGAATTTTACATGGACAATGCTGATAATACTGAAGGAGCAGGACTAGGGATTGCCCTTATTATTATTCTCCTAAAAAATGAAAATATTGATCCAAATCTTTTTAGAATCATAACTAAACCTGAGAAAACCGTTGCAAGAATTGAAGTACCATTCACACCTGACTATGTTACTATGAGAGACAGAGAAAGAGGAATTAAGTAGATGGAGATAAAAGGTAAGACAATCGTTGTTACAGGTTCTGGTAGTGGACTTGGAAAAGCAATGGCAATAGGCTTTGCAAAAAAAGGTGGAAACATTGTTGTTACTGATATCCGAGAAGAAGCAATTGCTGAAACTAGAAAAGAGATAGAATCTTTTGGAGTGAAGTCCTTAGGTGTTGTATCTAATGTTGCTAATGAAGAAGATTCTGTTAGACTCATGGAAGAAGCAGTTAGAGCTTTTCATTCTTTAGATGTAGCAATTTTAAATGCAGGTATTTTGAGAGATGGACTGCTCGTGAAAGTAGATAGAGAGACAGGTGCTGTGAAAGGGAAAATGTCCTTAGACCAATGGCAAGCTGTGATTGATGTAAATTTGACAGGAGTTTTTTTGACTGCTAGAGAGGCCGCAGTTCAGATGATAGGCTTAAAAAAACCGGGAGTTATTATTCCAATTTCTTCTGTTGCAATGCATGGTAATCCCGGACAAACAAACTACTCAGCAGCAAAGGCTGGTGTTGCTGCAATGACTAAGCTTTGGGCACAAGAACTCAAAAACTATAAGATTAGAGTTGCAGGAATTGCACCTGGATTTATAGCAACAGAGATGGTTCTAAAAGATATGAAGCCTGAGGCTTTAGAAAAATGGAAGTCTTTAATTCCAATTGGAAGGCTAGGTGAACCTAGTGAAATCTCTGGAACAGCAGAATTTATTGTTGAGAACGATTTAATCGATGGGGTGGTTTTAGAAGCATCGGGTGGAATAAAAATTTAGATTTGCTATTTGACGATTGCCTATAAAGAAGTTTTAGAAAAGATGGTAAGTACAAGTTATGAGTAAGATGAAGTTCGATTTAACAAAAAAACAATTAGATAATGCTATGAAAGGAATTCAAGGTTTTGCACACCCCGTTCGTTTTATGATTTTGTATGCTCTATCTCGTTCAGAACTTTCAGTAAATGATCTATCTGAATTCACTGGTGTTAGTCAATCAGTAACTTCTCAACATCTCAGTAAAATGAAAGATTTAGGAATTCTTGATTCTAGAAAGGAATCTAATAAAGTTTTTTACTATATCATTGATAATAAGTATAGAGACTTGTTCAAAACCTTTCTAAAGTACTTCAGTTAATTTTTTAAACCTGTTGAACCAAAACCTTTTTCGCCTCTTTCAGTCGAACTAGAAAGACTAGAAACTTCTATCCAATCTATCACGTAAGACTTTCTAATAATCAGTTGTGCAATTCTCATTTTATGAGAGACTAAAAAATTCGTTTCTGATAAGTTCAAAATCGCAACTAGTATCTCGCCACGATAGTCTGAGTCAATTGTACCAGGTGAATTTGGGATGATTAATCTTTCTTTAGTAGAAAGACCAGACCTAGGTCTAATCTCTCCATCATAACCATTGGGAATTGCAATTTTGATTCCTGTTGGAATGAAGCTTACTTTACCCTTCTCAATTTCAATTCCATTTGGACAATAGCTAAACAGATCATAACCAACGGAACCAGAGGTTTTACGCTCTGGTAGAATTGAGTCGGGAAAGATTTTTTCAATCTCTATTTCTATCATCTTAAGAGCAACCAGTTGTAGTTCCACAACTGTTGCATTTTAAGCATGAGCCATTTCTAACCATTTGAAATGAGCCACATTCAGTGCAAGAATCACCAGTATAACCTTGGATAATTGCAGTTTCTCTTCTACTCAAAGTAGTAGTCGAAGTACTAGTATCTCTAGACGATATTACTTTGGATAAAGAAAGCGGCATTGGTTCAAAACTCAAGTTTGCTTGTGACTTTGGGACATTATCACCCCCAAGTAAAGAAGGTTCGGGAAAAGTCTCATTAGTAACAGCAGGACTAAACTCTTCTTCACGGGCTGTACCCTTTCCCACTTCGTCACCTCTTAAATCTTCTGGCATAACCTGTCCTAGATCATATCTTCCTAGGTAGGTGATCGCTAGTTCTCTAAAGATGTAATCAATCACTGATGTACCCATCTTAATATGATTATTTCCTGAAACCATACCATTAGGCTCAAATTTGAAGAATGTAAATGCTTCCACGAATTCTTCTAGTGGAACCCCATGTTGAAGCCCAAGAGAGATTGCTATCGCAAATGCATTCATTAGACTTCTAAATGCAGCACCTTCTTTATGCATATCAATGAAAATTTCTCCTAGCTGTCCATCCTCATATTCTCCTGTTCTAAGATATACTTTATGTCCACCAACTGTTGCCTTTTGAGTGTATCCCGCTCTTCTTGACGGAAGTTTTCTTCGTTTAGAAATATATCTGTAAATAATTTTTTGAGTAGTCTCTGCAACCACATCTTTATTTTCAGATTTTTCCACTTGAACTTCTTCATTGGAATCTTCAGAGTAAAGTAGATCCACTACGCTGCTAAGTGGTTGAGAAAGTTTGGAACCATCTCTATAGAGTGCATTCGCTTTAATCATGAGTTTCCAAGAAAGATAGTATGCATTCTTTACATCATCGATGCTTGCTTCTTCAGGAAGGTTGATTGTTTTAGAAATTGCACCACTGATAAATGGTTGTGCTGCTGCCATTGCTTTAATATGGGATTCATAAGAAAGATAACGTTTACCATATCTTCCACATTTATTTGCACAATCAAAAACTGGTAAATCTTTCTCTTTCAAATAAGGAGCATTTTCTACAGTCATTGTTCCACATACATAGTCGCCAGCTTTGCGAATTTCATCTTTAGTAAACCCAAGATGATCTAGAAGATTGAAACTAACGCTATCATAAACTTCTTTCTTGATTTTTAAGGTTTTAGAAAGAAATTCTTCACCAAGTAAAAATTTATTGAATACAAAACTAATGTCAAATGCAAAAGGTAATTCTCTTTCTATCTTCGCTAGAACTTCATCTGTAAACCCTTTTTCTTTTAAAGTTTGAGTATTGATAGAAGGTGCACCATTAAAAGTTGCATGTCCCTTGCAATAGTTTACAATTGCTTCAATCTCAGAAGTGGAATATCCTAATTTGGCAAGGGCTAGAGGAACTGATTGGTTGATAATTTTAAAATAGCCACCACCAGCTAATTTTTTATACTTCACTAAAGCAAAATCAGGTTCAATTCCAGTAGTATCGCAATCCATTACTAGTCCAATTGTTCCCGTTGGAGCAATTACAGTAACCTGTGCATTACGATAACCATAGAGTTCACCTAAATTCAAAGCAGCATCAGCATCTTCTCTAGCTGCATTCAGTAAATATGCAGGACAATTAGATGAATCAATTCCCATTGGTTTAATTGTTAAACCTTCGTATTCTTCAGGGGAAGAATTGTATGCAGCTCTTCTATGATTACGAATTACTCTGAGCATGTGCTCCTTGTTCTTTTCATAACCTTCAAAGGTTCCAAGTTCTCTAGCCATTAGACTGGAAGTTTTATATGCAGTCATATGCATAATTGAAGTGATTGCCCCAATTACGCCTAACGCTTCTTTAGAGTCATATGGAATTCCCATAATCATGAGTATTGAACCTAGATTAGCATATCCTAGACCTAGGGTTCTAAATTTATAGGAAAGCTCTGCGATTTCTTTAGATGGGAATTGCGCCATAGTAACAGAAATTTCTAAGATTATAGTCCAAATCGTGCAAAGATGTCTGAAGGCTTCTACATCGAAAATCCCATCCTTGCCTAGAAATTTTTGGAGATTAGCTGATGCAAGATTGCAAGCAGTATTGTCTAAGAACATGTATTCAGAACAAGGATTTGATGCGTTAATATCCCCATCCATTGGTGATGTATGCCATTCATTAATTGTTGTATGATACTGAGTTCCTGGATCAGCACAAGCCCATGCTGCATAGGATATCTTATCCCAAAGTTCTCTAGCTCTTAGTGTTTCAGTAGGTTTTGGAGCTCTGCCTTCTTGTTTTGCTTTTTCTTTCTCAGTTCTCTTATAAAGATTCCAGTCTAAGTCTTGTTCTACAGAATTCATAAACTCATTTGTGATTCTCACTGAGTTATTACTATTTTGTCCCGAAACAGTATTGTATGCCTCAGATTGCCAATCAGTTGTCAGTTCTTCAAATAGAATTTCTTTCACTCCTTGTTTAGCAAGGTCTATCATTCGTTTGATATAGTTATCAGGGCAATATGCTTTTCTAGCTAAGAAGATAGTTTTTTTAAGTTCAGCATTTTTGGTTGGATCATAACGATGAGCATCATCACCTTTGAACTCTACACAAGCTTTGAGTACTGCATTCAATGCTCTGTTGTTGTGCATGGATCCTGTTACTAATGAAGCTACTTTTTTCTCTTCTTCTACTTTCCAGTCAATAAATTGTTGAATATCGGGATGGTCTAGATCAAGACAAACCATCTTTGCAGCTCTTCTTGTAGTACCACCAGATTTGATAGCACCAGCAGCTCTATCACCAATTCTCAAGAAACTCATTAGCCCTGAACTTTTTCCGCCACCTGAAAGTGATTCATTCTCAGCTCTAATATTAGAAAAATTGGTTCCTGTACCTGAACCGTATTTGAAAAGTCTAGCTTCACGAACCCATAAGTCCATGATCCCACCTTCATTCACTAAGTCATCACTTACACTTTGGATAAAACAAGCATGAGGTTGTGGGTGTTCATATGAAGATTCTGATCTTGTCAAAACTCCAGTGGATGGATCTACATAATAGTGTCCTTGAGAAACCCCATCTATTCCATATGCCCAGTGTAGTCCAGTATTGAACCATTGTGGAGAATTGGGAGCTGCCATTTGGCTTGCAAGCATATAGATTGTTTCTTCATAGAATACTCTAGCACTGGAATCATCTGAAAAGTATCCATATTTATAACCCCAGTAGGTCCAACATCCTGCAAGTCTGTGAAACACTTGTCTAGAATCTGTTTCTCCACCATATCTATCTTCTTGGTTTAATGTTGCTAGTTTTTCCTCGTCAGGAACTGATCGTTGTAGCCAGTCGGGAATTCCTGCTTCTTCGACTTTTTTAAGGTATTTGGGAATCCCTTTTCTTCTAAAATACTTTTGTGCAAGGATATCTGTTGCAACTTGTGACCAGAAATCTGGAATCAAAATATCATTTGCGTCAAAAACCTTTGACCCATCAGCGTTTACAATCTTTGAATTGCGTTTTACAAAGTTAATGTTTGGGTAAATCTGGGTGCTGTCTTTAGTGAAAAATCTTTCTAAAATCATTCTGGCTATCCTTTTTTGAAATTATGTCGCTTTACAAAGATGAAAATGATAAATTTTTTTGCTACTAAATTTATAAAAAAACTTAATTAATAGGCGAAAATTTTTGGTCTAGGAGGGAGGTTTTAGGAAAAAAAATCCTTAGTCAAAGTGCAGAACCTGCCGTATGGAGTTAAATTCAAAAAAATAAGCATTATCAATTTCTACTAACTTCATTGTTAAAACTCCTAAAACAGATTTTGTAAGAGAATATTTAATTTTAGAATCATTATACTTTTTGCAATAAATTCTTTCCTCAGAGTTTATATAAAAAATTAAGTCTTTAACATCTAAAATTTCTTTTGAATCAGTGTAAAAAAAAGACTGATTTCCTTTTTGTTCAAAATTGAAAATATGTAAAGGAAATCCTAAAAGATTTACATAACCTTTTTCAGCAAGGTTTCCCATCGTATTATAAATATAGACACCTTTTTCATCTTCAAATAGATTCTGTTTGAAATGATCTAAAACTTCTTTGAGGGTAATTTCATTTCCACGAAAGATCCACTTGTCTTTTTCATCTATAAAAATTTCTGAATCAAACTCTCTAGCGTTTACGTGCATAATTTCTATAACGAAACGGATAACCTGTAAGTCTAGTCATTTCTCCTGATGTTTGTGAATAAGAGGTCGGCATTCCATGCTCTGACTTTGTTTGAAAAATGATTGGAGAAGCTGATTCAAATTTTTCTAATCTATCAAACCATATTCCATCCATCTTCCATTCAAATAATTTTGCTCTAAGTTCATGTTCAGCACTTTCAGCTTTAGAATCATTCGAAAAGTCTCTAACAAGAATCCTTCCATAAGTTATAATTCTTTCATTTGGTTTTTTAAATAGGATTTCAACTTCTTCTTTCTTCTTTAATTTGTAATCTGGATATACGTCAGTAAAATCAGAGTCAGGAATAAATTCAATTGTGGAGCCACAGTTCCAAATCAAAAACAATATGAAGAATTTCATAGTTATACTGTAACTAGACTTTTATTTGATACATAAAAATTCAAGTAATTACTGAACAAATGAAAAACAGTTTGCAAAGATAAACCCAGTAACCGATGTTAAATATAGAGAGAGATTTTATGAGTATATCAGGAATGAAAAAAAGAGTAATTACAATCATTCTTGGTGGTGGAAAAGGTACTAGACTTTTACCACTCACTGAGAAACGTTCTAAGCCCGCTGTGAGCTTTGGTGGTAAGTATCGATTAGTAGATATACCCATCTCAAATGCATTGAACTCAGGTTTTGAGCAGATATATGTTCTCACTCAGTTTAACTCTTACTCTTTAAATAGACATATCTCTAGAACGTACTCCTTTCAATCAGTACATAAGCAAGGATTCGTCGAGATTATTGCTGCAGAGCAAACAACATCTAGTGTAAAATGGTTTGAAGGAACTGCTGATGCAGTGCGAAAAGTTCTTCCGCATTTAGAAGACTTTCGTTCTGATTATATAATGGTGCTTTCAGGGGATCAACTATACAATATGGACTTAAACCAATTCATGGAAAGACATATTGAAGATGGTGATACAGATATGACGATTGCGGCTAACGCAGTCACAGGAGATTTGATTCATGGTCTTGGAATCATTCAGCAAGATGATAAGTTTAATGCAATCAAGTTTTATGAAAAACCTCAGAACGTTTCTGATGTAGAAGATTTCAGACTTCCTGATGGAAGATTCTTAGCTTCAATGGGAATATACTTCTTTAAGACTTCAATCTTACGTGATCTTCTAAGCGATCATTCATTAACCGATTTTGGTAAAGAAATTATTCCTAATGCACTCAACACTCATAAAATTAAGGTATATACATATGATGGGTATTGGGAGGATATTGGAACAATCCGCTCTTTTTATAATGCTAATCTAATGCTAACAGATGATTGGCCTAGGTTTAATTTGTATCTTGAACAGACCCCTTTTTTTACAAGAGCACGTTCACTTCCTCCAACTAAAGTGAATAAGGCTAATCTAAATAAGGCACTTTTATCAGAAGGTTGTATTATTAATGATTCTACGATCATTCGTTCTGTAATTGGTGTAAGACAGGTTGTACAATCAGGATCTCATATCGAAAATTCAGTAATCATGGGTGCAGATTCTTATGGAACTTATGATAAAAAGGGAATGTCTATACCAGTTGGGATTGGTAAGAATACTGAAATAAAAAATGCCATAATCGATAAAGACTGTTATATTGGTGAAAATGTTAAACTCATCAATAAACAGAACCTACAAGAATTTGAAGATGAGTATATTCGAATTGTGGATGGAGTAATTGTTGTTCCGAGACGTGGAGTAGTACCTAATGGCTATGAAATATAGAATCTTAGTTATTATACTAACGTTAGTCGCAATTGAGCTATCCGCACAAAAGCAAAGTACGGATGCATTCCTTGGAACAAATTTAATTTCGATTCCCACGACCAAACAATTGGATAAAAGTAGTTTAGAGTTTAGAGTTTCACATAGATTCGGAAATGGACGTGCAACTCTTCGAGACTTAGGAGGTCTAGATAATGGATCTAACACCCAACTTTCTCTAGACTATGGAATCATGGAAAGAGTCTCTGTAGGGATAGCAAGAACTAGTAGTAATAAGACATATGAAGCTAGAACAAAAGTATTGCTTTTTTCTGAATCAAATTCTTTTCCCTTCTCTATTTCTTATTTTGGGGCAGCAGGTTGGGAGTCACAAGAAAAAAAAGTTAGTTATTCAAGTTATATTCCGACGAATTTCCCTCCAAGTATTGGAAACCCAATTCTAGACTTAAAGGCAAAAGAAATTGTTACTGATTATTTTACTTCAGATGTAACTAGTATCAATCAAAGTTATTTAAGTTCTATTTTGATTTCAAAAAAATTTGGTGAATATTTATCACTACAAATGTCACCAATGTATGTCCATAGAAACTATACAAAGTCAAGATTAGGAAATGATAGAGTGGGTCTTGGGTTTGGTGGTAGAATCAAAATTACGAAAAGTATTCATTTTACTTTTGAAGCAATCGCACTTCCTAAAAGGGACTATGTTGCAGAAGATTATGAAGATGAGGATAGAAAAGATAAGTTAGGTGGCAAACAATTAACTAGAGAAGAAATTAATTCTAGAATTGCTGCAAGTGGTGCAAGTTATAACAATCAACTAGCACTTATCTACTTACAAAATATTGCATATGATAAAACGGTACAACATTATTATACTCCATTTAGTACTGGTGTAGATATTGAAACGAATGGTCATGTGTTCTCAATTTTTTTAACTAACAATAGAAATCTTGCTCATACTCAATTGCTAAGAGGTGCTGATTATAATTTACTCAATAAAGACTTTACAATTGGATTTAATATTTCAAGGATGTTCTGGTTTGGTGAAGAATAATTTTTCGGAGATAACATGAAACCATTACTGATATTTTTAATCCTTTTTGTCCAAGCTTGTACAAGTAAGTCAAGTGATGATGATAAAAATCGTTTTGCAGCAATTGCAATTTTATTAAGTAGATCAACTGCAACTACTGCTACAACCACTACCACAACATTCACTTGTACTGGTACTACTACTTTTGCCAATGTAACGAGTGTTACCCAATCTCGTTGTGCTAGTTGCCATTCTGGTAGCACTTTGAATGCAGGATATGATGTTACTAGCTATTCATCTTCAAGAGCAAGAGTCACTCCAGGAAATCCAAGTTCTAGTGCATTATATTCAAAAATCACTACTGGTTCCATGGCTGCAAACTCCAATACTGACATCAATAGAGCAGTATATTGCTGGATTTTAGGTGGAGCAGTTCAATAAGTTTACCAGATTAATTTGCAACTATTTGCCTTTGACTTGCTGGTTCTAGTAGCAATCAAATCCAAGTAGTTTTCGTAAGTGCCTTCCATTTTGTATATCTTTGCATAATGGTAGGTGTCTTTACAATGAATATTGATTTCATATTTTTCTTCACTTATCTTATCAATTGCATAAATTCCAAATGCACTCGTTCCACCAGCATGATAGATGATAACTGCTTTTTGTCCTAATTTCAAAGATTCATGAATGTTTTTAAGAAATTGTTTGATCTTACTTGGAGTCATGTATCCACCATCTAATGCATTGCTAACATAAAAAACTGGGACTGCATCATCACTGAACTGAAACTTAGAATCTTCTAAGGAAGCCAAAATAAAATTTACCTGATCAACTTTGCCTAAATTCTTATGATAGTTTTCAAGACTTGATTTACAAAGTTTCAAGATTCTTCTTTCACAAATAGATTCAAATTTAATTGGTTGAACTTTTTTAGGTCTAGAATCAAAGTTTACATTCCAAACTAATCCTAGCTCGTTTAAATCATCTTCATTAATGGAACCTTTCTCTCTCGCTCTTTTTAGTATCGCTGCATGAGAGTCTAAAATTTTCCAGTCAATATCAATGAAATTCATTCTAGTACAATTCATTGTTTCGAGCATCATGTACCCTTGCATAAATCCAACTGTATAACAATTTTTTTTACCAAGTATCAATTTGTTTAATGCAGAAAAACTTCTATCAGCATAGTGGTCATTCAAATCATAAAAATTCCAACAACCCATGATTAGTCTATTCAATAGATGACTATGCCATGGATAATTACTATTTTTATTCTGAAGTTTTTCTTCAAACTTAGCTATAAGTTTTTTATCGAAACGTTTATATCCCCAAACCATTTCACAAATACTTCCATTTGCAATTTGAAGTTCTAATAAGGCAGAATGAACGTTAGCTTCATTTGTAAATACATCAGAGGTTAAATTAAATAGATCCTTATGGAATAAGGAGGCATAAAAAGAACTACTAAGTCCAATTTGTGCATGGGCAAGTTCTGCCTTAGCAAGATTTTCATGTTTTTCAACGTTAGTTGTATTACAATTGAACAAAGATAGTAGAATGAAAAAAATAGTATTCTTGAAAAACAAGTTATTAATTCCTCGGAGTAATAAAGTATAAATAATGATTACCAAAGTTTTTTTCGAAGAACCTAGAAATTTCTATTTTTTTGGGAGATTGAATAAATATCCAAATTTTTTTATCTGGAATATTGAAAATCTCTTCAATTAAATCTCTAATTTCTTTTTCTTTAGTGTTCCAAAAGCTATATGGTAAATCTAAAAAGTAAACTAGCTCAGAAAATTCAAGGATTTCTTTAGGAAAATAGTATCTAAAAGCATCCTTGTTACAAAAAATAAATTCAGTAACTGAGAAGGATTTGATCGTTTCTAGAATAGAATTAAACCTATTTCTGTCAATTTCCATTAGACAAGCCTTAGAAAAACCTTGGCTCACTGCTTCTATTCCCATTTGTCCCGATCCTGAGAACAGATCAATGAAAACTGCTTTCTCTTTATCTAAATTTTCGTTCAAATGCTCTGAATCCAATATGGAAAAAACTCCTTTCTTGAGAATACCAGGAGTGAAATGTGAGTGTCCCTTAACACTTTTAGGGGCAGGAATTTTTCTACCTTTCCATCTTCCCGATTGAATCCCCATCTCTAGTTTTTTTTGCATTTGTTTTAAGTTTGATTCCTTGCTTACGATTTTGATTCTGGTAAATTAGTAATTTTATTAACTCACTACAACCTGTTTTTTACACCAAATTTGGTCAAGAACAGTCAAAAGAAAGAGTGAGTTCAAGGTAAAGGGGTTAACTAGCATTCATGGAAAAAAATAAAGTTTTAATATTCGGTCTTATTGGGTTTATCATTGTTTATATTGGGGTAACTGTCAAGCCTCTACTTTCTTACTATTCAACTGATAACTATGTTTTGATTAACGGAAAAAAATATACGGAAGCAGATCTTGGCTCAAATCCTTCTTATAAAAAAATGAAGAAAGATTATAGTCAAAATCTTTCACAAGTTTTTGAGCAATTTGCGAATGAAGAAATTTTAAATATAGAAGCAAAGAGTAGGGGACTGAGTGTAGAAGAATTGATTACTAAAGAATCTACATACCAACCTAATGAGAACGAAATACTAGATGTATTCAAAAGATTCCAAGCTCAACTTGAAGGAAAAAAATTAGACGAGGTTAGACCTAGAATAATTCAATTTTTACAAGGACAAAGAGCACAAGGATACCAAGCAACTCTTAAAGAAAAGTATAAGATTCAAGTTGTTGTTGATGCTCCTGTTCAAGAAAGAGTTAAAGTTGCAGAAAATGATAATCCATCATTAGGAGCACAAGGGGCTAAAATCACAGTGATCGAGTTCTCAGATTTTGAATGTCCTTATTGTCAAAGAAGTCAAAATGTAAATAAAATGCTCAGAGAAAAATATAAAGATAGAATTCGCTGGGTGTTCAGAGACTATCCACTTCCCTTTCATAAAAATGCAATGTTTGCCCATGTTGCAGCGAATTGTGCGAACAAACAAGGTAAGTATTGGGAACTATTCAACCCACTTTTTGAAAATACTGGAAGGTTAGAAAGAGGATTTGTTTTTGAGCTTGCAAGTAAATCATCATTGAATATGAAAGAATTTGAAGCATGTACTAAAGATTCTGATGGTAAAATTGCTGAAGAAATTCAAACTGATATCAATGATGGACAAAAGCTTGGGGTGAATGGAACTCCAGCATTTTTTATCAATGGGATTTTTGTTGAAGGTGCACAACCACTGGAAGCATTTGTATCAATTATAGAGAAAGAACTAAAGAACTAGGAGATAATATGGCAAAGACAGTAAAAGTAGCAGTAACCGGAGCCGCAGGGCAAATTGGTTATTCCCTATTGTTTAGAATTGCATCTGGACAAATGTTTGGTGCAAACACAGCAGTTGAACTTCAACTATTAGAACTCGAAGCAGCAATGCCCGCACTCAAAGGTGTAGTAATGGAATTAGAAGATTGTGCTTTCCCACTTCTTCAAAAGGTTAGTATAAGTTCTGATCTAGATACTGCATTTAATAATGTAAACTGGGCTTTACTTGTGGGTTCTGTTCCTAGAAAAGCGGGAATGGAGAGAGGCGATCTTCTTAAAATCAATGGTGGGATTTTTACTAACCAAGGTAAGTCTATTGCTGCAAAAGCAGCAAGTGATGTTAGAGTGTTAGTCGTTGGAAATCCTTGTAATACTAATTGTTTGATAGCTATGAATAATGCAAAAGGAGTTCCTACTAATCGTTTTTTTGCTCTAACTAAGTTAGATGAAAACAGAGCTAAGGCACAACTAGCATCTAAAGCGGGTGTACTTGTTCAAGAAGTAAGTAACGTTGCAATTTGGGGAAACCATTCAGCTACACAATATCCTGATTTTTATAATGCTAAGATTGGCGGTAAGATTGCAACTGATGTTATCAAAGATCATGATTGGTTGAAAGGTGAATTCATTTCAACAGTTCAAAAAAGAGGAGCAGCAATCATAGCTGCTAGAGGTGTTTCTAGTGCTGCAAGTGCTGCAAATGCTGTTGTAGATACAGTTAGACAAATAACTAACGTTGCTCCACTTGACCAAGGTGATTATTTCAGCGTTGCTATGTGTTCCGACGGAAGTTATGGTGCAGAAAAAGGATTAATCTTCGGTTATCCTGTTCGTTCCAATGGAACTGATGTTCAAATTGTTCAAGGAATAGAATTGAATGAGTTTGGAAAAGAAAAATTCAAAATCACACATGACGAACTTGTTTCTGAAAGAAATGATGTTCAGGACATGATTAAATAAATAATTTCTCAATGTCCCAGACTAAAATTTAGTTTGGGACTAAGGGCTAAAAATGTTGCTTCTTATCTCCATTATACTTTCAATTATATTCTTGGCTTCGTTTGTTTTGACTAAGTCAAAAAAAAAATTACCTTTAACTTACTCAGCTTGGAGTAACTCGCTAAGAGAAAACAAAACATCAATCTTTAAAGATAACAATTTTCTTCTTTATTTTACTTTTTTTTTATTTCTTATCCTTCCTTTTTTTTGGGGACTAAGTTTTTATCTAAGAACCGACGCTAACGTTGTGGTAGTATTGATCGGTTTTACTTGGATTTATAACTGGGTGAAGTATATTTTCCAATTAGGAAAAGCATGAGTAATCCAAACCCAAAAGAAAAATGGGCTTCTAAGATTGGATTAATTTTAGTAGTAGCAAGCTGTGCTATTGGGCTAGGTAATTTTTTGCGTTTTCCTGGACTTGCAGCTAAACATGGCGGGGGAGCCTTCATGGTTCCTTATGTGATTAGTTTTTTATTCTTAGGAATTCCTGTATGCCTTGCTGAATGGATCATGGGAAGAATGGGAGGAAAAAATGGTCATTCCTCCCCAAAAGTATTCAGTGCATTTCTACCCAAAGGTGTTTTGCTCAATACAGTAAGTTCTATTGCAATCATAATTCCTACTTTGATTTATGTGTATTATGTTTTCATTGAAGCATGGTGTTTAGCATATGCAATAGATTTTCTAACAGGAGCAATTCAAATTGGTTCTGGTACAACAAATACTTCTAAAATTGTCGAGAACGCTGGAATTCATTTTCAGAATTTAACTGGTTCTAAAGAAACTGGTGCAGCTATGGGTAGTAAAATTTTACTATACACATGTATATGTTATTTTTTGAATTATTTTATCTTATATAGAGGAATTTCCAAAGGTTTAGAATCACTAGCAAAGTTTGCTTTTCCTGTTTTATTGTTTTGTGCTGTAATCGTGCTCGGAAGAGTGACCACACTTCCAGGAATTGAGAAAGGTTATGCATTTATGTGGAATCCTGATTGGTCTAAACTATTTGAAGGTGAGGTTTGGATTGCCGCAGCGGGACAAATCTTTTTTTCATTGAGTGTTGGATTTGGTATAGTGTTAGTCTTCACTAGTTATCTTACAGAGAAGGATGATGTTGCTCTTTCGGGACTTTCAGCTGCTTCATTGAATGAGCTAGTAGAAGTTGGTTTTGGTGGAATGATTACTATTCCTCTAGGTTTTTTATTTCTTGGACTAAGTGTAGCAAACTATGGTACTTTTGGAATGGGCTTTATAGCCTTGCCTTCTGTATTTACACTTATGAAATTTGGACAATTTTTCGGATTTGTCTGGTTTTTAGTTTTATTCTTAGCAGCAATCACTTCCTCTGTAACTATGCTTCAACCGGGCATTAATTTTCTGGAAGAAGATTTTCTGCTAAAGAGAAAGACATCAACTCCCATCTTATTTACATTTACTTTTATTCTAACTATGCTTATTCTCTACTTCAATAGAGATTTCACAGCACTAGATTTAACAGATTTTTGGATTGGTACAATTTTTATCTATATCCTTGCAACTGTTCAAGTTTGGATTTATGGTTGGAAGATTGGAACTAACGTTGCTAGAGTAGAATCTGAAAAAGGGGCACTTTGGAAAATTCCAAAAAGTTTTGATTTTATCATCAAATATATCTCACCTTCATTACTTCTTATAATGTTTACACTTTTCATCAAACAGAGCTTTTGGGAATACTTTCAAAAAATGAATCCGGTCCTAATGGCTAGTAAGGCTCTAGAATCTGGAGCAGATGTTGCTGTTGCTACTGAAAAAGCCTATATTTCTTTAGGAGTATTTGTTTCTTTAATTCTCATTTTTATATTGATATATTCGCTAGTTGCAATTAGTTTTAAAAGAACAGGTGGAAAAAATGACTGAGACAATTTCATCACCAGAATTGAACTGGCAGGGAATTCTAATCATGGTTGCTTCCATTAGTTTTGCAATTACTCTTTCTATTTATTGTATTTATTTGTTATTTAAAAATAAAAAAGACTTATAAAGCTTTACACTAAATTTATTGAAGCTTTTCTCAGAATGATACAATAATTTTAGTTTGATTGGCTAATTTTTACTGTCAATATACTATAAATAAAGAATTTTTAAACAGTGGATCAAGATACTTTTAAAAATTTAATTCTTAATTCACCATATCCTTTTACACTTTTAAAGATTCACAGAGATGATAACAGTCTTGTTACTCAAATTAGTTTTGAACTAACAAATCAAGCTTTTCTTGATTTATTCCAACTTACTCAAGAAGAACTATTTGCTAAAGGCTTTAATAAACTCTTTTCAGAAAGTACGGATATTCCACTACAGGAATATTTTATTATGATTTCTGAAGAGAATCTAAATGAAGAATTTGAATATAATTTCACTGAACTTAATTTATTAATAAGAATCAATGCTTTCCGATACGAAAAAGATTTTGTTGCTGTTTATATTAGAGATATTACTCAATTAAAAAAACTAGAAACTATTTCTAAAGCTATTGAAGAAGATAGTTCTGATATAATAAGAAAGTATAAGGCTGTATTTCAATCCACTTATGTTGGGGTAGTTCTTCAATCTAGTACTGGAGAAATTCTGGACTGCAACCATACAGCTGAACAAATGCTTGGGCTTTCAAAAGAACAACTGATGGGGAGAACTTCTATTGATCCTAGATGGAGATCCATTCATGAGAATGGGGAAGATTTTCCGGGGTATGAACATCCTTCTATGATTAGTTTAAAAACTGCTCTACCTGTAAAAAATGTTGTAATGGGAGTATACCATCCTGAAAAAAATAAAACTGCATGGATAGAAATAGATGCAGAGCCATTGTTTAGAGATAATGAAGATAAACCATATGCTGTTATTGCTACATTTCAAGATATTACTCATTATAAAAATGCTCTGATAGAATTTTCGAATGCAAGTGCACTCATTACTAATGTATTATATTCTGCAACAAGACTTTCTATTCTGGCAACAAATCAAAATGGAATAATCACCTTATTTAATAAAGGTGCTGAGAATTTACTAGGTTATGATTCTAAAGAAGTTGTAGATAAATTTACTCCAATTATCTTTCATAAAGAGCAAGAAATAGAAACTAGGAGCAGAGAACTTTCCACAGAATATGAGAAAGACATAAGAGGTTTTGAAGTTTTTATCACCAAAACTCTTGAAGAAGGTTTTGAACAACGGGAATGGACTTATATCAGAAAAGATAAAACAGAAATCCCAGTTTCAATGATTGTTAGTAGCATGAGAGATCTCAACAATTCAGTAAATGGATATTTGGTAATTGCTGAGGATATTACTCTAAGAAAACAGGCTGAACTGTATTTGATTCAAACAAAAGAAGAAGCAGAAGCTGCTAGTAAAGCCAAATCAGAATTTCTTGCAAACATGAGTCATGAGATTAGAACTCCACTGAATGCTATCATTGGATTTACTGATATTTTGATGAATACTGAGTTGAATCAAAACCAAAAAGATTATCTAAACAATGTAAATCATTCAGGACATATTCTTCTTAATCTAATCAATGATATATTAGATTTTTCTAAGATAGAGGCCGGCAAACTCCAATTAGAATATTCTAGAACTGATATTTTACACTTGTTAGATGAGTCATTAAATCTTTTCAAACTCAGTTGTGAAGTTAAAAAACTAAATTTATCATTTAAAATTTTAAATAACGTCCCTAGATTTATTGCATGTGATCCTCTTAGATTGAAACAAGTGATTGTAAATCTAATTGGTAACTCAGTTAAGTTCACTTCAACAGGAAGTATAAAACTAATTCTTGATTACTCCTTGATTTCCAAAGAAAGGAAGATTGGACAGTTTAGCTTTTCAATAGAAGATACAGGAGTTGGTATAAGTGAATATAACCAAAAGAAATTGTTTAAAGCGTTCTCACAGGCTGATACATCTACTACAAGAAAATTTGGTGGAACAGGACTTGGACTAACAATATCTAACGCTCTTGTTAATATGATGGGTGGCTCAATTCAACTAGAAAGTGAATTTGGCAAGGGAAGTAGATTTTATTTTTCTGTAAATCTAGAATTTTTATCAGAAGAATTTATTGATAATTCAGAAATTATTTTATCTAATCAAAATTCTAATATTTCTGAAAGAATTGTTTCTAAAGTTTCAATTCAAACTAATCAAACAAATTCAGAATCCAAAAAACTCTATAATCAAAAAATCTTAATTGCAGAAGATGTTCCTTTGAATTTAGCATTATTAAAAGCTAAGATTCCCAAAATGTTTCCTGGGGTTCAGATCATTGAGGCTGTGGATGGAGTAGAGGCTGTGGATAAGTATAAATACTATAGACCTGATATATTTTTAACAGATATTCAAATGCCAAATAAAGATGGTTATGAGGCAACGATTGAAATTAGAAATCTAGAGAACGAAAATTCTTGGAACAGAGTTCCAATTATTGCAGTTACGGCTAACGCTGTAAAAGGGGAGAGAGAAAAATGTTTAGGTTTAGGTATGGATGAGTTTATCACTAAACCTATTATTCATGAAACATTGAAAGCAATTCTTGGTAAGTATTTAGCTTATCCTTTATAATTAGTAAATTGAAAATCAAAATTAAGATCAGATGATTTTAGTAGTTTTTGAACATCTTGTAAATCGTCTTTTTTCTTTCCAACTACTCTAACATAGTCTCCCATGATTGTGACTTGAACTTTTAGTTTAGAATCTTTTATAACCCTAACAATTTCTTTTGTATGTTCTTTTTCAAGTCCTGTTTGGATTTTTACTTTAATCCTAGCTGTGCCACCAGTAGCCTGCTCTAGCTTTGCACCTTCAAAGTTAAATGCTTTAGTACCAATCCCTCTTTTAATGAGTTTGTTTGTAAGAACATCTACAACTTGTTTGATCTTGATATCATTGTCTGAGGTAATCACTAAGTTTTCTTCTACATGTTCTATGTTTGATTTAGAACCTTTAAAATCAAATCTTGTTCCAATCTCATTCATTGCTTGAATGATTGCATTTGCTAGTTCTGATTTTTCAACTTTTGAAATTATATCAAATGAAGGATCTTGTGCCATAATTTAACTCCTAAATAGAAACTAGTTTTTTTGTAAAAGTTTGGTATGCTTCTTCTAACTTTTCCATTTTCTTGGTAGAACCTTGTGCTAGATCAGGTTTACCACCACCCTTACCATCCAAAATTAATAGTATTTCTTTCAAAACTGAATTACAATTCACACCTAAACTTAAGGCTTCTTTACCCGCCATGAGTAGTATAGTTGTGTTATCCTCATTCTTATTTTCAAAGTATAAAACTGATTTCGGATAAGAATTTTTGATTGAATCTCCAAACTCTTTTAGTGATTCAATTCTTTCATTGTTGAATTTATTTCTAAATACATCAAACTTTCCAAGAGATATTTTTTGATTCAGAATAGAATCTTTAGAAGCAAGTAGCGCCTTAGTTGCATTACCTTGTTCTTGTTTTTTTGCTTCATTCCATTCCTGTTTTTTTAAATGAATCGTTTCTCTTAGATTCTTTAGAACTTGTCTATAGTGGTTTACTGCCTTTGAGCCTTGTGTTTGAAATTTTTCTTGTATTAGTTCAGGGGAATCAATTTTATCATTGATTAACTTTAGATTTACTTCTTTTAGTTTTAAGTTTAGTTCATCTTTTTGAAGGGAAATTTTTTGGAACTCTAGTTGAAAAAATTCTATTACCTTGGGTCCAGAAACAGCTTCAATTCTTCGATTTCCTGCCCCTGGGCTGGATTCCTTAGTAATCAAAAAATACTGAATATCGCCAGTGTTCTTAACATGGCATCCACCACAAAATTCTGTAGAGTATTCTCCCATTCTAACAACTCTAACCTTATCACCATACTTCTCATCAAAAAAAGCTATCGCCCCAGTTTTCTTAGCATCTTCTATTGGAAGAACGTTAGTCGAAGTATCGATTCTTTTTTCAATCGCATCATTTACTCTTCGTTCAATGATTGATAATTCTTCTTCATCAATTGACTTCGGATGAGAAAAGTCAAATCTCAAATATTCATCAGATACTAGAGATGCTTTTTGAGATACATGAGTTCCAAGAATTGCACGTAACGCTCCATTCAATAGATGCGTACCTGAATGATGAAACGTTAGTAATTTTCTTCTATCTTCTTCAACTTCTGTTTCAACGATCTCATTTGAACTAAACTCTCCTGAAAGAACTTTACCAATATGAAGAATGATATCGTTTTCTTTTTGGGTGTCTAAGACTTGGAACAACGCTCCATTCTTTGAACTTATATAACCCTTGTCTCCAATTTGCCCCCCTGATTCTCCATAAAAAGAAGTTGAATCAAGAATCAAAACTGCCTCTGTTTCTTTGGAAATCTTTTCTACTAGCTTTTCATTGGAAAGTATAGAAAGAATTTTTCCGTTTCCTTTTAAGCTTTCATAGCCCAAGAAATTTGTTTGGTCTAACTTTTCAAGTTTAGATAGATAACTAGCCTTTTTACCTTTCCAACTTTCACGAGAAAGTTCTCTATCTTTTTCAAGTTCAGATTGAAAGCCTTTTTCATCAACATTGAATCCTTTGTCCAATAAGATCTCTTTAGTCATTTCAAATGGAAATCCGTAAGTTCCATACAGTTTAAAAGAATCTTTTCCCGAAAAAACTTTATTATCACCGTACGATAGTATCATGGACTCCATTTGAGAAAGTCCAATTTCTAAAGTATGTAAAAAGAGTTTTTCTTCTCCATGGATAATATTCTGAATAAAATCTTTTTTTTGACTTAACTCAGGATATGAGTCTTTATATTCCTCAGAGATTGTACTAACTAACTTATAAAGAAATGCTTCAGTGATGCCTAATTTTCTTGCGAATAAGTTTGCTCTTCTAACAAGTCGTCTGATTACATAACCTCTACCAGTTTTATCAGGAAGAATTCCATCAGCAATTGCAAAACAAACAGAACGAGAATGGTCTGTGAGAACTCTAAACGCTGGCTTAAGTTCCGCTTCGTATTTTTTGCCCGAAAGTTCTTCAATTCTGCGAATAATTTTTTGCATCTGGTCTGTTTCATAGACTGTATCAACATTTTGAACTAAGAGTGCAACTCTCTCTAGACCTGAGCCAGTATCGATGCCTGTTTGTTTGAGTGGATGAAGGACTCCACTAGTATCTTGGTTGAATTGATTGAAAACAAGATTCCAATATTCTAAAAATCGATCACAACTACATCCAGGTTTACAAGATTCTTTTTTACCACAACCTTCATAACCTTTGGATACTCCTCTATCTAGATACAATTCACTGCATGGACCACAAGCACCAGAATCTCCCGCAGGTCCCCAAAAATTGTCTTCTTTTCCAAGTTTTACAATTTTTTCCCTTGGAATTCCCGCATTTACCCAAAGTTCTATCGCTTCATCATCATCTTGGTAAACTGTTATCCAAATTTGCTCCAAAGGAAATTCTAGGTATTTTAATGAAAACTCAAGGGCATATAGAATCGCATCTTCTTTGAAATAGTCTCCAAAAGAAAAATTTCCAAGCATTTCAAAAAAAGTACAATGCCTTTCTGTTTTACCAACATTTTCAAGATCAGTAGTTCTCAAACATTTTTGTGAACTAGTAGCTCTAGTATAGGGTAGTTCTACAGCCCCTGTAAAAAGAGGTTTAAATTGCACCATGCCTGCAGTTGTAAAAAGTAGGGTGGGGTCACCAGAAGGAATTAAACTACTGGAAGGAACAATTGAATGTCCTTTACTTGCAAAAAAATCTAGAAATAATTTTTTGATTTCAGCTGCTGATTTACTCATTCTCTATGATTCTCTCTATGTCGATTCCAAATTCTTTTATATTAGATTCAATTAATTCCAAATCAAAACCTTTTGAAACTAAGGACTGCATGCAGTTCAAAACTATTTTTTTATCTGGATTCTTACTTGAAATCTTTTTTATAACCCACCATTTACAATTTTCTAATTCTACATTTTTATCCCAATTGATATTGCTAAGTAAAGTTTTATCTATTCCTAGTTCTTCTAGTTCCAAGGTTACTAATTTTTGAGATTTCCTTTTTAATGTTTGATGGGAATAAATATAATTTGAAAGAAATTTACTATCGTTAATTAGATTTTTTTCTTTCATATCAGTAATGATTTCATCAATGAACTGAGTTGAATAACCCTTGTTCAAATAAAAAGACCGAACCTCAAATTCAGTTCGGTCTCTTACTCTAAAAAATTTTTGAATTAAAGTGTATTCTTCGGAAAAATTCCCAAAAATACTCAAACGACTAACGTTTAGAGAATTGTGTTCCTCTACGAGCTTTATGGCGACCGTATTTCTTACGCTCAACCATTCTTGGATCACGAGTTAGAAAACCTTCTTTCTTCATCGTTGATTTTGCTTCTGGACTGGTTTTAGAAAGTGCTCTTGCTATTCCGTGACGGATTGCACCAATTTGACCACTTGGACCACCACCCTTAACATTGATTAAAAAATCATATTTTGATTCTGCATTCAAAATTGTTAGTGGAGCAGTTGCTTCAGAAACTCTAGACTCACTTGATTTAATATAATCTTTGATGTCTAGGTGATTTACAATAATCTTTCCCGAACCATCTGACATTCTAACACGTGCAACAGAAGTTTTTCTTCTACCCACAGTCCAGGTTGATTTTGGTTTCAACATAATTATATCTCCAATAGAGTTGGTTTTTGAGCTTGCATGTTATGGTTTGGACCAGCAAAAACTCTACAATTTTCAAGCATATTCTTTCCTAGCTTTGATTTTGGAAGCATGCCTTTAACGCCCTCCAAAATGATTCTTTCAGGATCTTTTTTGATTAAGTCCTTAAAAGCAATTGAAGAAAGACCACCTGGATAAAGAGAGTGGTGGTGATACATTTTATCCGAAAATTTGTTTCCTGTAACCTTAACTTTTTCAGCATTGATTACAATGATATTGTCTCCACAATCTTGGTTGGGAGTGAATGTTGGTTTATGCTTTCCTCTGATTCTAGTAGCAATTGCTGAACAAAGACGACCCAAAGTCTTTCCATCTGCATCAACAACAAACCAACTTTTTTTGATTTCTTCTTTTTTCAGAGAAGGGGTTCTATGTATAGGTGAAATAGTAGGCATTTTTTCTCTCTATAACCATAATTTAAAGTGCCTAATTTCTGTCAATTACCTATGCATGAATCCAAAATCATTAATCTACTTTATAAGACAATAAAGAAAGAAAGCTCAGATTGCTATTATTTAAACCAAAATCGATTAGTCACTACAGATTCTCTTGCTGAAGGAACTCATTTTTTATTAGCTTGGAGTAGTCCCGAACAGATTGCAGAAAAACTAGTTGAAGTGAATGTATCAGATATTGCTGCAGGAGGAGGATATCCAACTCATGCTTTTTTAAATCTGGGTTTGAATGAGTTTACAAGTGAGACTAATTGGATCACAAGGTTTGTAAAAAAGTTTAGAAAATGTTTAGATAAGTATTCAATTCAAATTTCTGGAGGAGATACTTACTTTTCTAAAACTACGAATCTAACCTTAAGTCTTTTAGGAAATACAATTAGAAAAACTTCTAGAGAAAAGGGAAGGCTGGGTGACTATCTATATCTTAGTGGATATACAGGCTACTCACTTTTAGGCTATCAAATTCTCTCAAAAAGAAAAGATCAAATTCCAAAATCTATTAAACAAAAGGCAATCTTAACTCATTTGGCTCCTAGTTCAGAGTTTTTTCTAGCTAAGAAGCTTGTTAGGGATAAGTCTATTCATGCTATGATGGATGTAACTGATGGGCTTTTACAAGACCTTGAAAAACTCTCTTCATCTTCGGGTTTGGGTTTCGAAGTTTATCTTGATGAATTTTGGGATAAACATCCCTTAAAAAAAATAATTAGTCTAGATGAATCCTTAAGTTCAGGGGAAGAGCTAAAATTACTAATACTATCCAAGAAAAAATTGCCAAAGTCTTACAATCTTATCCAATTAGGAATAGCGACTAACGTTACTGGAGTTAAGTATTATCAGTTGGGAAAAAAACTAAAGTTTTCCAAAAAAGGTTATTTACATTTCAAAAATAATTCTTAAAAAGAATCTATAAATTTAAGTATTCTAAAAATGTTTTGGTATTAGAAATATTTTTAAAAAAAATTTCATCCTGATCCAATCCATTACTCAGTACAAAATAACGGATGATTGAATATAAAATCAATGCAATTGCAAAAATGATTTGAATCTTAATCTCAGGTAGAAAATTCAGAATTTTAGAATTATTTTTTAGATTGAGTATTACATATTTCCATTTATAATAAATCACAAAGTAAGAAAATGGATTGTACTTCAATGCAGAATAAAATTCTAAGTGATAGAAAGATACAATTGCTCTGCCCATACCGCAACCTGGACAGGGAATATGAGTTAGATTAAAGAAAGGACATATACTAAATTTAGTATTTTCGAAGGGCAGAAGATAGATAATTGCTGGTGATAAGATGAGTGTAAGGGTTTTCCAATTCATCATTAGCTATTTTAGCATTGACAATTGCAATGTAAAATGTTTTCTATCCTCAAATCAAATTTTTGGAGTTACAAAATGGAAAAAAGAAGTCCAGCTATGGAGTTTGTCTATACAATTATTACTTGTGGGATATATGGGATATTTTGGCAGGTAAGAACAAAAAATGAAATGGTTGCAAAGGGAGCTGAAATTCCTACTGCTTGGTTACTCATCGTACCTTTCGCTAACCTTTATTGGTTATGGAAATATTCTGAAGGAGTTGAAAAAGTTACCTCTGGTAAACTTTCAGCTGCAATTGTTTTATTACTATTTTTTGTTTTAGGACCAATTGCAATTCCTGTGGTTCAAAGCAAATTCAACGAAGTTGCTTAAAAAATAAATTGAGTAAAAAAGCCCCAAAAGGGTTTTTTTACTTTTACATTGTCTCTTCAGAATAACACATCACTAAATACATGATTGTCTCAGTGTCTGTAGGATTAGAATATTCATGCGGAACATCTGCTCTGAAATAGACTGAATCTTTTGGATCTAATTCAATTACTTTTTCCCCAACTCTTAGTCTAAGTTTTCCTTGAACAACAACAATATTCTCAGTGGTTCCAGGTTGGTGTGGCTCAGCTACATCTAATCCACCGGGTTTTAGAGTTAATTCATAAAATTCTGTTTTTCTACTTCCCGTAAATGGAAAGAGTGCCCTGCTAGCAAATACCTTAGAGTTGGAATAAAGTACTTTTGTATTTTCATATTTTAGAATATGTAAATCATCATTGTTTTTTTCTTTGATTAGATCACTGAAAGGTACATTCAAGCCGTTTGCAATCTTCCACAATACAGAAATAGTTGGAGTACTTTTACCTTGTTCAATTTGAGATAACATAGCTCTGCTTACACCACATCTGCTTGCGAGTTTATCTAGAGAAAGACCTCTTGTATGACGAATGATCTTTAAATTTTCTTTTACTGTTTCAATGATTGTTTCTTCTGTAACATCAACAGATTTTTTCTTCTCTTTTTTTTCTTTAGGAGGTGTCTCTGTTATTTTGGATTTAGTTTGCTTCATAGTTTGTGTTTATCCAATATAACAGAGTAGATTGAAAATGCAAATAAAAAATTATCTAAAGAAGATAGCAGTTACTACATATCCAAAAAAGATCACTACAAGAAAAGAAGTTACAACAGATTCTCTTGTTGCTTTACCAACTCCAATCGCACCATTACTAGCTCTAAGTCCATGAGAGCAACTGATAATAGAAACAATAACTCCAAATAATAAACCTTTTAATAGTCCAACATATAGATCTTTTAATCCACCGGTGGATGATACTCTTTCAATTACATCTCTGAAATAGATTTGATAATCTACTCCAAGTTGAAAGTGTCCAACCACTGAGCCTCCTAAAACCCCAAGGATTGTTGAATATACACATAGGATAGGAACCATGAGTGAGAAACCAATCACTCTTGGCATTACTAGATAACGGACGGGGTCAATGGACATAACCTCAAGTGCATCTATTTCTTCTGAAACTTTCATTGTTCCAATTTCAGCTGCAATTGCTGAACCCACTGAAGCTGAAAGGATAAGTGCTGTCATGAATGGAGACATCTCTCTTGTAAGAGTGATTGTAAGTAAAAGTCCAATTTGTCCTTCAGCTCCGAAATCTTTTAAACCAAGACCAGCATTTAATCCCATAATCATTCCTGTAAATACAGCTACAATAGAGACTACTGTTAGGCTCTTAATTCCTGCAGTGAACATCTGAGTTACAATTTCATTTCTTTTAAAAAAGAATGCATGGGACTGAATTATTGTATTGAATAGTAGAACTAAAGTGTAACCTGCACCGAATACATACTCTTTGACTAAGCTCTGTAGGAATTTCATATTTCAATAAACCATAATAATTTTATCTTTGACTCTTCAAGAGTTTTTCTTCTACCTATTAATCCATAAAGTATATTCCACTCATGATAATCTTCTGTATTAGAAAAATCTAATATAAGTGGAACATAGAAATGAAATTCATTTTTTGCTGTTCTTTGAGTATATAGTCTAAATAATGCTGAGATTTTTGTTTCCCCATTTACAGATTTTTTATATTCAAAGATCGACCAAATAGGATCCCAGACTAATTCGAATACATCAGAGCGCACAGGAAATAGAGAAAACATATTCGTTGTAATCGTTCCTTCACTATCTTTATGCCATTTGAAAAAAGGCCAGAATTTATAATAAACCTCAGTTCTTTCTTCTTTGATGAACTCTTCTTTTGAATAATGAAAAATAGGTGGAAATAGATAATATGAATTAGACCTCACTCCATAAGTATCGGAATTTGAATGTAGATAGAATGGCGTTATGAATCTAAATTCTTTGCTTGCAAATCTACTATATCCATAAAATGGAAAGAAGATATGCTTCCTCATGTCTTTATCATTAGAATAAGAATATTGATATAGAAAAAAGAATAATGAAAAATTCGTTTCTGCTTTTCTATCATCATATCCGTAACTCGCTAAACTCATAGAACCAAGAATTGGAAATATAGAATAACTTCTCATATTTCCATAAAGAGATTTCTTATGAGCAAAAAGTAACCAGAAAAAAGAAAAAGATACTGGTTCTTTTTTATCTAGAAAGTCTTTACCAAAGGAAATGAATGGCCAAAGTATATTATATCTTTCATACTTACCTATGTGAGATTTACGAGTATAAAAAGGAAAAATTCTAAACTCAGACCTAGTTTCAGAACTACCATAAACTGTGAGCGGCCAAAGAACACTTCTAGCTTTAAAATCTTTATACCTCCAACTCGTATAAATTGGAAACATGAAAAAATAGATTTCATCCCAACCTAACCTTGAACGGAAGCTTCCATAAAAAGGAAAAAAACCATAGTATCGATCCCTTTCCACTCCACCATCTCCCTTTAGAAATAGTAATGAAAGATTCAAATCTGTATCGTCACCTGTATCTTCATGTTTAGTTGAGTCTTGTGTAAAAAATAAGAGTAGAGTGCTTCTAGACCAATACATTGTTCTTTCTTTGTAGTACAAAGGATAGATTGATGTAGTAAGTTCGTGTGAGCTGAATTTTTCTTTATAATTGCTAAAGAACGGTCTGAAGATTACTTGAGTTTGACCATTGGTAGTTTCTTTTTCATATAAAAACCAAAACTGGAAATAAGTAGTAGGGTAGATACCATATACAGTTTTGGGTAGTTTTGCCTCTAGACTAATGACAAAACTTAAAAAGAATACTAAACTTAGCTTTTTCAATCTCATTGAGTTAATTCTATGGATATTTTCTAGCAAGTAAAATTTCTCCTGAGTCATTTTCTTCCATTCAGGCTTCAAAAAAGTTATTGATTTTAAGTCTCAATATCAAATAGTGGATAGAGCATTGTTATTGAAGATAAACTAAACAATTAATAAGAGGTTTTAAGAGAATGCATTTATCACAGATTTTAAGGGAAGGAACAGCTTCAGAGCATACTAGGGCAGAAGGAGCTAGATTTATTCAGGCGATGTTTAAGGGAGAAATTCCAAAAAAGGCTTATATCAGACAGCTTGAAGAATTCTATCATATATACACAGTTTTGGAGAATGTTTTAGAGAAAAATCAAACGCATCCAAAGATTAAAGGTATATATTTTCCCGAACTAAAAAGAAAAGATAGTCTAGCAAGTGATGTGATTTTTTTTGGTGGTAGCTTGCAAAATAAAACTCTTTCTGCGACAATCAATTATATGGAACATCTAGAAAAAATCTCTAAAGAGAGTCCAGAATTATTGGTAGCTCATTCATATGTGAGATACCTAGGGGATCTATCAGGTGGATTGATTCTAGGGAAGATCATTAGAAGAAGTTATCTTTTAGAAAATGGACAAGGAGATGCATTTTATCAATTTCCTATTTCTGATCCAAATTCATTTAAGAATGATTATAGAAAAGCTTTAGATGAAATTCCTTTGACTGATGAAGAGAAAACTAACGTTTTAGAAGAAGCAAGAAAGTCATTCGATTTGAATGGAAAACTTTTTATGGAACTAGAGCAATACTTATAAAAAATATAGGAGAGAATATGAAAAAATTAATCGTCGTACTTTCGATTGTGCTAAATTTGTTCAATTGCACAAAAAAGGAAGAAAACAATACACTCAAATTACTTGCAGCGTATCTGATAGTGGAAACAACCCCAAGAGGCTCTTGTACAATCACATTTAATAGAGGTGGAAGAAATAGTACTGCTTATGCAAACCCTATTGCAATCACTAATACAAGTCAATCGATTGGTTATGTTAAGGTTCCAGTTGTATCTCATTCCATTGGTCTAGCAACACTTTCCAATGCAACAGCAGGAAGCATTATTGAATTTACTGGCTCAGATGTAGCAGATTTTGATCAAACAAATTCTACCTCTACTACTGATCCTTCAACAGATGCTAATCCACCACTCATTTACAACAAAACGACTTGTCCTTTAACTCAGAATGATGTTGTCGCAACATCTACTAATTCTTATACAAGAACTAACCTTGGAACAGGAATTTGGAGATATACACTTAATACAACAGGCAATTATTCTTTTGTTGTATATCAACTAACGTCAAATCCAGTTGCTACTTCTGTTAGAAAAACTAATTAGCAATGAGATTCTTCTGTTTTATTTTATTTGTTCATCTAATTAACTGTGCAAGGGTAAATAAAGCAGAAGATAATGATTTAAAGGCAGCAAGAAATTTTTTTCTAAGAGAATTACAGCGTCAAGAAGCTTTGAGAAATAATTTAGTTCTTTCCAATACTGTAGAAGCTGATGGTTCCATTAGAACCCTAGTGAATGCAAAAAATGAAAACTTAGTTGTTAAATTTGATTTCTTGACTAGATCGCAAATAAATGATGATTCAATTTGGGATATTGGATTTGAAAGGTTTAAGATCAAAACCAATAGTGGTAAGACTAATTCAAATGGTAAAGGTGGAGCTTGTTATCTTGGTCAGGGAAACTTCAGTTCCATTACTAGTTCTAGTGCTAATGGTTGCCCTCAAGATAAATTTTTGGGAGATTCTGATGCTTCTGTCAACGTTAGTTCTAGCATAGGAACAGCACCATCAAATTTTGGACAAGGTTATGTAGGAAGCCAAATCATGTCTAATTGGTATGACTATTCCATAGGTTTTTTGAAAGCATCAGATAGGGTATATGCTGTTCGTTCTTCTGATGAATCAAAAATTTTTGCTCTACAGTTTTTAGACTATTATGATTCTGCTGGAACATCTGGTTATATCACCTTTAAATGGAAAGAAATTTCTAAGTAGTATTCTGAATGATGAAATATTCATCGAATTGTTTAGCTATTCTATTTACTCTATTCAGTGTAACAAAAATTTTTTCACAAGTTCCCCCTAACTTAATCAAACCAAAGACCCCAGAAATCACAAATGAACCCAAAAAAGAAGCTAATTCAGTTCCCGATACAATAGTAATCACAGGATCAAGAAGAGAAACTAGATTAAGTGATTCAACTATAGCAACTGAAGTAATTGGGAAAAAAAGAATAGAGCAAACTGGTGCAAGGAATGTTGGTGAGGTATTGGAAAACCAACTTGGTTTAGATGTGGTTCCATTCTTTGGTGGTACGAGAGTTAGGATGTTAGGCTTAGATTCACAGTATGTATTATTTTTATTAGATAGTGAAAGAATTGCGGGAAGAATTGATAATTCAGTCGATTTGAGTCGATTTAAGACTCAAAATATTGAGAGAATAGAAATTGTAAAAGGTGCATCCTCAGCTCTTTATGGTGCAGATGCTATGGGTGGTGTAATTAATATCATCACACGAGAGCCTTCGAAAGATCATGAGTATGAATTTCGCACAACGTATGGTAGTGGTAGGAAAAATCAGTTTGGAACTGCAGGAGATTTACATTCAACAGCAAATGTTGGCTTCAAAAAAGAAATGATTAATCTAAATTTATCAACTGGGTTTAATAAAAGTCCTGGATACAGATTTGATCCAAGTTCTGAGGCAAGTATTGGAAATGCTTTTAAAGATATTAACACTGCAGCAAATTTTACAATCAATCCTAATGGAAAATTAAGAGCTAAAGGTCGAACAATATATAATAATAGAGAACAGAATGGAGTCGATGTAACAGAGACTAGAGCAGTTTTTGATAGAGAAAATCTTACCAATGATTTTTTAGGTGTAGGTATTTTAGAGTATGATTTTGGAAAAAAAAATAGGATTAGTTTTAGAGGCAATTATAGTAAATTTGAGAATAAGTTTACGAACACACAAAGACTAAGTAATGAGCCTCCTAGAAAAGAACTGACTGCAAATTCAACTTCACAAGGAACTGTTCAACTTGACTATGAACTAAACCAAAACCATTATATCACTGTAGGGGCAGAGTCTTATGCAGATGAGCTTGAATCTGATAGGATTTCTAGTAGATTCACTTATAGAACAAGAAGAGCGTTGTTCTTACAAGATGAATGGAAATTCCTTGGTCTCAATCAATTTCGGATTATTCCTGGAGTTCGATATGATGATGATTCTATTTTTGGAAATAAAACAACTCCTAAATTAGCTTTTAGATATGATATTCTAAAAAACCTAATTTGGCGTGCAAGTTATGGAAGAGGATTTAGACCACCCAGTTTTCAAGATCTTTTTTTAAGATTTGAGAATCCAAGTGTTGGATATGTTGTTGAAGGAAATCCAAACCTGAGACCTGAAAAATCAATTACTGTGAATACTGATTTAGAATACACACCAAAATCTTGGGCAACAATTTCACTGAGTTTTTTTCGAAACGATTTAGAAGATTTATTGCAATATAGATTATTGACAGGGAACAGAGGAGAACTTTCTAGATTTCAATTGATTAATATTTCAAGAGCTTATACTAGAGGTGGAGAATTTGCTTTAGCATTTAGATTTTGGAAATACTATCAGATGGAATTCGGGTATAATCATACTGATACTAAAGATATGACGAATGATAGACCCCTAGATGGTAGAGCTCTTCATCAAGGAATATTTAACTTCACATACACATCACCATTTGGTTTGGAAATATTCCTAAGAGGTAGAAGGGTCGATAGAAGACCATACTATCGTGATACGAATCAATTTACAAATACTGGAATCTTAAGCTCAGATAATCCAGAAAGAGATGCAAGGTTAATTTACGGCAAACCTTATACGTTTATCAATCTTAGAGTGGAACAAAAAATTGGGGAGAACTTTTCTGTATTCGCTGGCGTTGAAAATATCTTAGATGTTTACGAGGAGAGGTTTAATCCTATTCGACCTAAATTCTATTATACAGGACTTACTGCTAAATTTTAATCTACTTATAACTCAACTTCCGATAATGTTAATTATGTCTCAAAAACTTTAGGGAAGTTACTTTTATATTTAAACTAAAAAGTTATCTACTTATAAAAACTCTTTTATTAATTCATTTCCTGAACATTTGGGAGCTGTTTTATGATTTTTAGAAAGTTTATCAAAGTATGTTAGGTATGGATGAAAATCATTTCCGACAGGACTAGAAAGAAAATTGTCTCTGCATTTGGATTCAATACTAAACTCAGTATTGGAAACTTTAGTGAATTCATAGATTCCAAAAAGTGCTCTACCTGCAGCATGGTGAATGAAAATTGCTTTTTCGTTTTCTGAAAGACCTGAATTTACAGACTTCATCATTCTATCAAACTCTGATTGACTAGTATAAAAATCTTCAGTAGCATTGCTTAAGAAAAACACTGGAGTTACACCTTTTGTAAATTTATAGTCAGGCTCATGTAAGGAGGCAACTAGTAGATTGAATTCTTGGATTTTATCAAAGCTATCCTGAAATTTAGAAAGAAATTTGTAACAAGTGGGAATGAATTGAGAATAACAAACTGATATAAATTCTAGCTTAGATTTCTTTTCCATTGGCTTATTATCAAATCGAGCGATCCAATGAAGGTCTAGACTTTTAACACTTGATTCTATCTCAGTGTTGGTTTTCATTTTATTACTTTTAAATAGATCGTATAGTTGTTTGTGTCCATAAGCAATTCTCCAATCCATGTCTATAGTAGTTAACTTTTCACAGTTCAGAATACTGTGCATTAGATAAGGTTGAAGGTAACCAACACTAAAACATTCTTTTCTAGAATTAGGATATAACTTATTTACTAAATGAATGTCTAGGTCAGGTCTAGTGTCATTAAGTTTAAAAAAATTCCAACAACCAGCAATTAATTTAGGGATTGGTGAACCCCAAGATTTGAAAGGTGGTTTTGTGAAACTATTTGGATTGATGAATTCTTTTATGAATTCTTGGTCGAACTTTTTTTGACCATAGACCATAGAACATACTTCATCAGATTTGCTACTCATGGAAGCAAAAAGTGAATTTATTTCTTCACCATTAAAAAGATCTTTTTGCATGTCCAATAGATGTTCTTTTTTTTCTGGTGAGGCTTTCAGGGAAAGTTTTGGTGAGTCATTCTTTGAAACTTCACGTTGATTTAAATTTTCTTTGGAACAATGAAATATAGAAATGGAATAGATAAGTACGAAAAGAAATCTAGTTAGCAAAATTTAATCCTTTATTCAGAGAGAATGTTTCCACGTTTTTCGTAGATATAAGTTTCTAAAATTTTCATATCCCCAGGGTTAGAGGCAAAAAAATTCACCCCTACTCTATAACCTTCATCACTGGAAACAAAACGGATGATTTCACCCGAAAGAACCATGTTATACTTACCTATAGGAATAAACATTTTAATCATATTATGTTTTTTTAGATACTTAAATAAATTCTCATCATTAATTTCAAAGAGTAATCCGCTAATGCTAATGTCAATAATTTTAGTGTTTGTATAGAGTGCATGAAAATTGGTTCCTCTGATTGCAATCTTAGTAAACCCATAACTTGCAATTTCCATCATTTCGTGCATATACTCTGCATTATAATGGCTTAGAATGTATTTATCCATAGCAGTTGTGTAAACTTTTACATGACCAATTACATTATCAAATAGTGTGATTGGTGAGATAATATAAGAGATAATAAAATTTCTAATTTCAGTTTTTTGAAGTTTTTCAAAAAATTTCATTGCTTTGAAATCATCAGACTCTTTAGATTTTTTTTCAAAAATCTGATAGTAGTTTTTAAAATAGGGAGTGTCTAATTTTTTGAGGTAACTCTCAATATCACTACATTCAGCAACATAAATAGAACGATTGTCTATTGAAAGGGTTTCTCTAACAAGTTCATGTTCATCACCTTTCTCATAGATGACTATTTCATAATTCTCACTGATTCTACTTAAATAGTCAGTGATGATTAGATTCATGAGCTTTGTATCAGGAATATCTTTTTTAATCTCTCTGAATAGAAAAGTGAATTGTCTTTCTGCATGAATATTATCCCCAGAAACATACTTACCACCTCTGAAGGATTTGAATAGAATGACAAAGTCCATAAATAAATCATCTACTGGAACTCGTCTATATTGTCTCATCTCAGCAGATTGAAGTTCTGTAGGGATTTTAATCTTTACAATCGATCCTCTAACATCTTCAATAATTACTTCGAATACATAGAGAACATTGATAGTTTCAAATTTTATCTTGGCTCTTCGAGAATAACCTTCTTCAAAGCCTAGCACATTGAGTTCTACAAAATCTTGAAGAACGTTATGCACCACAACAGTCATGAATCTGTCTTCATATTCAAAAAGAAATTCAGTGCTTTCAAATCTAAGATAATAGAACAGATGTTTGATTAGATTGATATCTGAACCAATAATTGTCTCTCCATAGGAATGCTCCATTAAAGAGATCAGCTCTTGCATGCTGTCTGTTCTTCCAACTGCCATGGCTTAATTATCGGCTAAAGAATATGATTATAAAACAACTACGTTTTAAGTATTAGTATAAAATTCTAGTCTTGATAGAGAAAGAATGTTTGGTAATTTCCTCTTTTACTCTATCCCCAAGATTTTTATCAATATCCATGATTAGATAGCCAATATCTTTCGTGGTACCAAGGTATTGTCCTGCAATATTTCCACCTAGATCAGAAATGATTTTGTTGATATCACGTAGAAATCCTGGCTGGTTTTTATGAACATTTAGAATTCTATAATGATCTTTAATCAATGGAAGTTCAATGTTTGGAAAATTGACTGAGAAAGTTGTAGAACCATTATTCACATACTTCATGAGTTTTGTAGCAACTTCAATACCGATATTTTTTTGTGCTTCTTCAGTGCTTCCGCCAATATGTGGAGTAAGGATCACATTGGGTAGATTTTGCAGCGGGCTTATAAAAGGATCTTTGTTGGACTTAGGTTCTTCGGGAAATACGTCGATTCCTGCACCCGAAATATGTCCATCTTTGATGTATTTCGCTAGTGCATCTAGATCAACTACACTTCCTCGGGAAAGGTTGATGACATAGGATCCTTTTTTCATGAGTTTCAGTTCTTTTTCACTTAGAAGATTCATTGTGTCGGGATTTTCTGGTACATGAAAAGTGATAAAATCAGCTTCTTTTAGTACGGTTGCATAATCTGGTTTGGACTCAGCGTTTCCTAAAGGCAGAACAGTTTGAGTATCAAAATAGATCACTTTCATTCCAAAACTCTCAGCAAGTACGGAAACCTGAGAACCAATATGCCCATAACCAATGATGCCAAGAGTTTTTCCCCTGACTTCAAAACAACCATTCGCAATTTTGTTCCATTTACCCAGATGAACATCTCTAGACTGATCTCCAGTCTTTCGGGCAAGGAAAACAATTTCAGCTAGAACTAGTTCAGCAACACTTCGAGTATTGCTATAAGGAGCGTTGAATACTGCGATTCCTTTTTGTTCAGCTGAACCTAGATCAACTTGATTGGTTCCTATGCAAAAACAACCAATTGATAAAAGTTTAGGAGAAGCATCCAAAACTTTTTTAGTGATATTTGTTTTGCTTCTAATCCCTAAAACATGTACGTCTTTCATAGAAGCTATTAACTCATCTTCAGAGTATGCATCTTTAACAAGAGTAACAGAGAAACCATCTTTCTGAAAAAGATCTTTAGCATTAGTATGAATATTTTCAAGAAGTAGAATATTAATTTTGTCTTTAGGAAAGGATATCATAAGACCAAATTAGAAAAAAGGGTTATTTGTTAAAATGGAAATTGATGGAAATGAAATAAAATTTTCAGATAAACAAAGAAAAGCTGGTCACTTAGCTTTTTTCTAAGTGACCAAATAAACAGAAAATTAGTTTATATCTTAAAACGGAGCAGCAGAGCTTACGTTTTCACCGCTCCATGTTTGTCTTGTTCCAAGCCCAACTCCTGTGAGAATATTGAGTTGGTATAGATTCGACGCAGTAAAGTTCGCAGTATAACCATCCCCAGGATTTCCATTTCTAGGAGCACTTAAGAGTTCTTTGGTAAGACTATCCCATGAGCTATCTTTAGCAGTTACAGTGGACTCAAGAATTGAAGTAGTACCAGTTAGAGTATAGAACGCGGGATTTTGGGCAGCAGTGACATAGTAAGAACTTTTCACACCAGAGTTGGTAGAAGTTGCTCCTCCTAGTTTATCAAAACAAGACTTTAAGGCATCAATATTCGAACTAGTTTTAGTTACTGGGTTAGCACTTGCAGGAGAAGTTAGAGTACAACCAAGAGAGTTGAGTGAAGTTACTGAACTCGTACCAAGTGTAAAGAGTAACCAATCATTCCAAACCTCAGCAATGTTCGCAACATCGTAGTTATTGAAAACTGTTGTGCTTGAATTTGTGCTTAAGGGAACTGCAACTTTAAGAGCAGCTTTAGTTGAATTAGCCGCCGCAGTATATGTGTAAGCACGGCCAGCAGTTTGGTTAGTCAACCCATCTTTTAAGCCACGAATCGTAAATGTTCCATCTAGTTTTGCTATAGAGCTTTTTTCTTGTGCATAAAAATAGTATGCGTTATTGGAACCAGAAACATTGGGATCTGTTGGAGTTGTAGAATACTCTTGTAAGATGACAGCATTAGTTTTAGTAGATGTGCTGGGATCACTCAAGAAGTCTAAGTGAAAAACTCCAAGTTGTGACGAAGAAATTTTATACCTTCCCCAAGCAATTCCTTCAATCTTAGAAGAATCACCATTGTCTAAAAATTCAATTTCAATTGCTTTTAAATTAGTATAAGGTGCAGTAGCAGTTGATGTCCACCATACTTCTAACCATTTCCCACCAGAATATCTTGTGGATTGTCTGTATCTATACTTAGCAGCTTGTTTATCATCACCCCAAGTTGTAGTACCAGTTAGTGTAGTGGAAGAAACATTTACTGTTCTTAACCCTGTAATCAATGTTCCAATTGCTTTTACAATATCTCTGTTTAATTTTACAGTATCTCTAACAGGTTGGTAAATTTGAGGAAGATTTGTGTAAGTACTATCTCCACCAGTGACTACTTTGAAATTTTTTCCCGTAACAGTTGAGGTAGTTGTTAAGGAATCGGGAATGCAGGAAAGACCAGCATATTGACCCACACAACCTAAACTACTTGTACTGGATCTACTTGCAATTAGAGCAGCGAGTAATAGATTACGATTTTTATCGTCATCGTTATTATTGGATTGAAAAGGGTTACAGTTTATAAGTAACACTAGAACTGTAAAAAGAATTCTAAGTTTCATTATTATCTCCTAGATATAACTATACAAAAACTATCATATAGAGACAATAAATTCAACTAAAAAGAAAATAAATAATTCTTAGAGTTCAGAAAATTTACTAGAGTCTAAATAATTTTCTTTATATTTCTGGTAGTTTTTAGCAGTCCTTTCTATGATTTCTCGTTCTTTTGGGTTGATTTCCCGAAGAATTTTCGCAGGGCTACCCATTACTAACATCCCTGGAGGGATTTTTTTTCCTGGAGTAACTAGGGAACCAGCAGCTACAAAGGCATATTCCCCAAGTTCTACATCATCCATAACTGTGGCTCCCATCCCAACAAAAGAGAAATCTTTTAGGGTAGCACCATGAATTGTCACCCGATGACCCAAAGAAACATTGTTCCCAATGTTTACGGGAAACTGATCCCGAGCAACATGAATGAGACTCATATCTTGGATATTACAGTTGTCTCCAATTCTAATATAATTCACATCACCTCGAATTAGACATTGAAACCAGATAGAACAATTCTTACCAATTTTCACATCACCAATAATTTCAGCACTAGGAGCAATAAAACTAGAAGAATCAATTTCAGGAGAAATATTTTGAAATTTGTAGAGCATAAGATCAAGAAAACTGAAACAATAAAAATTGTCCAGTGAATAGAAAAGAGACTTTTGAGTATTTCTTAATTGAAATTTAAGTTAATAATAAAAACATATCCTTGTGTATAGTTATAAGAAGAAATCATTTTGGAATGAAAATGGAGAGTTCGTACTTAAGATCCTACTAAGATTAGGAATCTCAGCGTTAGTTTCGATAGTTGTTTCAGCTGTAATCTATTTCTTTTTTATCAATGTATTTACAATTCCAAGTTCAGCCATGTTACCAAAATATCCAATTGGCAAGAGACTATTGATTAATTGTTGGAGTCCAAGTGCTAACCTAAGTTATGAAGATATTGTCATTTCAAAGTACTTAGAAACTGAATTAGTAATTATTGGAAAGATAGTTGGTAAACCTAAGGATAAAATTAAGATAGTCAACAAAAAAGTATATAGAAATAATCAGATAATCAACGAAGCAGGAATTCAATTCACTGATAAAAGATCTCCACTATCGTTGAGTTTTTCTAAAAGAGACAACTTAAATGAAATAGAACTTCAAGAGAATGAATATTTTATTTTGTGTAATAATAGAGATGAATGTGTTGACTCAAGAGAAATTGGAAAGATCAACGCTAATAAAATACTTGGAAAAGTGATTTTTTAAAAACTATTTCTTATCAACAAGTTTTTTACGAGCAATTTCAGTTGGAAGTGAAATGAGCTCTTGAATCGACTCTTGGCTTAAAGAAGGAAAGTCTGGAACTAATCGTTTGATTACAGAATGAATTGCAAATAGATCAGCAGCACCTTTGTCTTTAATCTCATAGGAAGCTTTAAGCTTTAAGCCACCTTCTAGACCAGGGTTAGTTACCTTCTTGATTCTATCAGCAAGTATAACAGAATCGGGAAAAAGTTCTTTTCCATCTACAAGTTCTAGAGAAGCAAACTCATACAAAAATTTTCTTTCATTCATTTTTTTATATGGGATTTCAAAATTTTTATCCCAAAAAGCTTCTTCCCATTTTTGGAAATTTTCAATAAAGTAGAATGGCGTACTGTTGGTTGCAAGGATCACACCATGATTAGCAAGAAAGATTATGATTGAATCTTTTTCTAGACTAGAACTAGATATCGTTTCCATGGGTTCACAGATTCTAAAACCAGGCATATGGAATGGCTCAAAAAAGATATCACTATCATTCTTAAGAATTTCTAGCAAGATATCAGATTGTTTCTCAGTATAATAATAACAAGCAACTAAGGAAGCAAGACTATGGAAATGAAAAACATACTTGAAGTCTAGGATTGCATGAAAGCCAAGCTCCATTGAAGGTCTTGGATAGCTCTTAGTGTCCTCGTTTGAAAGATATACAAGACTTGAATAGGCAACTTCACTCTCAACTACAGTTTTGCCTGATGATTTTATTTTTTTCCAACCGTCTAGAAAATAATTTCTGCTCACATAAGCATAACCTTTGGTTTCATTCACCTCAGCCAATTCTGATCCACTAGCCTTCACAATCATTTTAGAGTCGTCCATTTTTACGGAAACATTCCCGCCAGGACCTTGGATCCAAAGTGGACTAGAACTAATCTTTTTACAAATAGAGGCAAAAACTTCAATATCTTTCATAGAACCTCTACATGAACCAAGAGAAAAGAGAAAACGTCAATGAATTTTTTTATAGTAATTCCTAAGAAAATCTTATTATGCTATATTTTGTTTCTTCTAAATTAATGTTAGAATTTCTACGCAACCAAAGCAAAACTCTTAAACTAGAACAACGAAAGAAAAATTTTCACGGTCAATTCGGGAAAACAACTTCTCCCTCACCTACAGGTTCACCATTTCTAAATTCACCTTTAATCACAACCCCGTCTGGTTTTGTTAATACACCTTTTCCCTCAAACTTTCCTTTTTTAAAACTTCCTCGATAGCTTTCGCCTAACGTACTAGAAAGAAATCCTGAACCATCATAAAGTCCTTCCTTGAATTCCCCAACATAAGTTGTTCCATTTGGAAAAGATAAAACACCATGCCCATCGAATAGATTATTTTTGAAACTTCCTTGGTATTTTTTTCCACTTGGTAGTAACAATAAACCAGTTCCATTATAACTTCCTTCAGTGAATTGTCCTTTATATGTTTCCTTGTTTTTGTGTCTAAGTAGTCCCTCTCCGTTGAATTTGCCTTTTGAAAAGTTTCCATCGTAACTTTCTCCCGTTGGAAATTTCAATTCACCTTTTCCATCAAATTTTCCATCAACAAATTCTCCATCATACACTACCCCATCAGGAAATTTTAACTTACCGGTTCCCTCAAATTTTCCACCTCTAAAGTCCCCAGTGTATTTTTCTCCATTAGGAAATAGTAAAGTTCCTTTTCCTTCAAAATCTCCATCCTTAAATTCACCAGTATAAACCTCTCCTTCGGGAAACTTTAGTTCTCCTTTACCATTAAAGACTCCGTTTCTGAACTCACCCTCATATTGAAAATCTTTACTATCAGTAAATTTTCCATACCCATCAGCACAGTTTCCGAAATTACAATTTCCTTTGGACTGTTTTCCTATACAACTGTATAAGATAATTAATAAAATATATATCAAAGATCTCATGAATACTCCTCAATTTTTTTCACCAATCTTTCTTTTACAAAAAATAAAACTATTGCACACAATAAACCTAATACTCCTAAAGCTAAAAAGAATTCAGCATAACTCATATACTTACCAAACCTGCCTCCTATAATTCCCGCTAAATATTGTGCAAGTGATATAGATAAAAACCAAACCCCAACAATTAAACCCATCAATTTTCTCGGTGCAATCTTAGATACCATGGATAGTCCAACTGGGGATATATGGAGTTCGCCTAACGTTAGTCCAAAATAAAAAATGAATATCCAGATTGATGGAACGTTTACATTATAAATACTTGTTCCTATATATAATGCTATATATGCACTAAATGCAAAAATAAATGACCAATAGAACTTAGTAGGAATTGATATTTCTTTTTTATCTCTAGACATATTAAACCAAAACCTAGAAAGAAATGGACCAAAAAACATGATTAAAATTGGATTGATTGATTGAAAGCTGGATGTTGGAATCTCGATTCCAAAAAACATTCTATCTACATTTCTATCTGTAAATAAATTTATGGAAGAACCTGTTTGTTCATAAATTACCCAGAACATTGTATGAAAAAAAGCTAATATAAGGATTAAACCTATTCTTCCTGAAACTTTGTCCGCTTCTAAATCGTGCTTTTTTTTGGTAGTTTCATTTTTCAAATTGCCAATATCGCCTAACGTTTTCTGTCCAAAATAGAATAGTAACAAACCAAATAACATTCCAATTCCAGCGAGTCCAAAGCCATAATGCCAATTAATTCTCTCTCCAACATAACCACAGATTAAAAATCCTAAAAATGCTCCCAAATTGATTCCAACATAAAATAGCATATAACCTGAATCTTTAAGCTCTGGTCTATCTCTATACAACTCACCAAGCATAGAAGTCATATTTGGTTTAAAAAATCCATTGCCAAGGATGAGAAGTCCTAATCCAAGATAGAGCGTAATATCTGATTCTATTGCTAGACTGCAATGACCAAACATCATGATTAAAGCCCCAAGTAATATAGACCTTCTATTTCCTAAATAATTATCAGCTAAGTATCCGCCCGGCAATGGAGTGAAATAAACTAAAGCATTATAGATACCATAAATGAGTCCTGCTTCATCATCAGTTTGTTTTAAGTGTTTTGTTAAATAGAGAACTAGTAATGCCCTCATTCCATAAAAACTAAATCTCTCCCACATTTCTGTGAGAAACATTATTCTTAAAGCTTTAGGATGTTTCTCTACTATCTGACTTTGCTCTGGAATACCATTTAACATCTTCTATTCCAGCTTGTAAGTTTGAAAATCTTGCTGCAACAAATAAATAATCGGAAAGTCTATTTATAAATATTAAACTTGGATCGAAAATCTCTCCTCCCTCTTCCCTATGTCTAACCATTCCTCTTTCTAATCTTCTACAAACTGTCCTTGCTAAATGTAAATAGCCTGCGTCTCTTGCTCCCCCTGGAAGAATAAACGTTTTGAGCACAGGTAATTTTTCTTGCATTCTATCTATACTTTGTTCTAAAAATTCTATATCTTCTTGTAAAATTATCTGATCTGAATCTTGTTTTCTAAATCCCGCAAGTTCTGATCCTAATTCAAAAAGTAAATTCTGTATTCTTTCAATTTCTTTCTTTAATACTTCATGGCTACAATTCGTTAGCCCAAGTACGCTCATGAGTTCATCACAAGTTCCATATAACTCAACTCTAGCATCAGACTTAGCTACTCTTCCGCCCATTGCAAGTGAAGTTAGTCCCTTATCACCTGTCTTAGTGTAAATCTTCATGATTATCTCTTTTTTATTTTATCAGAACCCAATTGATTGGGCTCTGTATTTTTTGTTTAAGTCTATTTTTGACTTAATGCTTGTAGCTCTTTGATTCGATTCTCTTTATCTGCACTAGCCCATTCTTTGTTTGAAAAGACTGAAATCTGATATGGTTTAGTTTTGTATTCATCTGTAAATGGAAGCACAAGTTCCTTATCTGGTTCAGTTGTTTTTGCTGCCTGAATTTTTTTCAATCCTTCTTCGCCTTGTGAGAACCAAGCTGGATCCACTGCTAAATTCACTCTATGCCCTCTAACATCAGTTACAATATAAGGACCATCATAACCCTTATCTTTTAGAATTTTTCCAAAGAATAAAAATTCAACTTCATTGGTTCCAGACTTTAAGGAACCATCAAATGTTGAATAAGCAATATAATTTTTTTCTTTAGCTTCTTTTAAGTTTGCCTCTAAATGATAATTTCCCGCCTTCAAAACATTTACTGTTGCATGAATGATTAGTGAGCCATCATTAGTGCTCTCTCTAAAGACGTTAGTTACTTCTGCAGGTTTGTTTGGTGAAGAAAAAAATGTCGAAGTTACTTTTGCCTTCTTACCTTGACCATAAGCTATATCCGCTTCTAGTGTCATTTGACCCCAATCTGTTTTCAATGGTTTCCATTTAAAAGTGATTATATTATCTTTTGCAACCTCATCACCATCTCTTCCATCATCATTAAAATCAGCTCTTAGTGCGGAATATTTTTTTGCATCCATATCCTCTCTAAACATTTTATGATCGGTTATCTTGACTGGAACTGGTTGGTTAGTCTTATCTCTACATTCTAACTTGATAAACATTTCTGCATTCGGTCCAATGACTGCCCAAGTCTTTGGTTGAAAATGACAGCGATAACCATTGACCTCTTTGTCTTTAGGATCATCCACAAGCTCTAAAGGAGATTCCATTACGAAAAAAGGTTGCACTAGATCGTGATTATTGTTAGTGATTGGTCTCGAATTAGGAGGATATTGTGCCCATTCCTTATATTGTTCTAGAAGAAATTCTGGAGTGACTCCATACTCAGAAGCTGTATCCCCACTAACACCTGTTCCATCCTTTCCAGATTTAGTATTATCTGTAGGATCTGTCGTTTTTGACATACCACTGTCTGCATTCTTACCTGACTTGACATTTGATTTACTTTTTGGTCCTAAAAAATAAAAAACTGCAATCAGTAATACTAGAACTGCCACTCCACCTAGAATGAGATTTCTGTTTAACCCTTGATTATTCGCCATAAGACTTCCTCTCGTTTCTTTTTCGTAAGTGCTTATGTTTTAAATCATTTAAAAATAGAAAAGTAAAATTTTTTTTACTCCTCGTCAGCCCAACCAATATCTTCTAAGAAATCATCATAGGGACCATCATAAATAAAAATTTTATCGTTATCAAATACAACTAACTTTGTAGCAACTGCCCTTAGGTGCATTTCATTATGTGTGACCATAAGCACACTTCCTTCAAAATTATCAATTGCTTCAATGAGTGAATCACAGGATTGCATGTCCAAATGGTTGGTAGGCTCATCTAAAAAAAGTAAGTTACATGGAGTTGCTAAGATCTTTCCAAGCATAACCCTACTCTTCTCACCACCAGAAAGTACTTTGATTTTCTTGAGTGCTAAGTCGCCTGAAAACATTAGTCCTCCTGCAATCTTTCTAGCTTTTGCTTCCGTACAATCCTTATCAACAACTTTGATTTCTTCCACAATAGTATTGGATTCATTCATATCCAATTTGTTAGTTTGTCCGAAGTATCCTTCTTTAAGTGATGGATGTTTGGTCACTGTTCCTTGAATCGGATCTAGTTTTCCAGCAAGTACTTTCAATAGAGTGGATTTACCCTTTCCATTCTTTCCAATGATACAAATTCTTTCATTTCTTCCAACACTGATCTTGAAGTCTTGGATCAATAAATTTTTTTCATCATAACCAAAGCTAATATCTTCAGCACTGAGCATTTGGTTTGCAGCAAAGGATGCTGAATTAAAATAAAGCTCTAGGTCTTCAATGTTTTCAAGTGCTTGCTTTACAACTTGTTTCTCAAGTTTTTTGACCCTAGACTGTGCCCTACTCGCAAAACTTGCTTTGGCTTTAAACTTAGCAATAAACACTTCTTCTTGTTTTCTTTTCCTTTCTTCATTTAGCCTTGTCTTCTCATAGATTTCTTCTTCTGTGTTGATCTGGGTATATAATTTTTCAGTATCCCCTTCTACTTTCACAACTTTTTTTCGGTGCACTGCAATTGTGTGAGTGACAACACTATCCATGAACGATCTATCATGGGTCACTAGAATGATTTCCCCATCCCAATTTTTCAAAAAGTCTTCAAGCCATCGAATCGTAACAATATCTAGATAGTTGTTAGGCTCATCTAACAATAGCATATCGGGCTTCGATAGTAGTAACTTTGCCAAGTTCATTCTAATTTGATAACCACCAGAAAATTCATTAGGACTTCTTTCCATATCTTTTTCTGAAAAACCAAGCCCAAATAATACCTTCTCAGCCTGCCAGGTTTCATAGATTTCATCTTCGGGCAAACCAAGAGCAGCCTCTTCAAGAACTGTTGGCATGGAAAATTTTAGATGTTGCTCTAGATAACCAATCTTATAATTTTTGGGAATGCTTATAGTTCCAGAATCAGGTTCTACATTCTTAAGAATCATCTGAAATATTGTGGACTTTCCATGTCCATTTCGTCCAACAATTCCTACTCTTTCCCCTTTGTTAATGCTAAAACTTATATCCTCAAATAGTACTTGTGATCCATAAGCTTTGTTGATTCCGATAAATTTAATCATAATTCCCTTTTCTAGGTTAAGGATTTTTAAGTTGAGTTTAAGAAAAAGAAAAAAAGGAAATAGAAGAATAAAAACTAAATCTATTTTCCCTCTTCTTTTATTACTAAATCAAAGATATCAATCTTTTTTTCATATGATCTTATCTCATCGTAAATAAACTCTATTCTATATATCTTGTTTTCTTTGAATTCTATTCTCTTTACAATCTCATGTTCTGCGCTATAACCACTGCATTCATTATTGAAAAGATCAGCATAAAGTTTTCCTTCAAATGTTGGGATGGGAAGTGTATATTCAGTATCATATTGGAAAAGTGTACACTGGATAAACTTGGAATTCTCATCAGTGATGATTTGTGTTTCTCCGAAAGCATTACTAGACATCGACTTTGAATAATCTTCTTTTGGATAGTTTAAAATTTTTAAAGTAAATATTCCTACAAAGAAGTTTACTTCTTCTATTTTATAAAAGTACATTGCAAGTGAAAAGTACTTTTGGTCAATCTTATTGAGTCTTTCAGGATATTTCAAGTTTTCCAGTTTAGGGGTTTTGAACTTAAGAACTGATTTTAAGTTCTTCATATCCACTTTGGTGCCAAAAGTTTCACAATACTCAGAGTCAACCTTAATAGGTAATTTCTTTGGTCTAAGGAAGTAGTACTTTAATGATCTTCCACAAAGATAAGGGTAATTCCTTTTATAGTATCGTTCCATATAAGAAATTTTACTCTCGTTAAAAGATACTAGTTCTTTAAATTGAACACAATTACTTAAGATGAATAGAATACTGATGAATTTCATTATTTTTTAAAAATCCTAATTGACTTACTTTAGACTGAACTTTAGTTCAAATCCAACAACCCTACAAAACTGGTTTCATAAAAATTTTAATTGCATCGTAGTCAATTTTTTCTAGTTCTAAAGGGATTTCTTCTCCGATGAAAAAAGTCTTAGAATATTTTTTGGATATGAATGAAAATTCATTAGGAATATTCAATTCAAACTCATTTGTAAAATGGGTATGTGTGATGCTTGCATCTCCAAAAAAGTCCACAAGTTCAACGAAAATCATTTGTGGTTTGATTCCAATGATTACACCTAGGAAATTTTTCTTGCCTGATTTTTCTAAGTATCTACATGCTTTGAGTTTATGCAAATCTCTTTCTGCATCTGCTGCTCTTCTTTCTTCCTCTGAGGTTTTAAAACCCATAACCTCAATCTCAGTTTCAGTATAAGGAAAGGTTTCATCTTTGATGATTGCGTCCAATACTCTATGCACAACTAAATCGGGATACCTTCTGATGGGTGAAGTAAAATGACAATAGTCTTTAAATCCTAACCCCCAGTGCCCTATATGTTCTCCTCCATACCTTGCTTGCATAAAACTTCTGAGTAAAAAATAGTTAAATATCTTTTCAGACTTATTTCCTTGGACTTTCTTAAGCACTTCTTGAAGTTCACCATATTCAATTGTCTTTAGGTTCATCGTAAAACCATAAAGTTTTAAAAATGAATTTAGTGTTTCTAGTTTTTCGATGTCCATCGACTCATGAATTCTATATAAGACTGGAGCCTTATTTTTATAAATATATTCTGCTACCTTCATATTTGCTGAAAGCATCAACTCTTCGATAAGCATATGACTTGTGAGTCTCTCTCTCACCTTGACTTCTTTCACTTCTCCAGTTTCCTCAGTTTGAATGTATAGTTCTTTGATATTCAGATCAATTCTACCCGATTTTATTCTGAGTTCTTTCATCGCTTTGGTTAGTCTATCAAGCTTTACTATTTTGCTATTTTTAGAATTGCTTAGAATCTCTTCTTCTGCAAGATCGTAAGTATAACGTTTATCTACTTTAATGATACTCTTATAAAACCTTGCAGAAAAAATTCTTCCAGTATAATCCCCTGTCATCTCCACTGTGAACGCTAACCTATTTTTTCCTTCGACCAAACTACAAAGATTTTCAGAAAGAATGGGAGGAAGCATAGGAACAACAGTGTCAACTAGATATACTGACGTTGAACGATTGTAAGCCTCATCATCTAGTGCACTTCCCTGCTTCACATAGTAACTAACGTCTGCAATATGTACATAAAACCTAAGTACATCCCCCTCCTCTTCAATGCTTACTGCATCATCAAAATCCTTAGAGTCTTTTCCGTCAATTGTACAAGTCCATAAATCTCTAAGATCCACTCTCATAGAATAATCTGAAATTGTTTTTTCTTGGACTTCTTCAGGAAAGCTTAGGGGGATTTCATCGGGATATTCTCTAGAAAAATTATACTTCATTAGAACTCTATTCAAGTCCATATCTCTAGTAGCCCCAGTTTCAAATTTTACAAAACTAACTTCAAATAGATTTCTATCCTCAGAATTACTTTCTTTGAGTTTAACTATCAGTATCTCGCTTAACTTGATGGAATTCACTACGTCTTGGAGTAGAGTTTTTTTACGTATGACTCCTTCTTTCTCTTCACCATTCATGTCTAGAAGTCTTCCATAAATATAAGCTCCATCCACTTCAGTAACTCTCATTCTATAGAGAACTCTACCTCTCTTGATTACTTCCTTGACTTCAGCCTCAAGCCTTCCCTTCTTTCCTACACCTAAGATTGCTAAGCTAACCGTATCACCTTCTAAGGCACCATAAGTATATTCTGCAGGAACAAAAACTTCATTTCCAGAATTGAGTCTAACAAAGCCATCTCCTCTTTTGGATAGAGACATTCTTCCGCTGAGTTTGAATGGTTTTGTTATGGAGAGAGTTTTTTTCTTTATCTCAACTAGTTTTTCTTCTTCTAAACCTTTTAGAATTTGTAGAATCTCTTCTTTGATCTTATAAGTTTTTTCAGGTCTAAACTTATCTTTCTTTTTATTCTTTTCAGCAAGTTTACCTAAAAACTTTTCAAAGAAATTTTTTAATTCAATTTCTGTACCTGCTTTGAGTGCTAAGTATTCAAACACTTTTTGTGTAATCATTATTTTTTCCTATCTGCGTATGTTTCTCTCATATAGAGAGGTGTAATTTCTGAATAGTTTGTAAAACGAGTATCGATACTATTCAGTTTATCAATCTTGTGTTCTAGAAAACTAGAATGTGTAGGGAAGTCATCATCCATAAACTTAAAATTTTCTATTCTTTGGTTAGAATAAACTTCATAATCAGTAAATTTATCCTTCATCTCTTCTAGGCTTATATCAAATTCTCCCGTAAATCCATCTATAGAATATCCACCTACAAAAAATTTATTCATCTTTCCATCAATAGCGACTAACGTTCTTTTTTCATTTTTCTTATAATAATAAAATGAATATAGTTCTAATGTATTGATAGCTAGTGCTGGTATTTCCCAAATCTGAGAAAGATTTCTGATTACTGCTGTAGATAGTCTAATTCCTGTGAATGATCCTGGTCCAATGGTTCCCGAAACAATATTTGGTTTTTTTAAATCTGTTTTTTTGAGTAAGTCTTGTAATATTAAAACTAACTTTTGGCTAGATTCTCGTTTTAGTTGCTCTTTAAATTCTATTCTATCTATAATTTTAGTATCATCAAAACTATAGATTCCTGCGAAAACCCAATCAGTACTTGTATCAATGCTTAAAATCGTTTTTTCGCCCAATGAATATCCTTCTTTTCTCTTCCAAAACTTCTATTTGGATTAGAATAGAATCCTCTGAAAAATAGTCACTTGCAATTTCCCACCACTCAACTAGGGAAATTCCATTTTTTTCCCAAATCTCGTCAAAGCCAAGAAAAGCTAGTTCCTCTTTTTCTTTGACTCTATACAAATCAAAATGAAAAAAATGATACTCATTATTCTTATACTCCTGCATTAGATTATAAGTTGGTGAGTTGGGACTAGATTCCTGAATAAAACTTAAAACTAGTTTTCTAATTAATGTTGTTTTTCCTGATCCAAGTTCCCCACTGAAAAGAATGGCAAAAGGTTTCTTTTTTTCTAAAATGAGTTTAGATAAGAATTGAACAACATCATCCAATTCTTCTAAAGAAACTATGAACTCTTGAACCACACTATTTTGAAGAAACAGCCTGTTTTTTAAAAAAATCAGAGCCTTCTTTGGATAAGAACTCTTCGTAGGTTCCTTTATAATCAATCACTCTATCTTCAGATACTTCAATGATTCTAGTAGCAATTGAGGAAACAAATTCTCTATCATGAGATACAAAGATTACAGTTCCCTCATATTGAGTGAGTGCATAGTTCAAAGATTCAATTGTTTCTAAGTCTAAGTGATTCGTTGGCTCATCTAATGTAATTAGATTATCTTCATCCATTATGATTCTAGAAATGATAAGTCTTGCTTTCTCACCACCCGAAAGTACGGAAGTATTCTTTAATGCCATATCCCCACTAAACAACATTCTTCCTAGTAGTCCTCTGAGTACTGTTGTATCAGTGTCAGGAGGTGCAAACTGGTACAACCAATCTATCAAACTTGGTTTATCTTCTTGGAGTGCTTCCTTATGGTCTTGTGGAAAATAGGATGGTTCTACTGTCATTCCCCATTCCACTGTTCCTGTATCTGGTTCAATTTGTTTCAGTAGTACTTTGAGAAGAGTTGTCTTTCCAACACCGTTAGTTCCAATGATCGCAACCTTTTCTCCTTTACCAATGTTAATTGAAAAATCTTTGAAAATGGTTTTGGATCCATATGATTTCGAAATTCCAACTGCATTGATCACATCCTTGCCTAAAGGTTTACCTACTTTAAATCGGATATAGGGAGAAACTCTAGAACTAGGTTTGATTTCAATTTGATTGGCTTTCAGTTTTTCGATTAACTTTTGTCTAGAAGTTGCTTGTTTAGCTTTACTAGCGTTAGCCGAAAATCTGTTCACAAAATCTTGAAGTCCAGCTATCTTTTCTTGATTACGTTTGTTCTCATTTTTCATTTGATCTCTTGCAAGAGTAGAAGCTTCCATATAATCATCATAATTGCCAGGATAGAGTCTGATCGTATTATAATCTAAATCAGCAATATAACTAGATACTGAATTGATAAAATGTCTATCGTGAGAAATTACAATAAGAACTCCTAGATGTTCATGTAGAAAATTTTCTAACCAGTTAATGGTTTTAATATCCAAGTGGTTCGTAGGCTCATCTAACAATAGTATGTCTGGTTTTTGGTATAGAACCTGTGCAAGTAGTACTCTAAGTTTAAAACCACCAGTTAGAACAGAAAGTGGTTCTGTGTGAATTGAAGAAGGAATTCCAAGTCCTTCTAAAAGTTCCCCTGCAATGCTCTCAGATTCATAACCACCAAGGTCTGCAAATTTTTCTTCGATTTCGCTTGCTTTGATTCCTTCTTCTTCAGACATCTCTGGAAGTGCATAGAGTCTATCTCTTTCTACAGAAAGTTCCCAAAGCTCTTTGTTTCCACTGAGTACTGTGTTGATACAGGTTTCATGTTCATATTCGTAATGATCTTGTTTTAAGTAGCCAAGCTTCATTCCTTTATCAATCACTACATTTCCAGAAGTTGCTTGTTCTAAACCGGAAAGTATTTTAAGGAAGGTTGACTTACCCGATCCATTGGCTCCGATCAGACCGTATCTTTCTCCCGCTTTGAATTTTGCACTTACATCTTCAAATAAAGTTTTCTTCCCATAACGGACTGTTAAATTGGCTACACTAATCATACTGCCATTTTTTTTTTAATAGTTATACAGAAAAGGAAAAACTAATACTCAGATTTCTAATAGCGAAGCAGCTAAGCGTTGTTTACGCTCGATTAGCAATCTAAATAGACAGGGAAGCCTGTCGGCAACTTGGGCTAACGCCCAAACCCTTTCACTTTTAGTAAGAATTAGATTCAACTTTCAACCTTTATTTCCTTACTTCAATCAAATTTCATTAGAAATCTGGGTAATATTCCTATGCTAAGAACTACTATACATAACTAGAGACTTGATTCACAAAAATATCTAATAAAGTTTTTTTCATTGAATCAATTTCTTTTTTGTCAACTGTTTCAAAAGCTGAATTCATGATAAAACCATCTATAAAATTAAAAAGAATTCCAATGTAAGAATTTCTATCTATATCTGGATTGATAAAACCCTTGGACTGACCAATAAAAGAAACAAAGGAAAAATATCTTTTATGAAGTTTTATGGAGTTATAAATCTCAGACTGTGCTCTAGTGTTATCTTCTAGCTCACGAGAAAAGAGTTGTATAAAAACTTTTACTAAGTCCTTATTATCTTCAACATTATCAAAATGCAAATCTAAAAATTGATTGAATGCTTCTTTTGGAGTTTTAGATTCTTGAAAAATTTTTTTGATTTTTAAAAGCTCTAGTTTACAATGTTCATTAAAAACTTCTAATGTTGCTTCTTCCTTAGAACTAAAATATTCATAGAAAGTTCCTTTTCCAAGTCCCGCTTCCTTTGTTATATCTTCTATCCTTGTATGATGAATTCCTTTTTTTGATAGAATTTGTAAAGTAGCCGCAAGTAGTCTTTCCTTAGTTTCTAGATTCTTTGGATGTAAGACTACTTGTTTGGTCATGCTGTCTTTTTCTTTAGAAATAAATTTTTGACTTTAGAACTAATATCATTTGATACAGCAAACAATACTGGTATATAGACTAAGCTACCAAAGGTTCCAAATCCAAGTCCCCAACCAAGTGCAAGAGTCATAGGTATTAGAACTGGATCCGTTCCACCAAGTCCATAAGCTGTTGGAAGAAGACCACCCATAGTAGTCATTGTAGTAAGTAAGATTGGTCTAAATCTTCTTTGGCTTGCTTCCACTAAGATTTCATCATATTTTCGGTTAGGATCGTTTTTATAAATTTGATCTATACAATCCACAAGAACAATAGATGCATTTACAAGAACTCCAGCAAGACCAATGATTCCTATCATAGCGATAAAACTAATTGCTCTACCAGAAAGCGGAAACCCAATTACAATTCCAATGATACCTAGTGGAATTGTGGAAAGAATTGCCATCGGTTTAATGATACTATTCATTGTTAGTGCAAGGATTGCAAAGATTCCAAACAAAGCGATGAGCCCTGCCTTTCCAAGAGAAGTCATAGATTTTTCTGTATCTTTTTCTTCACCACCAAAAAGCAAACTAGCGCCTGGATATTTTTCAGGAACATAGGTTAAAAATTTTTGTTGTAACTTATCGTTTGCTTCCACAGATGTAATCACTCTAGTATCAACATCTGCAAGTACTGTAATGGCTCTTTCAAAATTTCTATGAGTGAGTAACTCTGGTGAATCCTTTTCCACAATCTTGGCAATGCTCGAAAGTTTAGTCAGTGATTCATAACGATTCTTGAGAGAAATATTTTCAATTGCTGTTGGACTACTTCTGAATTCTTCATCATAGAGAACTCTAATGTAAATTTTCTCTTTACCTTTTCTAAGTGTTGCAACTCTATTTCCATCATATACACTTCTAATTGCCTCAGCAGCAGAGAAAGTGCTTACACCAGTTAAAGCCTCATAGTCTTTATCTAATTCGATGATTTTTTGTTTTCTACCCATTGTAAAATCATCTCTAATACTGATAACACCTGGAATAGTTTTCAAATAGTCTTGTATCTCTTGGGAAATTTTTTTCAACTCTTCATAATCTCTACCTAAGATAGAAAGATTCACTGCCGCTCCAATTGGAGGTCCGTTTATCAATTCTTCAATGTATAAATTTTGAATTCCATCTAAGTTAGAGATTTTAGGTTTTATATCATCTATAATTGCATCTGCTTTTCTTTTTCTTTGTGAAGCAGGTGTGAGATATACAGTAACAAATGCTAGTTGTTCTCCAAATCTAGAAAGTGGATCGTTTGGATCTGTTTGTTGTACACCAATTTTGATGGAATAACTAACTAACTCTTCTTTGGGTAGAGTTGCTAGCACATCTTCAATTGGTTTCATTTTTTCTCGTGTATTATTTGCTCTAATAGATGGACTAAACTCAGCTTTGATCATTAAAATTTCTATATCTTCTTTAGGGAATAGAATGAAATTCATCTGAGTCATTGCGAATAACGCTCCCACTAAAATCAAAAAAATTGCAGTTAAGGAAATAAATTTCTTACGAATGAGTATTCCAACAAATTTAGCAAACCCAGCATCCATTTTATTAAATGTTCTATCTAAGAATGCTCTTACCATTGATTTCTTTTTATTCACATCATATTTAAAATAAGCAAGTCTTGATGGTAATAAGAAAAAAGATTCTGCAAGACTAGCAGTGAGTGCGATGATAACAATGAGTGGAATCTGATAGATAAATTTTCCCATGATCCCACTCATAAAAAGCATAGGCATAAAAGCAGCAACAGTGGTTAAGTAAGAACCAAAAATAGGAATCACCATTTCACTTGTTCCTTTAGTGGATGCTTCTAATTGGTTATTGCTTTCTGCTTGTTTATCATAAATATTTTCTGAGATTACAATGCTATTGTCCACAAGCATACCTAATGCAATGATAATTCCAAGCATGGATACTAGATTGAAAGTAACATTGAATGATGGAAGAATCATGAATGTGGAAAGTAATGCAAGTGGTAATGATAAGGAAGTGAGAATCGCAGTTCGCAGATCCATGAATAAAAATAAAATCACAAAAACAATTATGAAGCCAACAATTGCATTATTGACCACAACACCTAACTGTGATTTAGTTTTTTTAGCTTCATCATTTAAGATAAAAGTTTGAATGTCAGAAGGTTTAGATTTTTCGAGTTGTGTTAATCTTTCTCTAACTTTATCAATAGTAGCGATTGCATCTGATTGATCTTTTTTTACAACACTTAGGATGAGTCCAGGCTTTCCATTAGATATTGCTAAGAACTTAGGAATTTGATAAGTATCAGAAGTGGATGCAATATCTCCCACTAAAATTTTATTTAAGATTTCATTAGTCTTTAAAGGTAGTTTGGAAATTTCTTCTATTTTTTTAAATTCACCATCAATTCTAATATCAGCAGAATTTTCATTTTCCAGACTTCCTGCGGGTAGATTGATACTTCTTCCACGAATGGAATTTACAACATCCATAATATCTAGCGAACGAGAACTTAATCTTTTAGAATTAACTAGTACATGCCATTCATGATCTCTTTTTCCAAATACATCCACACGGGCAACACCAGGAAGTTTTTCTAATTCATCTTCTAAAAAGATTCCATACTCTTGTAATGCATTTTCATTTTTACCACCATATAGCGATAGATCGAAGATTGGGAAGCTACCACTTTTACGTTCTCTAATGTTAGGTTTTTCAATCACTTGAGGAGGGAGATTTTGCACTGAATCAACAGCTCTACGAATTTCTTGAACTACCTTTTCAGGATCCTTGTCTTCTAAATCAACTCTAACATCAATATCAGAAACAGAATTTCTAGAAACAGAACGAATCTCATCAATCCCATCAATTTCCTTAAGTTTTTCTTCTATAGGATAGGTAATTCTGAGTTCAACATCTTCAGGGGATGCTCCAGGGAAGGTTGTGGTAATCACTAGTTGTTTGAATTCTACTTTAGGAAAAGAATCTCTCCTAAGACCTGAGAGTCCTTGCATACCAACAAGAGTTATAAATAAAATAGCTAGAATTGAAAATAGTTTATTATGAACAAAATAAGAAATCAGTTTTTCCATAAGACCATGGAAAAACCGACTGACTAGTCAGTCAAATTATTTTTAGAATGATTTTAAAATAATAACTATCTTTAATCCTCTCATAATAATTTGCAGAAGACCAAATTTGATTAGTTTGGTTTTTTCTTAATAACCAACTTTCTTTCAATTTCAAAGATTTTTTCAGGAATTTTTTCTTTACCCAATTTTTTCTTATCATTTTCTTTCAAGAAAAGATCAGCGCCAAATTTTTCAAAAGCATCATTAGCTTTGATATTTTTCATTCCAATGAATTGTAGATGAACTTCTCCTGAAGGAATAGAATACTTAGTACCTACATCTTCAACACTTAAGATTCTAGAAATACAAGTTACAGTATCTCCACTGATTGCAGGTTGAGTGTGGTATCCTTCTGTATATCCTAATTCCCAAAGCATGTTCTCTGAAATATCACGAGAAGCAAGTCCAATAAGCCAAGCAAAGACTAGACCACCATATACAATCGGTTCCCCACTCATTGCACCCGAAAGACTTTTAGAATACAGTTTATCATAGTGCAATGGATGAGTGTTCCCTACACGATAGGTCCATTGATAATGTTCATCAGTAATTGTTCTACCATTTGCATGGATGAATATTTGTCCTGGTTTAAAATTTTCAAAATAAGAATTTTCCCAAGTAGTTTCTCTTAGACTGTCGGGGAAATGTAGTTCAGGTAAATCAATCATCGGAGCTTGCATTTCGGGAAAATAACTTTGGGTATTTCCAGGTTTTGAATTTCCTTTAGGCTTTCCATTGGAATGATTGATCATGATCTTTCTCTCATACTGAAGTACAACTTTTCCAAGTTGGTTCATACAAAGTGTTCTTACATGAACGATTCCGGGTTTATCAACTCCCTTATCTTCTACTTTTAAAATCTTTGTTCTCGAAGTGAGTGTGTCCCCAGGATAGACAGGGGAAAGAAATTGAACATTATAGTATCCTAAATTTGCAACTGCCTTTTCAGAATTATTCTGAACACCAATGGAAAGTGCAATATTAAAAATCATAAGTGGAGATACTAACATATCTCTAAACCCATGAGCTTGTGCAAAAGGTGCAGAAAGGAAAAGTGGATTTGCTTCCATAAATACAGTTGCAAATTCTTGTGCAAAAGTTCTATCTATTGTAAATGCTCTTGGATGTACAAATATCTCACCTTCTTTAAATTCTTCAAGATATCTCCCATAAGTATTTTTTACTATTTCCCCAACTGTTTGGTTTTTGGGAGCTTGTTCTGAAAAAGGTAAACTTTCAATTCTTAACATTGATGTCCTCTGGATATGTTTGAGACTAGGATTTTTTAGAGTTTGAATTTAGGAAGTTTTTTTTAAAATTGAAATTATACTTCGTCAAATCACGATTTTAGCTTTAAGAAACTAAGAATATAATTTGAGTGGTTATATGAAGAAATTTTCTACTTTCTTTCTGATAGCACTACTCAACACATTCTTGATAAGTTCTATCTATGGAGAAGAAAATTTTATTGATACTAAGATTCAAAATATTTATGAGAACTGGGCTTGCATAAACTCAGATAGTCTTGAATTCAAAGAAACTGAATTTATTCCAGATAAAACTTGGTACAAAATTAGTATGCCCTCTCTATTCTTTTTTAAAGATTTAAACAAAGGTCAGATAGTTTGGTGCAGAACAAAAGTTCAACTTAGCTCTGATCAAAATGATCTAGGTATCATTGTTGCTAACATAATCAACGCTCATGAAATCTTTTGGAATGGACATAAGATAGGTAGCCAAGGGCAAATTGCTGAGAATGGAGATATAATAACCCCAAACGCTAGACCTTATTTGTACAAACTAAATCAGCAAAAACTTGTTTTAGGTGATAATACTCTAGCACTAAGAATCTCTGATAATTCTCTAAACTCAGGAGTCTTGCAAGAACCAATGATTGGTGAATGGAATAGTATTGAAAGATATTTCTTTATTAAAGTATCCAAGATAATCTCATTTTCGATTATACTCTTGTTTCTATCTATTTATCATTTAGTACTATATACTTCAAATAAGACAGACATTAGTTATCTTTACTTTGCTTTGATTTGTTTTTTTAGTTCATTCATGATTCTTGGGTATTATAAGATAACTTATTGGATCTATCCAAATTATACATTTCATTTTTTCTGTCAGCATATTAGCCTATCTTTAATCAATCTACTAATACCCATTTTTATCAATAAGATGCTAGGATATGAAATTGGTCGCTTTGCTAAATTTCTAATGCTTATTTATCTTTTATACTTTCTGTTTTCCTTGGCTAGTTTATTCTCTAATAAAATTCTATTCTTTTTTAGAAGTTATGGGATTTTCTCAACGTTAGGCGTGATGTCTTTGCTAATCTCGTTCGAGGTTTTCAGAAAAGCATATAGAGCATTTAAGGAAAATATGATAGAAGCAAAGATAATTGCATTTGGGGGAATTTTTGTCTCAGTTGGCATCATTCTTTTCTCAATGAAAATTTTTAACTTAGGAGTAAGAGATACTTACGTAGAAGAAACCTTCCTGTTTTTTATATTTTGTATTGCAATTTCTCTTGCATTCAAAATGCGGAAAGCTCAGGAGAGTATAATCAAAAAGGAAGCAAACTATTCCTACCAACTAGAACTTCAAGTAAAAGAAAAGACTGAAGAACTAGCCAAGACCAATAAAATTCTAGAAGAATCTAATATACTTAAGGATAAACTATTTTCAGTTCTTTCTCATGATTTACGAAGTCCTCTTCAAATTTTAGATGATACCATCAGACTTTTTGAAGAAAAGACAATTTCCAAGAGTAAACTTAAGACATATCTAAATGATGTTTCACTTAACCTCAAAAAGAATAGATTTCTATTAGAAAATTTGCTTAATTGGTCTAAGTCAAGCCTAATGGAGAATGCGATAGAGATCAAAGAGAATGATCTTTCTCAAATTATCTTTGAAACTATACTTTTTTTTGATGTTTCCACTAAGAAGAAAAATATTTCTTTGATAAATCATTTTGATAAAGATGTAATTTGTGTTTTTGATACTAATACGATTCGAATTGTAATAAGAAACCTTTTGAGCAATGCGATTAAGTTTACCACTAAAGAAGGTAAGATTGTAATCAGTTTCCAAGAAAAAAATAATGGATTTAAAATATGTATCTCAGATAACGGCATAGGAATGACTAATGAAGAATTACTAGCTATTCAAAGCCCAAGAACTGTAGTCCCAAAAACTGGAACAGAACAAGAACTTGGATCAGGGATAGGTCTTCAAATTTGTAAAGAAATTTTGCAAAAAATGGGAACAGAACTTTCAATCCAAACAGAAGTAGGAAAAGGTTCTGAGTTTAGTTTTTTTCTTAGAAAGAGTTTATGAAAGAGATAAAAAAATTAATCATAGCTGATGATCATGAAGTAGTGATTATTGGAATCGAGTCATTACTAAAACCAAGTTTTAACTTTGAAATTGATAGAGTTCTGGATGGTGAACAACTATTTCAAATTGCAAAAGAAGGTAATTACGACTTAGTCATTGCAGATTATCTATTGCCAAGCTTGAATGGATTAGACGCAATTATCAAACTAAAAAAAATCTATCCTGACTTATCAGTGATGCTAATCAGTAGCATCGAGGAAGACTATATAGTTGATATCTGTAAAAAAGAAAATATCAATGCATTTGTATTCAAATCAGATGTTAAAAACAATTTAGTAAATGCTATTGAAGCAATACAAAAAGGTGAATCATTCTATTCGAACCCACAAGACCTAAAGATCGATTATCTTTGGAATCACCCTTCCAACCCATTTATCAAACTTACTAAACAAGAATTAGAAATTTTTAAAGAAATGATGAAAGGTAGAAGTCAAAAAGAAACAGCAGAATCTATGAATTTAACAGTTAAAACAATTGAGAGTCATAGGATGAATCTTAGAAAGAAACTTGGTCTAAGTGAAGAAGAGCTAGTGAAACAAGCTAGAGTTTGGAAAATCATTTAGATCGAATTAGATCATTCATAATAATTCAATGAAAAACAAAAGGCAAATGACTCTCCCCGGTTTCAAAAGAACCTTAACTTATACACTTATCTATCTTGGATTAATTGTAATCTTACCACTAACAGTTCTAATTTATAAAGGAACAGAACTTGGGGTTTCAGGCTTTACAAAAATTCTAAATGATGAAAGAGTTCTAGCATCTCTTTGGATAAGCTTTTCTGCTTCCCTTTTAGCAACAATTGTGAATACTTTTTTTGGATTAATTCTTGCCTGGTCAATTGTAAGATATGAATTTTTTGGAAAAAATTTATTGAATACTTTAATTGATCTACCATTAACTCTTCCTACAGCAGTTGCGGGAATAAGTCTTACTGCAATCTATTCTGAAAAAGGATTTATAGGAAGTAAGCTAAGTGAGTTTGGAATAAAATCAGCGTATAATTTTAATGGAATAGTAATTGCACTTATTTTTATTGGAATTCCTTATATTGTAAGAACAATACAACCTGTAATTGAAGAATTGCAAAAAGAAGATGAGGAAGCATCAGAAAGTTTAGGGGCATCCAACTTTCAAACATTTTGGTATGTGATATTTCCTGTTATACTGCCTTCACTGTTTACTGGATTTGGTTTAGCATTTTCACGTGCGTTAGGCGAATATGGTTCAGTAATATTTATCTCTGGAAATCTTCCCTATCAAACAGAAATTATCCCACTTGTTATCATTACAAAACTAGAGCAGTATCAATATAATGAAGCAACAGCAATTGCTACTATCATGCTATTTTTTTCTTTTACAATTTTAATTCTTCTAAATCTAATCCAAAAGAGATTTATGAGGCAATAAATGAAAAAGTTACCTCTTAAAAATTTAGTAATTAGAATCTCACTAATATCGATTTGTTTTCTATTTGCATCACTTTTCTTATTTGCACCTATTATTACAGTTTTTTATTATGCATTTGAAAAGGGACTCACTTTTTTCTTAGATATTGTGAAAGATGAAGATACATTATCAGCAATTAAACTAACGTTAATCGCAACAGGAATTTCTGTTCCATTAAATCTAATCTTTGGAGTCACAGCTTCTTGGGCAATAGCTAGAAGAAACTTCTTTGGGAAAAGCATTTTAGTAACACTAATCAATTTGCCTTTTTCTGTTTCACCAGTGATTGCAGGACTCATCTTTGTTTTACTCTTTGGAATTGAAGGGGTATTTGGAAATTTTTTACAAGAAAAACAAATCAAAATCTTATTTGCAGTACCAGGGATTGTGCTTGCTACCATTTTTATTACCTTCCCATTTGTGGCTGCTGAGTTGATTCCACTCATGGAAGAATTAGGTAAAGAAGAAGAAGAAGCAGCTCAAATTCTTGGAGCCAATGGATTTCAAGTATTTTGGCATGTAACACTCCCAAATATCAAATGGGGAGTGCTTTATGGTGTAATTCAATGTAATGCAAGAGCAATTGGTGAGTTTGGTGCTGTATCAGTTGTTTCGGGTCATATTAGAGGATTAACGAACACAATGCCACTTCATGTTGAGATATTATATAATGAATACAATTTTGCTGGAGCTTTCTCAGTAGCAGCAATCTTAGCATCCCTATCCATTATTACTCTAATCATAAAAAAAATTGTTCAAATCAAAGAAAGTTCAACTTAAAGAGTCTCTCTTCAAAGTTTTGTAAACAAAAATTGGTTGACTAAAATTATATAAGTTTTAGCTTACTACCAGTTCAAAATTTATGGTTGCAAATAGTATAGACAATCAGGTTAAAAATTATCTAGCTGAACTAGAAAAAGCTGAAGGTTCTTATGAATTTCAAGTGCTTTTAGAAAATTTTAAACAAAAAGCTCTAGATGATGAGACCTCGGTTTGGTTTTTGTTCAAGGCAATCATTAAAGAAAGCATTGAATCTCCAGAAGTTTTTGAGACTAAACCAAGCTATATTGTTGGGGTTTTTTATATTCTCAATGATATGGACAATGAAAAATCCTATTCACTTCTCAAATGGTTCATCCAAAATTGTTCTGAAACAACTCCCATGGGTGTCATTGAACTACTCTCAACACTAATCACTAGTTTTAGCATTCTTGAATTTAAAGAGTTTTATTCTTTTGCGAGTTCTGAAAATCAAGCCCAGTCAGCGTTGGGTTTTCTAACACTCTATAATCTACTATTTGAAGATAGACTCACTTCTGAACAGATTAAAAAAGTTGTAGATCTTTCCAAAACGTACAAGAATGAAAGATACCCAATTGAACATGCTGCTGAGTTGATTAGAGAACATTTCAGAGGTGGTGAAAAAAAAGATTCAGTTAAAATTGATCTGAATTTGATTTAGACAACTGCATATTGAATTAGTTCCGAAAGGATTTTCTTCTCTTCAGGGTACTGTGCATAAAACTGACAACCAATTCTAAAAGATTTATCTGTTGGTCTAATGTTTCTAACAACTGCTCTTAACGAAAATTTTTCTGTTTCAGTGATAAAAAAATCAAACAAGATGATACTACCAACTATAAAAATTTTACTAAAACTAGTATTATTAGGATGATCAAAAGAAAAACCTTCTTTACTGATATCGTTTACAACTGCTCTATCTCTACTTTCTAAAATATTAACACTAGTTAGTAAATCTTTCCTTAGTGAACTTGTAATAATATTCATTAGATTATAATGAGAGTTATCCATAATTTTCTCATTATATCCTGCAAGGTATCCAAAGGAGATAAAGTTTCTAAACTTTAATGGAATGCAAATTTCAGAATGATATTTATCAAATCTGATATCACCTTTCGTTGCATGATAGTATTCTATATATGGAACAAAATCAGAAGCTACAGACTTAGGATCTAATTTATTGGGAACAAAAATAGGCTTATCAAAAACTCCCATTAGCTTAAGTCTTATATCTTGTCTATCACTGATATACAAATCAAGATGACTTAATTTATCCTTAGCTGTTTGAGAATAAGAATTCACTAAATTCTTTACTTTGATTGAATCAAAGTTTAGAGTTTTTACAATTTCATTTTGATTATTAATGGAACTTATGAAATATACAGGGTTAGAAATTTCTTTTCTCTCAGTTTCCCTTTTTGCTTGTACTACTAGCATTCTATATGGTTTCAATACTTCCATTTTGTTTTCTGTTCTTTCAATTTTGAAATAGATTGTAATAGAGTTACCATTGTTTGTTATGAAAAGTACTCTTTCTTTATCAGAACCTCCTAACTCTTCTACAAGCAGTGAGTCTTTTCTAAGTTCAATCACTCTAATTTGTATCTTACCTGCACTTGTGAGTGCAAATACTGGTAGTATAAAAAAAGAAGTTTCAATGATTCTAAAGATCATAGTTAAGTCTTTTGATTCTTTCATTTTATCACCTCTTTATTATAGAATTTTTTTGGATTTGATTCAAACTCTTAGAACCAGTGATCGCCATAGTGTCGTTGAGTTCTTTTGAGTATGATCTAAATAAAAAATTTACTCCTGCTACATCACCACCAACTGCTGCAATTGCTACTGGCCTTCCCACAAGAACTGCATCAGCTCCTAGTGCCAACATTTTAAAAACATCCATTCCAGATCTAATTCCCCCATCCACATATACTGGAATTTTTCCGGCAATTTGCTCGGATATTTCTTCAATAACTCTGGCAGTGCCGGGCATTTCATCTAGAATTCTACCTCCATGATTTGAAACAACAATTGCACTAGCCCCAGCTTCTAATGCAAGGCTTGCATCTTCTTTAGTCATGATCCCTTTTAAGATGAATGGCAGCTTAGTGAATGATCTTATTTTTGAAAGTTCAGAAACATTTCTACTAGCACTTCCTTGATTCTTAGCAACCAAGGTTCTAAAATTAAAAGCATCTATATCCATTCCAAGTGCAAAAACATTTCTTCTCTCTGCTTCTGTAAATCTTTCTTGGATTAAACCTAAGTCAGCTCTTGGTTTACATATTAAAATTCCTGAACCAGAAACCTTATCCAGTGCATCTAAGATTGTTAAATATTTATCAGGTGTTGCCCCATCCCCAAGCCAAGCAATTGTACCAGAATCTTGACAACCTTTGGCTACTGCAAAAGAATAATGAAACTCGCTAAGAGCACTATTCATATTTGTTGTAGCACCCGTCATAGGAGCAGCCATGATGGGAAATAATAATTTTTTTCCAAATATATCAAAAGAAGTTTCAGGACTAATTGAATCACGAATATAAGTTGGTTTAATATAATACTCTTTCAAAGCGATAGTATTATCTTGAAACGTTAGCATCTTTCCAACACCACCCATACCAGGAACCCCTGATGCACAATTAGTTCCATCACAGATCTTACAAACCCAACAAACCTCTTTGCCAAATTTTACTCTAGCGTTTTGGTTGATCACCTTTTCACTTAATGAATAGAATGAATCTGTTTCCATTCTGACAACTTGTTTGACACGAGAAACAATTTCTTCTGCTTCTGATAATGAATCTGCAGTTGCGATGATATGACCACACTTTTCAATATTATTCGTTGGTTCAGGTATGATATCTCCAATTACACTTTGGATAAAAATCTCATTCACACCATTAATTTTTTTTGCCTCTTCTACACCTGAAATTTGCATGAGTTTGCCAGGAGGTGCTATGATTGCTCTTTCAATAGAAACTTTTTGAAATTTTTGTTCTAAAGAATCAGGCTCTTCGCCAAGTGCAATTAGTATCGCTGCACGATTTAGATCAATCCCACTGGAGAGAGGGAAAGTATATGCGGACATAAATCCACCTGAAAGTCTTCCAGCAATCTCTCCAATCTTCACTCCAGTACTAGTAACTTTGATATCACCTTTGCCGGCACCTAGGTTTAAACCAAGTGCTTTCATGCCAAGAATCATTACTCTTTCTACTTCTTGAATAATATCTTTTGGCAATTGAGAAGGCATTGTGTGCCCTACTTCAATAAAATAAGGTTCACGTTCAATGATTCTATCAGCAACGCCAGTAATTACGTAGTTTCCTTTCCAAGTCAATGCATCTACAGAAAGTTCAGGTCCTTGCATATACTCTTCTAAAATTATCTCACCAGTTGGAGAATACTTTTTTGCATGTTTGAATGCCGAATTCAATTCTTCAACGTTAGTTACTTTGATAACACCTCTCGCACCCATATTGTCACTTGGTTTCATCACTAATGGAAACTTTAAATAGTCCAAAGCATCTCTTGCGTCTTGAATCGTCCAGACAGGAGCAAAGTCTGGAATCGGAACGTTATGTTCTTTGAGCCTTTTTCTCATCTTGACTTTATTCGTAGCAGCTTCTGCATCTTGAAATCTAATTCCTGGGAGCTCAAGTGCGTTAGCTACTGATGCAACAGTCATACTAGCATCAGTTCCAGCAGTTATTACTCCATGAATTGGTTCCTCTAAGGAAAACTTTTTTGCCTCACGAACCATTCCCTCAAGATCTTTTGTGCTCATGATGATTTTACTATCGGCTAGTGATAGTCCTGGTGCATTAGGATTCATATCTGCTACAATAGTCTTTAGTCCCATGTTCTTAGCTGTTCTAATGATGGGGCACTGGAGCAGTCCCGCACCAATGATTAGAATTGTTTTATCGTTCCAACTATGATGCATAGTTTAGCTGTTTGTTGTACTCATGAATGATAGAACCTTTTTGAATGATACCACCAAACAAAATATAATCATTATCCATAGGATAAAAAATTGCAGACTGACCCGGTGTTACACTAGGAACTTTCTCAAGAAATTTTACTTCTAATCCTTCATTTACTTTTATTACAGTGCATTTAACTGGTTTATGTCTATATCTAATTTGAACTCTTGCTTCAATAGTTTCATTCTCCTTAAGCAAGTGTGCTTGGTAATTCACATCTTCGAGACTAAAACCTGCACAATAGGTTTCGCTTTCTTCACCAAGAATTACAGTTCCATCATCTTCAATAGAAATTACATAGAGTGGATTTTTCCAAGAAACACCTAAGCCTTTTCTTTGGCCAATTGTGAAATTTTCTTTACCTTTATGTTTACCAACTATCTTACCATCTAATAGTTTAAAAAATCCTGGAGTAAACTCTATATTTTGTTTCTCTAGGAACTTACGATAATCATTTTCAGGAATAAAACAAATTTCTTGTGATTCTTTTTTTTCAGAAACCATTTTTAGTCCAAGCCTTCTAGCATGTTCTCTAACTTCTGATTTATTCATATTGCCTAAAGGAAAAATTGTATTAGAAATGCTTTCTTGGTTAAGTCCATAAAGATAGTATGCTTGATTCTTCTTTTCATCTAAGCCATTAGCTATCGCATAACGTCCATTAATATACTTAATGTTAGCATAATGACCAGTTGCAATCTTACCTATTCCAAGAGCTTTTGCTTTTTCAAACAATGCTCCAAATTTAACGAATGTATTGCACTCTACACAAGGGTTAGGAGTTAAACCGTTCTTATAGTCAGAAACAAATCTATCGATTACTTTCTCGCCAAAGATTTTATCCATTCTCATTACATAAAAAGGAATATTAAAAGCTAGACCAACATCTCTTGCATCTCTAATATCTTCAGGAGAACAACAGGATTTTTTAGTTGTATCACAGCTAGGAGCTTCATACTCCCAAGTGCGAAGGTTTACACCTATAACATCGTAGCCCTGTTCAAGCAAAAGTCCAGCAACAACAGAACTATCTACCCCACCACTCATTGCTACAATGATTTTTTCTTTCATCCTAAATTTAAACCTCTAGTCCAGTAAATTATTTAAGGTTTTCTTACATAGATTTTTTTTTCAGAATAGTCGATCCAGATTTTGTAATTCTTCAATAGATTAACTCCTAAAAGACCATTGATCTGTATATTCTCTCGTCCAAAAAAATCTCCTAAGGAAACCCCTGACATGATTTCCACATTTTGAGTACATAGAGTCATATTCATACAAATTGAATCTGCAAGATAAGTTTTTCCAGTTTTCACTTCACCTGTAAAGGTGTAGTATTCCCTAGTGGAAAGATGTTTTAAATCATCTTTGAGAATTGAATCTTCATTCAAAAAACTAACCCCTGCTCCTGTATCTAAAATAAATTCGAAACGTTTATTATTAATAGTTACAGGCAATACTAGATGAGAATCAATATTTTGGTTTAATTCAAACATTTGATATTTTTTATCTATATCTAGTTTTTTTGAAAAATGGATATAGTCGGGAAAGTCAAGATAGAGTTTAAAATTTGATAGAATATCATTTCCAACGACTCCATCATAAGGAAAATTTTTTTTGTAATTGAATAAATAGAAATTAGAATTGATGATTCTTTTTCTTCCAGAATCCTCTAGTCCAAGACTAACAACTTCAACTTCCATTTTTGTTGCACCACTAATTATTTTACTTTCAATACTCTGTTTCATACCTAAACTAGGAAGTAGATCTTTGCGTACAAAAGATAGATTAGAGCCAGTATCAATAATTAACTTTAATTTAACCTTGGGGGCAAGGTTAGGATCACTTGGTCCAACAAATAGTTCTACAACAGGAAATGAGTCTTCAATCGCTAAAGAATGAAGATAAAATTTATCTAATATAGTCTTTTTAGAGAAAATGCAATTGAGAAAAAGAAGAAAAATTAAAAATCTATTTATCAATCTGTTCTAGTATTTACTACTGTTTGGTTCCTACCAGCATGTTTTGCTTTATACAGAGCTTGGTCTGATCGTTCAATCAATTCTTTATTATTCTTGTCTAGAATATGAAATTCAGTAACTCCAACACTAATGGTAACCTTCAATTCTTGACCTGACGCTGGATTGATCACTGAATGAGATTCAATTGCTTTGCGAATTTTTTCTCCCATTTCATAACCTTCTTCAGCACTTGCTCCTGGCATAACAACACAGAATTCTTCTCCACCATATCGTGCGGCGATATCATTTCTTCTACAACATTCCATAACTTTTTTAGCTACTTCAATGAGCACAACATCCCCTGCTTGGTGTCCATAAGTATCATTGAATACTTTAAACTTATCTACATCTGTAAAGAGCAGAGCAAGTTTTGTACTTTTCTTTCTGCACTTATCCATTTCTTCTCTAAGTCTAGTTTGAAAATAATGATGAACCTTAAGTTGTGTCATCATGTCCACTGTTGCAAGTTCATATAGTCTAGTATTTTCAACTGCAATTCCAGCAAGACTTGCTAGATTGGTTAAGAATTCTTTGTCTGACTCAATGTATTCACTACCTGTCATCTTCTCACCTAGGATTAGAAGTCCATTCACTTTTCCTTTAGCGTTTAAAGGAACAACTATCTCAACACCTAATGATTTGAATAAACGAAAATTCTCATCAGTGTTTAGATTTCCAAATTTTTCAAGGGTTCTCATTCCAAAAGTTCTGAATTTACCTTCTTCGAAGATTTGAATAAAAGAAGAATCAATCATGATTTTTGATTCATAGACCTTATTATCAACATCAAAACCTTTACAGTTCTTATCGATCTTTAGATAGTTTGCATCTGGATCAGGTGCGAGAAAAATTCCAGCGTTCATTGTTTGTTGCTGGGCTAGACAAATATTTAAAATGGAATCTTTTAGATTTTCATAATCAAGAGTTGAACTCAAAGCTTTGCTGATTTCGATGAGTTGTTTCTGGTCATAGATCTTTTTCTCATATGGCTCTAACATCTCAAAAGAAAGTGCGTCTTCTGGTTTTTTTAGCACTGGTGCCCCCTAGCGAAGTTTCTAGTGTAAAATTATAAAATGAGATTACAAGAAAAATTTCTATTCCAAGTTGAAAATTTACTAAATAGAACTCAGATTAAAGAAAAGGGAAAATTGTAGTAAATAGTTTAGACTTATTCGAAGGAAGTTCACATCCATAAGGAGTTTTAGCATCTTGTGGTAGGGAAGCAAGTTCATTCTCTTTTAGTAGTTCTTCAATTGCAATTCTTGCATATTGACTTTTTCTAAGGTTGCAATACCTAGAACTATTATAATTTCCTCTATAGTAAATCTTTGAATCTGAACTGAGTAGGACTGCTTGAGGTGTTGAATAGACACCAAATGATTTTGCAATAGAACCATCTGGATCTAATAAAAATTCTAAACCTAGATCAAACTTTTCTTTAAACTTAATCATTCCATTTTTAGATTTAGTCTCTAGAACAAATATAAAATCAATTTTACCAAGATAATCTTTTTTTAGTTCTTTGATATGATTAAAATTAAATTTAGAGCAAGGGCATTCGGGATTAAAGAAATGAACAAGGGTAGGTTTTTTAATTTGAAATTGAGGTAAACTTACCTTTGTGTTTTCAGGGATTAAGCTAAAATTTTCTGGTTTTGGTGTTGGCAATGAATATCTTAAGTCTTCAAAATAAAATATTAGAGCAACTACACCATAGAGTGCTAAAACTGCTGAAAGAACTAGAACTGGTTTTGAAAATCCTTTCATACACTCTAGTATAATAAATTTTCAGAAAGTTTCAAGCAAAAATTTATCTAAGCAATGCGTTAAGGATTTCCCCAGAACTTCTTAAAAGATTTTTTACATCATCTTCTGTTGTAAATAGTCCAGTAGAAATACGAATCGCTTTAAGAGCTTTCTCTTTACTATAACCCATTGATAAAAGGGAACTTGGAGCTTCTCTTGCTCTAGACTTACAAGAAGAACCTGTAGAGATTAGAATTTCTCTCTCTTCTAAGCCTAACATAAAAAAATCTACATCTTCAGTTGGTAGTATTAAAAAACTTGTATTGGGAAGTCTGTTAGAATTTTTTCCAATTACTTCTGCACCTTTTTCTTCAAAGAATTTTTCAATACTATCACGAAAAGATATCAGTTTTGAATTTTTTTCTTTTAGAACAGATTCTTGAAAGATAAATGCTTTTTGGAATTGAGTGATTGCTAGACTATTTTCTGTTCCTGCCCTAGTACCATTTTCTTGGTTACCACCAGAAAAAATAGAATCAATTTTTTTTACAAAACCAATATAGCTTAGACTTGCACCCATCCCTGATCCAATCTTATGACCACTGAAGGTAAAACCATCTAGATAAGAATAATCAACTTCAATCTTACCTACTGCTTGCATTAAATCAGAGATAAGGGGTACATTAAAACTTTTAGCGATCTCTCCAATTTTAGAAATTTCTTGAATTACACCAGTTTCATTTGATGCATAGATAATGATGATTGGTGCTTGTTCTTGATTTAACTTTTCTTCAAGGTATTCTAAATCGATGAGTCCTTTTTCGTTTGATTTCAAAACCTCATATTCGATTTTAAACTTTCGTAATGCTCCATACATACTTGAATGTTCAAATGGGGAAACATAAACCTTCCCTTGAAATCTTTCCCAATTCTTTATATTACTAACAAGTATATGATTTGCTTCAGTACCCGTACTTGAAAAAACAATCTTTTGTTTCTCTTTATTGGTTTTAGTAGCAAAAAATTCTCTAGCATCCTCTATTCTTTTTTGTCTCTTTAGGGAAAAACGAGTAGCACCAGAAGGATTATAAAAATTTTCAAGATAGTCCTTAGTTTCTTCTAAGATAATTTCTGATAAAGGTGGATGGGTTGCATTATAGTCAAAGTAGCTAATCATAATTCTATCTGGTCTGCCTCTTCAATTCTTCCTAGCCCAGTAAAAGCCTCTCTCAAAAGTACGTGGTAGTCTTGGAGTAAGTCAGTTTCTGGTTTAAAATTTTCTCTACCATCAACACTTCTAAGGCTCACTTCCATGTCTTGCAAAATATGTAGTGCAGTTTTAAAATCTTTCATGCGAAGATGGCAACGAGCGATATATAGTTTTGATTCAAAGATATGACTCATGATAGGTCTAATCTCTTTAGAAGTATATACGCTTAGATTATCAAACTCTTTCGCTGCTTCAAATTGTTTTAAGGCTTTAGTATAGTATTTTGAATCAGACTTTGCAAGTTCATAGAGAAGTTTTCCTCTTTTTAACCTGAACTCTCTTTCATTTTTTTGTTGACCTGGGTCATTTGTGTTTTGCAAAAAGGATAATATCCTTTCATACAGTTTATCTGCTTCATAGGGAGAAATTGTTTTAAAATTAGTATCAGTGAGTAGATAAGTGATGCCTTTTAAAAAATCATTTAGTTCTGGTAAGTCTTTATTAGATTTTATCCTTGCCCAAACTGCATATTGAATTTGTTTTTCACTGAGACCTGAGGTTTTGACTCCCATCTCTTTTCTAACCTGAGCTTCTACATAGTTTTCAGAAGAGCTGATGTAGGAAGAGTAAGCTAAGATTACCTCAGCAGGTCTGCATGCTGCACCAGCGATTAGATGAATTCTTCTAGCTGGTTTGATTTCAGGTCCCGAATAATTCAATGCTCTTTTATAATAATCAAGTGCAGTTAGAATCTCTTCGATGTTAGCTTTCCAAAACTCATATGGTGTTACTGATTCACTCAGAGGATTTCTCTTAAATGAATCCAATTTTTCTCCAGCAGTTCCTTCTTTTTTCCATCTTGTATTGCGATCTAACCAGGTAGGCTCATTTAAAACTGCATCTTTTGTTCCAACTTCTTCATAGAACTCACAAGCTTCTTTCATTCTTTCCATATAGGGAGAGAGTTCTTCAAAAAACTTTTTTTCATCTTTTTCATCCCTATCTAAGAAATGCTTAGAAATTGCTGAATCCCCTTTTTTGACAAAACTTTTCATGACTCTTGGGTTATAGCCTGTTGGAGAAACTAAATTCGAAAACCACTCAAAAAGTAAGTCTTGTTTTCCATAGACATATGGAATTGTTATGACCCAAAATACAATTAAAAAGAATATATATATAGCATTATCACGCAGAATCTTTTTCAAACTAATACCCGCTATTTAGAGTTTCGGAAAAAAAAAGATTTTCCTTCAAAGAAACTTCAAAAACAAAAAAGTAAGAGCATTCCTAGGAATCTCTTTGAAACTGGTTGCATGATTCGTAAACAGATTCAATTCATGCTACTAGTAACCTTTTTTTCAATAACAAGGCTCTTTGGAGTGGATTTTGAAAAACCAACTAATGATTGCTCAGCTCTAATGCGAAAAGGTAAATTAGAGTTTGTTCTTTCAAAGGCTTATCTAGAACAAATAAGGGCATTAAAACCAGGAACCTCTCAAGATGAGAAACTTTCCAGCTTAAAGAAGTCCATCCAAAACTTTGATCTTTATGAGAGCTGTGCAATTGAATTAGGTAGAGAAAAAGAAATAACGGAACTAAGTTATTTACTGCAAGGAGTCAATTTTTTTGAAATTGGAGATTTAAAGCGATCCATAGAGAATTTAGATAAATCTCTTAAAATAAATTCCAAAAATAAAGAAGCGATTCTTTTAAAAAGCAGAGCTTATATGCTTGAAAAAAAATATGAAGAGGCGAGTGTTTTTCTAGAAAAATCGATTCCATTCATGCAAGATGATTCAACCTCACTCTATTTGCTTGGAACATTAAATGCTGAGCTTGGTAACTATCCTAAAGCTATTCTTTATTATGGATCTCTTTGGAGTTATATTCAAAAAGGAACAGGAGATGTTCGTTATAGAGTTCCCGTTTTAAAGAATATGACCGAACTACTTGCAAGAAGAGGCGAAACCAAAAGAGCAATCTATTATCTTAAAAATTATTTAAAGTATAGAGAGAATGATACTGAGATGAATTATTATCTAGCAACACTCTATAGCCAAAGTGGTAATCTTACAAAATCAAAAGAAGTTTTATTTGAATTACAAAAGAAAAACCAAGATAGTAATTCAATTCAATTTCTATTAGCAGAAATTTATTTTATCGAGAATAGAACGGAAGCATTCAGATATCTTTCTTATTTAGATTCCTTAGGTAAGTTAAAGCTAAATCCTTATCTTCAAAAATTATACTATCTACTGCAAGGTAGAGCCTTAGAAGTGAGAGAGTTTTTTGAAGCAGCAAGTGCTAAAAATGAAACTAGAATGACTTTATACATTGCACTCGCAGAGATTTATAAACGAGTTGGCTCAAATGAAAACTATCATAAGGCATTACTCAAAGCTAGTGAGCTTGCTTGGAATTATAAATTATATTCTTTAAACTTAGAAATTCTCGCTGAGTTAATTGAAAAGTTTCCAAAAGATAAAACAAAGTATTATGAAGCTGTTGCAAGAAATTATCTAGCATTGAATTCTCCTAATAAATCAAGACTAAAGCTTCAAAATGCGATTCAGAATACCACTGATGAAAAAGAAAGATTGAAGCTAAAACTTGAAGACTTAGGAATTCTAAGAGCAAATTTAAAAGGATATAAAGAATGTATCACAGAGTTAGAAGCAATTCTAGCTAAAGATAAAAACAATGTTGATGCACTCTTTGCTTTAGCAATCTGCTATTTTCAGTTGGAAAACTATAAACTGAGTCTGAATACTTTCACAAAACTCATCGCAATTGATCCGAAAAATAGCACCGGATATTATTATCGCTCTAGTGTTTATATGAAACTGAATGAGTTTGATCCCATGGTGCAAGACTTAAAGAAATTGATCGAACTGAATTCAGATAATCCTATTGGATACAATGCTCTGGGATTTGCTTATGCTGAAAAAGGAATTGAATTGGAAGAGTCTCTCAAGCTAATCCAAAAAGCAATTGAACTAGAACCAGATAGTCCCGCTTATCGAGATAGCTTAGGTTGGATTTATTTTAAACAAGGAAAGAATGAAGAAGCTTTGCATAACCTAATGCTTGCAAAACAAGTGATGGAAGAAAAAGGTGAAGAAGATTCAGAGATCTATGAACATCTTGGAGATGTATATTTAAAGATGAAAGATAAAATTTCTGCAAGAGAAAATCTGGAACGAGCATTAAAGATTGCTAAAGATAGCAAAGAGACTAATCGAATAGAAGAAAAAATCAAGAGCATCGATAAAAAGGAAAACTAAGTATGAAACGTTTGTGCATTTTTATACTTCTATTAATTGTTCATTGTATTTCTAAAGATATAAATGAAGAGGTTATCTATGATGACCCAAGTCTTGTAGGTTATTATAGTCTTAAGAATCCTAAGAATAAAGACTTTCAAGAATCACTCAAACAAATTGAAGAAAAAGCAGTTTCTTTTAAGGGTGAGTTCTCTATGAAGATTCAAAGTGGAGAAAATTTGAAAAACACCGATAGGGTGAATGGAAAGATATTCTATTCAAAAGAAAAAACAAAGATGAAGATTCAACTCTTGGATCCATTTTTTGGACTAGTGTTAGCCCAAATAGTATCAGATGACGACTCAATTAAGATAAAACCAATGGGCAAAGATAAAATCACAGAACAACCAATGGGAGATATCAATATTATCGATCCAACAACAAAACGAGTGATTGCGATACCATACCATGTAATCTATAATACAATTCGTTGGAATTTTTCTAAGGTATTTTCGTTAGGCGATACTAGACTAAATCCAACTGAAAAAAAAGTAGTGGTCCGAAAACAAACTGAGGAATTCAAATATGAATTTTATGAAGGTGGAATCACTTCTCTAGAGTATAAGTCTATTCCCAAAAATCTACAAGCAAAGTGTAAGGTTGCTCAAACAGCTTTAGATGGAAGCTATCCACCTAAAGCAATGACGAATAAAGTAACAGACTTAGTATCGGGAAAAGATACTAGTTATGTAGAAATTCAGTATAAGAACATTTCTAAAAATTCTAAATTTACTGATTCCGATTTTACAATTCAGTAACCATTGGTTTCATATTTATAGAGTGTGATTCCAGTGAGAGTTCCCCCTGCTGGATCAGTATTACAGGTGAGTGTTGTGCTAGTTGGTTGGGAAGCAAGCACTAGTTTTCCATGCCCTTGGTAGGCTCCAATGTTTGGAGTAAAAATACAATGTTCATTGGATTCACAAAATCCATCCTCATCACCTACCCCATCCCCAAGAATTTCCACTGCATCTCTAAGAAATGTAACAGAGCCACTTGTGAATGTATGGCTTAGAACATTTGTATCAGCAGAGTTAAATCTCTCAACTTCATTGGGACAAGGGTTTACGTTTCTAAGTTGTGTATCTGTTGCTCTCAACGACCAATCGTAGATTCGAAAATTACCTGAGTCTGAAAAACCACGATTAACTGCTGCAGGAAAACTAGAACCACCGTCAACTCCCCAACTTCTGAATCGATTCTCAAAATTGATCCAATCTGTAATGGAAGCAAATGGTCTGCCTCCGGAGGAATCGGAGCTGTTTATAGTATCATCAGAGGATACCTTATCTATAAAGTTGGTACCACCACTAATTGTAATTGAATTCGTATATCCATTGAATTGATTAAAATCGGAAACTGAATCTCTTGAACAGAGAGTGGGAGTGTTTATTATTCCAGGATTTACCCCAGCTGTAACTACTGTACATACACCAGCTCTTAGATTCCCAGTAAAATAATTATTGGATGAACTTGTTAGAGATATATTATTTCCACTAGAATTTCCAGTTGCTATATTTTGAAAAGTAGAGTTACTAATTGTGTTTATTTCCAAAGGGAAATGTGACGTCAGGGAACCAATCGAAAAGGAAGCAAAATTAGAAACTAGAATATTATTACCACTTAATAGTTGCAAACCACCACTATTAGAATTTGTAATCGTCAAATTGAATAGACTGTTTGAATTAGAGTTTGAATTTGTTGCAATTCCAGATCCAGCAGTGTTTTGAATTACTACATCAAAGAAACTATTATTAGTGCTACTTGTAAAAAGAATTCCATTAAGTGACATATTAGAAATAGTCAAATTTTGGAATAGATTATTGTTTGAGCTAAAAAGATGTAATCCAATGTTGCTATTACCACCAATTATGCTATACCCATTAACTATTCTAATATCTTGAAAAAAGGAATTCTGAACAGATGTTAAATAAATTCCAGAACCTCCACTTGCTGGAGTTACTTGATTAGTATTTGTTACAGCAAAATTCTTTACTACACTGAATTTCGAATTGTTCAAATTAAATCCTCTTGATCCATTTCTTGGGTTGATCTTTCCTTCTACCCAAGAAAAATCACTTTGTTCAAGATAAAACGTAACTACAGAACTTCCTAAATCGGAGATTAGATTTTTATGAAATACAATTCCAATCTTTGGTTTTTCAGTTATAAATATATTTCCAGGGTTAGTTGTAAAAATATAAATTGTTCCACTGGTACTAAAGGAAGTATTATTCAATACAATTGGGTTTGTCCACCAAGCCTCATTTGTTGTGCTGATTAAATTTACATTGGATTTTTGGATTGATACAGAATTTTTTTTCCAAGCAACTGTGTCAAAATCAATTAGATCAGAAAGATACTTGCCTGTTGCTAGTCCTGAGGAATAGAAAACAACCTTTCCATTTTCCACTCTACACAACCAGTGGAAAGCGCCTAACGCATCTGTTGCAGTTAGATTTGTACAACTAGATTCAGAGCTCAATTCTACTTTTCGAATCTCTCCGGCATGAATACAAGCATTGTATCCACCGGTCTCCGATCCAGTACAAGGAGTATTGCTAGCCGTAAATCTAGAGCTTCCATTATTCTTTACATAGTCATTCCAATTGGAATTATTTGCATAAACAACTTTAGTGAGTATTGTTTCACAATTGATCTCAATATTATTTACATCAACTGCAGAATCCCCTGTGTTATTTTTTAGAGTGCAAATATGACTTGATGGATTGGATTTAATGGTTAACTCATATTTACCCTTGTTTGTTTTGAACTGAAAAGAATTGGTCGGAGTTGAAAGCACTGATTCTGCTGATGAATTGAGAACAATTGTCATTTGTCCTTCCACCCAGCCATTGATCTTTCCACTCAATGTAATTTGAGAATTTGAAGCAGAAGTAATAAATAAACCCATGAACAAAGTCAAAGGTCTGGAAGTATCAAAAGCAGACTTTTTGGGTCTTAAACAAAAACTGAAAAGTATAAGTAAGAAAAGTATAAATATTTTTTTTAGAAGATAATTCACTCTCATACTGAGTACAACAACCAACTAAAGAAAATTTTTCGCTATTTTAACAGATCACCAGGATTTGCATTTCTATGAGGAACAAAAAGACTTAAACTTTCGTCCTTACCACTTGCAAGAAGCATTGCTTCGGAAATTCCAAATTTCATTTTTCTAGGTTCTAGGTTTGCAACAACAACTACTTTTAATCCAACTAGTTCTTCCGGTTTATAAGCAGATTTGATTCCTGCAAAAACATTTTTAACACCGAGGCTTCCAAGATCGACTTTGACTTGCAGAAGTTTATCAGCACCTTCCACAGAATTTGCTTCTTGGATCTGACCGACTCTAAGTTCTACCTTTGCTAGATCGTTGATACTGATAAGTCCAGAACTTTCTACCTTTTCTACTTTTTTGTTTTCTTCTTTGGGAATTTCTTTATTTTCTTCAATCATTGTGAGTATTGCCTTTTCTTCCACTCTTTGCGATAGTGGTTTGTATGGATTTATAGTAATATTTTCTAGAATTTCTTCTAGGTTTAAAAAATTTGGTTTTTTTATATTTAAAAATTCAAAGATCTTTTCGGATAAAACAGGAAGAATTGGACTCAAGTAAATCGCAAGAATTCTACCAGAGTTTAGAGATGCAGTGACAACAGCCCTAGCCTTTTCTTTATCCGTTTTGATTAGACTCCAAGGAGCGTTATCATTGATGTATTTATTTACTTCATCTCCAAGTCTAAGAATTTCTTTTAGAACTTTGGAATAGTTGAGACTTTCATAGTTTTTTTGAATTTCTGATTTTGATCCAAGGCAAATTGCGACTAACGCTTTACCTTGTTCATCTAAAACACCTAATCTTCGTTCTAGTTTATCAGCGATAGAAGTTCCAACTCTGGAAAATATATTTACTAGATTTCCAACGAGTTCAGAGTTGATTTTATTTTCATATTCTTTAAAATTCAAATCCATATCTTCCATGGTATCATTCAGTTTAGAAGAAATAAAAAAACGAAAATGTTCAACATCTAGATGTTTAGAGAAGGAAGAAGCATTGATAAATGTTCCTCTAGCCTTAGACATCTTTTCGCCATTTAGAGTAATAAACCCATGCACATTCACTCTAGTTGGTGTATTAAAATCAGATCCAAGAAGCATTGCGGGCCAAAATAGCGCATGAAAATATAAAATATCTTTACCAACAAAATGATGGCGCTCAGAATTTTTACCTGTCCAAATTTCATCAAAGCGACTATCGTTTTGGAAATAATTTTTTGATGATGCAATATAACCAATGGGTGCATCTAACCAAACATAGAAGAATTTATCTTTTTCACCGGGAATTTCAAAACCAAAATACGGAGCATCTCTGGAAATATCCCATTCTTTAAGTCCTTGGTCAAACCATTCCATCAGTTTATTCTTTACACCAATGTTTACATGAGACTCATTATGAATCCAGTCTTTGAGTTCAGATTCAAAATCTTGTAGTTTAAAGAAAAGATGTCTAGAATTTCTTAGAACAGGTTTGTTTCCACAAATTGCACACTTAGAATCAAGTAAATCTTTAGGAGAATAATTTGAACCACAAACCTCACAGCCATCACCATATTGATCTTTGGAATTACATTTTGGACAAGTGCCTTTGATGAACCTATCGGGTAAAAACATTTTATCGTGTTCACAATAAGACTGTTCTATTTCTCTATCAGCGATATGTCCTTTTGCTTTTAGTCTATTGTATATCTCTTCTGAAAAAAATTTATTCTCTTGGGAATTTGTTGTATAATAATTTGCATAATCAATATGAAACGCTTTTAGGTCTTTAACATGTTCTTTTTGAATTTCAATGACCATGTCTTCAGGCTTCATCCCTCTTTTTTGAGCTGCAAGCATGATTGGTGTTCCATGGGTATCATCTGCACTAAATAGAAAGCATTCATTACCAATAAGTCTTTGGTATCTTGAAAAAATATCTGCTTGGATTGCTTCTAGAACATGACCTAAATGAATTGCTCCATTTGCATAGGGAAGAGCTGTGGTTACTAAAATTTTTTTTGCTGTCATAAAACTAAAAAGCCCGCGAAGATAACTCCGCAGGCAGTGGTTTAACTAAGAAAATGAAATTCTTAGGCTTGTTGACCAGAAGTTGCTTTTTGAATGCTAGCTGCGATTTCGTCAATCTTAGCTTTGATTTCTTCAATCTTGCCTTCAGGCATTTTTGTTTTTACTTCTTCTACAATTTTATTGTAGTTATCAATGATCTTTGTACGAGTTTCATCGTAGTTTTTACCAGCTACGCTAGAAAATTCTTTAATATCGTTTAGAATTTTATCTACAGATTCTCTTACTTTCACAGCATTCTCAGAATTGTCTTGTGAACCCTTTGCAGAAATCTCTGCATAAACTTTTTCAAGATCAACTTTAGCTTTATCAACACCTTCTTTTCCGCTTTGAAAAAGACCGATACCTGCGTTGAGAACATCAATGATAATTTTTTCCATATTTTTTCTCCAAACTTGGATTTAAGCCATGAAACATGGCCTAACAAGTACCATATTTTTGGAAAGAACTTTCCTGTCACTTGATTTTTTCTTTAAGAGAATCCAAAATTCAGATTAAAATCAGGTGAATTCAGTATAAGAATTTTATCTCAGAGGAAACTTTGAGTTATTAGTAAAGATTTCTTGGGCGTCTTTTCCCGCTCTCGCTTCGGTCAATAAATTTCGGTCACTGAGTGATTGCGAAGCAATTGTATCGAAGTGCGAAATTTATTGCCCCCGCTTCGATCTGGGAAGCAGGGGTTTTGTTGCTTACATTGAGTTTGTTCGAGTACGGTTGAATGTCATTGTGTAATTTTTCTCTAGTTTTGAAAACTTTTCTCTGGTTGCTCTGATAGAGGAGTTTTGCTCTAGTTGCTAGGGCTTTTCCGTGTTTGGTGCTTCGTAATAACTATTAACCTTTCAATAATTTATTTTGTAATAATTGTTTGTTTGGTGAACATACAAAAAAGTCTTTACGCCTTAAAGTGCCTTTTCTCTAACTGAGCGAAAACGTTGAATCAAAAACAATCAGATAAGACACTACTAATACAAGATGCCAGAACTATTATAAGACAATTCATACAAAATAGAGGGAGAGGGAACACTTGTATTCACGCTGAAATTGGAACAACTATATACTAAATTCTCCAATATTGTTTTCAAGAAAAAAGTTTAAATCACCTTTATATTCATCTAAATAACCAATAGGTGAGCGATAGAATATAATATTTGGGTTTATCTCAATTTTCAGTTTTTTGTGTTTATGACCACTCACAAAAATGACTTTTTTTCCGTTAAACTTTAACTCTATATATTTTCCATATTCAATGCTACCCTCATAAGCATCGAATGGATTTGGTTCTTCCTTTCTTTCGATACAGTTTGCATAGGGAGCAGTATGAATTATGATAACAATTTTTTTTATATCCATTGGAATCAAGTCGATAGTCAATTCAAACTGTTTGAATACTCTTTTAAAGACTTCATCATTCTTTAATCTTTTGGATCTTAATTTCCAATCTGAATTATCCCTATCCTTAAGCCATATTGATGAAGTAAAATCACTCCAAAATGTATTTCCGAATTTTCCTTGATTATAATCTTCTTCCCTATACTTTTCATCTAGTCTCTCATCCCGTAAGGAATAATCATACCAACCAACTGTTCCAACAAAAGCCACGTCCTTTATAATCAAAGGCTCAAAGATAGGATAGTAAAAACCAGACTTTTCAGCGATCTCTTTTAATTCAATTTCATATTTATAAGAACTATCAAATCCACTTTTCAATTTATTCTTAGATTCAATCCATAAGTCGTGATTTCCGGGAACATAAATTTTCGTACATTCAATACTTTTAAACTTAGTCAGAGATTCATGAATATCTTTCACTGAATTTGCTAAATCACCAGCAATTATAAATACGTCTGTTTTATTTTGAGCTAAATAATTGATTAAGCAAGTTAGTATCTCCTTATTGTTCTTAGAAATATCCACATGCAGATCAGATATATAAGTTATTTTCATAAATTATTACTCAGGTTTCTAATAGCGAAGCGGCGAAGCGTCGCTTATGCTCGATTAGCAATCTAAATAGGACAGAGAGCCAATCGGCAACACTTCGGAAAGCTCATTGCATCGCTTGGGCTTCGCCAAAACCTTTGCCTTTTTGTTGGAATTGTATTCAACTTTTTCAACCTTTATTTCATTACTTTATTCAAATTACATTAAAATCTAGGTATTAATTCAGATTTTATAAATGCAATCGTTATAACATAAAAGGATTAATATAATACTAGATTTATTCTTAGCATAAGATTAATCAATTTTATTATGATATTTCCGATTCAAAAGTCTTTATCATCTATCCCTAAAGTTTAGATCTGATTTTTTCTCAAAAAGAAATAAAAATAGTTTATAGAGAATACTACTTTGCAGCGAAGAAAACTTTACTCCATAACCTTCTGGTTTATTATAAGATGCAGTTTGGTTTTCCCAGCTAATTTTTCCGATTCCTTTAAATAGATATCCAAGTAGTTTTAATTCAAAATTGATCTCATCACCTGATTTTAACTTTTGGTTGGAAGCAAGATAGAATCCACCCTCAGAAACATTCAATACTTCACCAGAAAATTTGTTTTCTCCATAAAAAACTGTTACTGGACTAGTGATGGAAAATCTTGGAAGAAGTTTTGTAGAAAGAAATTTCTTAAGTTGTTTTTTTCTTGGATCATTTGGATCATATTGAAATCTAAATCCATGACTGATTGAGTCGCCCTCTTCTTCTCTTCTAATCAAGATTGCAGGTACTTCAAAGCGATTGTCTAAATCAAGTCGAATGGAAATTGAAGCTTCTTCAGGAACTTCTCCCGATACTTTTGCAAGACAACCCGAAGGGCTTACATCCATAGTTGTTAGTTTCAAAGATTTTTTTCCATCTATGATAACTTCCCCACTGAGAGGAATTTCAATTCTCCATTTTTTTCTAAATCCTCTAGGAACTAAAGTAAGATAAGGAGTAGAAATTTCTTGATTCAAGAAATAAAAAATTAATATAAAATAAAAGATAGTAAGAAAAAAATTGCTGAGCAATTCTCCTTCTAAACCAATTCCATATTTAATGATCCTATAAATAGCATCAAAAATTAGTGCTATATTGAAACCTAGAAATAAAAAATAGCCCCAACGTTTAACACCTAAGATTCCAAAACCAAGAAGTGAACCTAATGCAATGAGTGAAATTGATAGACCTGAAAAGGAACTCAGCACTTGTCTAAAATCAAAAAAAGAGACATCTTCTAGATTGAATAGAACAGTTACTAAATAGCTCCAAACTGGAGTGAGTAGATAAAAAAAACCAATAATCAAAATCGAAATCGGAAGATGTCTGAAAGAAACAGGGAAAATAACTTTAAGCAAAATTCACCTCACAAATAAGAAAACATAAATAAAAAACATATTCTGGCAATAATTATTTTATGTTTAATGAAAAAACAATTAAGCTTATGTTTAATACTGATTTTTAAAAGTAAAAAAGAATTCTTACTTTAGACTCATTTCTTCGCTCAATGTAAAGATTGCTAGTTCTACATTACCAATGGACTTCATGGAAATTCCCATTCTCACACCATATGCTGTTGCTAGAACAGTGTCTCCAAATCCCAAAATTTCCCCTTCTAATTCAATTTGTCCTGCAATTATTGTAAGAATTTGGAAGGATGGCTTAGAAAGAAGACAAGGCAATTCAATCAAACCATTGAATTCAAGAATCTCAAATCTAAATTTGTCGTTAGACTCAAGTAAAAATCTTTTGGATTTATCAGCTTCTTTAATAGTTTTTTTTGAAAGTTTTTCCTCTCCTTTGGATTTTTTAAAGTTCAACACATCCAGAGATTTTTGAATATGAAGTTCTCTTGGTTTTCCATCGTCTCCAAGCCTTCCATAATCATAAACTCTATAGGTAGAGTCTGAGGATTGTTGTACCTCTAGGATTAGATTTCCACCACCAATTGCATGAATGGTTCCAGGATTAATGATAAACGAATCACCTTTAGTTGTTTTCCATTGCTTCAAATCATTCTCTGCTTGGTTGGATTCTATCTTTTTCTTGTATTCATCTTTACTCAAATCATTAGCAAAACCACATACTATTTCCGAATTATCGTCTGACGATAGTATCAACCATGCTTCTTTTTTACCCTTTGAACTAGGATCAAATTTTAATGCATATTCATTATCAGGATGAACTTGAACAGAAAGTTTTTCTTTAGCATCCAATAATTTTACTAGTAAAGGGAATTCTTCTAAATGAGTAAAATTTTCACCGAAAATTTCTTTTGGATAAGACTTATAAAGTTCTCTTAATGTTTTTCCCTTCCATTTACCGCTTGAAACAATTGAAATTTCTTTACCATAATCAGAAATTTCCCAAGACTCTCCGATATTTCCTGAAGGAATTTTTCTTCCAAATTCAGATTCAAGTCTCCTACCACCCCAAATTTTTTCTTTATAGATAGGTTGAAATCTAAGAATTTTTTCCATAAAACTAAACTTTAATAATATTGATAAAATTCAAGTGATATTGGAACCAAAAACAGTATTCTTCGGTCTAAGAGTATATGAAATTTCTTTTTATTTTCTTATTCTCTTTTTTTGCTATTTCTGCAAATACTTATACACCGATGGAAGGTGATATAATTTTTCAACAAACAAATTCTTCCCAAGCTAGAGCACTAAGAATTGCTACTGGTTCAAGTTATACTCATGTAGGAATCGTATTTAAATTTGAAAATGAATGGAAGGTGATTCACGCTAACGGTCCTGTTCAAAAAACGAATCTAAAAAAATTTATTTCTAGTGGAATCAATGGTAAGTATAAAGTGCTCAGATTAAAAGATGAGTCCGTGCTAGATGCTGAAAAAATTTCTGAACTAAAAAAAATGAGCGAAAGTTTTTTAGGAAAACCATATGATTTTAAGTTTGAGTTCAGTGATGAAAAGCAATATTGTTCTGAATTTGTTTGGAAGGTTTATGAAAGAACTCTTGGAATAAAACTTTCTAAACCTAAACTCTTAGAAGAATACAATACTAAAAATTTATTTGTTAAGTTTATGGTTTGGAAAAGAGGTATTTCTAAAACAGAAAAGATGATTGCCCCAAGTGATCTAGAGCAATCAAGCTATTTAAAACAGGTAAGTGATTAGTACGGTTTTTCACCAATATAATTTACTGGAGGATCATAATTGCAGCCTATAATTTGTCCTTGATCCCCAGGACATACAGCTTTAGCACAACCAACCTTTTTTGTATCCTTCCAAACTATCTGAGTATAATGACCACAAATCTTTCCTGATTTACAGGAATTTTTTGAATAATTATAGAATGCTTTTTCATCAGCCCAAGATTTAACAGCGTCACCAGCACTAAAATCTGTCCCCTTGCCCCAGAATAAATTCTCTCCAAAACCGGGATTTTTAGGACCTGCATTATGATCCATTTTACATTTATTTTTTTGTGCTAAGAAATCTACTTTAAGTCTAGCATACTCTGCAAGTTTAGAATCCCAGACAAAATTTGCTAACGAACTGTTTGTAGTCTTTCTTACTATATTATGCTCTTCTGTAATTCCTAAAAGATTTTCAGGTTCAGACGCATTACTCAAACCTTCATTTGCTGGTTTTGTTTCTTCAATTTTTTTGGGAGCATCCATCTCTTTTTTCTGTTCGGGAGTTGAACAATGCAGACAAAATACTAAACTAAGTAAAATTAAGATTTTCATAACGACCTCAAATGATAATTTTATAGAATTATTGGCTGAAAATTTTTCGTCAAGAAAAATCAGATTTTATCTAGAATTCCTTTGAGTCTTTTCATATTAGCTTCCATATCATTTTGTAGAATTGGTCTAACCAAACCCTCACTAAAACTCAATAGACCTTTTAGTTTCATTTCATCAGAAATCTTTAGTAAAGTACCATTCTCTGTTTTCGAAAATTCATAGCTATCAATAAATTCTATTGTTGAATGGGAACACTGAGCCTTAAAGAAACTCATGGGTATTTCTTCTAAGATTTTATACTCTGAATCAAACTGGATTACAGAGAGAGAAATTTTAATCTTACAAATTTTTGCATCTCTGTCTTTCCAGTCAGAAAGTTTAACAGAAGAGTTATAATGAATCATATTAGAAAGGTCTAATACATAGGAATAGACCTTTTCAATAGGAGCATGGATTTCAGCAGAAACACTTGCTTTAATCATGATTTTGAATTGGCTGCTCTTTTTCTTAAACTTGGATCTAGAATTTTTTTTCTAAGTCTAATAGTTTGAGGTGTAATCTCAACCAACTCATCATCATCAATAAATTCAATTGATTGCTCTAGACTCAATCTTCTTGGAGGAACAAGTCTAATTGCTTCATCAGAACCGGATGCTCTAACGTTAGTTAACTTCTTCTCTTTAACTGGATTTACTTCTAGATCGTTTTCTCTTGCATTTTCTCCAATAATCATTCCTGGATAAACAGAAAAGACTGGATCAATAAATAGAAATCCTCTTTCTTGAATTTTCCAAAGTGCATAGGCTGTAGAGTCCCCAGAGTCCATAGAAATTAGAACCCCATTCTTTCTGCCAGGGATATCACCTTTGAATGGACCATAATCAGTAAATCGACTTGTCATTACTCCTTCGCCCTTTGTTTCAGTGAGAAAAAATCCTCTAAAACCAATCAAACCTCTAGTAGGAATATTATATTCAATTCTAGTAAATCCAGAAGAATGAGCATTCATTGCTGTCATTTCCCCTTTTCTACGGTTTAGCTCTGCTATGATAGAGCCAGTAAATGCATCAGGAATATCCATAACAAGGGATTCCATTGGTTCAAGTTTAGAGCCATCTTCAGCTTGTTTGAAGATTACTTGTGGTCTAGAAACCTGAAGTTCATAACCTTCTCTTCTCATGGTTTCAATCAAAATCGCTAAATGAAGTTCCCCACGTCCTAAGATTTTAAATCTATCCTTATCTTCAGTTTCTTCCATTCTCATCGCAACGTTAGTTTGTAGCTCTTTATCTAGACGTTCTCTAAGATTTCTTGTTGTAACAAATTTTCCTTCTTTACCAGCAAAAGGCGAATTGTTAACTAAGAAAAACATGGAAACTGTTGGCTCATCAATACTAATTTTAGGAAGTGGAATTGGATTTCCAAGATCACAAACTGTATCTCCAATGAAAAGCTCAGGAATTCCGGCTAACGCTACAATATCTCCAGCATGTGCAATATCAATATCATGTCTTCTAAGTCCTTCAAACCCATAAAGTCTAGAAATTTTATGATTCGATGATTTTCCATCACTCATTCTAACTAAGGTTACATCAGCACTTTTCTTTATAGTTCCACCATAAATTTTACCAATAGCAATTCTACCTACATATTCATTATAGTCTAGAGAAGTAACTTGAAATTGAAGTGGTGCACTTGCATCCCCTTTCGCAATGGGAACATGCTTTAAAACAGTATCTAACAAAGGAACTAACGTTTTGCCTGGGGCATCCTTTAGATCATGAACTGCCCAACCTAATTTTGCAGAGGAATAAATAATTGGAAAATCCATCTGTTCATCAGTTGCGTTCAAATCAGCAAATAGATCAAAGACCATATCTACAACTTTTTCAGGTCTTGCACCATCTCTATCAACTTTATTGATTACTACAATTGGCTTATGACCAATTTGCAAAGATTTTCCCAAGACAAATCTAGTTTGTGGCATCGGTCCATCAAATGCATCTACAAGAAGAAGCGAAGAGTCAGCCATATTTAGAACTCGCTCTACTTCCCCCGCAAAGTCTGCGTGACCAGGTGTGTCCACTATATTTATTCTAGTATCTTTAAAAATTACTGCAGTATTTTTTGCTAGAATGGTGATCCCTCTTTCTTGTTCAAGATCATTTGAATCCATGATCCTTTCTCTAAGTTCTTTAGAGGTGACTGCACCTGTTACTCTTAATATTCCATCTAGGAGTGTTGTTTTCCCATGATCTACGTGAGCGATAATACAAATATTTCTAATTTCCATTGATTGCCATTTTTTTAAGGTGCCTTCTCACGTCAAACTGGGAAATTCAATTTACAAAAAATAGGCGATTAAAAACATGACTATGAGACTATAACAATGTACGCAGTAATTACTTTAGGCAATCAACAATTTAAGGTTCGTCAAGGAGATAAATTCTTATCTCAAAAAACTGGCGTAGAAGTGGGAAAAGAGTTTGAAAAGCAAATTCAACTACTTTCCAATGAAAACAAAATTCATATTGGAACCCCGTTCTTAAATGGGTCCAAAGTGACTCTAAGAGTTCTAGAAGATGTTAAAGGCACAAAAATAGATGGTTTTAAATACAAACGTAGAAAAAACTATCGTCGTCATTGGGGTCACAGACAACAATTACAAAAACTAGAAGTGGTAAACATAGTCACTGCTTGATTCAAGCAGAGTTCAAAAAGGATTCTGAAGGAAACTATAACTACCTAAAGATTGAAGGACATTCTCCTAAATCTTTGGGTGTAAAAGGGGAAAACCTACTCTGTGCAGCAGTCTCCTCTTTAACTCAGTCCCTATTTCTATACTTGAAAAAAGGACAAAAGCTAGAATCCTTTGAAATTAAAGAGGGATTTTTGGAACTAAGACTTAAGTCTCGTTCCAAAGAACAAGAAGTTTTTTTAATGGTTATTGTTGGGTTGCAAGACTTGCAGTCCCAATTTAAAGAAAATTTAGAACTAAAGATTTAGGAGGGTTCATGGCACATAAGAAAGGTGGAGGATCCACAAAAAACGGAAGAGATTCAGAGTCAAAGAGACTTGGAGTCAAAAAATACGGTGGAATGAATGTAATCGCAGGAAATATTCTTGTGAGACAAAGAGGAACTTACTACAGAGCGGGAAAAAATGTTGGGATTGGTCGTGACCATACTTTATTTGCTCTCGTGGATGGAGAGGTTAAGTTTGAATATATAACTAAATCCCGTCAAAAAATCTCTGTTTATCCTCTAGCAGTTGCTGCTTAAACAAAACGAACAGTCTCAGGAAATCTTTCTGAGGCTGGACGCTTTTTCCCTTCTTTTCCTTACAAATTTTCCCCAATAAAAATTCCTTTTTTAAAGAATAATCGTGAACAATCTAAGTCTAATAGATTAGGTAGAAATACCAAATATAGGAGAGATTAAATGTTCTCAAAAATGTTAAAAACCTTAGTTCTTGCAGGTTTCTTTGTTAGTGTGACTCCAAGTCTTTTTGCTGAAGACTGTATTAAAGCCTGTGCTAAGTTCTATTCTTGTTCAGAAGAAATGCATAAACGTAAACCAACTGCTGATGAACAAGCTAAACTAGAGAAAGCCTGCACTCAAACCTGTGCAAAATTTACTAAACCTGTTCTTGAATGTTATGCATCAAGTGTTAAAGCTGGTGGAAATTGTACTACATACGGAAAATGTATGATGGATGCTGCAAACTCTAAAAAGAAAAAATAAATTTTAGCTTAGTGTCTCCACTTTTTTGTGGAGGCACTTCTACTAGTTATAAATTTACTTGCAAAAGATTAAAAAAATGCTAAAAATGATTCGTGAAAGCATTTAAACTAATTATACTATTAACAATTCTATTTCTATCTTGTGAGGATAAATCCAAAGAAAAACAAATTTCATCTCCTCCCCCTGTGGAAGAGAAGATTCCTGTTTTGGAAAAACTGGAATCAAAGATTATCTTCTTAAACGGTAAAGTAAAAATTTTCAGAAATGAAAAAGAGATTGAGCCAGTGAAAGATATGAACCTAGAACTTGAAGATATTATAATCACTGGAAACCCTGGAACTATTGAAATTCAAATTGGTGAATTTAGTGCAATCAAGGTTGCTAAAAATACAAAGGTTAATGTCTCTAGATTCTTAGTGGATGGTAAAGAAGAAGCAAATGTAAACTTAGATTTTGGAAAAGTACTTTCAGTTGTAAACAAATCTAAGAAAGACCAAGAATTTAAGATGAATACTCCCAGTGCTTTAGCGGGAGTTCGGGGAACCAGTTTTCTAACAATTGTTGAAAATAAAGATGATAAAGCCAAAGATAAATCTTGCAGCAAAGAAGATTGTAGAGTAAAGATCATTGTGAGTTCAGGAACTGTTTCTGTTCAAAAGAAAAATGATAAAGAGGAAATAATCTTAGAAAAAAATTCACAGGTTTCCATCAAAGACGATACTGAGATTAGCTCTGAGATCATTAAACCTATGAGCAAAGATTCGGTAAAACAAATCAAAGAACTATTGGCATTTCATAAATCAGAATTTCAAGGTTTTCAAGTTTTAGAAGAAGAACTAGAAGAGAATACAAAGGAATTAGAAAGATTCAAATCTACAACTGTAGAAGAAACTAAAAAAACTCTTAAACGGAAAGAGTTTGAAAAAAGTAAAGCAGATGAAGTGATTCAAGAAACCAAAAACACGGAAAAAGATCGTTACTTAAAAAAAGAAATTCACAAAGATAAACTTAAATTGGATAGAAATGAATAGAATTTTTTTAGTTCTAATCATTCTATTCACAAGTTTTGCTTGTGAGAAAAAAAAAGACGATACTAAAGAAAAAATTATTTTAGGTGCTATCGTTTATCGACTTACCTCTGGTGTAGTTTCTGGTGCCTATGATTGTCTAGATGTTGAGGCAAGTAGAAGTTTCAGCGGATTTGTGACTGCAATTGAAGCAGCTCCAAATCCTTGCACTAATTGTCATAATTCAGATACTAGGACTTCAGGATTAGATTTAACGAATCATTCACAAGCTAGTTCAAAAGTGAATTTTAGAAACCCAGAGAATAGTCTTTTGTTTTTAAAAGTAACTACGGGTACAATGAAGTTTTACTCAAATGAAAAGACTAACCAAGCAATCTATTGCTGGATCTTGAACGGAAATCGGAACTAAAAGAATGGAATGGATAATAGTGAGATGGAAACGGGAGGATAGAAATAGCAATAAATACTACCAAATTTTTTCCAATCAAAACGATCTAATTCAATGATCTGCCTTTGTAAATCTTCTAAACCAATATTCAATAAGGTTCTATCATACCCTAGACCATAAATATTTTTAAAAAAACATCCAAGAATTTCTTCTCTATGTGAATTGATTGTTTTATAGCTATAAATGACTAACTTTTCTTCATGACTTAGTAGATTGGAAACTAAATTTGGAACTTCAAAATATTTCCATAATACTATAACTGATACCCTAGTAAAAATAGAAAAAAAATCTAGTGCAATGAACTTCAAACTCAAATTCCCTACTACTATGATTAAGAATAGATATATAAAAAAACTTCCATATCCGATTATATTGCCGAATAAATGTAAGTTAGAAAAAATCTTTCGCTCCCTTAGATAGTTTTCATATAGATCTTCATAATATTCATAGTCAATAATTAGTGCAATAGAAGAAGAATACATAGATAACACTTACATAATCCAATCTTAAATTTTTTTATCTATATTTTTTTGTTACTAGACTTATAAAAAAATATAAAAATTATGTATGCACTATGAGTTTTCGTTTAAATAGAAATTATCTTAATTTTAGAAAGATACAATTCACTAAGTTTTTCTTTGTCTCAATTTTGAAGGTATTGAATTTCAACCTATGTCTCTTTCAAAAATTTTTATTTGCCATTCTATTTGTTTCATCTTTATATCCTTCCGAACTCACTAAAGTATTCGATTCAAATACTGAGCTAAATTATGCTTATTTGAAAGAAGTTTCCCCTACAATCAGTATTCTGGAAGCAAGTAAGTCTAAAGACTGGAAGCCAAGAACTGAAATTGGAGTTCCAGCTAAACCAAATAAATTTTATTTTATTAAATTACCCATTGAGAATTTTTCATCCTCGGATGAAATTTTTTTTCAAGAAGTTTTGCCTTGTGCGAATTGGCAGTTGTATCTAACTGATAATGAATTTATAGAAAATGAATTAGAGCTTAAAAAACTTGAAAGAACTGATAAAACAGTTCTCTATAAAATTTCCATTAAAAATGGAGAAAAGAAATTTCTTTGGATTAAGGCTGAGTCTAAAAGACAGTTTCTTTTTTTTAGAATTCTTTCAGAAAGAAATTTACCTTTCTTTGAATTCAAAGACATACTCTTCATAGGATTTACTACAGGTTCCTTGATTTCATTTATAGCTTATAATCTATTTTTATTTTTTGGAACTAAGGACTCTAACTATTTAAGGTATGTTTTATTCATTATCCTTACTCTTGCAAACCAACTTTTTTATTATGGAACATTTCAAGAGTTTTCGGGAATATATGAATTAGATATAAGTCTAAAACTGATTCGATCTTTCTATTTGCTTACTTTCATTGCGAATACTTACTTTGTTACAAGATTCATTAGAATCATTGAATATAGTAAAATCATTGATATTGTACTAAAAATTCTTATGTTAATAGTCTTTTTAGGTTTCTCCTTTTATGTAACAGGAATCTTATCTGAAGATATATCCTATGGATTACTTAGAGTTTTAGTGATTCCAATTGGAGTTATCTATTTAATTGGAATTCTTTTTTACTTCTGGAAATGGAAAAAGATTGTGGAAGCAAAATTTGTTTTTCAAAGTTATCTGCTCCTTGCAATTCTAGTAATCCATCAAACTCTATCTTTTTCGGGAGTTGTTAGTATGGATTGGATGACAATCAATGGAGCAACCTTAGGAGTGAATATACAAGTTTTCCTATTTTCTTTAGCGTTAGCCGACAGACTAAGAATTATGAAGATTCAAAAAGAAGAAGCTGAGTTTGAGACTATCAGCACTAAAGTAAATATGTTAGAATCATTTATTCGATTTGTTCCCAAAAATTTTCTTCAAATTTTAAAGAAGGATGATTTTAGAGAAATTCGTCCTAAAGATTCTTATGAAGGAACAATGACTGTTCTATTCAGTGATATAAGAAATTTTACTTCTATCTCAGAGGCAATGAACTCAAGAGAAAATTTTGAATTTGTAAACTCTTACTTTGAAAAAATGAATCCTATCATTTTACGAAATGGAGGATTTGTAGATAAGTTCATTGGAGATGGAATCATGGCAATCTTTCCTAACTCAGCTGAATCCGCTGTAAAAGCAGCATGGGAGATGAAACTATCAATCGATGAATTTCTTTTCACTAAAGAAGATGGAACCAAGGTTCAGATTCAAGTTGGGTTTGGACTGCATACAGGGAATCTAATGTTAGGCACAGTTGGATCTGAAGACCATATGGAAACAACTGTGATTGGGGATGTAGTAAACCAAGCGAGCAGACTAGAAACAATGACTAAGGAACTAGAATGTAATTGCGTTATCTCTTCCCATGTTTATATGGAATTAAGTGAAGAGAATAAGAATAGATTCATAAAAAAAGGAGAAATCCCTGTTAGAGGAAAAAGCAATAAAATTGAAGTTTATGGGGGATTTGTTTGACTCTGGCTTCGGGGAGAATCGAACTCCCGACACAAGGATTTTCAGTCCTCTGCTCTACCAACTGAGCTACAAAGCCTTCGCTTTAACCAAATTATTTTAGAAGGTTCAGCGGGCAATTGTTTTCCTTTTTTTACTCTCCAATAAATTTTCTCCAAACAAAACTTGGAATTAATGCTTTGCAATTTATTTAAGCTATTTAGAATGAATCCATGAGTGAACCTCCTATTGTCATTGAGATGAAAAATGTACATAAAACTTTTGGATCGAGAAAGATTCTAAAAGGAATGGACCTACAAGTAAGAAAAGGAGAAACAATGGTGATCCTTGGTCCTTCAGGAACAGGAAAATCAGTTACTCTAAAGCATATCACAGGACTTTCAATTCCCGATGAAGGAGATTGCTTCATCTTAGGAGAATCCATCTCATTCAATAATGAAAAGACAAGAGAAAAGCTTAGAGCAAGAATGGGAGTTTTATTTCAGTCAGGAGCACTTATCAATTGGTTAAGTGTTTATGAAAATGTAGCACTACCACTTCGGGAACATAAACTAGCGAGTGGAGCTGAGCTAGATAGAATTGTGATGGAAAAATTAAAATGGTTAGACCTAGTCCATGCAAAGGATAATCTCCCTGGAGATATCAGTGGTGGGATGAAAAAAAGGGCGGGAATAGCAAGAGCACTCACCTCGAATCCAGAAATTCTTCTATATGATGAACCAACTTCGGGACTAGATCCCGTCATGTCGAATGTGTTTAATGAATTAATCTTAAGACTTCAAAAAGAATTAAAGGTAACCTCGATTGTAGTGACCCATGACATGCAAAGTGCTTATATGATTGCAGATAGAATAAATTTTATCTATGAAGGCAAAACTTTAATGGTTGGAACTGTGGATGAAATTAGAAACTCACCCAATAAACTCATCCAGCAATTCATCAATGGGCACACTCACGGACCTATGATACTCGATCATAGTGAGCAAAAACCTAAAGCCTAAGAACTGTTTCTTTCTTGAGATTGACCTATGCTTTAAAAAACTGGTTCTATGCCTCAAAGAAAAGATATATCTTCAGTTTTAATTTTGGGATCAGGTCCAATTGTAATTGGTCAGGCTTGTGAGTTTGACTATTCTGGCACTCAAGCTACCAAAGCTTTAAAAGAGAAAGGGTTAAGAGTGATCTTAGTAAACTCTAACCCTGCAACGATTATGACTGACCCTTCCCTTGCTGATGCAACTTATATCGAACCGCTTACAGTTCCAATTCTAACTAAAATCATTGAGAAAGAAAAACCAGATGCAATTCTTCCAACCGTTGGTGGTCAAACTGCATTAAACCTAGCAATGTCACTTGCGAAAGAAGGTATATTAGAAAGATATAATGTAAAACTCATTGGTGCTCAAATAGAAGCAATTCGAAAAGCTGAAGATAGAGACCTTTTCAAAAAGGCAATGAATAAAATTGGAATGAAGGTACCTAGATCGGGTATGGCATTCAATATGGAAGATGCTAAAAGAATCTTGAATGATATAGGACTTCCACTCATCATTCGCCCTGCATTCACTCTTGCAGGAACTGGTGGAGGTCATTGCGACAAAAAAGAAGAATTTGAAGAAGTGGTTGCAAAAGGTCTAGCAGCATCTCCCATCACACAAGTACTCATTGAAGAGTCAGTGATTGGATGGAAAGAATATGAACTAGAAGTCATGAGAGACTGTAATGATAATGTTGTGATTATCTGTTCTATTGAAAACTTGGATCCAATGGGAGTACATACAGGAGATTCTATTACTGTAGCACCACAACAAACTTTAAGTGATAAAGAATACCAACTCATGAGAGATAATGCACAAAAAATCATTCGTGAGATTGGAGTTGATACTGGTGGTTCCAATATTCAATTTGCTGTGAATCCAAAAAATGGTGATATGATTGTAATTGAAATGAACCCAAGAGTTTCACGCTCATCAGCACTTGCTTCCAAAGCAACAGGATATCCAATTGCAAAAATTGCAGCGTTACTCGCCATTGGTCTTTCTTTAGATGAAATTCAAAACGATATTACTGAAATCACTCCTGCAAGTTTTGAGCCTTCCATTGATTATGTAGTAACAAAAATTCCAAGATTTGCCTTCGAAAAATTTCCCGGTTCAGACCCAACCCTAGGGGTTCAAATGAAATCAGTAGGAGAAGCAATGGCAATTGGTAGAACTTTTAAACAGAGTTTTCAAAAAGCACTTCGCTCTCTAGAGACTGATCGATTCGGTTTTGGCTCCGATGGAAACTTGAAAGAACTAATAGAAATGAATTCTATTTCCAGTGATAAACTAAGAAGCTATCTGGAAGAAAAAATCAAAAGACCTACTGATAAAAGAATTTTGTACGTCAAACTAGGTTTTGAGTTTGGATTCTCAATAGATGAAATCCAAAAGCTAACAGGAATTGATTTTTGGTTTTTGAGACAGATGCAAGAATTGTATGAAATGGAAATTCAGTTCTTAAAGGAAGAAAATCCAAGTGTAGAAAAATTCTCTTCTATGAAAGAAGCTGGTTTTTCCAACCAACAACTTGCTTATCTACTCTCCAAAAAAGAAATCCAAACAATCCTTGGAACTGGTGAATCTAATAGCCAAATCAAATCCAAAGTAAAACGTATTTTGGAAGCAAAAGTGGATGAGATCGAAGCTCTACTTTCCCAAAATAATATTTCTCCTGTTTACAAAAGAATTGATACTTGTGCAGGTGAATTTGAAGCATTCACACCATATCTATATTCTAGTTATGATTCAGAAGATGAAGCAAGTGTTACTGATAAAAAATCGGTTATGATTTTAGGCGGCGGACCGAATCGAATTGGTCAAGGAATTGAGTTTGACTATTGTTGTTGTCATGCTTCCTATGCAATTCAAGATTCAGGTTTAGAATCCATTATGGTGAATTCAAATCCTGAAACAGTATCCACTGACTATGATACCTCAGATAGACTATACTTTGAACCATTGATCTTAGAAGATGTATTGAATATTTATCATAAAGAACAACCGTTAGGCGTCATTGTTCAGTTTGGTGGCCAGACCCCACTCAAACTAGCAAACGATCTAGCAAGAAAAGGTGTAACAATTCTTGGAACAAGTCCTGATTCTATTGATAGAGCTGAGGATAGAAAACGATTTGCAGAGGTTTTAGAGAAACTAAATCTTAAACAACCTATGAATGGAATGGCTTCAACTAAACAAGATGGTTTGAAGATTGCATCAGAAATTGGTTATCCTGTTCTAGTTCGTCCTAGTTATGTTTTGGGCGGAAGGGCTATGGCAATCATTGGCGATGAAACTTCTTTAGCTAAGTACTTAGATGAGGCAGAAGAAATTTCTGAGGACAGACCTATCCTAATCGATTCTTTTTTAGATGATGCGATTGAAGTTGATGTGGACGCACTCTCTGATGGAAAAACAGTTTTCATCGCAGGGATCATGGAACATATTGAAGAAGCGGGAATTCATTCGGGAGACTCTGCTTGTATTCTTCCCCCTCAAACGATTTCAGAAGAGCTCATTAAAGAAATTGAAGATGCTACTAAAAAACTTGCAATCGAATTATCTGTGAAGGGTTTGATCAATATTCAATTTGCAATCAAAGAAGAAGAACTATTTATTTTAGAAGTTAATCCAAGAGCTTCTCGTACGGTTCCATTTGTTTCCAAAGCGATAGGAATTCCCATCGTGAAGTTTGCGACTAGAATCATGCTTGGAGAAAGCCTTGCGAGTTTTGGACTTGGCGAAAAGTTTAAAGTGAATCTTGTGAATGTAAAAGAGGCGGTACTTCCTTTCAATAAATTTCCCGGAGTCGATACAATCCTCGGACCAGAGATGAGATCCACAGGAGAGGTCATGGGAATTGCTGAGAGCATCGGGGAAGCTTATCTCAAGTCTCAGATCATGTCGGGGGAAGAACCTCCCAAAGGGGGAACGATCTTTGTAAGTATCAATGATAAAACAAAACCAGAGTTGCTTCCATTCATTCAAGAAATTTCTAAACTAGGCTATAATATCATTGCAACTGAAGGCACACACAAACTACTTTCTGCAAATGGAGTTCTATCTTCTGTAATCCATAAAGTCTATGAAGGACACTACCCCAATGTTGTGGACTATATCAAAGAAAAAAAGATCAACCTGATCATCAATACTCCACTCTCTAGAATGACTAGAGACGATGCCTATCATATCCGCCAAGCTGCAATTAAGTATAAGGTGCCTTGTCTCACCACAGCACAAGCAGCCAAAGCACTCGTGAATGGACTCGTAGAAATGCAAAACAAAGGATTCTCTATTCGTTCACTACAAGAGATACATAAGTAAGTTTACTGTAGCTAATTAAAGTCGTGGGGATTGTTACCCCACCCATCCTTTTCATAATTTCTAATTTTAAACAACTTTCAGCCCAAATTTTTCTTTTAATCTGAAAACTTTCGTCTATTTTGTCCAGAGCTAATGGTATTCTAGTTAGCATAGGAGAAAATAACATGCCCGTAGGTGATATCATATTTCAGAGATTTGAAAAGGCGACATTTGAGGAAAAGAAAAGGATTTATGAAGGTCTTGGATTAAAAAGTAAGGAAGGTGGCTACGATGCAGTAACTATTAGTAAAGAATTTAGAGAAGCCGGAGGACATTCCTTTAAGAATCCATTTCGAGATATTCATGATCTACCCTACAAAAACATTCTCATTGATGTTGCAGATAAGTTGAAGCCTGGACTTGGTTGGACGGATTATTCTGCTAATGACAAACACAAAATAGAAGAAATTGAGGCTAAGGTTCTAGAGTTTATTCTCATAAGAATGGAACTAGAGTTAAACAGCTTATCAAACTCTGACAGAAAAAAGAAAGAGGAAGAAATAAAAGAATCATTAAAAAAATCAGGTTACACTCAAGCGCAAATAGGTAGCTTTATGAGTGTTCTTGCAGGCGGAGGGGCAGCTATAGGTCTAGCTAGTTCAGCAACAGTTAGTTTATTTTATTCAAGTTTTTTTGCAACTATGGGAGCTGCATTGTTTGGTGTAAACACTGGACTTCTAGCACTAACTGGAACAGGAATTGGTGCAGTAGTGGGCATTCCTCTATTGGCTGCAACCTTAGGAAATACCGCCTATCGTAAAACAATTCCTACAACATTAGCCTTCATTGCTATCGGACAACGACTTGCTTTGCAAGAAAAATTACTATAGGAGAAATGTATGTCTATACCTTTTGAAATACCTAAAGAATTTCTAAAAAAAATTCTAAATGGTGAAGCGATACGATCAGGTGCTTTAATCAAAGATTCAGCAACAGGACAGATTTTAGGACATTTAAAAGAGGGAGGAAACTCTGTTCAGTTAATATCTCAAATTATGACAAGTCCAGTTAACGGACTTAGTGGAATTGCGGGTAACGTTCAACTCCTCAACATTCAAAAAACTCTGGACTCATTACAAATGATTTCCACAATTGCAGCGACAACATCCGTTTTGAATTTGGGAATATCTGTTGCAGGCTTTGCACTGGTTCTAAATAAGCTAGAGAAAATGGATAAGAAACTTGATGAGATTTTAGAGATCAATAAAGAAATTCTAAAAGAGGTTAAGAAAACCAACCAAAAGCTAGAAGATTATTTCTTAGCTGAATTGGAAGTTGGGTTTAATTCAATATCAAAAGCAGAAAATGCAATCCATGATAAGATTAACTATTTGGAAGTTGCAGATCCAATTATTCAAAAGTCTAGAAACTTATACAGAAAAACTCTGGAGAAAGTTCCACTTTTTGAAACTAGCAGTTTAAAACAAGAGCATGTAGAAAATTATCTACAAAGGTTTCTCGCAGTTTCGTATGCTACGATCCAAATAGAAGTAATGAAAGACGAGAGAACTAACGCTAGAGCAGAGGTAAAGAGATTAAGAACAACAGTTGAGTCCATCAAAAATGATAAAGGTTGGAAGCATCAATGGTATGCAACCAAACATGACGACTATGTCAGAAACCTATCTTTAGTAGATGGTAAAAAGAATTTAGAAGAGTCAATTATAAAAGAAGGAAAACGTTTTGACTCCATCATGGATGAAATCCTTGCAAGACTAGAATCATTTGAATATGAACTAACGTTCCTTGATAAGAATAAATTAACATATATTCAATACAAGAAACTGCTTAACTCACTACCTGATGATATAGTAATGTTAAAAAATACAAAGCATATTTCAATTAGTGATCAAATTGTTTCTAAGCAGTCTAGATTTTTCCATTGGGGAAAATGGAAACAACTCTTTTCAAATTTAAAGAAAAGAATTGGGTTACTGTCGATGGAAATTGCTTTAGAAAACGCAAAGTGATTATTTTAGGAAAATTTTTAGGAGAGAAAGATGAGTGAGAAAAGGAATTGTTCTAATTGTGGAGTTGTTGAGACAACCTATTGGAATGAGAATACTTTAAGTTGTGGTTACTGTGGCAGACCATTACCAAAGAGTGAGAAAGAAGAGATAGTTAATAAAGAATCTGAGGAGGTTCAAATGAATAAGAATATGAGTAAGGAAGAAAGTATTAGAAAGATTTTTGATGACCATGAATGGGAACTTAAAAGTCTTCAAAAGTCGCATGTAATTGGAAGAGGAATTCCAAGTGAGTTATTAAAAAATGCAGTGATTGAAAATAAATTACCTTCAAGAGCTAAAATTTATTTGTTGATTGAAACAGATGATTCAATTCTAATACCAGACAATGACTATACAGTTTTTACAGATGAAGGAATTTCTATCAATGATGTCGAAACATTTGAAGGAGAACCAATATTCTATAAATATGCTGACATTGAATCAGTTGAATATTCCAATGGGATATTCATTTTCAAACTCGAAGACGATAGTGAAGATGAAATAGGTGATCATTTTTTTGTTCCAGAGGAAAGTCAAAGAAGGAGTTATTCAAAAACCATCGTTGAAATCATTAATAAGTTAGCTAAGCTATTTGTTAATGAAGATAATATGTATCGTGATGAACTTGAAAAGTTTAGTGAAGAAAAAGAATTCCAGAAAGTAATTGAAATTACTCAAAAATATTTAATGGCTAATGGAAATGATGCTGCTTTTTCAAGTTATTCATATTTCAAAAAGGCAGAAGCTGAATTTTTCTTAGAACAATATGAAAATTCTTTAGATTCTTTAAATATTGCTTTAGACAGCATCGAGAAAGATCATCCTCTTAATTTACGTATTCGCTATCTTGAAAGTCAGATATATTATTGTTTAGGAGATTCAAAAGTAGCATGTCAATCTTTATTAATTGCATCAAATTCAACTGAAGATAAAAATCAAAAAAATGCAATTGAAAAAGAATATTTTGAAATTTATGATGAGTTTTTAAAAGAATTTTCAGAGCTAGAAAGAGAAGATAGAAAATTAATTTTCATTGACGACTCCATAGAATACATCTCAGATTATTATTGTACTTTTCTAAAAAGAAGTTATCCCGAAGGTTTAGTTTTTCCAGTTGGTCATCCAATCGAAAATCAATTCTATATGCTTCATCCATACATTGAAAATCAGTATATTCCATTACAACACTATGAAAATATTTTGTTCCAAGATAAAGTGAGAGAACTCTGTTATATACTTCAATGTTTAGGTGCTACAAGTATTGAAATTGAAAGTCTAAAAGGGAATTCAGTAGAATCAATTCAGAATTCATCTTTGAACTTTTCCGGGGGAGCATCTTTCAAAATTCATTCAGGTTCAGTATCTACTTCCCAGAACATCAATAGTGAATCCTATCGAAATCAGTTAAGCCAACTTTCTACTAAACAAAAATTCACTCCAACAAAAAAACCTTATCTTCCTGAAAGTTTGATTTGGTTTTCTCATGAAACTGAATGGCAACAAGTTTATCAACAAAGAATGAATGGAAATCTGAATTCATTTTCTTTAGTTTTGAGAAATCAATTTTCCAATTTGAATAAGAAAAATACTTTAACAAAGATTAAGGCTGAATATGAAAATCTTATCATCAAATTGAAAGGTGGTTTTAGCCAAGGATTTGAAAGTCAATTTTCAGAAGATGGATTTACTGAATGGAAACTTGAAGTTCATTTTGCTCCAGTTAGTGAGTTGAATGATGATACTCAAAAATTAGAAGCAAAACCAACAAGTTCTAATTTCACTAAACCAGAAGAAGATTATATGGAATTAGTGGAAGATGCTTATGAAGATAATCAAATCTCATCCGATGAAAGGAAACTTCTAGATAAGAAACTAGAAAAGTTAGGTATTCCCAAAAATCGTGCTTCAGAGCTAGAGCAAATTGTATTCCAAAAAGTTCTAAAACTTTCTGAGAAAGAGCAAGAATATCTTGAACTTTATCAAGACTCTTTTGAAGACAAGCTCATCTCAGAAGATGAAAAAAAGCTCCTAAATAAACGAAGAGAAAAATTTGGAATCACCCCTGAACGTGCTAAAGAAATTGCAGCATTCGTAGAAAGAGACAAAAAATAACGTTAGTCGCAATTCGGTGGGATTCAGAATATGCATCCTACCGAATTATTAGAATTGACGGAAAGTCAACTTGAAATAAATTTATTCTCGGAAATTGGAAATGCAAATCACTATAGATTTACCCAATAGTTTAGAAACAAATAACCAAGAGCTATTGCTTTTTGAAGTTCGATTAGGACTAGCAGTTTTGTATTTTACTCAAAAAAAAGTTTCCATTGAAAAAGCATCCCCAATTGCACAACTTTCAGTTTTTGAATTTCAGAAAGAAAGTAAAAAATTACAAATTCCTCTAATTGATTACTCTATCTCTGAGCTTAAAGATGAAGTTAAACTTTTAAAACAATGATTGAAAAAATCATCCATAAAATTTTTATTAAAAGAATCTGAAATTTTGGAGAAAATAATGAGCCTTTCAACAATCAATTTAGAAGCAAAAAAATTAGAACTAATCGCTCAAATCACTCGAATTATTGATTATGATACTCTCGTTCAAGTAGAAAAGATTCTAGCAACCTTTGATGAAGATACAAAGCATTGGAAAAATTTGAGTAAACAAGAGAAACTAAAGATTGAAAAAGGATTACTTGATATTAAAAAAGGAAAAGTAATTTCGAATAGTTCAGTTAAAAAGAAAATAGACAAATATATTCAAGAGATGTAAATGTCTTACGAAATTAAATGGTCAGAAGCTGCTTTATCTGACTACATGCAACCAAAACTAACCGGTTTTTTTCATTTACAAATTTTAATTCTAAACAAAAAATTAACTAACGAAGGTTTTTCCTTCTAGGAGGATTTATGGTTAAGAAGGGTTCTGTTAAGACAAAGGCTGTAGCGAAGCAGGTAGATAAAACTCCTGAGATAGAAGAAGAAATCAATAGGGTATTTGCGGGGCTAAGGCAAAATCGTTGGAACATTGCAAACACAAGTGCTTCGGAAAGAATTGATAAACTAAAGAAACTTAGAAAAGCAATTGAAGAAAGAGTTCCTGAACTCAAGGAAGCAATGCATAAAGACTTTCGTAAAGCTCCTCATGAAGTTGAGATAACTGAAATCTTCCCCACAATTCATGAAATAAGAACTGCAATTGCAGGAATTAGAGATTGGATGCAACCCAAAGATGTTTCCACTCCACTCACTATGTTTGGAAGCACTAGCAGAGTGATTTATGAGCCTAAAGGTGTTGCCCTAATCATTGGTCCTTGGAACTATCCTTTTCAATTGATTCTTGCTCCACTTGTAGCTGCAATTGCTGCGGGCAATACAGTAATGATTCGTCCATCCAATAACACGAAAAATACGAGTGTGTTCATTCAATCCTTGCTTTCTTCAATATTTCCTGAGAACGAAGTTGCTGTGATGCTTGGGGATACTTCTATGGCAAACATCATTCTTAAAAAACCATTCGACCATATCTTCTTCACGGGAAGTCCCTCAGTGGGAACTACCATCATGGAAGCTGCTGCTAAGAATCTAGCATCTGTAACTTTAGAGCTGGGAGGAAAGTCTCCTGTAATCATTGATGAGACTGCATCCCTTGACTATACTTCTTTGCATACAGTTTGGGGAAAACTACTCAATGCTGGACAAACCTGTATTGGAGTGGATTATGTTTTGATTCATGAATCAAAAATAGATGAGTTTGTGGAAAAGGCTAAATCTAGAGTAAAACAATTTTATGGTGAAACCGCTGACTCATGGAAAACCACTCCTGATCTATGTAGAATCATCAATGAAAAAAATTTCTTGAGATTGAAAGGTCTAGTGGAGGGAGCGATCAAAGATGGTGCTAGCCTAGAGCTAGGTGGTGAATTTGATGCCAATGAAAAGTATATCTCACCAACGATATTAAAAAATGTAAAGCTTCACTCAGACATCATGCAAGAAGAAATTTTTGGACCCATTCTTCCGCTGATTCCATACAAAACTTTGGAAGAAGCAATTAAGGTAATTGATTCAAAACCCAAACCACTTGCATTGTATATGTTTAGTGAAAATGAATCTAATATTCAAAAGGTTCTAAAAAATACCTCTTCGGGTGGTGCAGTGATCAATGGAGCCTTGGTGCATTTTACAAATCCTGAAGTTCCTTTTGGTGGAATCAATCACAGTGGAATTGGAAACTATCATGGATATTTTGGATTCAAAGCGTTTTCCCATGAAAGAGCATTGATTCGGGTGAACAAACTCAATATTCTTCACAAGATGTATCCACCTTATTCAGAATTTACGAGTAAGCTGATAAATTTTGTGACTAGATATCTTTAATAGGAATAGCGGGAGAAATCCCGCTGATTCTATTTTCTCTAAACTTATAAGAGCTTAAAGAAAGAGGTTAATTTTTAGAACAGGTGATTTGATTCACTCCAAATCCACCCACAGATACTTTTTTACAATCTTTAGCATAACCATTTTGAGAACAGTTTTTTCCAGGAGTTAGGGTTCCAGAAGATCCAGTACAGATGGTTCCGAAATTGACACCCAAAGGAGCAGCTCCATCTAATTCAGTGCAATTTTTTGCGACAGAAGTGCCAGTTGTTGTATCAAAATTGAAAAGACAACTTCCCGTTTGTGTGCTACTCACTCCACCAGTTCCTGCTAGATAGCTAATTAGCAATGAGTCTCTTGAAGATGTGTCTTTTTTGCTCCCACAGTTCAAAGCTAAAGCTAAACCAATTGTTAGTAATCCTAAAAGAATTTTATTCATCTTATTTTTCCTTCCTCTATAGTTTTTGACGACTATTCAAGAAAAAACATTGCAAGTTTTTTCCAAGTAAATTTTCAACTGTATTATTTTAAGATTTTTGTAAAGAAATTGCTTGTAGATGATTGGCTATATGCATTGCATGAATCTTTCCATAATCAGACTTAGATACAGAATCATAAACAAAATGAATCTTTGGTTCTCCTCGGAAAGATTCAAAACTATCAATAGCCCTGAGTAGTCTTTCAAGACCAGAATGAAAGTCTTTTGAAGAGTTCAATTCAGGAGCACCAGGAATTGGATCATTTAGGTTATGACTCATATAACCTTGGGAAAGAAATTTATTTAGCACAACTCTTCCTATTGTTCTGCGAAAAAAGTAAGAGCGGTTCTCGGGGTAACCAACCAAAGAGTATTCAATGCTTTGAGCACAATGTTCAAAGACCTGACCCACGTCCCATTTCCCTGTAGTAGTTACGGACTTGATCTTAGAAATAGATTCAAGCTCTTTTCTAGCTTCCTCTAGACTGCTTAGTTTGACTTCACGAATTAACATTTTATCTCCCGAACAAGAGTCCAATAAACTGATTGTACTGGTACTCGCAAGTATATATCCAGTTCCTATAAGAAAATCTTTTCTATTCATAGAGTTTAAATCTAGTAAGTAATCTTAATTTAGGAAACAAAAAATTTACCCTAAGAATTTTTTTTAAAAGTCTAATTTAAATTGTATATTCGCAAAATAAATTTCCCCAGAACCTTCTCTTTTTCTAGAGCCACTAGCATTAAAGACCAAAAACGAGCCAATCACTTTCAGTTTATACGCAAAGACCCTATCAGTAAGAATTGTGTTCATATTTTCACCATCACTCCACTGCTCATATAATGCTCTGAATTCATTTCCTTCTTTTTGAGTTAGGGAAGAGATTTCAAATCTCCATTCGGGGATTGGTCTAACAGTATATTTGAGTTCCAAAACAGAATCTTGGTTTTTTCTAGTCTCTGCTCTTAGAATGAATTCTGTGGATCTAAGCTTATACTCATAAGAAGTGCTTACTGCTACAACTGAGGATGATTGATTTTTTTCACTCATTTCATAAAGCCTTGCTCCTATACAGATTGCACCTAACGCCCCACTAATTAAACTAGAATTTCCTCCATAAACCCTTTCCACTTTTTTTTCTACAATAGATTCAAATAACTCAATTCTATCATAAAAATATCTACTGATTTTAAAATACTTTCCAAATACCTTTCCATCATTTCCAAGATTATCTCTAGTAACTGCAAATACATTTCCATTTTCACTTAAATACGTTGAATAAGCAAATTCTAAACCTGAGTTTGGAACTTCCCATCTAATATTAGCATAACCAAAATAGTTCTCTTTTTTTCCATATGCTTGACTACTTACAGTTGTTTTAACAGGAAACTGATAGCTTGGTTTATAGTCTCTAAGATTCAGAGCAAAGAAATAAACCTCTGTTTCTTTGGAATATCCTAGTCCTAAGATTTCTTTTGGAGTATGAAAATAAAAACCTGGTTTCTTCTCAGCAATCTCTTTTCCCAAAAATATTCCTGCCCCAAAATTTTGGTAATGTCCTCCAATAAATCCTGATCTATTGAGTGGTTGAGGAATAATTCCTGTTTTAGGGTTTTGAAAACCAGAGTAGAATTCACTATCTCTTAAAAAATAAAATCCCGGAATTGGTTTATATCTATGTCCTAGAGAAGTATAAAAAAAATCATTTTTATATTCAATTGCACCTAACGCTCTTTCTTGTCTTTTTTCTATAAATAGTTTTGTTTTTGATTTATGGTTAACTTCACCAAATAGATTGGTCTTTGTATTATCATTTTCACGAATGAATCTTGTTTCAAGAATTTCTCCTGTTCCCCCTACCCTATACTGCCAGTCATTACCTTCCGCAAAAAGAGAAATAAAGATTAAATTTAAGAAAAAAAATCTTTTCAAGGCTCTACTTCTTGTTTAGTTTTTTGTAAGTAGTAGCAAGCTCTTTGAATTTCTTTTGGAAGAGTTTTTATCAATGATTGATACTTTTCACTATCTTCACTTGCATTTGAAATGGAAACTGCTTGTTGAATGGGAATCTTTGCTTTCAAAAGTTCATTCACAGTTAACTTGTAAATTTTTGTTTCTTTCTTATTCTTTCTAAAAAAATTGAGCCTTAGGTTCTTTGGTGGAATTGGCTTTTTAAATTTTGGTTCAGTTTCGGGTAAGATTGGATTTAATTCTTCCAGTAAATTTTCACTATTAGTTTCTCTAATACTTAGAAATCCGCTAAGGTTTGCTGATCTTTTTTCTCCATTTTCAGTGTTTAGAATTGCTTTAAGTTCTAAATTTTCAAGTCTTGTCCCGATTGCAATCGATCCACGATAGTAATATTCATTATCTCTAAATTGTTTTCCGAGTTCTAGTCCGATAAAAACCTGCCCACCATTTAAAAATGAAATTGCAGATTCTTTAAAATTCTCTTCTCTAGAATCACTAACTAAAAAATGAATTGATTTTTCTTTGAATACTTGAATCCCAACCCCATAAACATCAGCTATGTTAGGATTCATCTTTCTACCTAAATATAGTTTAAAAAACTTATACTCAAGTCCTGTTAGTCCAAAATATGAAGTTTGGTTGATTTCCTCCTCTTTATTTCCAAAGTAAGTCCATCGATTCACCTTCTTTGGTTCAGAATAGATCCCTCCTAATCCTAATAATTTTGTATTGTGGATGATTGGTATGAAGGCTCTTGCTTGAAGCCCAGCTCTAGTTTTTTTTTCCTTCTCGCTATAACTAAAAAACCCAATTCCTGAATCAGTTTTAGTTCCTAAAAAAAGTATATTTGGGAATTCTTCAGAATAGATTTTTACGGATAATAATATAAAGAGAATTAGTCTCTGCATACCCATAAGGGTAAAAAAACTTAGGGTTTAACTCAAAAATTCGCTTCGTAATAGAGCAAAATTTTTTTTGAATACGAAATTTTTTTAAAAAAATCAGCTTTTTTGTCTTGGCAAGGTAGTATTATTAAATCTATAGATGAGTTCTGAAAAAAGTTAATAGTAAACAAAAAAATAGTATTGCTAAATATTTGTTTAGTTTTATTCTGGTCTAACAGATTTGAGAGATAGTAAAACTCTCGATTCTGAAGATTATTGCTATTTTTTTCTGGAACATTTTTCAGAATTATGTCGTCTAAGATTATAAGAACGGAGGAAAAAACCATGGTAATTAAATCCTTGGAGTATCCAATCTACCAAAGAAAAAGACACGGGGGGCTTCTTGGAGAGGTAAGCAAAGAGAAAAAGATTCAGAGTGCAAACTTTGAGCGTTCTTTTGAAGACTACCTGAAAGACATTTTTAATGGAGAGACCATCCAGGAGGGTTCACTATTCTCTTCTACAATTTCAGAACGCACCAAAAATAATTTGAGGAAATTCTGAACTCGGTTCTAACGGGGGATAGAGTCACCACATTTGATCCAAGGTCAATAGCCATCCAAAACTGCACTCAACTCTCTGATGCAGAACTTTTGGCAATCCTACTAGGTAATGGGACCAGGGGAAAAGATGTGATGACTTTATCTCGAGAACTAATCACTGAATGTAAATCCATCACTGGAGTCTTGTTCTCTGAGCCTAGAACCCTATTTCAAAAAAAAGGACTAGGAAAAGCAAAAATTGCACTTCTTGGTGCCACAAGAGAACTGCTACTTAGAGTCAAAATGCATGAACTACTCAATATGAACTTTGGTTCTTCTACTGATAAAGAAAAATTAATTCAACTACTCTTTGAAAGATCGTTCATGGAAAAAAGAGAATGTTTCTATTTGCTCAATTTTGACTTGAATGGAAATTTCTTGCAACTAGAACAGATCAGCAAGGGAAGTCTGAACGAAGTAGGAATCAAGATCAAAGACCTAATCAAAATGATCTTAGACAATTCAGCAAGTTCTGTCCTTGTCTCCCACAACCACCCACAAGGAAGTGCAAACCCAAGTTTAGAAGATTGGAATCTATTTGAAGAACTAGGAAAACTTTTAGAAAAACTAGACATCCATCTTTATGACCAATGGATCGTAGGAATGGATGGTGTATTTTCTTGCAAAGAATCTAGACTCATCTTTGGATAAATTTATTCTTATGATTTTAATTCAATGATCTTAGAGATAATCAAGAAAAGAAGTGAGAAAAATTAATTATATATTTAATATACTAATAAGCAAATTTCTTCTTCTTATTTGAAACGAAATCATAAAGAATCATCTGGTTCAATTCATTTGGGTGAGGATAAAAAATCCTTCCTTTAGAAATTTTTGCAAATTGTTGGATGAAACTTTTTTCCCCAAAGTAATTAAAATCCCACTCTGAAGTCAAAAGAAATGTGTTGATAATGACTCCATCCTCAGCACAAAATTTCACCTCATCCAAAGCTGTATCAAAATCAGCGGGGGTTGGAGGATAGTTTACATGCAAATAATTGCCTTTAAAATGTGCAGTAGGAGCACCATCAGTAATTAGAATGATTTGTTTGTTTTTGATTTGTTTAGAAGAAAGCACCTGTCTTGCCATAGAAAGACCTTTCTGAAGATTCGTAAAATACAACGGAACCCTAGTTTCAATCTGGTCTTTGGTCATCTTTGAAAAATCAAATCTTAGCCTGATATGAGGATCGTAAATTGTAACTGAATATGGTTCTAAAGTAGGAATCTGAGGAATAGAAAAAATCTTAGCCATTGTTCCAAAACCAATGATTGTGAGTTTATCATCTTTATACTCTCGTCTAATGAGACTATCAAGTGCTAACGTTACTTTCTTAGCATTATAAAATCGAAATGACCTAGCCATTGAACCAGACATGTCTAAAAGAATTACAGTAGAAGATTTTGCAGTTCCTCGTGTTTCATATACTTCAATGTCTCTTAGACTTGGTTTAGTTCCATTTCCTCTGAGCAGACTATTGATGATCGAGGAAGAAAAATCAATGTTTGAAACATTATCCCCAAATTCTAGTGGTCTTGTTACTGAAGTGATGTTCTCTGAATCACCATATTCTTTGGTTGCATGGGAACCAGATCCTGAATCAGCTCTAAGTTTGGAAAAAATTTCCGCAAGAACCGTTGATCCAAGTTTGCGAATAGACTTTGGAGAAAGCTCAATTCCCCCATCTGATTCGTTCTGAACTATATTTCCATTCTTCTCTAGTAGTTCTTTTAATTTTTCAAAAATAGATTCTCTTTTTTCTAAAAATTCTTGATAACTTTCAGGACCTAAGTATCTAGCTAATTTTTCTAAATCAATATTATAAAGATCGCCATTTGCCATTGCCTCAGACAATGCTTGTTCTAAATTTTTTAATTCTTCAAGTGTTTTAATTAATTTTAGAGTTTCCTTTCTTGTAGGAACTTCATTACCAGTAAAATTATACTTCTTATCAGCATTTTCAATTTTTGATTTATCTTCAAAGTCAGCAAGCAGATCACTAAGCACTTTGGAAATTTCTTTTTCTTTGTTCAAATCCCATCTGAGTCGTCTAAGTTCATCTTGGTTTTCTGTTTCCATGATCTTAGGAAGTTTGTTTTTGATATCTGGATTTTTTTTCCATTTCTTTACAATGGATTCAGTGAATATTTTCATTTCTTTAGAAATGTTTTCTGAAACGGGATATATTTTATATTTCTTTAGAATATCTTCCATCATCTCTTGGATTTGATTTCTAAAATTTTCCACCAAGGATTCCATTCCACCTTCTTTTAAGAAAAGGTTCACAGGTAGTCCCCGATCAATTAGCATTCTAAGTGCTTCTTCTAAAGAAATATTATACTTCATTATCATGTCTGAAAGTACAGACATGAGTTTATCGGTATTTAGTTCATTATCGTCCTCTGGAAAAAATTCACTATACTCATAAGTAATCAAAGGATCTTTTCCTTCTTAGAAATCTTAGCAGGATAGCATACGTTTTTATTTAGATCACAATAGAAGATCCTAGAGTCTATTGTAAGTTCTCCTTTGCCCTTCAGAACTAGTTTCATATCCTCTACCTTTGAAAAATACTCAGGTTTATCAAGAATGGTGTTTCCTTTGAATTTCGTGTCACTAGAAACTACCTCTAAAGACTTGTCACCAGTTAGAGTGATTTTATTTGGTGCATCTTTCTGAATTGCATATCCTTTTGGAACAGAAACAGTGAGTTTGAAATTTTGTCCCTTTTGCTTTTGTACCTTGATTTCAACTGGATTCTCATTCCCTAAAAGCACTGATGTAATTGTGATAAATAATAGTAAAAACTTCATAATCTATTGGACTTGGTTTTCATTTTATTGTATAGAATTTTTTTTATAGTCCCGTAAATTTTTATCGAAAAAAGAAAGCAAAATTGCACTCACTTCTTCATTTTTCACAATGATTGGAATATGCATTCTCATAGGTGAAGGAATCTCAAATTCTCTAAAAATTTCAGTGATTTCTTTAGTTCCGAATTTTACCTCAATGTGTTTATGAGTAATAACTGAAGATAAGTATTCATCTTCTTTTAGGATATAAGAACAATGATTCCAAAAAATTTCATTACCTTTAATTCTTGGCTTTTCTAAAACCTTTGAATTCTTAGGAATAAGATATAGATCACTTTTAGTTGACTTCCAAAAATATATTTCAGAATTTTCTTTCAAAAATGAGCTTTGATTTCTAATTAAGTCAACGATTTCTAAGAACAGATTCTTTTTGATTGGATGTAAGCCCAAAGAAATTAGACAAGAGTCTATAATTTTTTTCAAAAGAATAGTTTCTATCTTTAAGTTTAAATAAGAAATTTTTTGATAAGGAACTAAAATTTTTTCTTCATTTAGATAAATATCTTCCAAAGAATGAAAATTCCAATAGAGTTTATCAATATCTAGCCCTTCCCGAAAAAGTTCTGGAGTGATTTTTTTACGAATTCTATTTCTTAAAAAACTTTCACTCAAATTAGAACTGTCTTCAAAAACTTTATCTTGAAAGTATGAATACAAAAACTCTCTTTCTTGTTTAGTAAATAAAAGAAGTGGTCTAAAAATATTATTCTGAAAAACTCCAAGTGTTCCTAGAGAATTTTCTCCACCACCTCTAATCAAGTTTATAAACAAAGATTCTAAGTAATCCTCAGTATGATGTCCCGTTAGAATAATTGAATTATGATTTTTTGAGATTTTCTTTAGATCCTTGTATCTAAACATTCTACCTGTTTCTTCTAGACTTTTTTTAATTCTCTTAGCTAAGAATGGAATATTTCTTTGTTTTAAGATGAATTCAAAATTATAGAACTCATTTTTTATAAAATTTTTTATTTCTAAAACTTCATTCTGATTTTCTCTAATCCCATGAACTAGATGGTATATAAGAAAACTTTGAGTAAGTTTGTTTTCAAATAAATACTTATAAAAATATAAAAGAATTAATGAATCCTTACCACCTGAATAAGCAAGAATTGCTTTTCTTTCAAAAAGCATAAGAATAGATTTTGAGCATCTAGAGATAAGATTCTCAAAAACTTGATTTGGATCTTTCATTTTTTCTTGATTGATACAAGAGTAATGTCATCACTAAGCGATGAAGCACCAGAAAATTTTCGAATTTCTTCATAAATCTTTTGAAGAAGATCTTTGGAATTTAGGTTTGCATTTTTTTTCAAAATCTCTAATACACCTTTTTCTTCAAATTGTTCTTCATGAATATTAGTTACCTCTGTTGCTCCATCAGTACAAAGTAACAAAGAATCACCAGTCTTTAAGTAAAGTTTGGGTCTAGGCTCATAAACAATACTTGGAAGTTCAGGAACAATGCCGAGTATCGTTCCACCAGTCTCAATGATTTCTACTGAATCAGTTTCCTTTCTATAAACTAGCATATGCCCATGACCTGCTCCCATAAACTCAATCTCATCATTGACATGATCTATGCGAAGAATTGTCATAGACATAAATCTAAGTATAACAGAGTTCTTATAATTATAATAGAGGTACGAGTTTAGTTCAGAGATAAGCTCTGAAAGTGATGGTTTTTTTCTAATATAAGAATGGATGATCGTTCTAGCAGTTGCCATAACCATACCCGCAGGAAGACCTTTTCCAGATACGTCACCAATGGCGACTATCGTTTCTTTTTTATCGGGGGATTGCATAAAATCATAGTAGTCACCACCGATTTCTCTTGCGGGTAACATAAAACCACTAAATTCAAATAGATCACTAATTGGAACATTTCTAGGTAATAAATTTAATTGAATATCTTTTGCTATTTCTATTTCTTTTTCTAATCTTTCTTGATTAGTCATCTTATGAAACATAAAAGCATTATCGATTCTCATCTTTGCAAGTTCAGAAAAAGCATCTAGAAGTTCTATTTCTGCTGGATCAAATCTCCTAGTAGAATTTCTTCCAAGTAAGAATGCATACTGATTTCCTTCTAATTCAAAACCAGGAAGTACTAGTAATTCAGTTCCAGTAAAGCCAAGCTTACGAGTAATTTGAATTTCCTTACCTGTTAGAATCAGAGGTCTTTGTAGAGTTAATAATTCTAAGTGTTGTTTATACTCTTCTAATTCCTCAGTAAGATGATCCAATTCAAGTCCAGAAATACCTTTCAAAAGTCTATAAACTGAAAGCGATTTATATTTAGAATTGTATATTACTAAAATATGGAAATCAGTGCTAAGTAGTCCTGACATAGTTAAGAGACTCATCCTAACAATTTCTTGTGTGTTGTTTAGATAGAGTTGATTTAAAGTTAAGCTAGAGTTATGAAGGTCTTTATATTGAATATACCTAGTCTTATTACTTTGAAATAATAATGAATTTTTTAAAGAAACAGCAAATAGTTTGGCTATGAATTCAGCATCTTCTTTATAACTTAAGAATTCACCCAGTTTCTTTTCATCTTCGAAATCAAAGCTAATAGTTCCTAGGATTTCTTTTTCATAGTGAATTGGAATTACAAATGAATACCTACAACCTGAAATTGTTGAATAGTATTTATAGAATCTTACATCTTTCTTCTCATCAGCAAAATGATCTACAATGAAACTTTCCCCTTTTTCAATTGCTTTCAAAAATGGAATATCTAAATCAGACTCAGAAACAGTAACCTTAGTCATGATTTTATCTTTTCTATCTATACCTTTATAAGCGGCCATTCTATAGATTTGATTGAGTGGGTCTCTAGTGCCGATTCCAACTTTCTCTACAGAAAAATTTTCTACAAAGAGTTTCAAAGTCTTTGAGTATAATTCTTCGAATTCTAATTTGGTATCGAATAGTGAATGAAATAAATTTTCTAATCTAGATTGAATACTAATCTTTTCAGACATTCTATTTTTTCAAAAAAACCACTGACTTGAATCCCTTTAGTTTAAACGTTAGTTTCTTTGTGTTTTTATCATAGGTATAATCAGTAAATTTTTCTCCTGTCCAGAAGTCTGGTGTAGATTCAATCAAATTAGGAAAAGGAAAATCAATTGTGACCTCTTCCTCAAATTTAGTTGGATTCCAAAGTCCAAGAACTCCAGAACTATTATAGAACCCTCTAGGAAATTTATATTCTAAGAATCCTAATGGAATTGAATTAGAATTTTGACAAAGTGCACTTAGCTCAAGTGATTTTTCAAAAATAGGAAGTCTAGCAGTATCCAAAGTGGATAAATTATCACTCATGAGTAACATGCCACCAGAAATAGCCATTACAGTTGCCATAAGAATTGTTTGTTCATAGCTCATCTTATTTTTATCTCTTCTGATAATCAAACAATCAGGGTCATTCAACCAAAAATTTCTATGCATAAAACTTCTATTGAGTCCATTGATGAGTGCTTTTTCAGTACATAATGCATGTTTATCTCTTAGCCATACACGATGCCTTTGAGGATACCAAAATGGCATAACGTCACAACTCACTCTCATACCATCAAAAACTCCAATAGACTGAATCATTGGTGCACCACATCCTAGTAGAAATACATTCTTCCCTACTATCTTACGAATCATTTCAATCGCATCTCTATAACGTTTTGCTGGAGATATTTTTGAGTTATAAGCAACACCGTCTAACGCTCCTGCATAGAGAAAGTCAAGTTTTAAATAGTTATATCCATACTCTTTCACAAAAGTCTTAAATACTTTCTCTAAATATTCAATGGATGCAGGATGAGTAACGTCCATTGCATAAGTATAACCACTTCCCCAGATAGGTTGAAAGATAGCTTTAATAGGATTTCCCTTTTCATCTTTCAAAACTGCTTCTGGATACATTTTAAAAAAACTTGCTTCCTTTCTCAAAAGAAATGGTGCAAGCCAAATCCCTGGCTCAAGTCCCGCCTTTCTAATCTCATTGGCAAGAAAGCCCATACCAGCAGGAAATTTTTCATTCGGCACTAACCATTCACCAATTTCTTTTTCATAACCATCATCTATTTGGAAAAATTGAACGGGAAGTTTTTTGGTCTTTAATTCGTTTAGATTCTCTAAGATAATTTTTTCTGAGATATTCAAAAAATAATAATACCAAGAACACCACCCTGTGGGAACAGGGTTCGTATTTTTTTTGACTCCAGATTTTTTTCCTAGCGCCAATGCATATTTCTCTAGTTCTGAAGAAGGTGTTTCAGCAAAAGAAACAAATTTAAACTGAGTTAGCTCAAAAGGCTCTTTTGCTTTAAACTCAGGAATTAAGAATAAGTCAAAAATCGCCTCAATCGTTTCTATTCCACCTCGTTCATTTAACTTTACTCTAAACTTAACATTTTCAGTTCCGGGACTTGTAACCCCTAGCAAAAATCCTTTTTGATTTTGTTTAGACCAAAGAACTATGAAGCCTTCTGATTGGAAATCTCCCTTTTTACCTGAATGTTTAGTGAAATAGTTCTCTTCTGAGGTTCTAAGAAATTGTAATAAAGGAGAGACATCCTTTTCAATTTCTGAATAGATTGTACTAAAACTCCAAGACTGATATCCATGTTGAAAGATGGAATAAGGTCCTTCTTTTTCAGATTCAGGAAGATTCAGCTCAACACTTAGAGTATTTATTTTAAGTCCAACTGGAGGGCGATGGATGCTTTCCCAACCTAGGCTTGTTTGATAACTAATCTCACCTTTAGTAAGTTTTTTTTCTTGAATCTGGAAACGGAAAGAAGAATCAATTTCAGACTTATTTTTTGATTGCAAAGTAAATTCTGTTTGGTATTTTTTACCAAAGATTTGATATTGAAGTTTAGCACGATTCATTAGATACCCATTCTTGATTATTAGTAAATAGGATTATATGCCACAAAAACATTCAACAACAAAACCTAAAGTTTTTCAAAGTGATTTGAGCGAAGAAATGTATCATCAATATTTGGAGGGTGATAGACTTTCGGTAGATTGTGAAATGATGGGACTCAATCCAAGAAGAGATAGACTTTGCGTGATCCAAATGTGCGATGCTAGAAACAATTTTAGTGTGGTTCAAATCTTATTAGATCAAAAAGAAGCACCTAGAATTCAAATGTTATTTGAGAATAAAGAAATTGTGAAGATTTTTCATTTTGCTAGAATGGATATGCACTTTCTTCTCTATCGACTCGGGATTAAAGTCGATCCAATTTTCTGTACCAAAATTGCAAGTAAACTTGTTAGAACCTATACTGATAAACATGGTTTGAAAGAGCTTATCAGAGAATTTTTTGGGGAAAATATGGATAAGGCAAATCAATCCAGCGATTGGGGAAAAAAAATTCTTTCTAAAGAACAACTAGATTATGCCTGCGAGGATGTTCGCTATTTGATTTCCTTAGAACATATATTAACTGAAATGTTAATCCGAGAAAATAGACTTGAGCTAGCAACCAAATGTATGCAATTTTTATCCTCTCAAATCCAACTTGATCTGTTGGAAATGAAAGAGGTGTTGGAGCATTGAAGAAAAATTCCAAAAGATTTATATGTAAAAACTGTGGGGAGAGTTTTCTCAGATGGGCGGGAAAATGTGAGTCCTGCGAAACTTGGAATAGTATTGAAGAAGTTGTAACTACTGAAAAGTTTTCTGTTCAACAAAACAAAAAAATTCATTATAAATCACCTACCAAATTATCTGAAATAGATGAAAAAAATGAAGCGAGACTTTCAACTGGAATCCAAGACCTCGATTTAGTTCTTGGAGGTGGGATCGTTCTTGGAAGTTTAACGTTAATTGGGGGTGAACCCGGTGTTGGAAAATCAACGTTAGTTCTTTCTATTGCTAGATCAATTGACTTAAACAAAAAAATTCTTTATATTAGTGGTGAAGAATCTAGTTCACAAATTTTACTCAGAGCAAAAAGAATGAAACTAGTAAATAAAAATTTATTTCTTAGCTCAGAAACCAATGTAGATATAATAACACAGATGATACTTGCAGAAAAACCTGATATCGTATTTATTGATTCCATACAAACGATTCAGAAAAAAGAATTAGGAAATACTCAAGGAACTGTTACCCAACTTAGAGAATGTACGATTGGACTTTTAGAAACCGCAAAAAGTTCAGAAATCCCAATCTTTCTAATTGGGCATATCACTAAAGAAGGATCCATTGCTGGTCCTAAGGTACTAGAGCATTTAGTAGATACTGTGCTCTACTTTGAAAGTGATAAACTAAATTATTATAGAATCATTCGTGGAATTAAGAATCGATTTGGTCCTGTTGGCGATATAGCTGTTTTTGAAATGAAGACAGATGGTTTAGTTGAGATTCAAAATAGAAGTCAAATTTTTTTGAACACTGGAATTGGAACTAGAATTGGTTCAGTAGTTGCATGTAAGTTAGAAGGAACGAGAGGAATAGCAGTTGAGGTGCAAGCTCTAGTGACTAGAAGTTCTTTTGGTCAGGCTAGGAGAATGACGGAAGGTTTAGACAATCGAAGACTCATCTTTATTTCAGCTGTAATTGAAAAATTTTTAGGAATGAAGCTTTCTGAATTTGATATATTTAGCAATCTAGCAGGTGGACTATTTACTGATGAACCAGCACTAGATCTTTCTATAGCTGTTTCCATTCTTTCAAGCTATTACGAAAAACCAATTCCAGAAAAAATCGCTCTTATGGGTGAAATTGGACTTTCAGGTGAAATTAGAACAATTAGTCATGCAAATATTCGAGTGAAAGAACTTATCAATTTAGATATGGAAAAAATTTATTTACCTATTGGGAATATTAAAGATATTGAATCAGAATTTGAAAAGAATATTTTTGTTCCAATTGATTCGATACAAGAATTAGTTAAAATATTTTAAAAAAATTTATAAATATATACCAACTGACAAAAGAAGTTTCACATTCCTTTTGTCGTGCAGTATTTCCTAATTGACTTTATTGAAAGTGAAAGAGTAATTGCTTTTGGCTATCGGTATAAAACTGATATCTTAAATATTAGTCTTAGCTAATATTTAAGATATTTAGAACAAGAATTCATTTAGGAATGAACTCTGATTTAATTAAAATACTAACTACTCTTTATTGCACTTAGCAGTTGCTTTCCAAGTTCCACCACCAGTAGCATTAGCAGTAGTTCCCCATGTTCCAGAAAAAGTATTAGTTGTTTGTGTAGCAGAAACTACTTTATCGGAATAGGTTCCCGCCCAATAATATACTTTTCCATTAAGTTGGCCTGATTGATAAGTTTGAGTTAACTTACATTTTTTGCTTGAACAAGTTCCATCTAAATGAGAGGATCCGTATTTATCATCATAATCACCTGTTAAAATCCAGTTTCCAGGAGCACTTCCAGGTGACCAATTTAACTTCCAAGAAAAACCTTCAGTCTCTGATTTACTACTCCAAGTTCCATTATAGTCACAGTTCCAAGAGTCTGCAAAAATAGGTAAAGCTAATGCAAATAAAATTGCATAGAAAATTTTTTTCATTAAAAATCCCTCCATAGGATGATCGCAGGTCATTTAATGTAATTTAAAAATCTTGTCAATCAGTGTAGAGAATACTCAAGAAAAATCTTCAATACCCATAGATCATTTCAGGAATTATTTTAAGAACTTTTCCACAATGATTGGGCTTGTGTTTTTTAACCTTAGAAAGTAGCGTAATAGTATCTTTGTTTCCACAAATATAACAATTACTTTCTAATTTATTTTTGGGATACCAAAGAAATAATCCGTTACAGTTTCTACTAGGAGAAATTTTGACTAAGTCAATTTCTTCCTCTTTCACCAAAACACCACATCTGAAATAAAAATCTTTAGTGGTGCATAGATGATAACTCAATAGATTGTTTGCATACAACAAAACAATCCAGTAAAGAATTTTCATTTTGCTTTACGGTTAACATAACCCAAAAGTTTTCTAACCATAAACCTAGGTGTAAAACGAATGCTAGTTGCCATCATAGAATTAATGAATCCAGCAATTACGATTGGCTTACCACTCATTAGCCCCTTATAGCCAAGAAGAGCAACAGGATAGGAATCCATTGCTAAAAATCCTTTCACTAATTTTTCATTTCCCATTTCTGCTCTTGCTTGAAACTCAGTTCTAGTGGGACCTGGACAAAGTGTAGTTACTGTAATGCCTTTAGGTTTAAGCTCTTCATAAAGACCTTCTGAAAAATGCAGAACATAAGACTTTGTTGCATAATAATTGCTCATAAAAGGACCAGGCTGAAAGCTAGCAGTAGAAGCTACATTTAAAATCTTACCTTTTTTATTTGCTATCATATCACGAGTGTATAGCTTAGTTAAATGAACCAAGGAACGAATATTCAAATCAATCATTCCTAACTCATCTTCCAAAGAATTAGAAATAAACTCACCTGCTTTTCCAAATCCAGCATTATTCACTAGAACTTCCACAAATAGATTTCGATCTTTTGTAAAATGATACAATTCTTCTACTGACTCGTTTAAAGAAAGATCTGCAGGAAAAATATTCACTGTTACTTTAAATTCATTTTCAATTTCTTTAGAGACTTCTTCTAGCTTAGATTTATTTCTAGCAACCAAAACTAAATCCCATTTTTCTTTAGCAAAAATTTTTGCTAAATCATATCCAATCCCAGTGGAAGCACCAGTGATGAGTGCAACTCTTTTGCTCTGTGAATCCATTAATTTCTCCTTAATCTTTCACTAAGTTCATTTGTTAGTATATTCATTCCACAAAAATTCAAATGAGTAAAATCAAAAAAATGCTCCGTTAAAAACTTTTCTTTATCTACTCTATAAATTTTATCCTTACCAAATTCTAATTCAAGTTTTTGTAATACTGTTTCTAAGGGAAATAACTTATTCTCAAATCCAACTATTTCCATTGCTTTTTTTTCAAAAGGTATGACTACAAATAAAAATTCTATATTATTCTCTTTTAACAAATTTCCAATTTCGATATACATCTCTAAACTTTCTTTTCTATAATTTGAAAAAACAAAATTTAGAAAACTAGATAGTTCTGTCTTCATTGGAAAACAGGAAGTATTACCACTCCAATTCCAAGAATAATGATTCTTTTCTTGATAAATTTTTATCTTTTCGTTGTAACTTTTTTGGTATAACAAATTTTGAATTGGGTCTATTTCTAAATAATCTGTTAGAATCCTAGAGCTTAAATCAATTCTTTCTGAACTAGGGATTAACTTCATCTCAGTTATCAAATTAGAACGAAGTTTAAGGACTGGAAATATTGAACTAAGAATATATTTAATTCCACCAGTAAGATTCTTCAAATAAAAAGAACTTAATCTTTTGTTGTACAAAATTTCAAAACTAAAACTGGAAAAGTTTTGAACTAAGTTGCGATTAGACTCTGTAATTTCATTCTTACTTGTAGTAATTGGTGAAAGATTGATTAGAATTTTTTTTGGTAAATTTTTTTCTTTCTTTAATTCAAGTAGTCTTAGATAAATACTCTCGGGCATTTCAGCAGGTCTTGCTAAGAATAAGATTTTGTTAACAGGAATTCCTAGTTTGCTAGGAATGATTCCTGAAAGAAATTGACTATCTCCAATAATTCCTAGTTCATAATTTTGAATCGGAATCTTCCGATTCCTTGCTAGTTCCCAAAGATAAGAATTTTTTTCAGTATAGGAAACTAAAGCCAAGAATAGTAAATGAGATAGTCCAATTAGAACAAATAAACTGAGTAGAAAAAAATTTTCTTTTTTCAATTTCCTATTCTGGAAGAGAAATTTTATTCACTTCCACAGCACACTCACCCTTTTGGTTCTTTCCTAATTTATATTCAACAAGATCACCTACACTTAGATCGTTAAAATCACAATTCTCAACATCAGCATAATAAAAAAATAAATTTTGACCAAAGACTTCAGTTTCAATAAAACCATATCCATCTTTAATAAATTTAATTCTATTTCGTTTAGCCTCGCCTGTTCCTTTGGGTCTATACACAATATCTTGAGGAGTATTTTCTATAGCAGAAAAATTCAATGGAGTTGGTTGTTGAAATGGAACTTTTAAAGATGAGTCGTAAGTAATAAATAAATTATTGATAATTGGATCATTTCGTTTAGTTTTATCATCAATAAGATTATGCATTAAGATTGGATGAGTTACCTCGTCTAGTAGATGCACTGAGGTAGTTGTCTTTTGTTGCATATTATTTGCATCAGTATATTCTAGATCCCAAGCTAGTAGCATAACTTTTACACCTAAGGTATTGAGTTTTCTCACCAAAGGTATATAGTCACTATCAGATGCAATTAACACAACATATTGAAAACGTTTATAGATAGCTAGTTCAAAAACTTCTAATGCAAACCAAACATCAATTCCCTTTTCACTGGTAATGCTTCCTCTAGACTGTAGTGGCAAAAAATGAGTTACCACTCCTTCTTTCATGAGCACATCTTCAAATAGCCGATCTGAAAGAAGTTTGTCTTTGTTTTGTGCTTCATAAGCACTGTATCTTCCTCTGAAATAATGTGAATCCACAATCTGGCTATATCTAATGTCAACTCCTTCCATTTGAGCAACATGATTCTTAATAAACTTATGCAAACCTGAAATGCTTAGTCTTGATTTTCTTGAATGATGATAATTATAATAATTACTTACATGAGAGAAAAAACCACCATCATAAAAAACTCCTATTTTTTTTAAACTTGTATTGTTTTCCATACTTTAATCCTATCTTGAATCCTGAATTCTTTTTGTCTATGGTTTAGGATAGTATTATAGTTTACTTATTTCATCAATAAAAATTCTTATTTTAATTTAGTTGTAACTTTGTATCTTGAGTACTAGAAAGAAGAATAAGAGGTCAATATGAATACAAAAATAAAATTCATAATCTATGTTTGCTTTTTGTTCTGCACAATAGTTTTGGCTGAAAAGCAAGAGAAAAGTAAAGGAGTGAAAAAGATGGAAGAAAATTTGCCTAAAACAGAAGAAGAATGGAAGAAAATTCTAAGTACTGATGCATATCAAGTTCTTAGAAAAAAAGGTACAGAAAGAGCTTTTACAGGGAAATATCATGACAACAAAGAAAAGGGAGTCTATATTTGTGCTGGTTGTGGACAAGAACTTTTCAGTTCAGACACAAAATTTGATTCAGGAACAGGCTGGCCTAGTTTCTTTGAACCAATTAGTTCTCAAAATGTAGGAACAGAAACTGATAAAAGTTTTTTTATGACAAGAACAGAAGTACATTGTTCTCGATGTGGTGGTCATCTTGGGCATGTGTTTAGTGATGGACCCAAACCTACAGGATTAAGGTATTGCATCAACTCAGTTTCTTTAGGATTCAAAAAGAAACCATGAGTGAAAAAAAACTTTGGGGAGGTAGGTTCAATGAAAAAGCCTCCTCAATTATGGAAAGAATTGGAGAATCAATTTCTTTTGATCATAAACTCTTTAAACAAGATATTAAGGGTTCAAAAGCTCATGCAAAAAATTTATTATCCATTGGAATCATTAATGAAGATGAATTTCAAAAAATGGTTCAAGCTCTTTCAGAAATTGAACTAGAAATTCAAAATGGAGAAATGGAGTATCGACTTGAACTAGAAGATATTCATATGCATATCGAGGCACGACTTACTGAGAAAATCGGTGAGATTGGAAAGAAATTGCATACAGCTAGATCTAGAAATGATCAGGTTGCTCAAGATGTACGTCTATACATCTCAGATTCTATAAATCAAATAGAAGAATCAATTCATAAATTACAATCTGCATTAATTGAGAAAGCAGAATCAGTGATTGATATTATTATGCCCGGTTATACTCATCTTCAAGTAGCACAACCAATAAGAGCCTCACAATATTTTCTTTCTTATTTTTGGGCTTTGAAAAGAGATAAAGAACTATTTCAATTTGCTAAAAAAACAACTGATGTTTTAGTACTTGGCTCAGGTGCACTTGCTGGAGTTAACTATCTTACAAATAGAGAACTCATTGCTAACGAACTCAATTTAGAAAAAATTTCCGAGAACTCAATTGATGCAGTATCTCAAAGAGATCATCTACTTCAATACTTGTTTGCTTGTTCTCAAACACTTATTCACCTTTCAAGAATCTCTGAAGAGATAATCCTTTACTCTAGTGTAGAATTTTCTTTTATATCCTTACCCGACTCACTTACAACAGGTTCTTCCATAATGCCTCAGAAAAAAAATCCAGATATTGCAGAACTTATTAGAGGCAAATCCGGAAGAGTCATTGGAAACTTAAATCATATCCTAACGTTACTCAAGGGACTTCCGCTTGCTTATAATAGAGACCTTCAAGAAGATAAGGTTGCACTCTTTGATTCAGAAAAACAAATTCTAATCTCTTTAGAAGGGATAACTGAACTAGTTAAGGGAATGAAACTTCATCCTGAAAATATGCAAAGATCGCTTGCCAATGGTTTTGCGACTGCAACAGATCTAGCAGACTATTTAGTGAATCAAAAACAAATTCCATTTAGAATAGCACACGAACTAGTAGGAAATTTAGTCCAAGAATGTGTTAGGAATAAATCTACTCTATTTGATATTCCTGAAAAACTAAGAACTTCTATCTCAGAATATTTTATTGGTGAAGAATACTTTCATGCAATTTCCTTAGAACTATCAGCAGACAAAAAAAATGTTTTTGGTGGTACTGAAAAAAATAGACAACTTGAACAAATAAGCTTAGCTAAAAAATCTTTAACTGAATAATTTAATATTTAGGACAACTAAATTCTATTCGTAAATGGTTTTTAGGTAGGGAATAAGCTCTTCCGATTTTCAATTAATGAAAAAAAGTTGAATTATTTTTTTTATTGACATTTTTTTTCAACAAATTCTAGTCTATGGTTATAGGGTAATCTTACCCTAAAGTAAAAAATTTAACTGAAAAAAGAGGTCTTACATGTATCAAATCATTTCCAAACGAAGTTTCCTAATGAAAACTCAACTAATTCTTGTCTTAATCGCTTCCCTATTTGTGGTTGATTGTAGTAAAAAGAAGAAAAAAGGTCTTCTTCTTCCCTTTATGATGGTTTTAACCGGAAATAATAGTTCAAAGGCAAGCCAGGCATCCACTCAAGTGGTAAGTGATTCCAATGGAGTTCCCCTCCCCCAAACTGTTTCTACTAGCAGCACAACTCCTTCTCAAGAAGTTGCAATATCTGGTCCAGCAACTGTGATTGGAACTTTAGCAGCATCTAATTGTAAAGATCTAAACAATAATCCAATTCTTTGTTCATTTGATACAGGACTTGATCTTACTCAGATCAATATCCAACTAGTGGATAACAATGGAAATGTTATCGCTACTACAAACCCAAATCCAAATGGAACCTATAGTTTTAATATTCCTAATTTTACAAACGGCGACTATAGAGTATTGATTAATACTGGAAATGGTTTAAATTATACTTACCAAGATTTCAATTTCACATTTGATCCCGTTAATCCCAGTTCCAATAATATTACGGGAATTGACCTAAATGCAAATCGTCTGTATTTAACTCAGGGTCCAGCAACCATCTCTGGCACAGCTACAACCCCAGGTTTTAGAGATCAATCAGGAGCAGTAATTGTTCCTGCTGGAGCTTTACCTACAGGAACAACAGTTCAACTTAGAGATAGCAATGGAAATGTTATAGCCAAAACAACAACTAACGCTTCTGGAAACTACACATTCAATATTCCTAATTTAGTTAATGGAAATTATTCAGTAGCAGTTCTAGGTTCTGGACAATCATCTAACGGACAACCTTTTACTGATATAGTTTCTGATTTTGCGTTCAACTTCTCGGGAAATAATGCTGTCGTGCCAACTCAAGTAGGAATGCCAACAATGGTTTCTGCTTGGAATCCCGCTAGTTCTGCTGTTGCAAACCTTAATAATTGGTCAATAGCTAACGTTGCTGTAAGTGGAACAGATCTTTCAGGATTCACAGTAAAACTAAAAGATGCAAATGGAAATGTTGTAGCTTCAACAACAACTAACGCATCAGGACAATATTCATTTAGTACTAGTCTAGGTTCAGGAGTATATTCTATAGAAGTTTCAAGAACTGGTTTTGCTAGTTCCAATAGTTCCTTTTCTTTCACACCGAATCCAACTGGATCTGCCACTAGTGTCTCTCAGTCGGGAGGACCAAACAGAATTGTTCCCCTACCTTCGAACATTTCTGGAAGGGTAACTGGTCCAAGCAATGCTCCTCCAAGAATTGAAGGTGCTTCTATCAACTTTAGACCAGCAAGTAATCAAGCTCCCTCTAATCTACTCTACCTTGCAACAGGTTCTGACAATAGGCTTAGAAACCTTGCATCCCTTTGGATGAGAGAGGCTTGTATCGCATTTGCTTCATGTAATTCTTCCTGTGCTGCTGGGGGATATTCTCCAACCTGTATTGCAACTAACCAAGGCTCAGGTCCTTGGACATACACTACTTACGCCAACAAGGTCTATGAAACAAATGGAAATACAGTATTATTCACTGCAGTTGCTGGTGTATGGTCGTATTTTGCATCAGCACCTGGATACATTGATTCTGCTGTTCAAACAATTACATTAAATGGTCAAGATGTTGATACAACTGCTTCTCCAATTGTATTGAATCCTTCCACTCATAGAGCATCAATTTCAGGACAAACTATAGTTCTAGACACTTTAGTTAGTGGAACTAGAAATTCCTATGGTGGTGCAACTGCAGGCTTTACTACTCAGTCAGGTGTTCCTGGACTTTTTGCTGTAATGCTTGGAAACTCTGATAGTTCCGGAAATCCAATTGCCCATATTACTACAACTACTGGAACAGGAAGTTATTCCTTCGATGGTAATTCTAGAGTAGTTACTCTTCCTTCACTATCAACACTTTGTGCAACTCAGGCGTTAGTCGCAACTGTAGCAGCGGGTCAGACAAGTTTATCTGGTCAAGCTTGTAATGATGCAGCAGATAGTCTTAGAGTTGCTTACGCAATTAGTCAATTCTCAACAGCTACTCTTTTGAGTGCTTCTGGTTCCTCTATTGTAAGTAACTCTGTTGGAGCAACAGTACCTGTCTGTTTTGGTGCAAATTGCCCTGGTGGATACCAATTCCGTGGAGGATCCTATAACATTATTATAACTGATCCACTAAGACATATGGTTCCAACTTCTACCGGTGCATTAATTAATACTACTACAGTTCCATCACTTTTTGGAAATTTGAATATAACTAGTAACGTTGCTCACCTTCCTAGAAGACAAATCACTGGCACAGTTACTGATGCCATATCAACTGCACAAGTAAGTGGTGCAATTGTTGAACTAGGGGTAGATATTGATAATGATCCAAGCACAATTACTTGGGGTCCAGTAAGACGTGATCCCGATACTCTATCTGGATCAAGACTCACTCAATCAGACATTCAGGTTGCTTCAGTGACAACTAACGCTAATGGTGGATATACTATTTCCAATGTAGATCCTGGAACCTATGTTTTAAGAATAACAAGACCAGGTTATATAACCGAGTTAATTCAAGTTACAGTTCCAACAACAGGTCCTGCAACGGTAGCTAACGTTCAAATAGTTTTAGATGGACCAAGAGGAAATATAGCAGGTAGAGTTGTAATTGCTGGTGGTGCTCCATTTACTGGAACTTATACTCTAGAAGTGATTCACCCAACAGCTGGAACAAGACCAACTGCTCCCGTTGCACCTGCAAGTCTAATTTCTGGAACAACTGCATTTACCAATGTTCCTAACTATAATATCTTTTCGGTAAATCCTGGAACTTGGAGAATCAAATTTGCTTCTGCGGGATATGTTCCTGTAGAAGGAGTAATTGTAGTCCAACCAAATGCTACTACTAACTTTGACATTGTAACCATGATTCCAGGCTCACAAGCACCTGCGTCTATTTCAGGAAGATTGTTAAATGCTCTAACAAACACTGCAATCACTTCAGGGCTAACAATCAGACTTCGCCCTGGAATTGGTGTAACTTCTGGTCCTTATGCATTGGATGCGTCAAATCAAACGATTGGTGCAGTCACCTCAGCTAGTGATGGGTCGTATGTAATTCCTAATGTTCCCGCTGGAAACTATACGATTGAAGTGACTGGTACTGGATTTACAACAACTTACGAAACTGTGATTTCAGCAGGAGCTAATTCCAATAATCAAAATATTCTTGTCTCACCAGTTTTAGGTGTTGATGAAGTTAGAATCGTACTTTCTTGGAATGCGACACCTAAAGATGTTGATTCGCATTTAGAGTTTGGAGACGGTTCAGGAACAAGAAAAAAACAAGTGGTTTGGAATGATAAATGTCGTTTCCGTGGTGGAAATGACGCTGGAACTCCAATTGTTAAATCTCCTGCACAATGTGCTAGCAATGACGATCTAACCCTTGATATAGATGTGGTTACAGGATTTGGTCCAGAGACTGTTACTCTCAAAGGCAGTATTTGGGCACAGCCAAGACGAGGTTATAGTCTATACAATTGGACTAATGAATCCCCTCTTTCTACCTCTGGTTCTACAGTGAAAGTTTATAAATCTACTGGACTTGTAAGAAGCTACAATTCTGGACCAGCTCAGGTTGGAAGATGGTGGCAGATTTTCTGCTTAAACTCAGATAGAACCATTGTTGACGTTGGACAGACAGGCTGTGAAGCTTCTAGTTTCTTCAATGCACCACAAAACTAGGTCTTAGAACTTAAATTTTCCTTATCTCTAATAAATAATATTCTAGAGATAAGGGATTTTACCCCGAAAACAAAAACCAAAACTACTTATGAGTTGTTCTGGAAAAAATTAATCTTTAAAACAAGGTTTACAAAAAAGAACATGATATTATTTATGAGCAAGTCAGGCTGTTCCTGATTACTAAATTCTTTGTTAAGGAAATACAATGAAAAAGAATATTATTCTTTCAGCAATTCTAGCAATTGCAACTGTTAACTGTGGATCAATTCCACGTATGGTTCTATTAGAGGCAAAAGACACTGCTCAACCATATGAACTAGCTGTTTGTGGACTTCAAATCACTGTTCCTGCAGGTTGGGCAATAGAAAAAGACGCAACTAGTATCAATGATGTTTATGTAACTAAAGACAAAATTGATATTCACGTAGATTACATGGCAACTGAAAAAGATGCTACTAAAATCGGTGCTGATCTAGAGAAAAAAATCGAAAAAGATCTTAAAACTGATATGAAAGTGAATAGAGTTGCTAAGAAAAAAGTAAACGGTATTGAAGCTGCTACTATCTATGGTATGGCTCCAGGTAATGTTAGTATTGACATCGACACTTTCAATTGCCCAATTGCTGGTTCAGTTGCTTTCTATGTAGTTAGCCCTGCAAACACTTGGAAAAGAGACAGAGGTTATGTTGAAGAACTTCTTAGATCTGTAAAACTAATTTCAGTTAAAAAATAGTCATTAGCTTTTTATTAGACGCAGTTTAACTTCTGCGTCTTTTAATCATTCATAAACTTTTGTTAGCCATGTTGAGTATTCACTCAATTCCCCTTTAACAGTCTGAAAAAATTTATCTTGAATTTTCTTTGTGATTTCCCCTATCGTTCCATTACCAATAGTTCTTCGATCAATTTCAGAAATCCAAGCGACTTGAACACCAGTTCCTGAAAAAAATATTTCATCTGCAGTATATAATTCACTTCTTGTAATTAACCTTTCAATTGTTGGAATTCCTTCTTCTTTAGCCAATGCAAGTATTGTCTTACGAGTGATTCCTTCTAGTACTGAAGAAGAAAGTGATGGAGTATAAATTACTCCATTTTTTACTAAAAAAATGTTTTCAGCAGAGCCTTCAGATACATATCCTCTAGAATCTAAAAAAATTGCTTCATCAAATCCATTCTGTACTGCCTCAGATTTTGCTAATGCTGAGTTAACATAACTACCTGATGTTTTAGCCATGGTGGACATCATAGAATCATCAACTCTTGTCCAAGAGGAGACCATTGTTCTTAGTCCTTTTTGGGTATCTAAATAATCATTTAATTTTAGAACATAAATTGCTAAGTCTGCTTTAACATCATGAAACCTTGGTGAAAGTTGTAGTGCGGAAGTATATATATAAGGTCTTAAATAGATATTCTCCTTATAGCCGTTCTTTCTGATGAGTTCAAGAGTAATTTCGCATAACGCTTCAACTGAATTTTCATACTGTAGTTGCATTATCTTTACTGAGTTTAAAAGTCTTCGATAATGATCTTCCAATCTAAACAAAAACAAATTTTGTCTTGACTCGTTATAATAACCTCGGATACCACCGATGACTGCTGTTCCATATTGTACTGCATGTGTTTCAATACTAATCTTTGCTTCTTCACTTGGAACGATCTTTCCTTCAAAATAAGAATATTTAGTCATAAAATCTAAACCTTAATTCAAGGCACTCACTCCCGGTAAAATTTTTCCTTCAACTAGTTCTAGTGAGGCTCCTCCACCTGTTGAAATATGAGACATCTTATCAGCTACCCCTGCTTTATTCACTGCCGAAACAGAATCACCCCCACCAATAATTGTAATTGCTTCTGTAAGACTTGCTAAAGTGTTTGCTATCTCCATTGTGCCCTTAGCAAATTTTTCCATTTCAAAGACACCAACCGGTCCATTCCAAAAAACTGTTTTGGCATTTTTTAATACATTCTTGAATTCTTCAATTGATTTTGGACCAATATCTAATCCCATTTTATCTTTTGGAATTGCATCTACATCCACTACAGAAGCTTCTGCATCATTAGAAAATGCACTTGCGACTATCGCATCTGATTGCAGAACGAATTTTACTCCTTTCTCTTTTGCTTTCTCTAAAGTCATTTTAGCTGTTTCCAATTGGTCTTCTTCACAAAGAGAGGTGCCAATTTCTTTTCCCATTGCTTTAAAAAAAGTAAATGCCATTCCACCACCAATGATAATTGTATCCACTTTCTCCATTAACTTTTCAATTACTGTAATCTTAGAAGAAACTTTTGCACCGCCAACGATTGCAACAAAAGGTTTAGCAGGATTTTTAACAATCTTTTCGTCTAAAAACTCTAACTCTTTCTCCATAAGAAATCCAGCAACAGCAGGTAAAAATTTTGCTACAGTCTCGGTTGATGCGTGAGCTCTATGAGCAGTTCCAAAAGCGTCATTTACATAAATTTCGCCAAGCTTAGATAATTCTTTGGCAAGAATTTCTCTTTGAGATGCATCCTCTGAAGTTTCTTCTTTATGAAATCTAGTATTTTCTAATAAAACGATTCCGCCGTCTTTAAGGCTATTCAGAGTAGTGATTACTTTTTCTCCAATACAACTATCAGTAGAAATAATTTCTTTACTTAATAGTTGCCCAAGTCGTTCTGCGATGGGAGCCATTCTATGATGACCATTTAAGTAATCTTCTTCCTTAAAATCTTTTCCTGATTTTTCTGCCTTTTCTTTTGCTTTTTTACTGTCTTTTTTTGGATCCCCAAGATGACTCATAAGCACTATAGATTTAGCACCTTTTTCCAAAAGATACTTAATGGAAGGTAGTGAAGCAACAATTCTAGTTTCATCTTGAATGACCCCATTTTTTATGGGAACATTGAAATCAACTCTCATCAAAACTCGCTTACCCTTTACTTCCACATCTCGAATCGTTTTCTTTGAAATCGCCATAAATAACCTCTACTTTCCATTTTAAATGGAAGCTTAAAAAGAAAAGAAATTTTCCTTAAAACGTAAATCTATTGCTTTTTTCAGAATTAGTCTCCAGTTTAGCAACATGGAAGAATTTGATCTAGTCGTGATAGGTGGGGGTCCAGCAGGCGAAAAAGCTGCTGCCAAGGCTTCTTATTTTGGAAAAAAGGTTGCCTTAGTTGAAAAGGCTCGTGAACCAGGAGGTGCTGGAGTCCATACTGGAACCTTACCGTCTAAAACCCTTAAAGAAACTGCACTCTTTTTATCAGGAAGAAATGATCGAGGAATCTTTGGCATAGATAGAAATCTAAAAAGAGAGGTGTCTATTCAAGATTTTTATTTTAGAAAGAATTTCGTGACTAACTCCGAAGTAAATGCTATCAATGCGAATTTAGATGTACATAAAATTAAAGTATTTCACGGAACTGCTGATTTATTAAATCAAAATGAAGTAAAAATAGTCTCAAGTAATGATACTATCATTAAAGGAGAGTATATTCTAATTGCAACTGGATCAGTTCCATTTCATCCTGAAAACATTCCATTTGAAAATAATAAAGTTCATGATTCTGATTCCATTCTATCCTTAAAAAGATTTCCTAAATCACTTTGTGTGCTTGGAGGTGGAGTGATTGGTTGTGAGTATGTTACAATTTTTGGAACTATGGGAATCCCAGTCACACTCATAGATACTAGAGATGAAATTCTACCATTCTTAGATTCAGAAATTTCTAGAGCTTTGGTCGAAGAAATGAAACGTGAAGGAATCACAGTTCTATTAAATGAAGGAGTAAAGAAGGTTGAAAAAATTAGTGATCATGATGAGTTAAAAATTGAATTAAACTCAGGAGAGATAATTTACTCGGATATGTTTCTATTTGCTGCGGGAAGAAATGGAAATGTTTCAGGTCTTGGTCTAGAAAAACTTGGTATCCAACTTACAAAACGAGGAACAATAGAGGTAAATGAAAAGTATCAAACAATTGTTTCAAATATTTTTGCAGTCGGAGATGTGATTGGATTTCCTGCACTTGCTAGCACTAGCATGGACCAAGGAAGGGCTGCTGTCACTCATATGTTTAATACAGAAGGAATCGATAAACTTACACATCTATTTCCTTATGGAATCTACACTGTTCCTGAAGTTTCAATGGTAGGTTTATCAAGTGAAGAAGCAATAAAAAAAGGAATTGATATAGCAATTGGTAAAGCTAGATATATAGATCTTCCTAGAGGAAAAATACTCGGTCAAGATAGTGGATTTTTAAAAATTGTAGCGAATAAAAAAACTTATGAAGTTTTAGGAATTCATATAATAGGTTATTTAGCTACAGAACTAATTCATTATGGAATGGCAGTTCTTGAAAATAAAAAAAATTTGAATGATCTAATCTCAGTTGTATTTAACTACCCAACCTTGCATGATTTATATAAGTATGCTGCATTTGATTGTTTGGGAGATGCACTAGGTCATAAGGTTAGGAAATAAATTTTTAACTATATAAGTTTATAATCCTTTATAAAAGATCATTCTAGCATCTAATGCTAGTTTATTGCCCAAGATTACCTTTTCTTTTTTTTCAGGGCTATCAGCTTTATCTTCAATTAATTGAAATAATTTAGCACTATGTCCTTCGTCTGCATTCAAATTCACTTTGAAGAATTTTGCATTGGGAAGAGAAAGTTCCTCTGAAAGTTTATTATAAGATTCGAACATCATTCCATATTCTAATTTTAATAGATATTCATTAGCTGGACCTAATGCTCCTAAAGATTCAAAAAAACCTAAATCTAAAACTTCTTTCATTTTAGTTAGGTATTGCTTTGTATGATCTAAAATTTTATGCTTATCAAAATTAAAACCAATTTCTTTTAAGAAAGAAACTAAAATTGAAACATGGGATTCCTCAGATTTTCCTTCACCCAGTTCTTCCCAAATATTTTCAACTAGAATTATTTTAGATTCAATATCATTTGTTTTAGCAGCAGTTAAAAGAAACCAATTCACAAAGTCAACAGATACAAAGTATTCCTGAGATAACCATAACAACAAATCATCTTTGGTTAGTTTATTATGTTTTGCAAGAAGCCATGGGTTCTTTAAAACATGATGATTTTCAACTTCAAGTTTGAGTATTTCTTTTAGGTTGAGTTTTTTGTGAAGGGTAACCATTTTTCTTCTTCCCAATCTAGATATTCCATGCCAAAAAAATTTTTTTTATAATCATAAAATGAAGGCTCATGATATGCATATCCAGGGTAATAAAATCTTTTACCACTTGCTTTAGTAAAATCTATTTCTAAAAGCATAGTATAAATACCAAGGCTTCGTTTAGAAAATTCAGGATCAAACATAGCGTAGATGCTTGAGGTAGAATTCTTTGCAATATCTAAAAAACTAACAGCTAAGAGTTTGTCCTCAAGATAAACAGAACATTCAATACTAGTGCAAGGCTTATTTGAAGGACTATCTGATAAAAATGTATAAAGTGAAGATGGCTTATCACGCTTGAATCTTTCAGCATGAATTGTGAATAGTCTTTCTTTTTCTTCTGTAATAACTGTTTCTCTAAACACATATTGTAGATCAGAATTTTTTTTTGAAATTTTTTTTTGACTATGACTTAACTTAAACTTAGCTGTATCAATTCGTAGAGGAAGAACTTGCACAACCCCTTCCTCATAAAATCCAAACATATATCTATAGAAATGAATTCCAAAATGACGAAATCCTTTTGCTAACAGTAAATCCATGCTTATCTCATCAACAGATTCAGCATAGAATTCTTCATAATTCATAATTTATTAGGAAGTAGTCAAAAATTTATTTATGATTTTCATTAACTTAGCATTTTCACTTTTAGAGCCTACGGTAATTCTCAAAAAGTTTTTGCAAAACTCATCTTTGAAATAACGAATGAAGATTCCATTTTCTTTGAGAAAAAGAAATAATTCTTCAGGGACAATTTTTATTGGAGGCTTTACAAAAAGAAAATTAGTTTCACTTGGGAAAACTTCAAAACCACTTTTCTCTAATTCTTCTTTAAGTTTTGTTCTCTGCTTTAAAATTTTATTGATAACTTTTTCAAAATATACTGTATCTTCCAAAGCCACTTTTGCTGCTAATTGTTCCAACATTCCTAGATTATAGGAATCCTTAAGTTTATAGAGTAAATCAACTAAAGACTCATTTGCAATTAGATAGCCTACTCTTAGTCCTGCTAATGAATATGATTTTGAAAAAGTTCTAGAAACAACCAAATTTTCATTTTCAAAAACTGAATTTATTAAACTTGTTCCACGAGGTGCAAAGTCAATATATGCTTCATCAGAAAGCACAATACCTGGAAATTTTTTTACTAAATTTAGTAGCTCAGATTTCTTTTCTTGGATCCCTGTAGGTGCATTAGGGTGAGCAAATGCAAGAAGTTCACCAGTACTATTTTCTAACGCATGAAAATCAAAATGTAAATTATTATCTAAAGGTACGGTCTCAACAACTACAGAATTCAACTGTAAGTCAGCTAGAACATGGTATAAGGAATAAGTTGGATATGGCATCACAATCTTTGAATTCTTTCCAAGCACTGCTTTGAACAGTAAAGCCAGCCCTTCGTCAGAACCGTTAGTAACTAAAACCATGCTTGGTCTTACCTTATGATGCTTAGCAATTGATAGGACTAAATCCTTAGAAACAGGATTGGGATATTTTTTTAAAAGACCTTTCTTTAGAATATCGCCTAACGCTTTTTTTATCTTTGGAGAAGGAGGATATGGATTTTCATTTGTGTTTAGCTTGATAATCTTCTTTTTATCATTAGGTTGTTCACCAGGAACATAACCTTGTAAATTATATAGTGGTTCTTGGAAATAGTTCTTCACAGTCTATTCAATGCATCAATATATGATTTTGCAGCTGCTTCTACTATGTCTGTAGAATTTCCTTTACCAACCACCCTCTTTTCTCCTTCAGTTAAGGTAACACTAGCCTCAGCAAAAGCATCTGTTCCTTTAGTTACTGGAGAGATTACTAATTTTTCAAGAATTGGGTTTAGGTGAGTTGCTTTTTGAACTGATTTAAAGACTGCATCCACTGGACCGTCACCAGTAGAAGATTCTTCAATAAGCACATCATCAACTCTAAGTTTTACGGTTGCAGTTGGAACTGTGTTAGATCCTGTCGTTACATGATAGTATTCTAGTTTAAATCTAGAATTTTCTAGTTTTATCGATTGATCCATGAAAAGAGAAATCAAGTCTTCATCAAAGATTTCCTTTTTCTTATCTGCAATATCTAAAAATCGATTATAAGCCATTTCCATTTCTTCATTTGTTGGAGAAAAACCTAGTCGTATGATCCTATCTTTAAAACCTGCACGACCAGAATGTCTTCCGAGCACTATCTTACTAGATTCAAGTCCTATAGAATCTGGGGTCATGATCTCATAAGTTTCTCTGTTCTTAATCATACCATCTTGGTGAATTCCCGATTCATGAGCAAAAGCATTTGCTCCAACTATAGCTTTATTAGGTTGTACAACCATTCCTGTAATACTCTTCACTAAGTAAGAAGCTCTAGTTATCAAAGTTGTATTGATGTTTGTTGTAATTCCATAAAAGTCTTTTCTTGTTCTGAGAGCCATAACCACTTCTTCCATTGCAGTGTTACCCGCTCTTTCCCCAATTCCATTGACAGTACATTCCACTTGCCTTACCCCATTCTTTACTGCAGAAAGTGAGTTAGCAGTAGCAAGACCTAGATCATTATGGCAGTGTGCAGAAAAAGTAATATTCTTTGCTCCTTTAACATTTTCGATAAGAAAAGAAAACATCTCTCCATACTTCTCAGGTGTTGTATAGCCAACAGTATCTGGAACATTGATTGTTGTAGCCCCAGCTTCGATTACTGCCTCACAAATTTCACGTAAGAATTCTAGGTCAGACCTAGTTCCATCTTCGGGAGAGAACTCAACATCATCTACAAATTCACGAGCTATCATTACTGCCTCTCTAGCAAGTTTTAATACTTCACTAGGAGACTTATTCAACTTATACTTCATATGAATTGGAGAAGAAGCAAGAAATGTGTGAATTCTTTTTTTCTTAGCAGGTTTAATTGCGTTAGCCGCAATCTCAATGTCTGCTCGAACTGCTCTTGCTAGTGCAGCAATCACAGGTCCTTCAACTTCTCTAGAAATTCTCTCTACAGCTTTGAATTGAACAGGAGAGGAAACAGGGAAACCTGCTTCAATTATATCTACATTCATTTTCGCAAGGTGATGAGCAATCTCAAGTTTCTCATCCTCACTCATTGCAGCACCTGGACACTGCTCCCCATCTCGTAGTGTAGTATCAAAAATTTTTACATGTTCACTCATAGCTCAACCTATTATTTATGCTATCCTTTCCACCTGGAAATTTTATGTAAGCAAGACATTGACATTCACTCCAAGAATCTCCTATACTTGCACATGCTGAAATTCCATAGTCTTTAAGAAAACCCTTACATTCTCTATTATAAATTTTTCCATCCTCTGAAGGAGAATACTTACAAGTATAATGTGCACCAGTTTCAGGAATACTAAGTTTAACTGTTCCTCTTGATTCTTCAGGAGGTGAATTCAAAAAATAAGCATTCATGAAATTTGCAAAAATTTTATCTAGCCCTGTAAGTTTAGCTGCATCCACACAAGTACTTTGCATTAAAGTATTAGAATTTGCTAATATAGCTTTACTAGATGCCTTCGCTTTAACAAGAACATAGAAGTATTCTTTAAGCTCTGAAGAATTCTCATTTAGGGATTTAGGGCTGCCACCCCAACCTTGTGAACTATCTATTCCAGTACCTCTTTGTGAGCTATCAATGATTTTAGGATTTGTTTTAGAATCTCCAATTGTTTGAGGTCTGCCAGTAAACTTTCTCATCTGTTCTTTGATCGAATCAATTGTTGAACTTTGTGTTTTTACATCACATGGTTTCTGTAAATTCAAAATCAAAAGTAACAACACCAAGTTTCTAGTTCTGAAGAACTTCATAATTAACTCCTAGATTGATTTAGAAAGTGAATCTACTAGAGAAAGAAAATTCTTTTCTTCTAAAGCCTTAGTCTTAGTGTTCCAACCTAGTTGTTTTGCAAGAATGTTAGCTACAGGCTTTGCCATTTCTTTTGCAAGATTTAGATCAAGGAATAGTACTCTAAGTCTTCTAGCTAGAACATCAGAGATAGTAAGTGCAAACTCATTTTTGATTGCATGAATTACTTCTTCTTGGAAATAACCCGAACCTTTTAGAATTTCTACAGGCTTCTCTTTCAATATAGTAAAAACCTCTCCACCGTAGTAGTTTCTAAGTCTTCTAGCTGTCTCATTATTTAGACCATAGTTCTGAGCAATTTTTAGATATAAATTTTCAGAATAGTCTTCTTTTCCAGGAAATGAATAGTTATAGGTTGAACAACTTGAATGTGGAATTAACTTTCCTGAAAGCACAATCTTATTCACTAAATCTTCAGCCATCTTCCGATAGGTTGACCATTTGCCACCACTCATAGTAATTAGCCCTGAATCAGATACTAAGATCACTTCTTCTCTAGAAATAGATTTAGTATTAGTGTTTCCATCAGGAGAGATGAGTGGTCTAAGTCCTACAAAAACAGATTTTACATCAGACTTAACTAATTGAATGTTTAGATATTCATTTACTGTTTTTAATAAAAATTCTACTTCACCTTCTTTAGGAAGTGGTTCAATAGAAACTTCTTTGATAGGTGTATCTGTTGTTCCAACTACAACATGATCTTCCCAAGGAATCACAAATACAACTCTTCCATCAGAAGTTTTTGGAATGATCATTGCTGTTTTACATTTCAATTTATCTTTATGAAACACAAGATGAATTCCTTGACTAGGCGAAAGAACAGGATGAGCTGTTTCGTCATCTAGCTTTCTAACTTCATCAATAAAAACTCCAGTTGTATTTACAAGAACCTTTGTCTTAACTGTGAATACTTTATTGGTAAGCAAATCTCTTAGTTCAGCACCAGAAATCTTTCCATGAGTTTTAATAATTTTAACAAGTTCAACCCTAGAGCAAACAACTGCTCCTTCTTTAGCTGCTGATCTAGCAAGTAGTACATTGAGTCGGGAATCATTGAACTGGGAATCATAGTAACTGATTCCACCTTTCAAATCCTTAGATTGGATAGAAGGTATTTCTCTAATCGCATCATCTCTGCTCACTAGTTTATGACTTGGTAGCCCACTGTCACCAGCTAGGATGTCGTATATCGTTAGTCCAATGCTATAGAAAGGTTTTTCATAAAACTTATAGCATGGTAAAATGAATTTAAGTGGTTTTACTAAATGAGGAGCATTATTCAATAGTCTTTTTCTTTCTAGTAATGCTTCTTTGATGAGTTTGAAATGTAATTGAGGAAGATAACGAACCCCACCATGAATTAGTTTAGTTGATCTACTTGATGTTCCTGATGAAAAGTCGTTCTTTTCAATTAGAGCCACATGAAGACCTCTAAGAGTTGCATCTAAGGCAGCTCCCGCTCCTGTTGCCCCACCCCCAACTACCAAGCAATCAAAATCCATTTTAGCGAGGCGTTCTAGATAGACTTTTCGGTTTACTGTTTCTTGCATATACTCAAACCTCGATTACCACAATCTAAAAACTAAGAATTTTTACACTCATAATAAGCATTAGTATATAGAATTGTTTTCAGAACACTAATAATGCTATAAAATGATACAGTAGGAAATATAGCTAAAAGCAACAGTGGAGATTGCAGAAAATTCAGCAAATCAAACTCCGATCCTGAAAATGCAAAAAGTCCAAGATCTCCCAAAAATTTTATAAAATAGAAAGGAAACACATTTCCAATCTGAATAAAAATAGAAAAGATGATTGGTATTAACAAAAGTGTAATAAAATGCTTTTTTGAAAGTTTAAAGTTTTCTTGGATAGCATCAAAATTTTTGTTTTCAATTACTATAATTTGATTTAGAAAAATCGTTACTGTTCCCCATAAAAAATAAGGTAAAATACAGAATAGTAAACTAAGAATTGAAACTAGAAAACTAAATATCTGTAATATAGTTGAAATAAGCAATCTACTCAAAGATGCTTGAATGATTGCTTCAATCTCTACATTCTTTTCTTTAATCCAAGAGTCGGTTTTTTGAATCAAAACAAGTTCAAAAATATTGGTAATCATAAAATTTGAAAAGAGGATTAATCCAAGAATACTTCCAAGCTTTAGTGCAATAAGCTGAAGAATTGGTAGAATAGTATTCTCATCAAAATTCAAAGTTTTGATTGAAGCAATCGTTGGAATAAATTCACTAGCAAGCTTTTGAATCAATAGAAAGTTTACAATACTCAAAATAACTGCTAGAGCAAGAGAATAGAGTACCCATTCCAAAACTCTAGTAGTTAGTAATTTGAAAGAAGATTTAAGAAGCCTATCTAATAAAAAATCTTCACTCATGTTCAGCTAAACAACAAATTCATAATTGTAGTTTTCTTTTCTTTAGTATTATACTCTTTCATGGTTGTATATAATGTGTGCATTTTATCCACGCATTTACTCATTTCATGTGTGAGTGCAATCTCCAGAGAGTTCTTTGAAAAACTTGAGTATAACTCTTTGTCTTTCAAAACTTTGATTGCTAACTTAGACATTTCTTCAGGTTGAAATGGTTCAGCATTGAATCCATTTTTGCCTTCTTGTACTAGTTCTGGAATCGCAAATGATTTCACTCCAATTGCAGGAAGTCCACAAGCAATTGCTTCTAAGATTACAAGACCTTGAGTCTCCATAGTTGAAGCAGTCATGAATAAATCATATTTTGGATACACTTCATGAAGTTTAGAATTATCCACAAATCCAGTGAAGATAACTTTTTCTTTCATACCTTTTTGTTCAGCTTGAAGTTTCAAGGAAGGAAGTGCTGGACCATCACCTATGATTGTAAGTGTTGCATCAGGAAATTCTTTAAGTATAAGTTCGAAAGAATTAATTACAACATCACAATTCTTTTCATAAGAAATTCTACCCACATGAAGTATCTTTGGATTATCGGGAGCTTGTTTTACTTCCCCTTTAAATCTAGTGAGATCCATTCCATTGGAAATTACTTGAATAGGTTTTTCAATTCCATACTCCAAAAGTTGTTCTTTCAAGAGATTGGAAGGAGAAATTACAATATCACATCTATCGTATAAATGGTTACAAATCTTGTGAATAATTTTTTTCTTGATATTGAAGTTATCCCATTTTTGAAATTTTAGTAAATTTTTTATGGACAAAGCCTTATTAAACTTATTGATTCTTAAAAAGAGTTTATCAAGTTTAAAAATTCTATAAAGAGAAACATAAGTATTTTGTTCAGCCATAAGAGTATGATAGGTTCCAACCACTGGGATTCCAAATTTTTCACACGCATTCACTGCATATAATCCCATAAGACCAGGAGTGTGGATATGGCAAACATCAGGTTTGAATTCTTCAATCAAATTAGAAATCTTCATAGGACTGGGAAGAACTACCTTAATATCAGGATAAGATGGTAAAAATCCACTCATAAACCTCTCAACTCTGATCTTTTCATTCATACGTATGAAATCACCCTCACCATACTCAGGGCAACAAATCAAAAATTCGTAGTCTTTGAGGGAAAGATGTTCCGAAAAGTTCTTTATAGAAAGACTTACCCCGTCAATCTTGGGAAGGAAGGTGTCAGTGAAGTACATGATTTTCATAAATTCTATATTAGAAAAAGAGCAAACATGAGAAACAAAAAAATTTTTTTATTTTGCTTAAACGTAAGTATTATTTTCTCAGCACTCTCTATTTCCATCTCTCAGGGGTTTCTTTTTTTAAGTCTTCTGTTTTTTTTGATCGATAAAAGAGAAAAAAAATGGGTAAACCCCGTATCTATCCTTGGATTTCTTCTATTTGCTTCCTATCTAGCATCCAGCGTCTATCACAGCTTCACACTTGGCATGGATGAAGGTTTAAAACTTTTGCCTAAGTCTGAATTCAAAGACATTATCCTATTTTTTGGGTTTTTCCTAACCCTAAACTTAGATTCTTATGAACGAAAAAGAGTTATGAATTCCTTTCAGATTCTAATACTGTTACTAGTGATCACAGGTTTAGTCTCTATATTCACAGAAGTAAGACTTGCAGTGAGGATCAATGAGCTTTTTAGAGAGATAAAGACTTGGAGATTCACACATCATTATGGGGATATTCTAAATATTAGAATTAGTGTTCCCATTGGACTTATGAATACTCATCTGACTTTTGGTGGACTACTTGCATTTTTCTTCCCTTATCTAATCTTTACTTTGGTCTTTAAACTAAAAACTAGGGGATTAAAACATTCGATCCCTTTGATTATATTTTTGACAGTTCTCTCAATCATCATTCTTCTAAACAATGCTAGGTCAGCAATGTTTGGAATTTTTTTCTCATTGTGTTTTGGAACTCTCGATACTGTTTGGAATAGAGAAATTATTTCCAAAAAACGAATCTTAAAGCTTGCTACCTATTCCTTTAGCTTTATGATTATACTTGTATCAATTTTATACTTTAACGATACAACTTCAAAAACGATTAAGCCATTACTGGGTGCAGAAAAACATACTGATAGCGGAAGAACATTTATTTGGAACTCAAGCTTTCCTATGATATTAAAAAATCCAATTTTTGGAGTGGGTCCAGGGAGATATGACAAAGAAAATAGCCTTGAAAGAAAAAATCTTTCCGAAGAAAAACAAGAATTAGCGTTTTTCTATCAAGTGAGTCAAACAGGACACGCTCATAATGACTACTTTCATCTAGCGACAGTATCAGGAATCCCAACAGCTATTATTTTTATACTAATACTATTCTTTATCATGAAAGAATTATTATCTAAAAATCATACTTATCCTCAAACAGCAATTTTTTATGGACTAGTTGGATTTTTCTTTGCAAGTACGCTTCAATGTTATTTTCAAGATGATGAGGTTGTGATTCTATTCTGGTATCTTTGTGGGTTACTATTTAATAAAAGAGAAAATGAGGAAAAGACTATTCAAGTTTCAGAAGCATAGAGATAACTTTCTCTTTTCTATTCCAAGGAATAAAATGATTTAGATCTTTTTCTAAGAATAATTCAAACTTAGCTTTCTTAAACATTTTCTTTGCAAAAAAAGCATTTTCTTTGGGAACAAGAGTATCTTTTTCGCCTTGGTAAAATGTTACTGGAGTATGAATACTATCATAAAGCGGTACTAATTCAACTAATTCATTCTTTAAAGCTAGAATCTCTTGATTAGTATTGTCTAAAAAACTAGGTAAAATCCAACGGACGACCTTAAAATTTCCGATAGTTTGAATCCATTCTTCTTTTTCAAGATCTGGATCGATAGAACCCGCAAGGATAAGTCCAGTAGAAAATTTTTTTGGATAGTCTGCTAGCAGCCTGACTAAAACTGGTCCTCCATAAGAATGACCAACTAAATGAATATTTTTTTGTGGAAACTCATCTAGAATTTTTTTCACAACCAAAGCTTGTTTTGGAAGACTGGGCTCATGACCACCTTGTTTGGATTCTCCAAATCCCGGTCTATCATAGGAAATCATATGAAATTTTTTGAGTAGAGCTGGTTCAGTTAAATAGTCAATAAAAGCATCCCAACTTCCTGGAGATCCGTGTATAAACAAAATTATATTTTTATCAATATCCCCTGTGGATACAAAATGAATGTTTCTATTTTCAAAAGAAATTGTTTTATGAATTGGTTCAACGTTACTTTCTTGAAATTTTTTTTTGATTTCAGACTTTGAATGAACTGCACCCTCTGGTGCAAAACAATTTAGAATAAGAACTATCATTAAAAGAAAAGAACTCATGCTCTCACCAAATACATTTCTAACTCACCTTTATTCTTAGCTTCAATCTTACCTCTATATTCACACGGAAACTTATCTTTAACAAGTGCAAAAGTCGATTCTGATATATTGATTTCACCCGCCAATCCTGAAGATTCCATTCTACTTGCTGTATTCACAGTATCGCCCCAAATATCATAGGCAAATTTATCTGTTCCAACAATTCCTGCAGCAACTGGACCTGAATGCATTCCAATCCTAAAATTAAAAGATTGTTTTCCTTCTTGTGTTTTTTTCAGTTCATATTCATTCATAAACTTTTTTAAGGATAGAGTTGCATTAATTGCTCTAATTGCATGATCTTCAGTTTCTTTGGGCAAACCAGAAACTGCCATATAAGCATCACCAATTGTTTTGATCTTTTCTAATCCATATTGTTTCATGATACCATCGAATGACGAAAATATAATGTGTAACTCTTTCACGAGTTCACTAGCAGTCATTGTTTCAGAAATTTTAGTAAATCCAACCATATCACAAAAAATTACTGTAACAGAGTCAAAATGAGCTGGTTCTACAAAATCGTTTTTTTTCAATTCATCTGCAATAGATTCTGGAAGAATATTCAATAGAAGTTGTTCTGACTTCTTTCTTTCTTGATTCAGATTTTGAACTAGAATAAAAATAAGAATCCCAGTAAGAATTTGAACAAAGATATAATTTCCACTAACGTCCATCATTCTCTCACTATCATTTGCATATTTAGTAACAAGATGAGGATAATTAAATTCAAGATAAAATAATAAAGCAGAGAGAGTTGCATAAAAAAAATATAATCCAAATACATTATGATTTTTGAGCAGAATGGTTGCAACAACTAGGGCGGGAATTAAATAGTAATGAGATCCACCTAATGAACCATTATTCAAAAACCAATTTATGGAAAGGAAAGCTAAAATGGAGAGATTAAACGGCCAAAACAGAACATAATATATATTTCTGAATCGGGAAAAATAGTACATTACTAGAAATAAAATTCCTGTTCCAAAGTTTAAACAAAATAGAACAATAAAATTTTCCAAGGAATAAGTCGCAAAAGATCCTAAAATGTTAATAATTCCATTGACTAAGGATACAGAATTAAAAAGTCTATGTTCTAAAGAACTTTTTTTGGGTTCCCCAATGAGTTTATATATAAATTCAAGAATTTTATTCTTCATAAATTTTATTTCAACTATAACTTTAAATAAGTTACAGTTGTAACCTTTTATTTACACTTGTAGAAATATTATTTAGAGGTAATGATGGAGCTACTATTAGCAAATAGAGAAAGAATTCTAGAACTAGTGAAAGTCTTGGAAAATATGGATGATAATATTTATTCCATCTCTATTCCAATTCTTTTTCAATCTAGTGTCGGTGAGCATGTAAGACATATTTATGAATTTTATGAATGTTTATTCAATTCTGCAAACGAAAATGTAATCTGTTATGATACTAGAAACCGTAGTCTAGAATTACAAACTTCGAGAGAGCTTTGTTTAAAAAAACTAGTCGAGATAACAGATAGACTTCATATTCTAGACTTGAATAAGGAATTAATTCTAAAAACTAAACTAGTTTATGATTCAGATAATTTCTATTTTTCAGAAACAAGCATTCAAAGAGAGTTACTATTCATTCTAGACCATACTATTCACCATATGGCAATTATAAGAATTGGAATTGAGTCTCTGAATCTTGATATCAAAATTCCAGAATTTTTTGGATTTACTCCATCTACTGTTAAGCATAAATTAAAAGTCTCTTCATGAAAGATTTTTTCGGAGTTGCCTTTGCAACCTTTCTTTCCGAAGACCTCACTTGCATTGGATCAGGAATATTACTTAGAACTAATAGACTAGATCCATATTCAGCTTTCCTTGGATCTACTTTAGGAATATTTATTGGAGATTTAATTCTCTTTATTATTGGTTTTTTTTTTCATAAATCGTTCTCTCATTTTGAATTTTATCAAAAAATTATTTCTTTAAGTATAATCAATAAAATCCAAACGGGACTAAAAGAAAATTTTGCTTATGCTATTTTTATCAGTAGATTTACTCCAGGACTTAGACTTCCAACCTACTTACTTACAGGAATACTTAGACTATCTTTTATTCGATTTACATTATATACCTTCATAGCATCCTTTTTATGGACTCCAATTCTTGTAGCAGTTAGCTACTTTTATGGAGAACTAATCATAGACTATTTACAAAATAATAAATTTTTCTATCCTATTTTATTTACATTTACATTTCTTGGAGCTGTAGTTTATAGAATCACTTTGAAACTGATGAAAGGTGAATCAAGAAGAGAGCTTTTTTTAACAATTTCTAAAATTCCAAGATTTGAATTTTGGAATTCAACTTTAGTTTATATTCCTGTAGCATTCTATTTAATCTATTTAGCAATTCGCTTAAAAGGGATTCGTTATTTCACAACTGCAAATCCTGCAATCGAAAATGGAGGAGGACTTGCATTAGAGTCTAAGTTTAAAATCTTATCTAATCTGAACAAAGAGTTTACTGTAAAATCAATTCTATTGGATAAAGAAAGTTTAGATGAAAAAATACTTTTGATAAAAAAATTTATGACTGAAAATGAATTAGAGTTTCCGATTATCTTAAAACCAGATATGGGTGAAAGAGGACTTTCTATTAAACTAGTATCATCTAACGACTCATTAATTCAAACGTTAGGCGAAATAAATTTTCCTTTTTTAGTACAAGAATTTCATCCTGGACCAAATGAGGTTGGAATTTTTTATTATCGTTTTCCAAAAAATGATAAAGGTGATATCCTATCTATAAACAAGAAGATTTTTCCTAAAATTACTGGAGATGGAAAAAACACACTAAGAGAACTAGTGAGATTACATCCTAGATTTAGATTTCAAGAAAAATCCTTTTTTGAAAACAACCAATCTATATTTGATTTTATCTTAGAAAAAGATAAAGAATATACTTTAGGTTTTTCTGGAAATCATTTTCAAGGTTGCATGTTTATTGATGGTGCTAACTTAATTACCCCTACTCTTATAAAAACTATTGATGAGATCGCAAAAGAATTTTCAGGTTTCTATTTTGGTAGATTCGATATACGATATGTATCTGATGAAGATTTGAAACAAGGAAAAAATTTTAAGATCATTGAACTCAATGGATCTAGTTCAGAATCAACAAATATCTATGACCCTAATTTTACAGTATTGCAAGCATATGGATACTTATTTAAGCAATGGAAAATTCTTTGGACTGTTGGAAAACAATGTGTAGAACTTGGTTTTTCAAAACCTATGGCTTACCAAGAGTTCTTTAGTCTTTTAAAAAAACATAGGGAATATAAAAAGAATTTAGATCCCTATGCTAAAAAAAATTAGGAGACTATGGAAACAATTTTTTTAAGTTGTTTTTGTACAATTCCAATGCTTCATCACGATGAATAAAGAATATAGCCAAACAACCAACGAATATAGCAAGTGCTAAATAGAAAAGTAATCCACCATCTCCTTTTACTTCAATTCCTAGTATCGTTAGGTGACTTAAAATTGCACCTGAAATAATTCCTATTCCTGTGACTGAACCAAATATCTTAGTACTGGGAACTAAAAGCAATATTCCACAAACTAATTCCATTACACCTGATGCATATCTTCCCCATGGTTCAATTCCAACAGTAGTAAAGATATATATAGATTCTTCACTACCGCTGAATTTGAAAAATAAGGTCTGAAAAAAAATCCCCGCAACAACAAGTCTTAAAAAAATAGATAAATAGTTCATTTTTTATCCCCAGCAATTTTTTTCCAATTACTATCTGCTTGGGTGATTAGTTTGGACTTTTCTTTTGTCCATTTCATTTGAACTTCTTTATCATAATTTAGATAGAGTTTGCCATTAACAATTTCCCAACTATCAGGAGAAATTCCATACTTATAACCTTCACTCATTGCATAGGCACAAAATCCACCATACTCAGGCGAATATTTATTCGGATCTTTCTTGAATAATTCAAGGTTTTCATTTGAACTAAATCTCCACTTAGCACCATTCCATGAATATTCAAATTCAGATTTACCCTTTACTGGTTTACTTTCTTTAAAATAAGCAACCACGTCATAACCCTCAACTGCTAGACCAGAAAAGAAAGTTTTATTAATTTGATCTGCTTGCAAGTTTAAAGAAACTAGAATTAAAAGAATAATTTTTTTCATACACACTCCTAAATCTTTTTCGTAAGTAAATTCATTTTGGTTACAAAAAATTTTTTGCGATCTATTCTTGTATTTCTTGACACTATGAGTTTCTAAAATAGAATTCAAGAATGAAAATAATTCTTTTCATTAGTATCATACTGGTAATTATCTTTAGTTTATTCTTTAGAAAAAAAATTAACAGTTTAATCTTCGGAAAAAAAACTGTTGAAGAAGTAATTGAAACTTATTCTAAAAAAGTTGATGATAAATTCAAACCGATCATAGGAGAAGAGTATCCTCCCAAAGAACTTTATTTAGTCGCAGATAAAAAGAAAAAAATTTTGACTATTTATTATAAATATTCTTCTAATTGGAAAAAAATTATTGAATATCCAATTTTAGCTGCAAGTGGTGAATTAGGTCCAAAACTTAAAGAAGGAGATAAACAAGTTCCTGAAGGAATTTATGAAATTGAATTACTAAATCCTAATAGCAGTTTCCATCTTTCTATGAAAATAAACTATCCTAATGAATTTGATAGAGCAAAAGCATTATTGGAAGGTAGAACAAGACTCGGTGGAGATATTTTTATTCACGGAAAGAACGTTTCCATAGGGTGTTTAGCAATTGGAGATGAGGCAATAGAAGAGCTTTTTACACTTGTGGCAAGATCAGTCCAAAAAACGAAAGTATTGATTCTACCTAATGAAGAGCTAATCCAAGAGGAAAAAACTAAGTATCCCAATTGGATTACTGAACTATATGAAAACATAAAAAAAGAACAACTCAGTCAGAATTTTCCAAAATGATTTCCAAAAAACTACCACAGAAAATTCTGTGATTATGAATTCTAATTTTTCTTCTAGAATGGCAGGACTGGATACCTCGCCCATCCGTAAAGCATTTGAACTAGCAGCAACACTCAAAGACCCAATTAACCTTTCCATAGGGCAACCACATTTTCCGTGTCCAAAACCAATTCTAGAAGCAATGACCAAGGCTCTGAATGAGGGTAAGACAACTTATACACTTACTGGTGGAATACCGGAATTAAAGAATGCACTTGTGGAAAAGTATAAAACACAAAATCAAATTCAATACGCAAGTCCTGAAAGAATTTTAGTTACCTCAGGAATTAGTTCTGCACTTCTTTTGCTATTTGAAGCATTGATCAATCCAAATGATGAGTGTTTGGTAATTTCACCCTATTTTTTGATGTATCCTTCTATGCTAAAGTTTCAGGGAGCAAAGGTTCATACTGTATCAGAAAATTTTCAAAAAGACGATTTAAAAGAATTTAAAAATAAAAAATTAAAACTGATTATTTATTCAAATCCATCAAACCCTTCAGGATATATATTTTCCAGAGAACAACTTGAAGCGTTAGTCGAAATTGCTGAAAGTACTGGTGCATGGTTGGTATCTGATGAGATTTATGAACTTTTTGACTATGATAAAAAATTTATTTCGGTAGGAAGTTTTTATGATAAGGCAATCACACTTTCAGGCTTTTCTAAAACTTATAGTATGACAGGTCTTAGACTAGCATCAATAATCGGTACAAAAGAACTAATTCAAACACTAACTACATTACAGCAATATACAATTGTATGTGCACCTTCAGTCACTCAGTGGGCGGGCATAGAGGCTTTAAAAACAGATATGAGTTCTTATATTGAAGACTATAAAATGAAAAGAGATTATGTTTATGAGAATTTAAAGGATTATTATGAAATCACTAAAAGTTCTGGGGCATTTTATTTTTTTATTAAGATCAAAGGTAATGATGAAGAATTTGCAAAACGTGCTGTTGAAGAAAAAAAACTGATTGTTGTTCCCGGTTTTATTTTTCATGAAACTCATAACTATATTAGAATTAGTTTTGCTTCTGAATGGGAGAATCTAAAAAAAGGAATTCAAGCTTTACAAGAACTTTCTAAATGATTTTTTTCTTTTTCATTGGTTCTTTTCTTTCTGCTTCTATTGCAAGTTTTTATGTGACACTTGCAGATAGAATCATTCTTTATTTCTATGGAGACTTAAGAAAAGCATTTACAAAAAAAGAAAAATGGAAAGAAATTTTTTTTAAACCAAGTCATTGTGAATCTTGTGGTAAAGAAATTCCGATCTTATATTTAACTCCAATTCTAGGATATATTATTTCAATTGGTAAATGCTTTCATTGTAAGGCAAAGTTAGAGAAAAAATTTCTGATTACTGAAATCTCAGCTTCATTTGTATTTTGTTATTCATTCTTTTTTACTGAAGGCTTTTCCACTTCACTTATACTCATGAATGTATTTGGCTTAACATTAGTTTTTATGCTAACAGATTTTTCAAAATTAATTTTAGATTTTGAAATCTTATTTTTCCTAGTTCCACTGGGGATTTTGGTAAACTATTTTCTAGGCGAGTCAATTTTTGACTTACAAAATTTATACTTATTCTTAGGATTCTTATTTGTGTTTGGAATTTTACATCTTGCCTATAAAAAAGGAATGGGATTTGGAGATGTTCTATTTGCTCCAAGTTTAGCATTATTATCTGGTCACCCCTATTGGATGATTTTTCTGAATGTTAGTACAATTACTGCAATTGGACATTCATTAGTATCAAAGATCATCTTAAAGAAAAAGAACTGGAAGGAGATACCTTTTGGATTCTATATGGGACTAGGATTCATTCTGAGTATGTTAGCGAAACTACAACTATTAGGTCTTAAGTAAATCTTGCAGACTAAAATTGAAGGACTAAGTAGTGAAATAAAAATTACAGAGTACTTAACACACAGATTTACTTACCAAACTGAAGAGGAATGGGAAAATAGAATTTTAAAAGGTGAGATCAAACTTAATTCAAGGATTTTAAGTCAAAATATACTAGTATCAAATGATGATATTATTGAGTTCATTCCCGAAAATTTTATAGAACCAGAAGTCGATTTTAATTTTGACATAGTATTTGAGGATGAATATTTACTAGCAGTGAATAAATCAGGAAACCTTCCTGTGCATCCCGCAGGAAGGTATAGAAAGAATACACTAATAACTCATTTGAAAGATCTAAGCTTTGATACACTATACTTAACCCATAGAATTGATAGAGAAACATCGGGATTAGTTTTATTTGCTAAAGATGCGAATTCATCTAGCAAAATCCAAAGTTATTTTTCCAAAAGAACAATCTATAAAGAATATCTAGTTCTTGTGCATGGAAAATTTCCTAATGAGTTGTTAGCCAAGGGGTATCAAGGACAAGATGAAAATTCAGAAATACGAAAAAAGAAAAAATACTCTGAAAATGAATTTTCCAATTCAACTTCAGTAGAAACTAAATTTGAATTACTCGAGTATGATTCAATTAAAGAAATATCTAGAATTTCTGCTAAGCCAAAGACAGGAAAAATTCATCAGATCAGAGCAACTCTTTGTTCTTTGGGTTATCCTATTGTCGGAGATAAGATTTATGGAATCCAAGAGAATATTTTTTTAGAGTTTATCAAAACAGGAAAGGTACCAGATAATTTTCCGAAAAGACAAATGCTTCATTCTTGGAAACTAGAGTTCGAACACCCAAACAATTCAAAAAAATTATCCTTAGTAGCGGAATTAAAAGAAGACTTTATGTTGGATAGATGATTTTTGCATCTTCTGGTTGAAGTTTGTATTGTTTGTAGTTATAGCTGAAATTTTTTCTTAGTTCTGAAGCACTTACATCGTTTTGTTTCATAAGCTTCTCAAACATTTCTCGTTTAGAGATATAATCTTTATGAAGTGGGATTTCAATCTTTGCAATAGTTTCTCTATATCTATCACTTGAGTAAAGGCTGAAACAATGTTTAGAAATTCCCGACTGATCCAATAGAATACCAACCATAGTCAGTCCCATTCCCGCACCTTCAGTGCTATCACCAAATTCCATGAAGAAATCAATTAAACTAGAAAAGCTAGTTGCTTTTTTAAATTTATCTCTAATTCTTTCTTCTTCCTGTTTTAAAAGTGGAAAATTATTCTTCACTTTAACATTCAGAACATACTCATTATAATAAAAAGTTGCAGTGACTGGAAGATCAAATTTTTTGAAGTCTTTTTTGAATTCGACGATTTTTTCTTCTGTTAAATAGGATTTGAACTCTGACATTCCTCTTTCATAATGTTCTGGATTGGCAATATCTAGATTTGATTTTCGGTATAGTGCTCTTTTCAGATTTGCTTTTGTTGCATTGATCACAAGTTCTTTGGCTGCTGAATAAGAAATGTCCATTAGGTCAGTTCTTCCAAATTTTTTCAGAACTCCAGAACAAATGATTTTTAATAAATCTTCACCATAGTCTGAAAGTAGGTATGTCTTCAGAGTAATGACTTTATTTTTCTCAATGGATTCCAGAATAAACTTTTTTAGTTCTTCATCAACAATTCGCAAAGTTAAAACCTACTTATAAAATTGCGTTAAGAGTATATTGAAAGTAAAAGCTGTCAATCTAAATTTGAAAGTTTTTTACCAAACAGTATTTTTTTTTCCTTTTTTATCCTTGTGGAAAAAGGACAGTCCTAAAACCTAGTAGAAAAATTTAAGGAGAGTTTATGAAAAAATTCGTAACTTCTATTCTTACAATCCTTTTTGTAATGGGATTAACTTTCTGTGGATCAAGCGAAACTAAAGATCCAGCTCCTGAAGCAGCACCTGCTCCAGCTCCAGCTAAAGAAGAAGTAAAAGCACCAGCTAAACCTGCTGCTCCCGCTAAAAAAAAGTAATCTGTAAGTTTTTTTACACAGTAGTTATCGCTACTGTGTTTTACTTTTCCCTCTAACCGAAAACTTTAAAAATTCCTCTAAACTTTTATTAAACCAATCTGGTCTTTCTTTATGAACCCAATGATTTGCTTGAATCCTATATGTCTTTAGGTTCTTAACATAAGATTCCATTCCATCATACAGTTCAGGTGTAAGAACAACATCATCTTCGGGAATAAAGACAGAAATAGGCACATCAAACGGATTTTTAGGGAGTGGGACAACCCCACCTTGCATAGCCTCTCTATATAGATTAACAGAATTTTTTGTTCTAGCTAAAATTTCTTCAGGAGTTAATTTTCTCATTGGATCATCTTCAGGAATGTCCCCTTGTTCAAGAATAATTGACCAAATTTCTTTTGTAAAAGTTTCCCATAGAAATTCGGGAAGAAATGGCAATTGAAATAGAAGTATATAAAAAGATCTAACTAACTGACTTCCACCTTCAGCAATTCTATTTGGCTCAAGAGAAAAAAGTTTACCAAATACATTTCGATAGAACATCATAGGATGAGGACAAGTTACAGCACTAAAGGAAAAAACTCTTTTTTGATTTTCACCAGTGGAAAGAAAAGTCCAAGATATAATTGATCCCCAATCATGCCCAACTAGATGAACTTTACCTTCTTTTCCTACAAGAAAATCAATTACTGTTTGAACATCGTTTGTAAGTTCATTTGCTGAATATCCACTTCTATCAATCGGGCTAGAGGATTTACCAGAACCTCTTGTATCAAATGCAGCAACACGATATTTTTTTCTAAAATAATCCATTTGTCTTTGCCAACTGATTTGAGTATCAGGATAACCATGAATGAAAAGAATTGTCTCAGCATCAGGTTCAGGCATATCAGAATAGGTTAGAAATAAATTAATTCCACCACTTGTAGGGATTAGTCTTGAGTTCATTTTCTTACTCCAAAATTTCAGCTAGAATAATTGTAATATTATCATGTCCACCATTTGCATTTGCTGTGTCGATCAAAGTTTGTAAAACATCTTCTAAATCATTAGAACCATCAAGAATGAGTTGAATTTCAACATCAGAAACTGTTCCATTTAAGCCATCACTACATAGTAAGAGTTTATCCCCAATTTCTAATTCTAAAATAGTTTCAACGGGATTTAGATCATCTCCCGCCCCAACTGCTTGGGTGACAGCATTCCTCTGTGGATGGTATTGTGCTTGTTCTTCAGTTATGAGTCCAAACTTTACTAGCTCTGTTACCAAATTCTGGTCTTCAGTGATTTGTTCTAAAGAATGATTTCGATAGAGATATAATCTTGTATCACCAACTTGAGCAATAAAAGCTTTCTCATCTTTTACAAATACTATCGTTGCGACAGAGCCCATTCCTGCTAGGCTAGGATTTTTTTCCACAACGATCCTACAAGCTTCATGAGCGATGATCAAAGAATTATATGCAATCTCCATTGGAGTTACTTCGTTGATTGCTTCTTTTGAATATGCTCTAGCAGAAGAAATCACTAATGCTGCAGCAGTTTCTCCCGCAGCAGCACCACCCATACCATCGGCCACAAGAAGCAAAACCCCTTTTTCAGTAGTTTTCTTCTTAGAAATACTTCCTTCTTTTTCATCTCCTGCGGAATAAATTAGGAAATTATCTTCATTATTTTCCCTAACCTTTCCAATATCAGTGGCACCATAAGCTTTTATTTTCATTCGGGGAATAGGATTTTCTCTGACACTATTTAAACAAGTCTAATTTTGGGAAAAAGAAAAAGGAAATAGAATATCAGAAGATTTTTCATACATTGGATGGCAACTCAGGGGAAAGTTTTGGTGATTGGTTAGGATTTTAAGACATTTTTTGAATTGTAGGCTTTCACTTTAGGTTTAGTTCGAATAAAATGCAGAAAGGGAGTTATTCAAAATTTTGGGGTTTTACTCTGATTAGGACTCTGTTTACTTAAAAATTAATTCCCCTTATCTTTTTCTATCTTTGTGCAATCTTTATATGGTTTACGATTTTGAATACCTTCAATCATTAGCTCTGACTGGTACTCAGTACAACCAAGAAATAAAAAAATAGAAAAGTTGATTTCGTTCTCTGTGAACGAGTTTTTAGAATCCAGAGTGTATGGACTTATACCCTTCAGTTGAATTCTCTCTGCTAACCGATCTAAACTTTCCTTATCTCCAAGAGTGGCAAATAATTGTTTATCCCCAATTTTATTCTTTAAACATTCCTTCAATAGTTCCTTTCTTTCATCCTTACTAAATCTAGAAAGCAGTTTTAGAATTGAATACTGAACAGAACTTTCTTTACTTGAAAACTTTGAATAAATTTCTAACAACTTTATAGCTTCTTTGAAACTTAAAACAATATTTTCTCTTGATAGTTTCAATAAGTATTCTTTACCAAGTTCAGGACGAATATCAATGGTAATGAATCCTAATCTTCTTTGTTCTTCATTACTAACCTGTAGATAACTCAAATATAAAAGTGGAAATGGTTCTTTTTGAATTGATTTAATTAGTTCCTCATCACTTACCTTTTCAAAATAAGATAATTTTATAAGCGTTATGCGATAAGAAAGGTTACAGTCTTTTAGAAGTGAAAAAACCTTATCCCTACTCTCTTCTAAGCTATTTAAACTTGATAGATTTTTTTGAATAAGCTCTTGATTATTATCATTGTTACAAATCGAACTTGTTCCCATATTCAAATATGGATCAATGATAAACTTAGGATTAGCATCTTTAGCACATTTTGCAAACTTTAAACTAGACTCGGTTAATCCTAGATTCAAAAATTTTTCGGCCAACTTTTTTGATAATTCAAAATCATGGAAAGAATCACTACAAAATGATTTGCTAAATGATAAAAATTCTTTTTCTGTTTCTTTCTCTGCAAGTGATAAAATATATTCAAAAGAATCCTTCTTAAACTTATTCAATAGCTCATCTAAAATTGCCGTTCTTTGATCAATACTAGAAAATTTTGTCCAGCCCTCTCCATAAATTAATTCTAAGTTTCCTGTAGCAAATACATTCAAACTTTTGGTGAACTTATCCTTGATGTATTTTCTTTCAGTCTCTAACAAAACTTCTTTTTGAATTGAGTTTAGTTCAAATAATTGAATCTTTAATTCATAGTCATCTTTAATAATATATCCAAACTCAATTTTTTTACTGTCATTGTATCTTCCATGAAACACTTCTTTATTATTCTTCTTTACTATCACGTCATAATAGTAGCCGGGAAATATTAATTCCCAAATTATAAAAGGAATAAAAATTAAACAAATTGCTGAATGTCCACATCTAAATCCAGAACTGGTATCTTTCTTTTTCTCAATAACAGTAACATAGTCCTTATCAGGATATGTTTTGGATAATTTTTCAAGATATACTGGAAAATCTACTTTAGAGATTAATTCTCTTTTACAACCAAATAAAAGAGAAAAAGAAACTAAAAGAAGACTAGCTGTTATTCTCTTCAATATTCTCCCCAACTTGAATCGCATTGTGTATAGTAAAGCTTGAACCCTGAGGTGGAATTACTACTAATGATCTAGTTCCAGACTTACCATCATTCACAAAACTAACTTCTAGTAAAGTAGGACTAAGGACTTTAGTTTTGGTCTCTACAATCGAGCTTTCATCAAAACTAACCTGAATCCCTTCTTTAAATCCACTTCCAACTAACTGAATCCTAATCTCAGTATGATTAGTCGGAATCATTTGTGGTATAACCTGATTTACAGAAATTTTTTCTTTAATCATCTTAGCACCGATATATCCACTCTGACTAGTGAGCAATAAACCGTGAAGTGTTGGAGGGATGTCTGGTAAACCCTTCAAAGCGTTATGGTAGTATAAATTATATACATAAACAGTAACTGAAACCAAAGTAAAAATAAAAAGTTGCACCTTAGCCATATCCACTTCACCGTTAGTCGAAATCAGATCACTAATTCTAGGTGGTAAATTTCTAAGAACATTCTCTGGATTTTTTCTAGATAAGAAATGTGATGAAAGAAGACCAGTATAACTAATTCCCATCAGTGCAATTAAGGAAGCATTAAAATCCGGCATTTCACCATTACGCATCAATATTCCTGAACAAAATGCAATATAAAAATAACTAGTTGTAAGCACTCCAGTCCAAATAAGAGCCTGAAACCTCGCTAGACTATAAGCATTAATCGATTTATCAATTAGTAATGAAGGTAAAAAATTCCATCTCTTAACTAAAATCGCTATGATTCCCCAACCAATAAGTGTGAATATAATCGTAAACGATAGAACCTTAGCTGTCCAATTATCGGGTAGTAAAGTCATTACAAAAAGTTTTGTGGGTCTTCCGTTTACAATTGCTCTCATCTGTATATTTCTTCTAATAAAAAAACCGTTAGTGAATTCTCTAAGTTCATTAGGAATTGCAAAAGTAATTTCTTGAACTCCTTCTTTATTTGGTAAACCTAATGTAAGAGGAGGAAAACTTCCCATCTCTTTTCTAATTACAAATGGAGTCTTATCATCATCAATATAGGCGATGTCACAACTATTTTCTTCAATCACATTGTTTCTAATAGTTGTTGGTTCATCATAATAGTCCAAGTCAATTAGAGTATCCTTTTGAATATCATAAAAATGAATTGATATATCATCTAATTTCTTACCAAAGTTTTTACCTAATATGGTTACTGTATCCCCAGCAACCCCACCCGCAGGATTCATCCTTAAAATGACTGGTTGTTCTTCTGCTCCCCCAGACTCTTTCAGTTTTATTTCCATTTGATCATGAAATGTTCTTTGATTTTTTTGAACCTGAAATAACTCAGCTTTTGCATTACCTGTTCTCACAAATCTCTGACCAACACTTAAGTAGAATTTATAAGTATTATTATCAGTTTCCTTTCTAACTGTTGAACGGTAAATTTCAGCCTTTGAATTATTTATGAGAATCTCAAATTTTCCCTCTTCTTGAGTTTTTAGTAAATCGCAAATTTTTTCAGATTCTTCCCCGCTAATAATCATCCAGAATATTCCTTGAGAAGAATCTAAAACATTAAACTCATCAATTTTAAAATTTGGTTCAGCCCAAATTGAATTGAAAAAAAAGAGCAGGCTAAGAAAAAGTTTCATGTTGAAAATATCGGAAATTGAATGGAATTATTGACGTTAATCTATCAATTTGCGATCTGTATTATATGAAGTATATCTTCTTATTATTTATTCTTTTAGGTTGTAATAAAATATCTCAAGATTCACTAGAACAAGGAAGACTTAAGATTTTCAAAAAACCTTCAATTCTTCCATGGGGTCTCACTCCTAATTTCATTCCCGAAAATAGCGTTCCAATTTTTTCTATTGAAACTGAAAGTAGAGAGTCATTCTTTCAAATTCATCACGACTGGGATCTCAAAAAAATGACCGAGTTTTTTGAAACTGTAATTAAAAAAGAAGACTTACATCTCCTTCAAAAAGAACAGAAAGAGGATAGTGTTGTATTCCTTGCAGAAAACCAAACTAAACGTGTCTATTCTATCATAATTAGAAGAATGGGGAATATTACTGATGTAAAACTTTATTATAGGAGAAATACTAGCTTTTGATACTACCTGATGAAAAAGATAGAGCAATTTACTTACTTTTAGGACTACTCCTATCATTCTGTATTGGAGCAGGAATATTTGTATTCATAGTCTATAAACCTTTTTTTTGGTCTGCATTTCTTTCTTTGATTCTGTATATCGGAACAAGAGACTACTATATCAGACTAAAAAACATTCTGCCTGAGAAAGCGAAAAATTTTGCTCCTGTAATCATGAGCATAGTTATACTAGTTCTATTCATTCTGCCCTTGACATTAATCATTATCAATCTACTACAAGAATTTTTAACTCTTCTTTTCATCCTCAAGGTTAACCTAAGTGAAGAAAAGCTAATTCCGTTTCTCATGAATTTTTCCATACTGACTGACTACTTTACTGATACTGAGTTCTTTTGGGTAAACGTACCAAATATTTACAAAGAAATTGTATCAACATATGGGGATATTTTGAATGTGGATAGCCTCTATGGAATTATGAGCAATGCTACAAGTCTAATCTTAGGTGGACTAAAAATACCACTTGAGATTGCGGCTAACGTTCTTTTTACCTTTGCTCTGTTATTTTTCCTTCATAAAGATGGATACAAGTTAGAAGAATTCCTGATGCAACATTTACCTGTTTCCGGTGAATTGAAACAAAAAATTGGCTATAGATTATTAGATTCCATTAAAGCCGTACTAAAAGGAAATCTAGTCATCTCAATTCTGCAAGGAGTTGTACTTGGAATTTTATTAGCTTCCTTTGGAATACCTAGTCCTATTCTCTATGGAATTGTAGGATCGTTTTTCTCTTTAATCCCAGTGATTGGAACAGGTGTTGTTTGGTTACCAGCAGGTGCATACATTTGGTTTGGAGAAGGTAATATCATTCAATCAATTGTATTTATGAGCCTTGCTGTTTTATCCTATCTAGTACTCGAAAATTTTGTAAAACCCTCAATACTTGATAAAAAACTAAACTTACATCCTTTCTTATTGTTTTTATCACTACTTGGTGGGATTCAAGAATTTGGAATTGTTGGTCTTATTATAGGTCCTGTCGCTGTAACTTCTATTGTAATACTCTGGGACTTTTGGATGGACTATCGAAAAGGCTTAAACAAAGACTTACAAGAAGAAAGGCGTGAAATCATTTGAAGAGTGAATCAGTATTAACTGTAAGTGAACTTAATAAGTCAATTAAATCAATTCTTGGGGAAAGAAAAGAGTTAAAGAATATCTGGGTAAAAGGAGAAATTCTTAACTACTCACAGTCAGGAACTGGTCATATCTATTTTAATCTAAAAGACTCTACTAGCACAATTAGATGTGCTTTTTTTTCTTTTCAAGCACAGAACTATAGAGGAAAAAAATTAAAAGATGGGCTTGAGATCAAAGCACTAGGAAGTATTTCTGTTTATGAACCTGGTGGATATTATAGTTTCAGTGTTAATAAAATTGAAGAACTTGGAACTGGTGATCTTCTCTATCAGATTGAACAACTTAAACAAAAGTTAAATGAGAAAGGAATTTTTGATTCAGCGCATAAAAAGTTAATCCCTAAATTTCCCAAAACATTAGGCATTGCCACCGCAATAGGTGGTGCAGCAGTTGAAGACATCATCAGAATTGCAAAAGAAAGATATCCAAATATAAATATTCTAATTGCACCATGTTTAGTTCAAGGTGATGAAGCACCTAAATCAATCGCAAATGCTATTAAAGCTCTCAATGATGAAAAATGGCAAGTAGATGTAATCATTGCAGGTCGTGGAGGTGGAAGCTTTGAAGACTTGATGGCTTTCAACACAGAAGAAGTTGTGATGGCATTTTTCAATTCTAGGATTCCCATTGTTTCAGCTGTTGGTCATCAAGTAGATAACGTTTTAACTGATTTAGTTGCTGATGCAAGTTCACCCACTCCAACTGCTGCAGCAGAATTAGTTGTATTTGATTATGATGAGCTTATTTACTATTTGGATGAAATGGAAACTAGGTTCAATCTTGCTCTTGGAAATAAACTTGATCTAGAAAAAGAAAGGCTATTTCGCCTAACGTCAAAACTAGTCTTTACTGAACCTATGACATTAATTGTTGATAGAATTCAAAAAACAGATGAAATCCTGACAAAAATTTTTCTACTTGGTAAGAATCATCTAGTTAAAAGCAGTTCTACCCTTCAAAAATTTCAAAGCCTTGAACTGCTCATTCAGAAAAACTTAGAAATCTATAAGAAAAAATTTGAGCTTTCCATTTCTAGAGTAGAAAATTTTTCACCACTAGAAACTTTAAAACGTGGCTACTCAGTTCTTAGAGATGGGAAAAAAAAAGTTATTTCTAAGATTAAAGATGTTAAGCTAAATGATCAATTTGAGGTTATTCTCTCCCAAGGAAGATTAGAAGTAGAGGTAAAAAAAATTTATGAGTAAATCTGAAAAATCAATTAGTTTTGAAGAAGCAATCGATGAGCTAGAAAAAATTTCAGAAAAACTAGAGCGAGGTCAGCTCAGCCTAGAAGATTCGATTAAGGCATATGAAAGAGGAATGGAGTTAAAAAAAATTTGCACTGAACGACTAAAAGAAGCAGAGGGCAAAATTGAATTTCTATCTAAAAACCAAGAAGGAAAAATAACAAAAGAAAATGCAATTAAAGAGAAACAAGACAAAAAAGACTCTGGCGAGATATTATTTTGAATATTGAAAGACCAAAGTATAGCGAAGCAATTTTACTATTTACACTTTCAGCAATTCAGTTTACACATATCTTAGACTTTGTAATCATTATGCCCTTAGCCTCTAGCTTTATGGAAGCTTTTAAAATTGGAACAACTGAGTTTAGCATCATAGTTTCTAGTTATACTTTTAGTGCAGGCTTCTTTAGTCTCATTTGTGCAAGTTTAGTTGATAGGTATGATCGAAAAACTGTTTTACTTTTGTCCTATTTAGGTTTCATAATAGGAACAGCATTTTGTGCGATAGCACCAAATTACTACACTTTAGTTTGTGCTAGAATCTTGGCAGGTGCTTTTGGTGGGATCATTGGTTCATCTGTATTATCTATTGTAGGTGACTTAATTCCTTTTGAACGAAGAGGAAGGGCGACTGGAGTAATCATGTCTTCTTTTTCGATTGCGACTATCGTTGGAATTCCTATTGGTATCAAACTCAATTCTAAGTTTGGTTTAAATTCACCATTCCTTGCAATTTCAGGATTTTCTTTAATCATTTTGATTATTGCTTTTTTTTCATTGCCATCAGTGAGATTACATTTAGAGAAACTTGACTTTATAAATCCATACCAAAAATACAAAAACGTACTTGAAGATAAAAATCATTTAATAGCATTTGCACTCATTGCAATGATGATGGTTGCTGGATTTTCTGTAATTCCTTTCATAGCAGTTTATCTTGAGCTAAACCTTGGTTGGTCTAAAGATGATGTTTCTTATGTTTATTTTTCTGGTGGATTTGCAACCTTAATCACTGCAAGAATCATTGGCTATCTTGCTGATAAATACGGTAAGTATGTTGTTTTCAAATGGCTTGCGATTTGTTCTATACTTCCACTTACTGCTCTTACAAACCTACCTCAAAGTCCAACTTGGGTAGTTTTAACAGTAACAACTTGCTTTATGATTATTATTTCTGGTAGATTCACTCCAGCTATGGCACTAATCACTGCAGCAGTTAGAGTTGAAAATAGAGGAACATTTATGAGCATTAACTCAAGTATTCAACAATTTGCTTCTACATTAGCTGCTGGGATTGGGGGATCTATTATAACTAAAACTGCTAATGGAACAATTGAAAACTATTGGATGGTAGGTATCCTTGCAAGTTGTGCTAGTTTAGCTTGTATCTTAATTGCAAGGAAAATTGAGATTAGAGGAATTTAATAGTTTGGATAGAAAAAAGTTTTTTAAAGATGGGCTTAAGTCAGTTCTAAAGATTGCCAAGAAAACTGAAGAAGCTAAAGAAGAAATTCCTAAAATAATTCATTCAATTGTTAAAAAAAAAGAAGAAGAATATGTACCTGAAGTAGAAATCATTCAGCCAAAAAAAAGAAATTTCTTTAAAGGTCTTTCCTTTCCTCCAGGTGCAATTAAGGATAAAAAATCTTTTGAAAAAACTTGTACAGGTTGTGGGGACTGTATATCTGCATGTCCTTATGATGCAATTTTTCCTGTATATTCTTCAAAAGCTAATAAGAGTTTTCCAAGTATAGATCCTAACTTTAAACCATGTTTACTTTGCAAAGATTATCCTTGTATTAATTCTTGCGAAACTGGTGCGTTAGTTCCTTTGAAGAAAAAACAAAATCCAAAATTTGGAAAAGCAAAAGCAATATTTGAACATTGTTTAAATTCAAAAGAAGAACAAGTTTGTTCAACATGCAGAAATGTATGTCCCATTGAAAATGTAGTCTCTATTAAAAATGGAAAGCCTAACTTTTCGAATGACTGCATTGGTTGTGGAATCTGTGTAGCTTCCTGTCCTTCAATTCCAAAAGCAATTATTGTAAAATAGTTTAGAATTAATTATTGTTATATATATTAGAAATATATTTTTGACAATAGAGTTGAGGATTTAGGAGACTTATATGAATTCACCAAGTAAAGAATGGAAAGAAGAAATTGCAAGTGATGAAGCAGAACGTTTTGAAAAATATGCTCAAACGTTCAAAAAGATACAGTCTATTCAGTCAAAAAAATTTGGAACTGGTAGAGCATTACATAGAAAAAAAATTCTAAGTTCAATTGCGAGTCTAGAAATCTTTGATGCTATACCCAATGAAGCAAAATTTGGATTATTTTCCAAGCCAGGAAATTATAAAGTTCATCTTAGACTATCTAATGGAAGTATGAAGATTCAATCAGATTCTATGGGTGATATCAGAGGATTTGCTATTAAGGTTATAGGACTTGATGGGGAGAGTGCATTAGGTGGAAGAGCTGACTCACAAAGTTTTTTACTGATTAACCAAGAAAGTTTTTCATCTCCCAAAAGCAAAGAATTTGTTGAGCTAGTATTTGCATTATCAGATGGTCCAATCTCTCTCTTAAGTTATCTATTCAAAACTTATGGTTTAATGGGCACAGTCCAAAAAATGGCTCAAGTTGGAAAAACTTTAGGCAAACCATTTACAGGATTTGCAACAGAAAAGTTCTATTCAGCAGTTCCAATTTCTTGTGGTCCTTATGCAATTAAAGTAAGAATTTCGCCTAACGCTGATGAACCTACAAATAAAGTTACAGATTTTCGCTCTGATTTAAAAGAAAGGCTGGAGAAAAGAAATATTGAATTCGATTTTCAAATTCAATTCTTTATTAATGAAACCCTAACTCCAATTGAAGATGCTTCCAAGGTTTGGAATGAGTCTGATTCCCCTTTTATTACTGTAGGTAAATTAGTTATACCAAAATTTTCATTTGATACAGAGGAACACAAAAAACTTGAAGAAGAAATTGAAAAGAACTATCTAGATCCTTGGAATTCATTGAAAGAACATAGACCCTTAGGTGATATCATGAGAGCAAGAAAGTATGCATATTATGCTAGTCAGTCCAATAGGAAATGATTCCTATATTTCTAGTCTTTTAGCATCACCCCAGAGTTTTTCTAAGTCATAAAAATTTCTTTTTTCTGAAGTCATTATATGTATAATGATTTCACCGAAATCAAGTAAGATCCAACCATTATCAGCTTTGGTTCTTTCTTGATTTCCTTTTCCTAACTTTAACTCTTTAAGTGATTTTTCAAGTTCTTTAGCAGCAGCATTACCTTGAACAGTTGTCTTTACTGTACTAATAATAAAAAGACTAAGATAGGTATTTACTTTTTCTAAGTCTAGCACAACAATATCTTCACATTTCTTATCTAGTAGAATTTCTTGAATCTTTTTAAGAACTTGCTTCTTAGTTGTGGTAGTTGATTTTTTCTTTGGTTTAACTTGTTCTAAATCCTCATTTTGCTTTTTTAATTTCAAAATCTTCTCCTAGCATTACTGTAGCGTCTAGACCTAATTCATTATTAATTGAATGTCTAGTTGATTTGATTCCTAGAATTTTTGCAATTCTATAACTATACTCAGCATTGCCTGAGCGATCTAGAACTATAGATTTTTTCAAATTACTTGATTCTCCGTTTCCTGTTGAAAGAACTTTAAAATTTTTCTCTGCCAAGATTGATTTGGCTGATTTAGCAAGACCTGAAGTTTCAGTATTATTTAAAATTTCAACTCTTGAAAGTTCTCCATATAAATAATCCCCACTAGAAAGAAAAGAAGTGAGCTTTGTGAATGCAAGATTTGCTATATCTTCCTTAATGATAAGTTTTCCCTTTTTAGTCTTTTCATCATATTGAAATTCTCCGGGAATTTCACCAGAAGATATAATCAGTTGATTTTTCTTGAGATATTGAATTAAAGCAAAATAGTCTTGTTCTTTGAGCTCAGAATCAAAAAATTTTGGTCCAAGATAAATATATTCTTTCTTGAATTCAAATTCAGGACTAGATATTTTATCATATAAATTTAAGAATAAACTTTGTTGGTTATAGAGTCTATGTAGATAATTTTCCTGAGTATTATCAAGTTTCGATACTAGTTCAAGAGCTTCTTCTCCAAAAATAATTTGATCTCCAGATGCTCTTTTAAAGCTAAAGGAATTAGTCTTTAGTTTGGGATTGACCCATTCTTCAAAATGATTTACTCCAGAAAGAAAGTCGATAATAGATTTAAATTGTTTAGAATTAATCTCTAGTGTATAGTTTACTTTTAATCCAGTAAGTGATTCTAGCTTAGGAGTCAGATATTTAGTTACTGACTTTTTCTTTTCTTGTAGTGTAGATTCTCCATTATCAAAGCTAGCTATAGGGTTAATGAAAAATAGCCCACATTTCTTTTGTGTTGGGTGTAAGAAAACAAAAAGACCAAAACTATATTCCTCTTTTTCGTCATATCCTGAGAATAAAAACGTTAAAATTTTTTCTTCCGTTAGTTTTGATTCAAGACCGGGTTGCTTAGAACTTCGGGTAGAGATGGAATAGATTCCATATACAACTAAGAATAAGAATAGAACAACGAACCATTTAAAGTATTTCTGCAAACTTTAGGAAAACTCCTTTTACTCCCACAGTAAAACCTAAGTTTAATGTTTTGTCAAGGTTTTATACAACAAGCTTTACAAATTCTTTCTAATAAAATTTCATGAAAAGGCAAATGCAATCTTTATCCAAAATTGAATCCTTTTTTCAAAAAGAAAAAATGAAATCTGTTTTTCCTGAATATGAACCGAGAGAAGAACAACTATCAATGGCTAAGGAAATCGCAAAATCACTAAGCTCAAATGAGTTTTTGATAGTAGAAGCTGGAACAGGAGTAGGAAAGAGTCTTTCTTATTTAATCCCTGCTGTTCTTCATGCAAGAGAAACAGGAAAAAAAGTAGTTATCAGTACTGAAACGATAGCATTACAGTCCCAGCTCATTCAGAAAGATATTCCCATTGTTTCTAGAATTTTAGGTGAGCCTGTTAGAGCAGAAATTGCTCTAGGTTCTTCAAACTATGTTTGTAAACGAAAACTAAATAATGTAATCAATGAAGGTAGCTTTGGTTTGGAAATGATGGATAAGTTGAAAGAATTCTATGAATGGGAGAAAAGAACCAGTACTGGAATCAAATCAGAATATAAAGGATTTGCATCAGGTGAATTTTGGTCCAAAATCACTAGAGAACCTGATAACTGCCTAGGAAGACGGTGCCCTAATTTTTCGTTTTCATATTATTTTCTGGAAAAAGAAAAATGGAAAAACGCTGAGATACTCATTGTTAACCATCATTTACTTGCAGCAAATATTGCTGGTGAATATAAACTATTGCCTGAGTTTCAAAATCTAATTATTGACGAAGCACATAATTTTCCTGAAATATTAGGTAGGTCCTTTTCTAAATCTACTTCCTACGAGGATATTAATCAACTCATCACAAGCATAATCGGGAATACAAAAAAATCAGGTGTAATTGAAAAAATTCAAAGCCCATCACTAAGGACTAAACTTGATAAGTCAGTTCGCAAAGCAGAAACTTTAAATTTTGATTATTTCCAAAAATTACTTTCAGAACTTCCAATCATTTTCCAAGAAAAAAGAATTGAGTCTAAGTTAAAAATTGATGGTGGTGATCTAGAGAATGAACTATTCAATATAGTTAGTATATTGGAAGAGTATAAAGTAACTTTTAATAAAGATACCGATGATGAGATTGAAAAAGAAAACCAACTAGAGATTGAAATGTTATATTCTAGGATTTCTGCTCAGGAAGAAATTATCAAAAACTTCCGAAGTTCAGATCTAAAAAAATTTGTGAAATGGGTTTCGCCAAAAGAAGAAGATTCAAAACTTCCTTTTAATAAAATTCATATTCAACCACTTCATTCAGATGAAATTTTAGTTGAAAATTTATTTCCAAAAATGGAATCAATCATTTTTACTTCAGCTACACTAGCTTCAGAAAAAAATTCATTTGGATTTTTTCTTAGAGAAATAGGAAATCCTAGCACTAACGAACTTGTACTAAAATCTCCATTTGATTATAAGAATAATTCAATTATTTATTTACCAAAAAATTTAAAAGATCCAACTTCTGATAATGATGGTTATCATGAAGACTTATGTAAACTGATTCCAATTCTAGTTGAATTAACCAAAGGAAATAGTTTTGTATTATTTACTTCCAATAAATCATTAAAGACAGTTTATGAAGGAATAAAAGCAGAGGTTCCCTATGAAATTTTTTCACAGGTAGAACTTGGTGCAGAAAAGGCTAAAGAAAAATTTTTAGAAACGAATAATTCCATTCTATTTGGGGTCTCAACTTTTTGGCAAGGCATTGATATCAAAGGAGAAAGATTACAATCAGTGATCATAACAAGAATCCCTTTTCAACCACCAAATGAGCCAGTTCTTGAAGCAAAGATTGAAGAGATAAAGAATAATAAAGGAAATCCATTTGGAGAGATTCAACTTCCAAGGGCAATTCTAACAATGAAACAAGGATTTGGAAGATTGATTCGATCTAAGTCAGACCAAGGAATTGTTTCTATTTTGGATCCTAGGATACAGTCGAAAAGTTATGGTAAACAAATTTTAAGTTCCCTACCCAATTCAAAAATTGTATATTCCTTTCAGGAACTTAAAAGTAGTTTTGAAAAAATGAAAGCCCCCAAATACTGAGGGCAATTAAAATTAGTTTAGCTCTTCTATTGAAGTCATGATTGTCCCTTCTCTTTGGGTTAAATCATGTTCAATTAATAATTCTAATTCTCTTACGGTTTTACGAAGTGCTTCTTTGTAATATCTCACTAGCTCTAATCTATTGATTGGCTTAGAAATACTATCAACATCTATATAATCAACTGGATTCTTTTCTTTAAAAGCTAGAGGAAAATGATATACCCTAAGCTTAATTTGTTTTGGGTCTTCAGAAAATTTATTTTCAACTTCTCTAAGTACTACAGAACCATTAGGACCAATATCACTTCGTCTTACTTTGAAAGTTACTGTGGAAATTTGTCCCGCAGAGGTTTGAATAAATGTATCTTTGTTAACAACTATTTGGTAAAGTTCAGCGGGGTTATTAGTTGTATAAGAAGCTTCATTTCTTGAAAAGTCATCTTTTTTAAAAAGATCCTTTCTATTTTTATGAAGAAACAATATTTGAGCACCTAACTTTTCATGAAAGAATTTAATATCAGCTTTCATAGAATCTAATCTTTCTTGCTGATACTTTGTTAGTTCTTGCCTCAGCAAGGTTCCATCTTGATTGACAGTGATCGCTTGGTCAGCAAAAAGTCCAGTTGAGAGAATTAATAAAATTACAAATTTTTTCATGTTTTTTTCCTCTAATTAGTAACGGATATACAAAATACAGCTTTAGTGTATTTTTTCAAGCGAAAAATGAATCTATAAATTAAAACTAAACTTATGAATCCAATTCAAATATAGGATAAAACCAATGATTCCTGAGGTAAGTCCTATTGTCCAACCCCCGATCACATCACTGAAGAAATGATGTAAACTCAAAAGTCTAGCAAAACCTGCAAGAAAACTAAGCAAAAAGAAAAAATAACTTTGTTCAAAACAAGTGATAAGCAAAAAAACTGCACAAAGTGAATTTGCAGCATGGGCAGAAGGAAATGAATGATTTAAGTCTTCATGTTGAAAAGTGTTTCCTAATAATTTTAGAGAAGGTCTTTTTCTGGAGACTCTTTTTTTAATAAATAAAACAAATCTATCGTTCAAAAAAGAAAAAATTCCAACAAATAAAAAAGCAAACAACCAATCCTTTCTAGTTAAGAATAAACTTAGTATTGAAATGATTAAAAAAACTTCTCCTTTGTTGATATTGGAAAGAATTTTGTCTAGTTTTGGATTCTTAATATATTTATAAATAAAAAGAGCAAGTTCAGTATCTATCCTTAGAATTATTTGCTTCAAGTTTTTGTTAAAGATTGAATCACTAATTGAAGGTCATCGATGGAAATTTTTTTTTGTTCACCACTAACCAAATTCTTTAGGTTGATCTTTTGCTCCTTTAATTCTTCTTCACCCATGATTAAGACAAACTCATAACCTTTTTTTTCTGCGTTAGCAATTTGTTTGCCTAACTTCAAATTACCATCTAAATTCATTTCAATCATCAAACCAACACGTCTGAGTTTTGTAGATATTTTTGCCATTTCACTAAAACAAGATTCTGACTGAATGCATGCAAATATTCCTGTTCTTTTTTTGAAACTAGGAATTAAATTATGAGTTCTTAAAAAATTTTCTAATGTTACATCCCCAAGTCCAAAGCCAATACCTGAAAGTTCATCATTTGAAAATAGTCCAATTAGATTATCATACCTACCACCACCATAGAGAGATCTTTTATTTTCAGGGCTAGTATCAAATATTTCAAAAATAAAACCTGTATAATAATCAAATCCTCTAATGATAGAAGGATCAAACATTACAACTTCTCCATAACCTAGTTTATTCATTTCTCTTTGAAATGCTTCGATCTCTTTTGAGTTTTCATTTTCTATTCCAGCTATCTGTGATAGATTAGTATAAGTTGAATTCAAAAAATTATTGACTAGTCTCAAATCGGTTTCAGGCTTATTAAGTTGTTCAGAAATCAAATTATTAAACTCATCAACACTTATCTTATTCTTTTTATCTAAAATTTTTGCAACAGCTTGTTGTTTAGATTCTTCAAGACCTAATGTTTTTCCCAAGAAATCATTCAGAACTTTTCTATTGGAAAATCTTACCTTAAAATGTTTACTTGTAGCTCCAAAAGCGAAAAGTATTTCACAAGCAAGTTGAACTATTTCAACCTCAGCTTGGAATCCAGTAACACCAAATAGATCAACATTCAATTGCCAATGTTCTCTAAGTCTTCCGTGCCCTGGAGCTTCATACCTCCAAAGATTCGGAATAGAATACCACCTGATTGGTTTGGCTAACTCTCTAGACTTAGAAGCAACCATTCTAGCAAGTGTAGGAGTCATTTCGGGTCTAATGGCAACTTCTCTACCACCCTTATCAGTAAAATTATAAAGTTGTCTATTTACAATTTCCTCTCCACTCTTTGCCTTATATATATCTAAGGATTCTAAAAGTGGACCGTCATATTCTTCATAACCAAATGTCTGAACAATTTTTTTCATCACTCCGAACATCCAAGTTCGGAGTTTCATTTCTTCTGGAAAAAAATCTCTTGTACCTTTATAATTTTCAGTCTTTAGTTTACTCATCAATTTAACTTTTTGAAAGTTACCCTTCTATTCTTTGTTCTACCTTCTTCAGTTTCATTATCTGCATCAGGCATTGAATACCAATATGCTTTTGTGATAATTCTTGCTCCATCAACACCTTTTGAATTCAGGTAATCTTTGATGACCTTAGCTCTTTTTTCACTTAGGGCTAAGTTATAATCTTTTCCTGCAATATTATCAGTATGTCCGCCAACTTCAATTATCTCTTTGTTCTTTTTGAGATATAAAGCAAGTTCATCTAGTTTTTTTAGATACTGCTTTTGAATATTGGTGTCATTGAAAAGAAAATAAATTTTCTGAGAATAAATCTCATGAGTTGCACTTGTTTTTTTAAGATATATCTCAATCACTTCTTTTTTGGAATAGATAGTATCTTCTTTTTTTATGATTAATGTTTCAGTATCATAACCCTTAGCATTTGCATTCAATTCAAATCCATTCTCAGGCATTTTTTCTAAGATGAATCCTTCTTTATCTTTTGGAAGTGTAACACCTTTTCTATTACTCTCTTCAAACAATACTACTGAACCATCTGTGATAATACTCTTAGTTTCGATGTCTTTGAGAAGAACTATTTTAGTTGAACTAATTTGTTTTGGAGGAACTGGTTTAATCTCTTCAATAGGTTCTTTTTTTGGTGTAGGCAAAGGTTCATTAGGGATGATCTCTTCTTTTTCTTCATCAACAGGTAAAAGAATTATTTTAAGATATTTAGATTTTTTGAGGCCAACACTTCCTTTCAAATCTAGAACGAAATCGTTTGGATGAAATCCAGGAGAAGAAACCTCTACCTTATAGCTAGAACCAGTCAATAATCTGGTTTTAAAATTCACAGGTTCAGTGTCTTGTTTACTTGTTATATCTCCGCCAATTCTCTTAGAAGTGATTACTTTGAGTAACCCTTTGCCATTATAAATTTTTATAGTTGAATCGAGACCAATCATTACTTTTTCTGATCCATCAACTACAATTCCTTTTAACTCAAAAGCATACTCTCTTCTTAATTCTTCAGGAACTTGAATTCTATAAATATCAAACTGACCTTCGCCACCAATTCTATTAGAAGAATAGTACATCCAAAGTCCGTCTGTTGTAAAACTAATTCCCTCATCATCTGCTTCACTATTGAAAGGTTTTCCAAGCTTTGTTACCTTAGTGAATTTCATTAGAAATGGGGATTTTCCTTCTTTTTCAATAAAAGCAAGACTTTCCAATTCTTCATTGCTTAAAGTCAAACTATCATCTTCAATATCAGCCTTATAAAAATCATACTTATAGTTTTCATTTTCTTTATCAGAGCTATAGTAAAGGGTAGCATTATCAAAATGAATGGAAGGCATAATTTCATTTGAAATGGAATTAACCTTCTCTCCTAGATTGATTGGTCTAGACCATTTATTTTCCAGTTTGTCTCTATGACTCACCCAAAGATCAAAACCACCATAACCTCCTGGTCTATTCGAACTAAATACAAGTGTTTTTCCGTCGGAAGAGATAGTAGGCATCTTATCTTCAAAATTGGAATTGATTTCAATGATATGCTCAGGGCTTGACCATTTGTCAGTGGAAAGATTTTTATTAGTTAGATTCTTAGTATAATAGATGTTTAGTCCTCTAAGTCCTTCTCTAGTTCCATCTTTCTGACTTGTAAAGTAGAGTTCAATTGGCTTTCCAGCATCATCAAATAGAATTGTGAATTGTCCCTCAAAACCAGGAGTGTTCAATTCTTTAAAATTAACAGGAGTTCCCCATTCAGGCTTACCCGTTCTATTTCTAAAGTTTTTATTCTCTGAAAGCCAAAGATCCATTCCACCAACCCCACCTGGTCTATTGGATTGAAATACAATATATCTTCCATTGGGTGCAATCTGTGGAGAGTATTCATTGTTCTGAGTATTGAGAGGAAAGCCGAACTTGCCCTCAGGTAAATTGACAGAGCCTTGGGCAAATACTCCCAATATGCTGAATAAAAATAATAATAAATAGGACATGAATCTCAATCTCCTAGAGAATTGGTCTAGTATTAACTTCGGAAACTTTTGAAACTATCTTTGCAGTTTTCAGAATTATCTAAGATTCTCAAGAGGCTCCTCTTTCTTCTTTCTCTCTTTTTCTATCTTTTCAAGGTCTTTTTCTAATTTATCAATAATTACTTCAAGGATTTGAACATTCTGCTCCAAGGTTTGTATGTATCTTTTGGTATCTTCTTCGACTTCGGGCTCTGACTTTTTTTCTGTATCAGTCTTTTCTACCTTACCAAATTTTAAAAAGTTTGGTAGCATGGGTCTAAATCTTTTAGGATTATGAATCCCAAAAACTGATGAAACAAAAAAAATAGTGAGAATGATTAGTAGAAATCGTTTCATAGAGTTTTTCCCGTCCTTATATGGTTTAATTCACTATTCACCCAAATTTCAAATGGAGTTGGGGAAAGTTCACTGAAAAGATTTAATGCATAGGAAAATTGGATTCCAAGAAATTGGTGCTTATAAGAAGAGAATTTGAAAAAATAATCCTCTGGTTCTTCAAAACTCCCATGGTCTTCTAGAATTGATTCTTTTTCTTTGATTTGCACAAAATTATTGGTTTTGCCGTCCCATTCAGGAGAACTTCCTGAATAAACCCCAAACCCAGAATGTAAGTTTTTTTCAAAGAGTAGGTTTAAAATCGCTCTATGAAGAGCTTTGTCCACAATATAGCTATCTACCTTCAGGTATTTTCCTGAAATATTTACTTCAGCATAAGAATGACTGATTTCTTCTGGTAGAAGTCCATAAAAGAAACTTGGAATTGCACCTTCTAGGAATTTTTTTTTTGTAGTTATAAAATGAAGTTGAGAATTGATTCCTACATCTTTAAGAAGTCTAGTAAATAGAACTCCTTTGGGATTGGAGTGACCATAACCTTGTTCTAGGGTGTATTCTGGTTCAGCAAGATCAAATTTTCTTGTGAAGCCAAAGCGAATCTCATCTCTCACGTAATTATGGATTTTAACTGCTAGTTCTCTATCGCTTGCTGAGGAACTTGCAAAATTGTCTAAGAGATTGCGAATATTGTGCATAAGGAAAGCTGTTTATTAGCTAAAAATAATTCTAGTCTTTTTTTTCCTATAAATTTTTAACTAAACTGTCGTTCCTATGAGTAGAATTTAATTTTATTTTTGTTATTCGATAGAATGAGGCTTTTTCCATTGACTCAGATTAGCAAAAATCATACAAGGGAAGTGTTCGATTTTAGAGGATAGCATATGAGTGAGAAAAAAAAATTACCTAAATTTCTAGAAAAAAAAACAATCATCATTGAAGATGGTGATGACTCAAAATCCCCTGTTCCACCTACTGCTACAATGGCTAAGATAGAAAAACCACCTATGTCAACTTTTACTAAAGGATTAATACTAATCTTAATCTCTTCCCTAGTAATCTCATTTCAAAATATTGTCACTAAAGTAATTTTAACCAAACAAACAATTTTGGGAATCTGGGAAACAGGTGCCTATATCAAGCCTGGTATGGGAAATTCTATTTTGATCTTAATCATTCGAATGTTAATCGTTCTACCTATCATGGCACTAATCGTTGCACCGAGAATTCATAATAATACATGGAATGATATAAAAAGTCTTAGACTTCCAGAAAACAAGACTAGGCTTTATGCATCTCTTGCCAGTGGCTTTTTTCTATTCTTATCTTTTTTCTCTATCTATCTTGCTTTAGGTAGTAGAATTCCAACTGGGGTAGCAACAACTTTGTTTTTCATATATCCTACAGTTACTATCTTAATTGCTTGGCTTGCATTCAAAGAAAAACCTTCTCTATCGCTAATTTTTGCAATGATTACAATTTATATTGGTGGTTTTCTTTGTATTCCACAGGAAAGTTTTGCTACTAAAGGTGAGGCGAACATTCTTTTCGGAGCAAGTTTTGCTGCACTCTCTGGTGCTGCATTTGCATGTTATGTAACAATGATCAAACTTGCAAAAATGCACCCTGCTCCCTTCTCCATCACTACTTTCACAATTGTTCTGATTCTAAGTTCAATTTCATTATTCTTTTTCAAAATAGAAGTTCCTGAAGGTAGATGGGATGAACTTTTTGTAGCTTGCCTAATTCTTTCGATGACTACACTTGTAGGTTATCTATTAAATAATTATGGAGTACCTATTATTGGTCCTGCATTAGCCTCAGTAATCAGTGCAAGTGGTCCTGCTGTGACAGCTGTCATGGCACTTTCCCTAATCAATGAAACCATGAATTTATACCAAATTGTTGGAGTATTTTTAGTAACATTATGGGTGCTTGGAATTAGTGTAGAAAATATGAAGAAGCAACAAGTGTCACAACCGAAACCCAACAACTAAATGCAAAGAAAGAGATTTGATGAGATCATAATCGTTCTACTCATCTCTCTTCTTTTTATACTAGTCCCTTACAAAATCGATTCTAGTTTTTTTTTTAATGATGACTATCAAACTGAATATCTTCCCGCTTTTTTAGACATAGGAAAATTATTATTAGAACAAAAATTACCTTTTCGGTCAGAATTGATTTGGTTTGGAGGCTATTATCTTGGTGAATTTCAGTTTTCAGTCTTAAACCCAATTTCATTAGCGTTATACGCCATTCTAAGAGTATTATTTGAACAAGGAATTGAACTTCATCTACTAGCAACCTTTTTTAGTGGTATTCATATTATTATTCTGAGTTTTGGAATTTATCAATTTGGAAAGAGTCTTTTTTTTAATAAAACTGAATGTTTATTATTAGTAGTTTTAGTTTTATCTAATGGATGTTTACTATTCTGGTATGAGATCAATTATATCACTGGTTTGGTTTCTCTTGCTTGGTTTACTTGGTTTTTATCTACACTTAGAAATTTTTCAAAAACACCATTTCAATTTGTTTTCTTTTTTTATCTAGTAATTAGCAGTGGATGGCCATTTGGAATTGTAGCTTGTCTTGTGAGTCTTGGAATCTATTTTTTTATTCTAATCAATCAAAAACAATACAAACAAGTCTTATTATTAGTTTTCCTAGGAATTACCTCAGGACTAATTTCGTTACTGCCAATCTTACCAATGTTAGAATACCAATCTCAGACTTTAAGAATTGTAAACAAAAATCCGATTTCTTTCAATTGGTTCTTAGGAATAAAATCCCTATTGTTCCTTTCTTTTCCAAGCCCTGGAATATATAGGAACTGGAATGGAGTTATTACAAAAATATCTACACCATTTGTTTTTAGCTCTTTCATCTTTATCCCAACTATTATATGTTTTTTTCTAACAAATAAAAATAATTTCTTTATAAATAAATTTAGCCTATTTTTAGGTATTTCTTGCTTTTGCCTTACTATTTTTAGTTTTCTTCCCTTAGATTTATTACTAAGATTTTATTTTAGAATGCTCCCCTTTGCTGCTATCTTTCAATCTTGCATTAGCATTTTAATCTTGAGAAAAATTGAATTAAATAAATTTCACCTAATTTTTATCTTATATAGTTTGGCTTGTACTATCTATTCTATTATACAGTATCCCGAAAAAAAAATCTTCTTCATTAGTTTTCTTTGTATTGTAATCTTGTTTGTATTACTAACTCAGTTAACAAAAAAAACTTTTTTCTGGATTCTTCTGTGTATTGCTAGCTCGATTTTAATGCTTTATCATTTTCATAAATCTGATATTTTTGGAAGGTTTGAAATTCAGAAAAAGAAAAGCTCAGATACAATAGCTAGAAGTATTTATCTTCTTTGCGGACATCAAGAAAATTTATACTTTACGAATCATTTAGGAAACTTGAATCTTTATCATTCTATAAAATCTGTAAATGGATATTCACCCATGATTCCCAGATTACTTACATATATATTTAACTTTGCACATAATAGTGTTAGCTATGATTGTAATTTTGATCGTTATCTAATGACTATCTATAAGAATCAAAATATATTAGATTTTTCTAATATTGGAATAGTTCATATACCTAATGAAAGAATTTTTAAAGATAAATATTTAGAGAATGGATGGGTTCTGAAAGAAGGAAATGAAACTCATTTAACATTTGAAAAAAAAAGAGACTCAGAAAGGTTATTAAAAGAAATTTCCTTTATGGATCAAAATATCATTTTAAAAGAATACTCAAGAAATCTACTTTCTCATCATTATACTTTTAAGAATATATCTGATTCTGAAGGATTCGTAGTAATCTCTTTACCTCAAATTTCCACTCTGGTCTTATCTAAATCAAATAAATTTGAGTATATAAATTTACGTAACTTATTTCCTGTAATAAAGATTCAACCTTATTCTATAGCTTCCTTTGAAGTTAGTTTTTTTACTAAAGCAATACAAATTGCAATCTATTGTTTTATTACTGGTATTTTATTGTTATTCAATGTGAGACTTATAAAAAAACTTTTGAAATTATCTTGATTTATGACTCAATTTTGCTTTCATTGAATATATGCTTGTTTGGCTTTTGAATATTAGTAATAAACTAAATAACTTAAATCTTAAATTTATCTTAGCTATTAGCCTAATGATTTTATCTAACTGTTTTGAATATGAAGAGACGATTCATTTTAAAAAAGGTTTCAGTGGATTTGTAGAAGTTGTCTATCAAGTTCCTGTTAATCCAAAAACTGAAAAATCTTTCATTAAACATCTTCCAATTTCCCAGGAAGACATTGAAAGTCGTTTGAATAAGGGTTTTTTTAATAAAAATTTTAAGATCAAAGACTATTCTGTTGAGTTGATAGAAAAGAATCCTGACGATGGAAATAATTTATATATTAAGAAAGCTAAGGTAAGTTTTAAATATGAGTTCACAGAACCAAGTCATCTAGATGGTGTTCTGATTGGGCAAAGTTTTATCAAAAAGAAAAATAATTCAATCTATGTAAAACGAGAATTCAAATCTATATTAAAAGCACTTGACCAGAATTCTTCTGCAGGAGAGAAAAAAATCTATGCTGAAACCCAAAGGTTGTTAGGAGATGGGTCAATTCAATTCAAAGTATATTTTCCTATCAGCTCTGAGTGTAGATCTAGCAAAGGAGAAGTAAACCTAGGTTCCTTAAACTATAGATTTCCACTCTTAGATACTGTAGAAAAACCAGGCATTAAAACCTGGGACTATCAAATTACAATATTCTAAATGTTATTTAGTAATCAATGCTTTATGAACCTGCTCAGCACATTTTCTTCCTTCACTAATTGCCCAAACAATTAGTGACTGACCTCTTCTCACATCACCACAGGCATAAACCCTTGGAACTGTAGTTGCAAAACTACCAGGTTTTACACCAAAACTAGCTTTAACAGCACCAGATTTTTCTAACTCGAGTCCTATTTCAGAGAGTTGTGAAATCAATCCTTCTTTAACTGGGCTAACAAATCCCATAGCCAATAACACAAGATCTGCATCCCATTCAAATTCAGAATTCGGAATAGGAACTAACTTTCCATCTTTCATTTCAACCTGATTGCCAAAGATTTTAGTTACTTCACCTTTATCATTAGCTTTGAAGCCAACAGTATTTACAGACCATTTTCTATATACGCCTTCTTCATGACTGGAAGATGTTCTAAGCATTTTAGGATAAAGAGGCCAAGGAGTTGAAGAGTCTCTATCTTTTGGAGGTTCGGGAAAAATTTCAATCTGAGTAACGGATTTTGCTCCATGTCTATTTGAGGTTCCCACACAATCTGAACCAGTATCCCCACCACCAATTACTACAACATTTTTTCCTTTGGCAGAAATGATATTTACTGAATCCCCTGCAACTGACTTATTATTCAGAGTTAAAAATTCCATAGCATAATGAACACCTTTATACTCTCGTCCAGTGATAGTAAGATCACGAGGAATCTCAGCTCCCATAGCAAGTACTAAGGCATCAGTCTCAGCAAGAAGTTGTTTTGCTGTAATATCAATTCCTGCATTTACATTTGTTTTAAATATAACTCCTTCTTCTTGCATTTGGGTAACTCTTCTATCAATCAGCCATTTCTCCATCTTAAAATCAGGAATCCCATATCTAAGAAGTCCACCAATTCTATCAGATTTTTCTAATACAGTAACAGTATGACCAGCTCTAGCAAGTTGTTGAGCACAAGCAAGTCCTGCTGGACCGGAACCTATTACTGTCACTTTCTTTCCCGACTTTGTTGAAGAAGGTTTTGGAACAACCCAACCTTCTGCAAAACCTCTATCGATGATTGTTCTTTCAATTCCTTTGATAGTAACAGGAGGATCAATGATTCCCAAAGTACATGCACTTTCGCAAGGGGCGGGACAAAGCCTTCCCGTAAACTCTGGAAAATTATTTGTTGAATGAAGATTGTCTAGAGCTTCTTTAAACTTACCCTTATAGACTAGATCATTGAATTCAGGGATTAGGTTATCAACTGGGCAACCAGTGTCACCATGACAAAAGGGAATCCCACAGTCCATACATCTAGCACCCTGCTTTTTAGCAGTTTCCTCGTCATATGCACGTTCAAATTCTTTATAGTTTTTAACTCTGGACTCAATAGGTTCAGCTTTTAGATATTCCCGTTTAAACTCCATAAATCCAGTTGTCTTACCCATGAACTTTTTCTCCTTTCTTCACTTCAGCACCTTGCTGTTTTTTTTCTTTCTCTAATGCTTTCTTATAATCTGATGGAATGACTTTTACAAAACGACCTATTTCTTTTTCCCAATTGTTTAGGATTTCTTTAGCACGTTCTGAGTTAGTATATTCCTTATGAAGAGTAATCTTATGTAAGATCTCATCAATCTCTTCTTTATCAGTTAGCCTTTCAAGCTCAACCATCTGAAGGTTTACATTTTTAGCAAAATTAGCTTCACTATCCCAAACATAAGCAATTCCACCTGACATACCAGCAGCAAAATTTCTTCCTGTCTTACCTAGAACGATCACTCGTCCACCAGTCATATACTCACAACCATGGTCTCCAATTCCTTCAACAACAACATAGGCACCAGAATTTCTAACCGCAAATCTTTCTCCTGCAATTCCATTCACAAATGCAGTTCCATTAGTTGCACCATAGAAACAAGTGTTTCCTATAATTATGTTTGTAGCAGGATCAAAGGTGACTTTTTCAGGAACCCTAATGATGAGTTTTCCTCCAGATAGTCCTTTTCCAACATAATCATTCGCTTCACCCCAAAGTCTAAAGGTTAGTCCTTTGTTTAAGAAAGCTCCAAAACTCTGTCCTGCAGTTCCCATAAAGCTGATATCAATTGTATCTTCAGGAAGACCCGCTTCTCCGTATTTTCTAGCTACTTCACCTGCAAGCATTGCTCCGACAGATCGATTTAAGTTAATTACTTCAGTTGAAAACTTAACCTTTTGTCTATGATCAAGTGCAGCTACAGATTTACGAATTAGCTCATTATCTAATTGTTTATCAAGCTCATGATTTTGAGCCTTGGTGCGAATCAAGTCAGTTGGAAAATGTGCCTTAGCCTTATGAAGCACCTTTGAAAAATCTAAACCTCTTGCCTTCCAATGAAGATGAGGTCTATTGAATTTGATTTTATCTACTTGCCCAACCATTTCTTTAAAAGTTCTAAACCCAAGTTCTGCCATGATCTCTCTAACTTCTTGTGCTATGAAGTACATAAAGTTAACTACATATTCAGGCTTACCTGTGAACTTACTTCTAAGAAACTCATCCTGAGTAGCCACTCCAACTGGACAAGTATTCAAATGGCATTTTCTCATCATGATACAACCAACTGTGATCAAAGCACTAGTAGAAAATCCAAACTCTTCAGCACCAAGTAGTGCACCAATCACTACGTCTTTACCAGTCATGATCTTTCCATCTACTGCTAAATAAACTCTATCCCTAAGACCATTGGCGACTAACGTTTGGTGTGTTTCTGCGAGTCCAATCTCCCATGGAGTACCTGCATAGTGAATTGATGAAATAGGACTTGCCCCAGTTCCACCATCATGCCCACTAATCAGAATATGATCTGCTTTAGCCTTTGCAACCCCTGCTGCGACAGTTCCAACTCCAACTTCAGAAACTAATTTAACACTTACTCTAGACCTTGGATTTACATTCTTCAAATCGAAGATTAGCTGTTTTAGATCTTCGATAGAATAAATATCATGGTGAGGAGGTGGAGAAATCAAAGTTACTCCTGGAGTACTATATCTAAGTTGACCAATATATTTATCTACTTTATGCCCAGGAAGTTGTCCTCCTTCCCCAGGCTTAGCACCTTGTGCCATTTTAATTTGTAGATCATCTGCATTGACAAGATAGTTTGCGGTAACACCAAACCTTGCTGATGCAACCTGTTTGATTGCTGAGCGCATACTATCGCCATTCGGTAGTGTTTTGAAGCGAATCTCATCCTCTCCACCCTCACCAGTATTAGATTTAGCACCAATTCTATTCATTGCAATTGCAAGTGTTGTATGTGCTTCCCAAGAAATGGATCCAAAACTCATTGCACCAGTCTGAAATCTTTTTACGATTTCTTTAACAGGCTCAACATCTTCAATCGGTATTGGATTTTTCTTTGTTTCATTGAACTTAAAAAGACTTCTAAGAGTAATTTGTTTCTCATTTTGTTCATCAATCATCTTAGAAAATTCTTTAAACTCATCATAACTATTCTTTTGAGTAGCTTGTTGTAGTTTATGTACTGTACTTGGTGAGAAAAGGTGAGCATCACCACTCTTACGATAATAATGAACTCCACCTGGTTCTAGAGTGCCAGGGAAAAAAGTTGGGTCGTAAGCATTTTTATGTCTTCGAACAGTTTCTTCTTCCACCATCTCTAGACTCAAACCTTCAATTCTAGAAGCCGTGCCAGTAAAATAATTATTGACAAGTTCTGAGTCAAGACCAATCGCTTCAAAAATCTGAGCCCCACAATAAGACTGTAAGGTAGAGATTCCCATTTTGCTAAATACTTTAAATAAACCCTTACCAATGGACTTGATAAAATTCTTTTTTGCAACCTTATAGTCTGCAACTTCAGGTAATAAACCTTCTTTAATCAAGTCAGCTAAGGTTTCAAATGCAAGATATGGATTCACAGCATTCACGCCATATCCACAAAGTAATGCAAAATGAGCAACCTCTCTCGGCTCACCTGATTCAAGAACAATCCCAGTCTTAGTTCTAAGACCTGATCTGATTAGATAATGGTGTAAGCCCGCAACTGCAAGAAGACTTGGTATTGCTGCACGTTCTTTGCTAACACCTCTATCAGTGATTATGATTAGATTGAATCCATTGCGAACTGCATCAGCTGCTTGAGAACAAACCTTATCTAATGAGTTTCTCATATCATGCTTTAGGTTCGGATTGAAAAGAATTGGCAGTGTAATAGACTTAAAGTGTCCTTGGCTAATCTGTTTTATCTTTTCAAAATCATCATTGGTGAGAACGGGATGTTCTAGTTCTAATCTATTAGCATGTTCAGGAGTTTCTCCAAGTAGATTTCCTTCAGGACCGATATAGGTTGTGAGTTCCATTACCAACTCTTCTCTAATTGGATCCACAGGAGGATTTGTTACCTGAGCAAAGTTTTGTTTAAAGTATCTAAAGAGAGGTTGCGGTTTATCAGATAGAACTGGTAAACTATTGTCTAGACCCATTGAACCTACTGGTTCTTCCCCAGCAATTGCCATTGGTTTCATTATAGTATAAACGTCTTCGTTAGTATAACCAAAGGCTCTCATTCTTTCCAGTATGGTATCATGGTTAGGAAGTTTTACGTTATTTGGTTCAGGCAGATTATTCAACCTAACCATCTTTTCTTCTACCCAAAGACGATAAGGTTTTGCTGTACTGATTTGACTTTTAATTTCTTCATCATCAATGATCTGTCCTTTGACTAAATCAATGAGTAACATTCTACCTGGACGAAGCCTATCTAGTTTTACGATTTTCTCAGGTGGAATGTTTAAAACTCCCGCTTCAGAGCTCATGATGATTTCATCATCTTTGGTGATTACATAACGAGCAGGTCTAAGTCCGTTACGATCTAGAGTTGCACCGATTACCCTGCCATCAGAAAAAGCAATCGCAGCAGGTCCATCCCAAGGTTCCATTAAAGTTGCATGAAATTCATAGAATGCTCTTCTATCAGGATCCATTTCAGTATTCTTTGACCAAGCTTCGGGAATCATCATCATAACTGCATGTGGAACACTCCTTCCGCCCATCACTAGTAACTCTAGTACAGTATCAAAAGTTGCTGTATCACTTTGCCCTTCCATGATAATGGGCAGCATTCTTTTCAATTCAGTACCATAAAGGGGAGATTCCATAACCATCTGTCTTGCCGCCATCCAGTTGATGTTCCCTCTTAGTGTGTTGATTTCACCGTTATGTGCAATCATTCGATATGGGTGTGCAAGATCCCAAGTAGGAAAGGTATTAGTGGAAAAACGTGTATGAGTTAAGCAAAATGCACTAATTATATCAGGTGAACTTAGATCTTTATAGAATGGTTTTACTTGATTTCCTAGCAACATGCCTTTATATACAATCGTTCTAGAAGAAAAGCTTGGGACATAGTATTGGCTTCGATCTAGTTTATGCTCTGAGCGAACCCTTCTATCGATCATTCTTCTGATTAGGAAAAGTTTTCTCTCAAAGGCATCTTCATCAGGAGTATTTTTGCTTTTAGCAACAAAAACTTGTTTGAAGACTGGCAGAGTTTTTCTAGCTACAAGACCTGCTACTTCTTCAACTATAGGAACATCCCTAAAGCCAAGAAATTCTTCTCCCTCATCTACAATTACTTTTTCAATGATATTCTCTATAGATTCCCTAACAACTGAGTCTTGGGGTAAAAATAGGACACCTACTGCATATTCACCTTGGTTAGGAAGAGTAAAGGGAAGGACTTTTCTAAAGAACTCATCTGGAATCTGAATCATGATTCCCGCCCCATCTCCAGTTTTTGGATCAGCTCCCTCAGCTCCTCTGTGCTCTAGATTGCACATAAGTTTGATTCCTTTATCAATGATGTCCTTAGATTTTTTTCCCTTAATATTTGCGATGAATCCTACCCCGCAGGAATCTTTATCATTAACTGGATCATATAGCCCTTGAGCAACTGGTTTGGTTCCGATTTCCATTTTTATCCCTCCACAAAGGTCTTATTGACCATATCTACTGTGACTTAGCTTAGAACAAATGTTTTTAAAAAATTTTGGCTCTCAAAACTTCTTTTTTTAACTACCTTGAACAATAATCTATAAAATAAATTTCATGCAAATAATATACCAATTTTTCTTTAAATTAATAAGTGGATAAGATTCAAGATAGAATTCTTTTTTTATTTCATCTGCAAGGAAACTATTTACAGAATATGGGATAATAATTGGTCTAATGAATAGATGCAGGCTGAAGTTTTTTTCAAGAACTATGCAGATAGTTTCTTAGACAATTCTGTGGAACTAGTTATACCATTTTATGAATTTCCTTGCACATTTATTACCAAGTCAGAAATCTTAACTTTTCAAAATAAAGAAGAGTTTATTCCAATTTTAAAATCCACCCTAATTCAGTATAATGAATGGAAGTTAGCAGAAATTAATTTTGAACTTGGTGAAAGTACTTTTGAAGAAGAAGACAAAATTTCTTTTTGGGTATATTGGGTATTTAAAACCGAAACTAAAGAATTTTTATATCAAATATCCACTAGATATATTGTAAAAACTATGGACGAAAACTGGAGAATCTGTGGAGTACTCGTGCTTAGTGATACTAATGGTATCATACCAGATCAAAAAGAGGAAGTTTTTATTTAATTAATATCAATAAATCATCCTTGAGTCTCAAGGATGATTTATACTGAAGCTTAATTACTTCTGTGATTAAATTTATCGAAATTGTCGTTGAATCTATAGCCTACACCCCAAATTGTTTCTATCCATTCTGGATGTAAATTATTTCTTTCGAATTTAGAACGAATTCTTTTGATATGACTATCTATCATTCTCTCAAACCCATCCCACTCTACTCCCCAGATTGCATCTAATATCATCTCACGAGAGTAAACCTTACCAGGAGTAGATGCAAGTAAATAGAGAATATCAAATTCCTTCCTAGAAATATTGATGATGTTATTATCATCTACCGAAACTCTTCTTCTGATTGGGTCAATTTTCAATGGTCCTCTAATGATCTCACCGTCAGCAGTTATCACTGAGCGATTTAAGAAAGGTTTACCACCGTGAGCACTATCCCATCTTCTGAAAAATACATCAATCCTAGCTTTTAGCTCACGAATTGAGAATGGCTTAGATATATAGTCATCTGCACCTAATTCAAGACCCATGATTCTATCAATTTCTTCATTTCTAGCAGAGAGAATAAAAATTGGTGTAGCTTCATCAGCTTTGCGAATTGTTCTACAAACTTCTATCCCATCGATATCTGGTAGAGTAAGATCTAGAATTATTAAATCAGGTTTTTCTGTTTTGTAACCTTTTAACCCATCTTCACCAGTCACATAAACGTCAGTTGAATAGTGCGAAGAATCTAGAATTTTTTTGATGAGAGTTCCTATATCGTTGTCATCTTCAATAACAATAATTTTTTTCATTCTCCAACCTTTCTTTCTTAGAAATTAATTTCTGCATAAATATGGAAAAAAATTTCCTCCATATTTATGCTCTAGATTCAAACTAGGAATTTGAAGAAATTTGTCAAAGATAAAATATTGAAGAATGTAATTTTTGAATTTTATATCTCAAAATGTTTTACTCATCATACTTTGAATCAAATTTTCACTCACAGGAGAGATAACTCCTCTCTCAGTTATGATTCCTGTTATATACTTTGCAGGAGTAATATCAAAAGAAGGGTTGATTGCTCTAGCTCCAATTGGTGAAAAAATTCCTTCCTCAATTAGATTCTTTCCTTGAGAATTTTTTAAAAAAGAATATTGCGTTAGTTCAGTTTCATCTCTCATTTCAATTTTAATTTCTTTCCCTGACTTAATTTTGAAATCAAAACTTGTTGCACTTGCTGCAACGTAAAAAGGAACGTTATGTTCTTTGGCAAGTATTGCAAGAGAATATGTACCTATCTTATTTGCTGTGTCACCATTCGAGGCAATTCTGTCAGCACCGACGATAACAGCATCAATATTTTTTTCGTTCATTAGCCATCCTGCCATATTATCAGCAAGAATTGTACAGGAAATATTTTCTTCCATAAGCTCCCATGCAGTTAGCCTTGAGCCTTGGAGGTAAGGTCTTGTTTCATCTACATAAACATGGAATGGAATATTTTCCGATTTTAGTGCACGAAAAACACCTATAGCAGTTCCAACTCCAGCTGTGGCAATTGCACCAGTATTGCAATGAGTGATAAACTCTAGGGGAGCATTCTTATTCTTAAATATTTCCATTCCGTTTCTAGCAATAGAGATATTTGTTTCTAAATCCTTTGAAAACTCATTTAATGCAAAATTCTCTGCATCAAGAATCAAATCATTTAGACTAAGTTTAGAAAAGTTTTCTGATGAAATGATTGTTTGAAAACTCTGAAGTGCTAGTCTAAGGTTAACGGCAGTTGGTCTAGAAGCAAGTAACTCATCTAGTTTAGCTTTAAGCTCTGAATACTCTGGTTTTTTGGAGAGAGATTTTAGATAAAGCACTATCCCAAATAGTCCCGAGAGGGCAATTGCTGGAGCTCCTCTAACAATCATCTCTTTAATAGCATGAATTACTTCCTCTAAGGACTTACATTGAATATATTCTTTGCTTTTAGGAATTTTTCTTTGGTCTAAAAGCTCCAATGAATCCTTTCTCCAATCCATTGACTTGACAAAATCACTTCTCAATTGATATACTTATCCTCGCTTGCTTGACTAAAAAAATACGAGTTGGAAAACTATCCTCTATGGCAAGGAAAAAAACTGGCTCTCTTTCACTATTTGGATATTCTATATTCCATCCACTTACAATCATACTTTTGACTACTTCTTTAATTAATTTAGGACAATATATTATTAAATCTGATATTAAATTAGAAATTCTTATCACTTATTTATTTGCTCTAACACCAAATTTTTTCTTAGACGGTAACTATTGGCAGATAATTACTTATGGTTTTCTACATGCTAATTCAGGTTTTCCACTTCATCTAATAATGAACTTATATTCTTTATATCTTTTGGCAGAGTTTTTACTTCCAAGAATGCAAGCAAAAAACTTTATACTATGCTTTTTATTCTCTATTATTACTGGCGGAATCATAATTGTATTATTTGGCTATATAAACTTTATGATTACAGGAGATCATACTCGATTTTCTTTAACCCCAACAGTTGGAGCTAGTGGTGGAATTTTTGGGTTATTGGCGATTTTTGGAATCATTTACTCAGAGGTTGAACTATACTTATTCTTTGTAATTCCCGTAAAGGCTTCCTACATTGTGATTGTAAGTTTATTGTTTGGACTTGCACTAAGTTTATTTCCTAACTCTATTCCTCTAAGCCATGAAGGACATTTAGGTGGTGCAATTGGTGGATATATATTCTACTATTTTTTCAACAGAGGAGCCTTGCCTACTGAGTTGATTAGTAAAATTGCTCAAGTTGTTCCTATCTCAAAAAGCAAAGGGAAAATTTCAGAATCCCTTGAATTTCAGTTTGTTAAGAATAAGAAACTACTTAGTGAACTTTCTCATTTACCAACTGATTCAGAAAAAATGGATTTTCTAGTCCCACTTCAAGTTGAAAATGCAAACATTTGCCCTCCTCCAACTTATAATGAAACTGACGAGTTTTGTCTTCGTTGTGAATGGTTTGCAAACTGTGCACTACGTAAAGTAGAAAAGAAGTAGTTACGTAGAATATTCAAATAGTACAGATTCAAAAATATTCATTGCATCATCAATTCTTTCAATGCTCACTGTAAGTGGGGGCATGATTCTAATCATAGTTTCATTTGTAGAGTTAATGATTAATCCCTTCTCAAGACATTTCTCAACAATTGGTCTTGATAGTACATTTAACTCTAGTCCAATATGAAGTCCCCTTCCTCTCACCTCTTTGATAATTGATGGAAATTTAGCTTGTAAGATTCTAAGTCTCCTAAACAAAAATTCAGAAAGTGGAGGTAAATTTACTAACAACTCACGACCTAAAATAACTTTTAGTGTTTCATAAGCGACCACTGCAGCAAGATGATTGCCTCCAAATGTTGAACCATGTGAACCTTGAGTTAAGTATTCAGTAAACTTTTCACCAACTACTAATGCTCCAATCGGAAAACCAGAACCAAGTCCTTTAGCAAGAGTCATTGCATCAGGATAGAATGGGTAGTGTTGATAACAAAAAAGTTTTCCTGTTCTTCCCATACCAGTTTGTATTTCATCTAAGATGAACATCGCTCCTTCTTCAGCAGTAATCTTGCGAGACGATAGTAAGAACTCATCTGTGAGTGGTAATGCACCAAATTCTCCTAGAACTGGTTCTAAGATTAGTGCAGCAATTTTACCCTTATGCTCTTTAAATTTAGATTCTAGGCTTTGAATATTATTCTCTTCAATATAATCAAAACCGGGAATCATTGGTCCAAAACCATTTCGAACTTTTTCTTGACCAGTGAGCATCATAGCCGCACTTGTTCTTCCATGAAAACTTCCCTTTAAAGATAAAATTACAGGACTCTCAATCTTTTTAGAAAGTGCAAACTTTCGTGCTAACTTAAATGCAGCCTCATTCGCCTCAGTTCCAGAGTTACAAAGAAAAACTTTTCCAGGAAAACTATTTACAATAATTGCTTCTGCTAAAAGAGATTGTTCTTTAGAATAAAACAGATTAGAGGTATGAATCAATTTATCAGCCTGATCTCTGAGAGATTCAATGATATCAGCTTCTCCATGTCCTAAATTTGTTACTGCGATTCCACTTTGAAAATCAATATATTCCTTTCCATTCAAGTCATAGAGCAAATCTCCACTTCCATACTCAAAAGCTATCTCATAACGTTTATAGTTACCAAGAATATATTTATCCGATCTTTCTTTAATTTCTAGGAATAGAGATTTAGTTATTTGTTCTTTCATTCAAGACCTGCTAGTTTAGTAAATTCATTTTCTGCGAGTTTAATCTCTGCATTTAGTGAGTCTTTTAACTCACTTATCTCAATTCTATTTTTAGGTGAGACCCTAGATTCAAAAGAAGAATATAGCTTCACTTTCGGTTCAGTTCCAGAAGGACGGATTGTTAGTTTAGCGTTAGGCGAAAGTAGAAGTTGGATCACATCTGAAGATGGTAGTCCAGAAAACGCACTAGACTTTGCTATACCTGTTGCTTTTTTATTTTTAAAGTCTAAAACTCCAACTACCTTTCTTCCCGCAATCTCTAAACCAACAAGATCTTTTGTTCTTAGTGATTCAAGACTTGCTTTAATTTTAGACTTTCCCGCCTCCCCTTCAAGATTAATAGATTTTAGGGATTCTAGGAAAAGACCATATTTTAGATATATTTCATCTAAGTAAGCTAGAAGATCTTTTTTATCAGTTAGAACTTCTAATAGCAGTAATGCTGAAGAAAGTGAATCTTTATCACGCATAATTTCAACTGGTAAATAACCATATGACTCCTCTCCTCCAAACAAAAATTTCTTCTTCTTATCTTTTTCCAACTTGGTCATTTCACTACCGATAAACTTAAAACCAGTTAGTACATTCTTTATTTTGAGTTTATTCTTTTTAGCAATATTTTCTTGTAAATCAGTAGTAACAATGGTTTTAAAAATTTGATAATCAAATTTAGGTTTGCCTTTTTCAGTTACTTTTTCAGAAAGATAAGCACAGAGAATGCTTCCAATTTGGTTTCCATTCAATAGAACATAGTTACCAGCTGAGTCTAAAACACCAACTCCAAGTCTATCCGCATCTGGATCAGAGGCTAGAAAGATATTAGCTTTTTTTTCTTTTGAAGTTTTTTCAGAAAGAACAAGAGCTTCTCTTTCTTCAGGATTAGGTGATTTGACAGTTGGAAACTCACCATTAGGTTTTTCTTGTTCAGGAACTAGAAAAACTTTTTTATATCCAGCTGTGTTTAAAAGACCCTTCATATAAACTCCACCTGTTCCATGAAGTGGGGAGTATACTATCGAAACTCGATTCCTATCGCTTGACGATAGCTTTTTATTATAGATTGGAGAACTTATCACTTTTTTCTTATAAGATTCAAAAAGAGTTTTATCAACCTTCGATACAAGTTTCTTGTAAGTATCACCCTTTTTGAACTCAGGAAGTTCATTCCAATCAATAATTGAATTGATTTCTTCAATAATTTTAGAATCAAAAGGGGCTACAAGTTGTCCGCCATCTTCTAAATAAGCTTTGAATCCATTATATTCAGGAGGATTATGACTTGCTGTGATTACTACACCACCCTTTGCTTTTAATTCTCTAATTGCAAAGGACAGGATTGGTGTTGGTGCTACATTCGGAAAAAGTTTTACTTTGATCCCAAGACTTGAAGCAACTATAGCAGTAGCTTCAGCAAACTCAATAGACATCCTTCTAGAATCATAGGCAATCACAATTGAGGGAGATTTATATTTTGAAACCAGAAATCTAGAATATCCAAGTGCTGCACGGCCAATCGTATATAAATTCATTTTCCCAATTCCATTTCCAATTTTGCCCCTAATTCCACCTGTACCAAATTCGAGAGGAATTGTAAAAGCTTCTAAAAGTGAGGAAGTTTGTGAGTTTTCTAATTCATTTAGTGCAATTTTTGCTTCTTCCTGAATTTCTAAAGGAAAAGGGGATTTTGTCCAAGCAGAGATTAGGTCTTTTTTGGATAGATCATAGATGGAAATATTTTTTTTCATTGAAAATCTCCCAATTTTATGAATTTCTCATAATATTGTAAATATATATAATACTGGTTATGACACACCGAATTAATTAAAAGTATTATTTTTTTAAAAAATTCATCAGAGCCAAAAACTTTTGAGTTCATTTTAAGTGTAAACTTGTAGTAGCTTTAGAATAATAATAAATCTATCTCAAAATCAAAAAAACAATTTATCAACTCGATAATGATAAAACAATGCTCAAATAGCTTAGATAATAAGATTAACTGATATGGGGAACAATTTGGAGAAAAGAATTTACTTAGTTGAAGATAATATTCCAACACAAAAATTAGTCGAAAGGTTTTTAAAAAAAGAAGGCTATGATTTAATTGGAAAATCTACTAATGCTGAGATAGCTTTTCATGAGATTCAGATATTAAAACCAGATCTGATTATATCAGATATCAATCTTGAAGGCGAAATGAATGGAATCGATCTTGCGAGTAAGTTAAGTAAGATGTACTCTTGCCCAATTGTTTTTATTACAGGGGATGAGTCAAAAGAAACGATTGAAAAATCTTTTGAAGTAAGACCTTTTGGCTACTTATATAAACCTTTAAAGATAGAAGCACTTTTGAGCACAGTAAAACAGGCTATTGAAAAGTTCTATACTGATGAAAAGTTAAAAGAAACTGAAACTAATTTTCAACTACTGATTGATAATCTAAAGGACTATGCAATTTTTTTAACAGATCTAGATGGTAAAATTACTACTTGGAATAGAGGTTGCGAAATGTTTCTTGAAGTCAATTCTGAAAATGCTATTGGCAAGAGTTTTATAGAAATATTTCGTTCAGAGGATCATTCAGTTCTTTCTTCAAGAGCATTTGCATTAAAAATGGGGAGTTATTCAACAGAGTTTGAATTAGATAAAGATTCTAATAAAAAGAATATTTACTTCACTCTTACCCCAATTAAAGACAAGTTCTTAAATTTAAAAGGTTTTTCAATTATCTTAAGAGATATAACGAATGCAAAAAAAGTTGAGAAGATTGAACAGGAACTAAAATCCTATCTAGAAAGAGAGAACCTAGAACTTGAAGTGAAAGTTGCCAAAAGAACGGAAGAGTTGGAAAAGGCTTTTCTAAGTCAGCAAAAGTTAATTGAATTAAATAAGAACTTTCAACAAGTGCTTTTAAAAACTCAAAAAAATCTATATGAAGCACAAAAACTTTCTCATTTAGGAGATTGGGAATATGATATTGAATCTGGAGAACTTATTTTTTCACCAGAGATATATAATCTTCTATCCATTCATCCAAAAGATGGACCATTAAAACCTGATAAGTTTTTTAAAATTATCACACCAGTTGAAAATCAAGACTATAGTGAGATTTTAAAACGAATTTATAGAAAAGAAAAAGAAATTAATTATGATATAATTACAAATATTAACTCAGTTGAAAAAGCTTTTAATATAAAAATTATCTTTATCATTGGAATTGATGGAAATCTAAAATCTATTTTTGGAACCATGCATGATATAACAGATTCCAAAAGGGCTGAGAAAGAAATTAAACTAGCTTTGGAAAAACAAAAAGAGGTTAATCAACTCAAAGATAAATTTGTATCATTAATTTCTCATGAATTTAGGACTCCACTTACAATTATTGGAACTTCAGTACAACTAATAGAAAGAGCTATAGGAGAGGGTTCTCCACAAGATAATAAGTCAAAATTTTCTAAAGTATATAATTCTTTAAAAAGACTAAATCAGCTATTAGATGATATTTTAGATATTGCAAGAATACAAGAAGGAAAGGTTCTTACAAGATTTGAAAAAGTAAACATTGTAAATGAATGTAAACAAATCATTGAAGAAGTCACAGTTGAATCTTCATCTTCAAATAGAATTGAAATTATTACTCAAGAAAGTGAAATATTAATCTCAATAGATAAAAAGTTATTTCATCATGTTCTGATTAATCTTCTTTCTAACGCACTAAAATATTCTCCATCAGAAACTAAGGTAACACTAAGCATTGAAAAGACCGATTCAAATGCAATCCTCACTGTTTCTGATCAAGGAATTGGTATTCCTGAAGAAGACCTTCCAAATATATTTGAAAGTTTCTATCGTTGTTCCAATTCAGGTTTTGTAAAAGGAACTGGACTTGGACTATCTATCGTGAAAGAATATGTAGAAGTTCTGAATGGTTCAATTCAAGTGAAAAGCGAGCTCAACCAAGGATCTAGTTTTATTGTTTCCATCCCACTAGGTTTGTAATTTTAAAAACTTACCTTTTTTACCCTGCCGAACAACGTACGTTTTTCCTTTTTCTAACGTTAGTTTCTCATTAGTCAGTTTTTCTTCAGCTAAGTATAGACCACCATTCTTTAAAATCCTAATTCCTTCACTATTCGAGCTAAAAAATTTTGCCTTTGTTAGAGTAGAAATTAACATTGGGTTTCCATTAGCAAACTCAATTTCTGAAACTGTATAAACTTCCATTTCTTCTGGTATTGCTCTATTTTTGGAATTATGAATTTTATTCCATTCTTCTTTTGCTTCCAGATTTTGTTGTTCCGAATGAAATTGATTCATAATCAGAAGTGCAAGCTCAGACTTAACTTCTTTTGGATGAAGTTGGTTAGAAGCTATTCCCTCTTTTCTATTTTGAATTTCTTGCATTGGTAAACTAGTTAGGAGTTCAAAATAGTTCCACATAAGTTCATCAGAAATTGAAAGTATTTTTCCATACATATCTATACTTGAATCATTAAATCCTATATAATTGCCCAAAGACTTAGACATTTTTTTCACACCATCTAATCCAACTAAAAGAGGAAGAGTAATAACTACTTGTTGCTCTTTTCCATAATCTTTTTGAAGCTCTCTACCGACTAAAAGATTGAACTTTTGGTCAGTCCCCCCTAATTCTATATCAGCTTCCATTGCAACTGAGTCATATCCTTGAACCAAAGGATATAAAAACTCGATCATAGAAATTGGATTGCCTGCTTTAAATCGTTTAGAAAAATCATCTCTTTCAAGTAGCCTAGCAACATTATATTTAGAAGCAAGGATAAGAACGTCTTCAAATCTCATTTCACCACACCAAGCTGAGTTAAATACAATCTTGGTTTTAGCTCTATCAAGGATTTTAAATACTTGCTCTTCATAAGTTTTTGAATTAATTAAAACTTCTTCTTTAGTTAACCTTTTTCGAGTTTCTGATTTTCCTGTTGGATCTCCAATCATTGCAGTGAAGTCTCCTAACAAAAAATTGACTTCATGACCTAGGTCTTGGAACTCACGCATTTTTTTTAATAATACTGCATGACCTAGATGTAAATCTGGTGCAGTTGGGTCAAATCCCGCTTTAATCTTCAATTTCTTTCCTGAATTCAGTTTTTGCAAGAGTTCAGCTTCAGGAATAATTTCTACTGTTCCACGTTTAATTGATTCTAATGATTGCATAAATCCAGATTTTTTTTACTAGTTTGAATTCCGATAAAAAAAAATCTCAAGCAAGTTTTTCTAAAATGTATTTTTTGATTAGACCCGCGTCTTCTTTGGTGAAATTATCAATCTTAATTTCATTTCTAATCTTAGGTTTTACTTTTATAGTTGCTAGAATCAAAGATTCTACGATCTCAACCCCTGAGATATCAGAGTACAAAACAAAACTTTCAGTGCTTGAAAACAAAGTTTTCACATTAAATGTAATTCCTTTTTGATCAAAAACAACTTCATCAGGTGTTATGGGATCCCCTAACCTGCTTGCAGTAAACACTCTTCTAACTCCGATTTCCTTGGCGGGAATAGGAACTCCCGAAGCACTTACTTCTTCTGCAAGGTCTTGCTCCTCGTATTTTTGCTCAGGGTTAATAAAATGATGTAGAAAATGTCTTAAAAAAAAGCCACCTATCAATCCTGAAATTAAATACAATATCTCATTAGGTGTCATAGTACTATTATCGAATAGTTATATAATTTAAAGTTGAAATTTCTATAAAAGTTTTCTTGAAAATTTGATTCGACAAGCTTAATCGATAAAATCAATTGGACTAGATGCACTCTCATGAAGATATACAGGCACTTACTAAAGGAAAAATTCTTTTTGATTTAGAAGACTCTGAAGTTAGAAATTTAGCTAGGGTGGGAGAGTTTAAAACCTATTCTAAAGGAACACTTCTTTTGGAAGAAGGAATAACTGGCGATGGACTTTTTATTATTCTGGACGGAGAGGCAACAGTGTTTCTTCCAAAAAATTCCAATAGAATTTCAGAAATAAAAATCATCCAACTAAATACATTTGATTGTTTTGGTGAATATTCTTTGATAGATGAAGAACCAGCTTCAGCATCAGTAATTGTTAGATCCAATCAACTTAGAACTTGTTTGATTACAAAAAATTCTTTCAAAAACTTTGCAGACACTCATCATAAAACTGCGAAGATTATTTATAAAAATTTATTAGAGTTACAAATTAGAAGACTAAGAAAAAATTTAAAAGAACTAGATCTTATTTCGGTATTTCACTAATCTTTTTTTTCTGTATCAAAAGATTTTGCTAGTTTGCATTTTTGAAGATAATAAAATGCAGCAACATCAGAATGATTCTTCTCAAAGACTGTTTCAAATAGTCTTAATGCTTCCGCCTTTTCTCCACTAAAGAATGCATGAATTGCTTTTTCAAAAATCCATTGAGTTTCAGCTTTTTTAGATTTAATTTCTTTTTCATCTGCTTCATAAACTTCAAAAACTGGTGAAGTCTCTTTTTTACCTTTTACCTCAACCCTTCCTAAAAATCTAAACGCATATTTTGATGCATCATCAAGACCAACTAACGTTTGTTCACTTATAATTATACTTGCACCATATATTTTAGTTAGACCTTCCAATCTAGATGCAAGATTCACTGCATCAGAAATCACAGTTCCCTCCATTCTATCAGGATCACCAACTGTACCAAGCATCAGACTTCCTTTGTGAATACCGATCCCTATTCTAATCGGTGAAAGCTCTTTTGCAACTCGTTCTTTATTGAATTCACTTAAACCCTCAATCATTTGCATTGCCGTTTCTAAAGCACTATCTGGGGATTCTGGAAACAAAGCCATGATTGCGTCCCCAATATACTTATCAATGAATCCACCATTTCTTCTAATGATAGGACTCATATACTTAAGATAGGAATTAATAAAATCAAAATTTTCTTCAGGAGACATGTTCTCAGATAATTCTGTGAAAGAGCGAATATCTGAAAATAGAATTGTCATTTCTTTTCTGATCTGATCCCCAAGTTTAACATCCATTATGTTTTCTTTTTTTAGAAAACCTAAGAATTCCGTTGGAACAAATCTACTATAAGCTTTGTTAGTCTTAGATAAATCTTGTGAAAGAACTTCAACATTTAAAAATGCACGAGAGAATCTTGAAGAAAGCATAAATGCTTGAGAGAAAATAAAAATGAATAAACCAAATGGTGCAAGCTGAGCAGTATTGATTAAAAAATTTCCATAGAGGATATCATTTATGATTGTAAACACTAAAACGATAAACCCAGTAAGTGCAATGAAAGCACCATCTTTTTTAGCAAGACCAGCTTTGATAAGTGCATAAACTCCATAGAACATGCAAAGCACTGTGATAATTTGATAAGGAACTGCAGTTCTTACGAATAGATTCACAGGAAGAAAAATTACTAACATTGCAAAAAATCCTGAGACCAATAAAATTACTCTAGTTGGTATTGTTCTGAATTCTTCTTCATAAAGTGAATTTAAGAAAGCTGAAAAGACAGGAGTTGCTAAATAGAACGTTAAGTATTCAAGTTTCATTCCAAAGAACCAATTAATTTCTGGAAAATAAGTATATAACTCTCTTTCACCAGTAGTAATTAATCTAAAGATCATAATGAAACAAAAGATTCCAAGCAATAGACTAGACTTATCATTTCTTCTAAGTGAAAAAAGACCTATATGATAGATGCCCATGATAAGAAGACTTCCTGTTAGAAATAAATCAAAACCAAATTTTTTCTCTCTATAGCTTTGGATCCCAGGCAAACTACCAAAGGTAAGACTTTCCCAAAATCCTGCCTTAAGGTGAGAAAAATTACTGATTTCGACTATGAGTTCATTTTCTTCTTTAAGATTTTTTACATAAACTATATCGGGATAAAACTGTGGAACTGCTTCTTCCATTGATTTACCTATTTTACCATTAGAAAAAACTTCTTCACCATTCACCCAAATTTTATAAGAAGTTGCAAGGTCTAAAGCTTTGATTGCATAGATTTGGTTTGGAGTATCTAAAATAAATTTTAATCTATAAGATCCATAACTTTGCCCACTGAGTTCTTGACCCCTGACAATAACACCATTCCAAGTGTTAGGCACTTGAAGATAGATTGGATCTAATGTAGAAATATCTTTTTTATCAGTCATTAGAAAATTTTCATGATAAAATTCCCATTCACCATCTAGTGCAACAACAGTACCTTTTTCAAAAGGAATCTTAGATAGATCGATGAAACCTCTAATCACTGTTTCTGAGTTAGATATATCTCTTTCAGCCTCACAATTAATAAAACTAAATAATACGAAAATGAAAGAAAATAGATATTTCAAAGGAATAAAAACCACAAGATGAAACTATTGCAAAAATTCTTAAATAGTCTATAATTTTTTTTAGTTTGAAACAAAAATGAGTAGTTCAGTAATTGTTATGAAATTATATCTTTACAGGCTTTATTTCATCACCCACAGAGTAGAAGATGTTTTCCTTTCCTAAAACCTCACTTAGTCTATAGAAAAGCTCTTTAATTGGTTCTACTCTAAAATGATCATGCACTCTAATCACTTTTTTAGAATTAGAATGACTCTTAAGATGAAAAAATACTTTGCAGTTTCCCTTAAATGAAGTAAGAATTGAGTGAATGGAATTGATGATAGATAAGTCCTTAGTCTTGTCAGTATCGATGATAAGATGAATTGTTTTTTCTAGTTTGCTTTCTAGATTAGTTTCATTCAGTATTTCCACTGAGTTCACTAATACTTGACCCTTCAATTCAGCTTCACCAATTTCAACTTTATCTAATACACCTGTTAAAAAAACTGCTTCGTCTTCTTTGATTAGCTCTTTGAATTTTTGATATGACTTAGGAAAGATCGTACAGTCTATATCTCCCGTATAATCTTCTAATTTAAAATTTACAAATTCTTCATTCTTTTTTGTAAACTTATGCTCAGGTACTGTAATGATTCCACATAGTTCCACTCTTTTTCCTGAAGGAAATTCATCTAATCTATCAATCGTAGTAAAGGAAAGTTTAGAAAGTTCACGTTTGAATTTATCTAGTGGATGCCCAGTAAGAAAAAGTCCTGTAATTGCTTTTTCTTTTTTTAACTTCTCATCCATTTCCCATTCTTCTGAATTTTTAGGGAGTTGTAATGAATATACTTCACTTGCTGCACCAAATAGATTTCCTTGACCTGCACGCTTACGCTCTAGTTCTTGGGAAGCAAAACTTAATAAATAGTCAATAGACTCAAAAAGACATTTTCTGGTATACCCAAAACTATCGAGTGCTCCTGCTTGGATCAGTGCTTCGATTACTTTTTTATTAATCACATATGGATCTACATTAGATAGAAATTCAGTGAGTGTTTTGAAAGAATTTACTTTTTTTCTAGCATCTACAATTGCATTTCCTGCAATTAAACCAACACCCTTTAACGCAGAGATTCCAAATCGAATCGTATTATCTTCAGGAATACTAAATGAAACATCTGATTCACAAACATCAGGGAATAAAATTTTAATACCCATTTCTTTAGCATTATTGATGAACTTAACTATTCTACTAGTATCATTCTGTTCACTTGCGAGTAACGCTGTCATAAACTCAGTTGGATAGTTAGCTTTGAAATATGCTGTTTGGTAAGTAATCAGTGCATAAGCAACTGAATGTGATTTATTAAAACCATATCCACCAAATTTTTCTAGTAGGTCAAATAAGTCTGATGCAAATTTAGATTCATGTCCTTGTGCTGTTGCTCCTGTAATAAACTTAGCTTTAAGTTCTTCCATAAGATCAACTTTCTTTTTGGCCATTGCTTTTCTGAGCATATCAGATTCACCCATAGAAAATCCACCGATGATTCTAGAGATGCTCATCACTTGTTCTTGATAAACTGCAACGCCGAAAGTTTCCTTTAAAACAGTTTCAACTGAGGAATGGGGATAGGTTACTTTTTGTTTACCACTTTTTCTGTCTAAATAATCCTGCAACATCCCTGAGTCCATAGGACCTGGTCTATATAATGCAATGAGTGCAACAATTTCCTCAAATGTATTCACTTGGGATTTGGCAACAAGATCGGTGATCCCTGAGGACTCTAATTGAAACACTCCTAGTGTGTTTGCTTTTTTGAGAAGAGAATACGTTTTAGGATCATCTAAGGGCAAAGAGTCTAAATCTATTTTAATCTTATGTCTTTGTTCAACTAGACGAATTGCTTGATCCAAGGTAGTGAGATTATTCAAACCTAAGATATCCATTTTGATAAGACCTACACTTTCTAGTTGGTCCTTATCATATTGTGTTACAATAGAACGAGTATTCTTACCTTTCTCTGCAACAGTAGCAAGTGGCACAACAGTTTCCATTGGCAAAGGAGATATTACAACTCCAGCAGCATGTCTTCCAGGTTGGCGATAGTTTCCTTCTAACTTTTGTGCAATTGCAAAAACTTTTTTATGAGTTTCTGATTTATCTCTAATTGCTCTTAGCTCTTGAGAAATTTCAAGGGCTTCTTCGATACTTTTTGCTTTTTGTGGAGGAGGAAATGCTTTAGAAATTTCATTGGATTCTGTAAAACTTAAATTGAGAACTCTAGCAACATCTTTCAATGCTGCTTTTGCTGCAAGACTATTGAACGTGATTATCTGACCTACTTTATTTTCTCCATAGGTGTCTTTAATATAGTTAATTACTTCTTCTCTTCGCTCTACACAAAAATCAGTGTCCACATCGGGCATATCTTTTCTATCAGGATTTAGAAATCTTTCAAATAGAAGACCATACTTCAGTGGATCAACGTTAGTCATTCCAATAGCATAAGCAACAATGGAACCTGCAGCAGAACCTCTACCTGGACCAACAGGAATAGAAGATTTTTTTGCAAAATTAATATAGTCTTGAACAATTAGAAAATAGCCTGCAAAGTTCATAGCTCTAACAGTATTCATTTCGAACGTTACTCGATTTCGAATCTCTTCAGTGATTACCGAATATCTTTTTGTTAAACCTTCTTCTACTAATTTTTCAAGATAAGTATATTCATTAAACCCATCTGGAACTTTAAAGTCGGGAAGTTTATTTTCACCAAATTTGAACGTTAGGTTACATTTGTCTCTTACTTCTAATGTTTTAAGATATGCATCTGGTAGTTCAGGAAAGAGTTTAGCCATCTCAGCTGGTGTTTTCACATAGAACTCTGAATTAAAGCCAAAGGGCATAGCATCAGAAATACTTTTTTTAGTCCCAATCCGTAGCAGAATATCTTGGGCTTCTTGATCATCTTTTTTTAAAAAATGTGAGTCATTCGTTAGAATGAGTGGAATTCCAGATTTTTTAGAAAACTCATTAAGTCGTTTAGCGACAGTATTCTGTTCAGGAATTCCATGATCTTGGATTTCAAGATAAAAATCTTCACTATGAAAGATTTCATTCAACATGTAGGCAAGTCTGCCCGCTTGATCTTCTTTTCCTTCCATCATTTTACGAGGAACTTCCCCCGCTAGACATGCTGTTAGACAAACAAGACCATCAGAGTTTCTAGAAAGAAGATCATAATCAATTCTGGGCTTTTTATAAAAGCCTTCTGTAAATGATCTACTAGAAAGTTTGATAAGATTTTGATAACCTATTTGGTTTTTTGCAAGTAAAATTAGGTGGTATGCATTTCCATCAGGAATATTGTCCAACTCTGATTCATCTGAACGATTTGCAGAAACATAAAATTCAGATCCGATAATAGGTTTAACACCTGACTTAGTTGCTTCTTTATAAAACTCAATGGCACCATACATATTTCCATGATCTGTTACAGCAACTGAGCTCATACCTGAAGATTTTACATGCTTCACAAGAGAAGGAATGTGTATAGCTCCATCTAGCATAGAATAAGTTGTGTGTAGATGGAGATGAGTAAAATCAGATTCTTGCATTATGGGACATAATCCTAGAAATTAGAAAATTGTCAACTGAAGGTCTAGAAATTAAAAAATATCCTCTACATCTACTTCCTGCATTCCACCCGAATAGTTTGATTCATAAGCAGTATTTGAAGATTCTTCATGTGATTGGCTTCTTGGAGCTGCATCATCTCTTGCACCTAGGAGTTGAAAATTTTCTACCCTAACTCGAATTTTACTTGCTTTTTTGCCATCTGGGGTGTCCCAGGTGGACTGGTGAAGTCTTCCTTCCACTAAGATTTGTTTCCCTTTTTTTGTGTAGTCTCTTAGAATCTCAGCGAGTTTTCCCCAGACCTCACAGTCAAAATAGCTTACTTCTTCTTTTTTTTGTCCATTGCTTACATAAGTATTATTGTTTGCAATGCTGAAACTAGCAACTGTTGTAGTGTTCACAACTTTGATTTCAGGGTCTCTAGTGAGTCTCCCGATTAGAATTACTTTGTTTAGATCTCTTGCCATTAGAACATGAAAACTACATTTAAAATTTGAGTCAAGTAGGGTTTCCTGTTTTAGGATTGAAAATATTCATGCTGCTAGCCTTAGAGAATATTCAGTAAGCTTGCTAAAACCAATTGATTCTAAAATATGTTCTTCCTCTATCAAAGTACTTTCAGTAATATCCGCAATTGTTCTTGCTACTTTTTTTATTTTGTTAATTTTACGAAGACTTAATTCTCTTTTCAAATACAATGAGTCTGCTATTTTTTTTGCAACGGGATGAAATTCTAAAAAGGAATCAATTCTAGTTCCAGAAAGATTTCCATTAAATCTAAAATCAGTATGTTTATATCTTTCTTCTTGAATAAGTCTAGCCTTGTCAGCTCTGAACTTTAATTCATCTAAGTCAATGATTACTTTTTTTCGATATTCAGGTTTTGAAGGAAAGACTTCTAAGATTAGATCTAGTCTATCTAAAAAAGGACCACTTAGTCTTGCTCTATATTTTTCGATTCTTTGTGGAGAACAGATACAAGCTTTGATCTCACTTCCATAATATCCACAAGGACAAGGATTTGTTGCAGCAATTAAAGTGATACCAGCGGGAAAGGTTGCATGATAGTTTACTCTTGAAATTACAATCTTACCTTCTTCCATTGGTTCTCTAAGTGCTTGAATGACAGAAGGTTTGAATTCACCAAGTTCATCTAAAAAAAGAATTCCATTGTGAGCTAGACTCACTTCACCTACTCTTAAATTTTTTCCTCCACCCACTAGTGAAATGTCTGAAGAAGTATGATGGGGAGCTCTAAAAGGTCTTTTCAATTGGATGGACTTTATTGTTGAAAGTAGTTCAACGGAAGATTTGATCTTCAAAACCTCTTCGAATTCTCTAGAAGATAATTCTGGTTGAATAGAGTCTGCAAGGTAAGCTAACATTGACTTTCCCGCACCTGGACTTCCCATTAGCAAAGCATGATGTCTTCCAGAAACAGAAATTTGAAGAGTTCTTAAAGTTGGCAATTGATCTTGGAAAAGTTCAACAGTTCCCAGTTTTTTTCGATTGTAATCTCTAATGAATTGAAATGAAAAAGATTCTTTTTTGTTTTCTAAAATTTCAACTAACTCAGTTAGATGAGAAATAGGAAATAAAGTGAATCGATTGGAAATGCTTGCTTCCAGAGCATTCTCTTTGGGAAGAATTACATAAGGAAATTTTTTTTCATCAGTGTGAAACAAAATGCTACTGATTCCTCTCATTGGCTTTATTGTTCCATCAAGTCCTAGTTCCCCTAATATCAATACTGAGTTCAAATCAAGTTTCGGATGAACCTGTTGGTTCAATCTTAATATACAAGTGGCAATGGAAAGATCAAACCATGTTCCTTCTTTTTTACTTCCCGCAGGGGAGAGATTGACAAGGACACTTCTCAATGGAAATTCAAAGCCAGAATTTTCAATCGCGATTCGAACTCTTTCACTAGCCTCTCTTACTGTTGGGGTGGCAAGCCCCACAATTTGAAATCTAGGAATTCCTTTTTTCATATTTACTTCAACTCGGACAATTCTTGCATCAATTCCTTCTAGTTCAGAGCTAAAACAATAGGTCATTGTATCCAAATCAATCCCTCAACTAGATAGGGTATAAAACTTGTAAAATTTTCCGAGAAAATAGAAAAAAAATTAACAATTGGATATTTTATTTCAAAAAAAATTCACAATAATGATGATTACTTCAACAGCAAAACTTAGAAAGTTGATTTAAAGCATCATCACTATTTATTTCTTCTATTTTTGCAAAATGAAAGTAAAGTAAAAGCAGTTTAGTGTTGATTCTAGAATCAATCTTATAGAATTAGTGTGAATGGCTAATTATACCCCAGATATGGAATACTATGAAGACTTGAAATTCCAAGAATTTCTATTGTCTTCTAGAAGAAAAGCAATCTGTCCTCCAGAAAAAATTATGAAAGAGGTTAACCTGAAGGGGTGCAAGAATGTAGTCGATTTTGGTATGGGCTTGGGTTTTTTCATTCCTTATTTAAAGCAAAAAATGGATAAGGATGCTTGGCTTTGGGGTGTGGAATGCCAACCAGAGATCATTGATCTAACATTGAAAAGAAAGATTGAAATGAACTTAGAAAATTTTTCGACAGTTTATTTAGATAAAACAGACCACCCGCTCTTACCCAGTTGGATCCCTGCACCTGATGTAATCTTTGCAGCACTGAGCCTTTCCACTTTTCCCAATCCAGGACTTGCTATGGATGGTCTAATTCGTTCCATGAAACCAAATGGCAAGCTATATGTGATTGATTGGTCTAAAACTGAACATCCTGATGGTCCAGCTATCAAAGAAAAAATTTCTCTGGATAAGATGAAGTATCTTGCAGAACTATATAATCTAGAAGTAGCAAACACCTTTACAGTCAGTGAATTCTTCTATGGATTAGAAGTAATTGCTGGCGAAGATTTTAATATTGTGTTCTATGATTATAGAGAATAAATATCTCTTACTTTTTTTTACCTACAAAATAGAATACTATCATCGCAATACTTAAGCCTAACGCAATCAGCAAGGGATGGTTATTGGTAAGTAAATAAGGCAATGCTAGTGTTAAAATCCCACCACCAACTACAGGAGAAGTAAATGGAGCAGACTGAGCATATACCTTTACTCCTTTGCTTTTTAACTCAGGGTCAATCATTCTAAGTAGCATAAGTCCAATTGCTGTTGTTCCGTTTAACATTCCAAAATTGATCAGACTAATTTCTGTAGAATACTCTTTGGGAAAAAACTTATCTTTAAGTTTGAAATGAACAAATAGATTCCAGATAAAACCTAAAGTGAATAGTATCATTAATGGAATTAATGCATTGGAAATTACATTTAAGTTCATTGTTGATATAGCAGAAAAGATAAGTAGCTCCATAAAGAAACTAGAGAAAAAACTCATATCATCACCCGATATTATTTTGTCTTGTTTTAAAAGTGTTAAAAGATTCTTTAACACAACACTAACAAGTAGGGCATAAACAAAAAGAGTAATTTGGGGAAGTTGAGGAAAGAATTTTTCAAACTGAGCTTTTACAAGAATAGCTACGAGTACGCTTGTAAAGATTAGTCCTAGAGAAATAAAGAGTGAAGAAAGTCCAAGAGTTACTCGCTGTTCTTTTTCAGCTACAACCCCTCCTCTAGATTTTCTTTCTTTGGTAACAAGAAAAATTCCACCTGCAATCCCGAATACTATACCCACAGTTGCACTAAAAAGTGCATAATCCACACCTTCTTTGAGCCCATTATCAGAATAAGGTTGGCTCATTGCAACTGCTGTCCCATGACCACCAGCGAATCCATTTTCAAGAACAGATGCAAATGCTAGAGGAAGTTGAAAGAATGGTTTGAATAGAAAATAGGTGAGTAAAATACCAACCAACATTTGACCCAAGATTGCAATGAAGATCAAACTAACTTCACCAATAATTTCTTTAGAAGATTGTTCTTTTTTAGAATTCGGTTGCGACTCTAGAAATAGTGCAGCAAAGATGAATGCAATGATTAGTCCAGGCCAATCTTTCCAATCTTTATAGACCTGGGTTTGTTGGTAAGAAGGAATTGCTGTAAAAAAAACAAGAGCAATTAAAGAAACAGTAAGTGAAGGAGGAATTGAAAATTTTTTGAGAAGGGAAATCTTTGATGTTAAAAAATAACCAACACCAAGTATAATAAAAGCTAGAAAAATTGAGATCATGACTTATCTACCCATTTACCTTCACTCTTAATTAACTCAACAAGTTTCTCATCAGCAATTTCACTTGGTATAGACTTCATAACAATATTTTTCCCTAAATACAAATGCACCTTTCCAGGTCCAGCACCTACATACCCAAAATCAGCATCAGCCATTTCTCCAGGTCCATTCACAATACAACCCATAATTGCAATTTTTACACCTTGTAAATGACCAGTCTTTGCTTTGATTCTAGCAGTAGTGTCTTGCAGATCGAAAAGGGTTCTTCCACAAGATGGACAAGAAATAAATTCTGTCTTGATTGTTCTAAGTCTAGCTCCTTGTAGCAAATCAAAGGAAAGTGATAGTATCTCTTCTGGTTTTGATTCACCCACTTCTATTCTAATCATATCACCAATTCCATCTAGTAGAAGACTACCAAAACCAATGGAAGAAGTATAGAGTGCTTCTTCAAGATTTTCAGCTTTACAAGTAAGTAATATTGGATAGGAATCATCTTTCAAAAGAAAAGCAAGTTTTCTATAAGAATGAATAATGTCATCATTTTCAATTGAAAATATACAATTTGAAATATTAGTCTCACGAATCAATTGCAATCGTTCAGAAATAGTATCGAATGATGACTTGAAACTAAATTCAATTGTTAAGTTTTTAAATTCATTCAGTAATTCTAATAGCTCATTAAAATTTTCATAATTGGACTCAGAAAATTTTAGTTTATCAAAATTTTTCAAAAAATCTATATTCAAAGAAATTTCTTGTAAAGAGATTCTTTTAATATCTAAGGAAACTGGAAATTTTTCCTTATAAACCTTTTTTAAAGAATAAATTGCCTCGGCTTGATCTAGGTCTGTAATTTGAAAATGAAATACTTCATGTTTTACAGATTCTTTGGAAGAAAGGTTAGCTTCTAGAATTGACTTGAATTTTTCAAGATCAAATTTAGAAAAACTAGTCTCCACTCTTACAGGATAGTTTTCCCCTATTCTAAGAACAGAAATTGGAACAGGAGAGCTATAGAATCGTTTAGTTTGGAATGGATCTCTAAACTCAGCTAGAGTGATCGTTTCTTTAGTTTCCAAATGATTTGCAAATCTTAGTTTATTATACTTTTCTACAATTCTTTTTGCAACAGGAATTTCATAAATCGAATCTTCAGTAAGTGAGACTCTAATTGTATCCCCTAGTCCATCTTCTAGAAGGGAACCAATTCCCATTGCAGATTTGATCCTTCCATCTTTACCATCACCAGCTTCTGTTACACCTAAATGCAATGGATAGTCAAATCCTAATTCCATAAATCTGGATACAAGCAAACGATAGGCGCTCACCATGACCTGAGGATTAGAGGCTTTCATGGAGACAATGATATCATGATAGTTTTCACTTCTAGCAATATTAATAAATTCTAATGCTGATTCAACCATACCAAGAGCAGTATCCCCATATCGATTCATGATTCTATCAGAAAGTGAACCATGGTTTGTACCGATCCTCATGGCAACACCCAACTCTTTACATCTTTTAACTAAGGGAAGAAAAATTTCAGAGATTCTTTCTAATTCAAGCTGGTATTCTAAGTCAGTATATTCTAAAACTGCGAATTTTTTTTTGTCAGCAAAATTCCCAGGATTGACCCTTACCTTTTCAACGTAATCAACTACATAAAGTGCAACTGATGGTGTGAAATGAATATCAGCAACTATTGGAACTTTAGAGCCAAGTCGTTTTAATTCGTTCCTAATATTAGGAAGATTTTCTGCATCACCCATAGAAGGAACTGTGATTCTTACCAGTTCAGAACCAACATTTTCTAAAGCAATAATTTGAGAAACAGTAGCTTCAGTATCCCTTGTATCAGAGGTAGTCATTGACTGAACTCTTATTGGATTATTTCCACCAATTCCAACCCCACCTACTTTTACTTCTCTTGTTTTCCAAGACTTATATGCATAGATTGATTCACAATACTTCAGGTTCATCAATACTTAGATTCTTGAATAGGTTAAAAATGGCTACTCATAAATTGATTGGATGAGTATATAAAAACTTAGTATAATTATATAGAGCTTATTGGAAATTGATGAAAATTTATAAAGAATAATCCCCCTATTACTCTTGACAAGAAAATTGATGTTTTAAAACTTCATTTGTGTCATACTCATGCATTGCTTGGTTAATTATTTTTACTATGTTAAACTGTACAGGAATGAATATGAGAAACTGGCCAATTGAGTTTTCACCTAACACCCATCCATCTTCTGAATATTCCAAGTTCCCTACAAACTTTAAAGGGGGAGTTCTTTTGCACAATTACACTAACATACTATATTCAAGTAATGCTAAACTTAAACGAAGAGGTAAAGCATGTGCAGCTTCTTATCTTTACTTAATTGCACTTGGAGATGCTAGAATTGATACTGCTAAAGTGAATGCGGGAGTTAGTTCCCCGGCAATCATTGAACAAGAAACATTCTCTGTGCTTGGATTTGTTTTTCATAGGCATTGCACTATAGTGGTGGGTGAATGAAACTAACGCTCACTATAATCATTTTTTCTTTTCTAACTTCTTGTGCTTCTGGACCAGTTAGTGGTTTGTTATTTACCTATACTAAATATGCTGGAGAAGAAAATCTAGACTCTTCTATTCCCCCCACTGCTGAAGGAGAAAGTTGTCAATATTCTATTCTTACACTGTTTTCCTATGGGGACTCCAGTGCAGGAACTGCAGCTGATAATGGCGGAATATTAAGAATCGCAACAGTGGATCATAGCACACTATCAGTTCTCACTCTTTTATTCATTCGCAATTGCACTATCGTTCGTGGAGCAACCTATTGAAGATTCTATCAATTGCTTTACTCATCATCACCAATTGTACTAGTACAATTGCTCCAGGAATTATTTTTAATTCCACAAGTGAACATGTTTATCTAGATAAACATATTTCGATGATTGGTGGTGGAAAAATTTATAAGAAAGTAGAAAGTTGTACTCATAATTCTATACTGATTCAATTCTTTTATTATGGTAAACCATCTAGCATTGAATCATTGCTAAAAGAAAATAAGATTTCAAGGATAGGAGTTATCGACTATCGTTCCTTCAATATCTTAGGTTATCTTTTTTACACACATTGTACCATCATTAGAGGAGAGGTAGATGAAAACTAAAACTTGGATAAAAGTATTTATAATACTATTTTTTACAAACTATTTATTTGCAGATAGGATTATCCTAAAAAGTGGAAAACTGATTCAAGGTACTGTTGAAAGCCAAAACAATAATATTGTTTCAGTAAAACTTGCTAACGGTAAATCAATTGAAGTAAAGAAAAAAGAAATTGCTTCTTTACTCTATGTTGAACCAACAAAAAAAACACAAAAGCCTCGACCAAAACCCAGACCTATAGCTACAGAAAATATTAAACCATCTGAAACTCCTATAGCTAAAGAATCAATTAAAGATGATTCAGCTAAAGTAACTCCAACAACGATTCAAAATACTGAAAAGATTAGTGAAAAAATTACTGTTGATAAAGAACTCACTAACTCTGTTATGAAAAAATTTGAAGATGCTGATAAGCGCAGAGAGGGAACTACTAAAGAAGAGATTCAAGTTCTTAGAGAAGAACTAGACTATCTTAAAAAAGAAAAGAATAAAACAGAAAAACTCAATAACACTGAAGATGAGTTCAGAAAGAATATGGACAAACGACTTTCGGGAATGGAGATTAGAACAAGAAGATTAGAAAAATATCTTGGAATGGATGAGTCTATGGTGGAGTACTATCAGCAACCTAGAAGTCCTTGGGATATAGTTAAACGTTCAGCAGTATTTCCTGGTTGGGGACATCGTTATGCGAGAGAAGACTATACTGGAAACACCTATTCCACACTATTTATCATCTTACCAATCCTTGGATACTTTATTGATTATCAAGCGAATGTTGCTAAAGATGCTGTTGAAAATACTCTTATAAATAAATTAGGTACGCAAATTCTTCAATCTCAAGCGTTAGGCACTAATAGCACTGTTACATCTTTATCAAATGCGACTATCTTTTCTACTATCTCGAATTATCAAACAGGATTAGATGCTGTTAATAGTCAAAAACAACTAGCCAATAATTTTTTTACAGCAGCAATTGTATTATATGGATTTCAATTAGTACATTCCTATTTTACTGGCGTTGAATGGGCTAAAACAAAACCAAGAAATTATTCCAATGAAGAACTACTCAGACCTACTGGATTTAACTGGAATATCCAACCTGACTTTACACCTAATTCAAATGCAAAAGCAGGAACAATATATAGTTTTCAGTATAGTACTAGTTTTTAAGAAATTCTATTGTTTTATTCTTCTAAATGTGATTCTACAACTCCTAGAAATAGGAGTGTATAATTGATTTTTATTCTCTCTCAAATTTAGAGTATTTTACTCATCTATACTTCCATTTCTTCCAAATATCGATTCCTTTTTCAAATCTTTCTTTTGTTTCTCCAAAGCCAATTCTGATATGACCCTCTGATTCAAAGCTTTTCCCAGGTAAAACAAAAACCCCTGTTTCTTTATAAAGTTTATCAGAATAGTCTTCTGAAGAAATTCCCTTTTCTAATTCGGGAAAAGAAACTAGACCTTTCGGATCAGGAAAAAAGTTTTTGATAGAAGAAATATATTTCCAATTATTTTTAAAATAATCAATGTTTGATTGAACCCTTTCCCTAATTTCTTGAATCAATACTTCTTTTTGCTTTAACATTCTTATCATTAAAAACTCAGATATAGGATTTACAGTATGTGTAATATAATCCTTAAACGATCTTGCTATTGATAGAACTTCTTTATTTCCTACAAGCCAACCAGCTCTAAGTCCAGTCACACCAAAACATTTGGTGATAGAACCTGTTCCAAAAATTCTAGGATGATTTCTAACTCCTGTTCTACTATCTTCTAAAAAAAATCTATAGTGTTCGTCAAAAATTGTAAATCCTGAAAAACTCTCTAGTGCTAACTCTAATTCTTTCCAACCTTCTGTAGAAATTGAAAGTCCAGTTGGATTATGAGGATTGTTAATAATAACTAAGTCTGGGCTATTTTGAAATAGTTTTTTTATTTCCATTTTATCTTCTACGTTCACTGTTTCTAAGATTCCACCAAATGATTTTGGTATTTCGTATAACGCTTGAAACGCTGGTGAAAAATAAGAAATTGTAGTATTAGATTTTACTAATATAGAAAAAAGTAAAAATAATGCTTCAGTTGTTCCTGTAGTAACTAGAACCTGATCAGGACTCAGATCAGGAAAAAGTTTAGCAATCTCTTCCCTAAGTTCAAGTGAACCCGAGTTAGGAGAATCTGCAAGAGAAATCTCTTCCAATTCATGGCTAGTGATTTTTAGCTTTAGAAGTATTTCCCCTAGACTAAAATTTTTTAGTCCACTCTCTCCTAAATTAGCAACAGAATCAAATCGATAAGCTTCGAGCCTATCTTCAATGAAAAATTCTCTTGGAAGGTTCACACATTCACAAGTTTTTGCTTTACTGATTTATTTTTTTCTTCATTCAGTTCCAAAACCCAATTGTGAGCTTTTTTGCATATATCATTCACTGTAGGTTGGTGAAAGATTATCCCTAGATGACCTTGATCATAATATTCAATCTTCTTATTCTTGATCTGAGCTAATTCCATAACATCTTCAATTGTAGTTGGTGGTGCAATTTTATCTACTGTTCCAGCGATTGAATAGACTGGAAGATTCAATTGATGCATTTCACTTGTATAATTGATTGCTCCATCATAAGAAAAGAAACCAGGCTCATTAGAAAGTTGTGAACGAACAAATTGCAGAATGACCTTAATCGATTCTTCACAAAAAACATCTTCTAGTAAAAAATACCATTCTGGTGGAGTGATTTGTTTGTATCCCACAAAATCATTTAGGTTAACCAATTGAGTATTCATCTGAAAGGAAAAATTTCTCATTGATGAATGTATATTCAAAATGAATTTAAAGAAACTATTTAAGTCAATACTTGAAAGTGTTCTAACAGGAAAAGAAACTAAATTGAATAGCATATCATAGATATATCTATTAGGAATCAATTTAGCTGAATCTTTCAAAACACCAAGACCAAACATATTAGAAGCAAGATCTACATAATTTGGAGAAGTGATAGAAACAATCCCAAGAATATATTTTTCGGGATCTATTCTATTTTCTTTGCCTTTCATCTTCTTGATTCGATCATAAGCTGCTGCATAGAATCTTGGGATCATTGCACCCATACTATGACCCATTACTAAGATTTTATGATCGGGATAAAGCTTTACGATCCATTCAATTACTGCAGGAAAATCATCTTGGATGTAATCATCCATAGTCCAACTATACTTAGATCCATCCTTAGGCATTGTATATCTAGAACGACCTCTCATGTCCATGGAAAACACTCTATAGCCATGGCCTAGTGCCATTTCTTTAGATGGTCTATCCATTACTGAACGTCTGCAAAAAAAGCCTGGAATTGTGAGCACAATCGTTTTAGTGTCATTCAATTGTTCGGGAACAAAATGCTTCAGGCTTACTGAGTATCCATGAGTAGTTGGAACGATAAAACTAGCATCCAAACGATACATCATATTATAAGTATGAGAATGAGCTACAATTGAAGTTACGGGCTGTTTCTGTCCATCTTGTCTTGTATATAATAAATGATGAATTGTGGATTCTGTATCTGCTTTTTCAATATTCTTTCTGGCATAATACTCGTCTCCTTTTCTATCTACTTCAAGACCAAGAACATACTCAACAACATCGAATAGAGTATGTAGCTGAAGATTCAAATCTCTCATTTGGTCTTCAGTAAGCATTTTTCTTCTAATACCCCAAAGGATTCCAACTGGGTTTTCTTTAACAATGATTGGAATGCCTACCGCATAACGCATAGTCTCGGTGATTAAATTCTGTAAAGCAGGGTGTATGTCCTTATGCGTTCTGAGATTGATGACTTCAACCTCAGGTTTTTGCATATGACTATAAGCAAGAATTGCTCTCTGTAGAATTCCTTTGGCTGCGTTTCTTCTATCAGATAGTGGAATTGGCCTAGTCTTGCTAATAAATTCTTGGATGTCCTTATTTGTTCTATTGCCAACCAATTCTTTCATCTTGAAATGAGTTGCTGATGCAACAATTCTTGTGTTTTCGCCTTGGACCACTTCAAATACTGCATGATCAAAAACATTAGAACCATTTTGGTGAAAGGTTAACCCAACCATTTTGTTCACTAACGCTGACCAAACTTTTTCAAGATAACTATAGACTTCATTTGTTACAGGAAAGATATGAATGTCTTCATATCCAACCATATGTCCATTTCTGATATTTCGGTTATTAAATTTAGTCATTAGCCTTACCTAACCTGTTCTCCGTTTAACCATTGTCCAGAATATAGGACCTTACCGTTTTTATCAGCAAGTGTTCCTTTACCATGTCTTTTGTTATTCTTATATTCACCGGAATACTTAGTTCCATCAATGGAAACATAGTTTCCAATTCCATTTCTCATGTCATCTAAAAACTCACCCTCATACCTATCCCCACTATTATATATATAAACCCCTTTACCATTATAGGAGTCGTTCACAAAATCCCCTTTATATTCGTTACCATCTGCAAATGTATAAACACCTTTGCCATTATATCGATCTTCTTTGAAGTCTCCCACATATTTATCTCCATTTTTATAAGTATAAGTTCCATTACCATGTCTTTGGCCATCTACAAAATCCCCCGAATACTTATCTCCCGTTGCATAAAGCAATATCCCTTTACCATGATACTTTCCAAGCTTAAACTCCCCTGTATAAACATCCCCATTTTGATAAGTGAGCGAACCTTTTCCATGATAAAGATCATCATAAAACTCTCCTACATATCTAGTTCCATCACTTGCGGTTAACGTTCCATTTCCACTATAACGATCATTATTGAACATACCTTCATAGGAAGATCCATTCTTAAAACTATAATTCCCTTTTCCAAAGAATTTATTATCTCTAAACTCCCCCGAATATTCATCTCCATTGACAAAAGTGTAAACTCCTGCACCACTAAACTTATCTTTCAAAAATTCCCCAAAGTATTTTGAACCATTAGAAAAAATATATAAACCTTTTCCTTCTTTCATTCCATTCAAAAAATTTCCATCAAAGGAATCCCCATTTGCAAAAAGGATTCTTCCTTTACCATGAAATTTATCTTCTTTGAATTCACCTGAGTATTCGTCTCCATTAGCATATTTGTATTTTCCGAATCCTGAAAACTTATCGTCCTTGAAATCACCATCATATTGATCCCCGTCTGGAAATTTATAGACTCCTTTTCCGTTTCTTCGATTATTCTTGAATTCCCCCGTATAAGAATAACCATCAGTATATTGATAAGTGCCTGAACCTTCCATAAGATTCTCTCGAAAGGCTCCTGTATATTTACTTCCATCTTGAAATTTTAGAGTTCCTGTTCCTTGAAATTTTCCATTCAACCAATCTCCATCATAGGAATCTCCATTCTTAAAAATATAAATTCCCCTTCCATTTTTTTGTCCATTTTTCCATCCACCTTCATACTTTTCTCCTTGTGGGTAGTTGATTACCCCTAATCCATTCTGGCAATCCCCAATACATTGTCCAAGAATCGGAGTTATATTAGAGAGAATGAATATAATAGAAATTAAATACAATTTAGTGATATGTCTAATGATTTTATGGATATCTAGTGAAACTTGACAGGTTTTCATATTTCTTCCTCAAAAATTCAATTCATTTAAATTAAACTAAGCATACTAGTATTTTATTTTTTGTAAATAATTTTTGTCTCAATAAAAATCAAGCTAATGAATTAAAATTATCAATTAAAAAAAATTTGAGCAATAAAAATTCTAGATGATTATTGAAATAAATTATAGATTAATTTCGCATAACGTTAAAAATCAAATTATCTAATTCAAATCAGCTCTTTACTTGAAATTTACTAATAACTTCTTGCACTGAATTTAAACTCACAGGTTTGAATACAAAATCATCAATCCCTACTAACTTCATTTTATCAATATCAGTATCTAGAATATCTGCAGTGATTAGAATAATTTTCGTTCTATCGCTATTAAACTTTTCTCTAATCTTTTTTGTTGCATTCATTCCATCCATCTCAGGCATATGATAGTCCATAAAAATAAAATCAAATATATGCTCTTCTTGAAGTTCAGTTGCAATCTTACCATTGGATGCTATTTTAATTTCTAGTCCAAGTTTAGTGAATAGTCTTCTAAAATAGAATTGATTAGAAGGATTATCTTCAGCAACCAGTATTTTAATATTTCTATCAATGACAGTTCTAAGAGGAATTGGTCTTTCAATTGAATTTGTATCCATCTTATCCGTATTAGAAATAGAAAATGGAATCTCAATTGTGAATTCAGTTCCTTCTCCATACTTTGATTGAAGCAAAATTTCCCCACCCATTTTAGTTATTAGCTTTTTAGTAATCACTAGTCCGAGTCCTGTTCCTCCAAACTTTCTAGTGATAGAAGTATCTTCTTGTGCGAAAGGTTGAAATAGTTTAGAAATATTCTCTTCCTTAATTCCGATTCCTGTATCTTTAATGAAAAGCCTAACTCTAGCAGTATCTGAATTTTTTTCTATTAGAGAAATTTGATATCGAATTAAGCCCTTTTCAGTAAACTTTATTGAATTATTCAAAAGATTTAAAATGGATTGGCTAAGTCTATTCTTGTCTCCAATCACCTTAAAATTTATATCAGGATCTATAGAAGTTATAAAATTGATTACCTTGGAAGATTTATGTAGTAGTACCTCTGAAATATTCTTTGTTTCTTCAAAAAAATCTTTCAAACTAAATGGTGATGATTCTAATTCTAATTTATCAGAGTCTATTTTAGAAATATCTAATATATCATTAATGATCCCAAGTAGAATTTTACCACTTGCTTCAATTGTAGAGGCATACTGTTTATGAGATGGAGTTAGATTCTCTTCCATGAGCAAAAGATCAGTGAGTCCCAGAATCCCATTTAAGGGAGTTCTGATCTCGTGACTCATATTGGCAAGAAAACTTGAGCGAGCCTTAGCAGAAGTCAAAGCCATCTCTTTTGCTTCTTCTGCTTCTTTTGAAATTCTTGTGATTTCAATGATCTTTGTTTCTAGTTCTTTTCGATCAGTTTCATATACTTTTTTGAAAAATGTAGCACAAATTCCTAACCCAATAGTACCAATAATAATTCCGATTAAAAAATCAATGTCCCTTTCCAACTCACTGGGATAGGGAATCACTTTTTCAGGAAAGATTTTTTCTAATCCAAACAAAAAGATTATGAATAGTCCACCAGAAATACTAATCCAATGGTGAATCTTTGAATCTGTAGCAAAAAGCATTAATATAGTAAGAATCATTACATAGACTGGGATACTTCCCTTGATTCCCCCATTTAGAAACCAACTACCCAGCATAAGAATTCCAAAAACTAACGCGAATAGAATGATGCTATACTTGATCTTCTTTTGAAATCTAACCCTGTAAAAAAGATAAATTGATGCTAGCGAAAACCAACCAATTAGAATGTTCAATTCAATTGGCAAACCAAGAAAAAAATTTGAGATGACCGCTGTTATAGAAAAAAATATACTTACAACATTCATGTAAATATAAACTCTTACTTCTAAAGTAAAACCTTCTTCAGAACCTAAGAATTTCTTAAATTTTTCTAACATTGACAAGTTAAAATACTATCACTTAAGGATACTATTTTACAAAAGACCAAGTTTTTTCTTTAACTCTCTATTTTCTTCTAGTAGTGCTTTTAATTCATTATCAGTAAATTCAAAAAGTTTGTTCTGAGCCTGTATGATTTGGTCTAGTTGCATTTCTTCTATTCTAGAAAATTGGAGTGCAGCTTCTGTAGCAGATTGAACCTCAATTGCATCTTTTAATTCATGCTCTCTTAACACATCTAGATTCTTGTTAGCTATTAAAACCTGATGTAACTCTAAAAGTTCTTTTTCTCTAAGTTCATTTACCCTTTCCATAGCTAGATTGATCGCATCTTGTGATTTTCTCATCCTAGATTCAAATTCTAAGATAGATTCTAAGGCTTTGATTGTATCTCTACTTTCCTTAGTTTCTTTTCTTGCAAGTTCAAACACACCATCAAAGAAACCAATATTTTCTAAACATGTTGCACCGATTTGAATGGAGGCTCTTTTATATAGTTCAACTTGAAAAGATTTATCAATGAGTACTGTGATTTCTTTTTTGTGGAGTGGGGTCTCTAAAAAAAACATATGATTACTTACAAGTTCTGACTCTAGTTTAGAACCATCTGTTCCAAGAATCAAAGTTAATGTTACTTGTGGATGTGAAGAAAATTTTTGAGCAAATTCTTTACCAATTTTCTTCCATTCCTCACTGTTCACTTGAAGGAATATTAAATTTCCAATAGCAGAGTTTAAAACTATTTTATCCCAATCATTCAGAGGAACATTTTTTACTGAAATAGAAACCTTAGGATTTCTAAACAATTCGATTGGGAAGTTTTTTTCATTTGAAATATGCCAGATGATTGATTCATTCATAAATTTTTCTTCTCTTGAAGGAAAACTTACCTAAGCGGGAAAATATTCCAACTAAAATTTTGTTTTAAGCTAATTTTCCTGTTAGTCGATTGCAAGAGAAATACAGAGGGATTTATTTAATGACAACTATTGTTTTACTCATTCTATACCAAACGCCAAAAAAAACTTCCCATTTAGGAAATAAATTGTACATTTAGGTGAACTTAAAATATTGTCCATGTGAAAAATAATTTACAGAAACAACTTTTAGAAATTTGCACAGAAAAAGAAGTCTTAGTAGCGAT
>JANRLP010000025.1:0-125000 GCA_033762425.1 Leptospiraceae bacterium
TTCTATGAAGAACTATGTAAAGATATGGCTGCTAGTCCAATTGTAGCTGCTGCTCTAGAAAGAGAAAACGCAGTTTCACATTGGAGAGATGTCATAGGTGCAACTGATCCAAAAGAAGCAAAACCAAACACAATTAGAGCACTTTATGCTGAAAGCAAAGGAGCAAATTCTGTTCATGGTTCTGACTCTGATGAAAATGCTGCTTTGGAAATAAGTTTTTTCTTTAAAGGTTATGAACTAACCAATTAAATTTTGTGAATTTTCACGAATTATATTCTGAAAGAAAGGCTCAGTTTGAGTCTTTCTTTCAAGATTTCATTTTTTCCTATATCAATCAAAATTTTCATCCCAATATTGCTCAAGCTTGCATATATTCCTTAAATGCTAAAGGGAAACGATTTAGACCAGTTCTAGCTATTTCCAGTTTTCTTTCCATTGAAGAAACAATAACTAAATCAATCTTACTTGCAGGTTCTGCGCTTGAATGTATTCATACTTATTCTCTGATTCATGATGATCTACCCGCAATGGACAATGACGACTATCGCAGAGGAATTCCTACTTGTCACAAAAAATTCGGGGAAGCAACTGCAATACTTGCCGGAGATGCTTTGAACTCTTTAGCTTTTGGTTTGCTTTCACAAATGGAGTTTCAAGAAGACAATCAATTGATTCCTGATTGTATTCAAACACTTCATCGTGGAGCAGGAGGAAGTGGGATGGTTTCAGGTCAGATGGAAGATTTACTTAGTGAAAACAACCCTAACAAGTCGAATATAGAAACTTTAAAAAAAATTCATACTGAAAAAACTGGTGCGTTAATTACCTCTTCAATACTAATTGGAAATCGACTAACTAAAGATTATTCATCTCGCGATAGTATCGTAAAACAATATGGTGAAACATTAGGTATCTTGTTTCAGATTACAGATGATATACTGGATGAAGAAAGTACTCTTGAAGAAATGGGCAAAACTCCCGGAAAAGATCTAGCATCGGGAAAACTTACATATCCTGCCTTTTTTGGAATGGAAAAATCTAAGAAGCTACGAGATGAGGCTCGTAACGAGCTTGAAGAGTTAGCAATTAAAATGGAAAAGAATGGAAATTTTTTTCTGAAATTACCAGAATACATTGCGAATCGAAAAAATTAGATTAGATGAACTTTTAGTTCAAAAAGGTCTTGCAATTGATCTAAAAAAAGCAACCTCACTCATTCTTTCCCGTTCAGTCTTAATTAATGATAAACCTGTAACTAAAGCGGGAGAAAAATTTCCAGTTGATTCAAAAATTAGAATTAGAGAAATGATTAAAGAGTATGTCAGTCGAGGTGCATTAAAGCTAAAGCCGATATTAGAAAAGCTGAATATAGATATAAAAGATGAAATCTGCCTAGACATTGGAGCCTCAACCGGTGGTTTTACTGAGGTACTTTTAGAAAAAGGAGCAAAGAAAGTCTATTCAATAGATGTAGGATATGGTCAATTAGCTGATCGAATTCGACAAGATGGGAGAGTTGTTGTGATGGACAGACTTCATTTTAAAGAGTTCTCTTGGTCATTGATGAATGATGAACCAAAAAAAGTATTCATCACTTCAGACCTAAGTTTTATCTCAATTAAAATTCTATTCACACGACTTAGAGAATTGAAGGAACAAAGAAATGATTGTAAAATGGATTGCCTTGTTCTAATCAAACCACAATTTGAAGCTAAACAAGATGAACTTGTGAAAGGTATATTAGTTAATACTAATGTACGATTTAGAATACTTAAAGATATTCTCAAAGATGCCAAAAGAAATCGTTTCATACTAAAATCACTAAATGTTTCTCCTATCAAAGGAAATTCAGGAAACACTGAATACTTTCTTTATTTTGAGGTTTAACAAAAATACAACAAACTAAAATTCTGAATCAAGTAAGGAACGATGTGAAGTTATAGAAGGATAAGTTAGTTGTCTTTGTAGTTTACAATTTGATTTTGGACTTATCATGTTCAAAAGTAGTTTACTAAAATTTAAAAGAAATCAAATCTTAGTGCATCTTATTTTTTGTTCAATAATTTTATTCCTTTTTAATTGTAATCGCATTACTCATGATTTTACGAATGGGTTAACACCAATTCTAAATGATTCAACTGAAAATTCTGAGTCATGCAAGAGTTGTCATAATGAAATTTATTTTGAATGGTATAATAGCAGACATAAAAATTCCTACAACAATCATTTATTCCAGAAATCATATAAAGCAGAACCTTTAGATTGGTGTTTGAACTGTCATGCACCTTTAGTGAACAAAACTAACCAAAGAGTTAATGTAAATGAAGGAGTATCTTGTATCGTTTGTCACGAAAGAAATAATCATACATTAACAGGAAAAAATAACTCAACTAAAAATTATCATAATGTAATCTCAATTCCTCAGATGAATCAGTCTGAGTTTTGTGCAAATTGTCATCAGTTTAATTTTCCAACTAAAGAGAGTTTAACAAAAAATAGTATTCACTACTCACAACTTCCTATGCAGAATACTTTTGAAGAATGGAAGTCGAGTTATTATAAGAATGTAAAGTGCCAAGACTGTCATATGAAGTTTAATCCTATTGATAGCTATAGAACACATAACTTTGAAGGAGGTCATAACTTAAAGTTATTAAATGAATCATTAGATATAGAAATACATGAAGTTCAAGAGGATATTTTTGTTCTTACGTTTAAATCTATTGGTATCGGACATGCATTTCCAACAGGAGACTTGTTTCGAAAACTCTGTGTTGAAATTTTTGATAAAGAGTCAAATCTAGTTTTTACTTATAAACTTGGTTACGAATATCAGAATAACCCAAATGCAGGAACTATGATAAGCTCTAATAAAGTATTGATTTCAAAGAAAGTGATTCCACAGCCAATTTTTACCAAGACTAGCGAATATTCTGTAATCATTCAAAACAATAAATTATTTAGGAAATCCAATTATTATCAACTGTCAATAGAATACCAAGATGAATTAAATAGTTTTTTTGAGAGTGATCCAAAAATTAATAGACCAGTGTTTAAAAAGAATAAAATTTCTATAAGTAAGTCTAAAGGTAAGAGATAATGTTAGTTTTAGTTCTATTATTCCTGTTTGGATGCTCAGGGAATCAAGATAAAAAAATTCCTATTGAGATAAAGTATTCTGAGGTATTATCAAATGAAATCAATGGGATTCCCGTTTATAAACCTAATGGCACAGAACTATCCCAAGTAACTACAATACCTTACAAAAAGAAATTTTTTATTTCTGAAAGCATCCAACCTCAAGATATAAATGCATTGAAAATTCCTAGACTTACTAATACAGAATCAAGAGATTCTAGATTCGATGATTATTATTATTCAAAGTATGATGGTTTAGAGGGAATCTTAGTAAATTCGAATTTTGTAAAATTTGATTTAGCCAAAAGTGAATTCATAGTAATTGAAACTAACTCTAAATATGTATATGATTCACCTTTCATGGACTCAAATAAGATTGGGCTATTGAATAAATGGACAATAGTTCAAATTGAAAAAACATCACATCAATGGTACGAGATTAAGTATCAAGAAAAAATTGGTTTCATAAGACGAAATAAACATCGTTATAAATCAATGGAAGAAGCTCAGGATGCAGTGTTTCGTCAAATTGCTCATTTAGATGGGTATTTGAAATTGGATTTAAAAAATGCTAAGGTCTATGATAAAAACTTCAATGAACTTAAATCTAAAGGTTTACTAACTAACAAAGTGTATTTTTATGAAGTACTATTTTCAATTGTTAATGACAATAAATTGTACTATTGCATAAAGAATGATTTGGATGAATACAATAATAACAAGGGTGAAGTGTTTGTCGATTCTACAAATAAAGTTTTCATTCCAAGTGAGGAAATACTAGATTATACTTCTCAAAATTCGAAGTTCAAAAAAGATAAAAAACTCTTGAACTCATTAGAATCTCATTTAAATCTACAAAATGATAATAAACATTATCAAACAGAATATAACTTACTTGAGCTTGAAAGTAGGTATCTATTAACTTTAAAATCTTCAACTTATTACTTAATCACTTTTTCCATTGGAAATTTGAAAATTAAGATTGGCAATTTAGACTTAAATTCTAACAAAGTCTATTTGTTTGCAAAAAAAACTAATGGAAATTATACTTTTTTAAACTTCTTTTATAGTTATAATTCTATTCATCCAGTTTATAAGAATGGAACGTTAGTAGAAATTAGTATTCTAAACGATGAACGCTCAGGAACAACTAGGATTTATGGAATAAAAGATGGAGAATTTGGTTTGATACAATCATATTTACATTGAAATATTTCATTAGATTCACATTTTTTTTCAATAATTTATTAACTTAGTGAGACTCAAGAATTGTAGGAGTTTTCTAAATACTAATCAATCAATCTGAATCACTTCTTCAATAACATTGAAAATTTTTTGGAGATTTTCTTTCCTAATCGTATAAGTTGGTGTTATATAGATCGTGTTGCCAAGCGGTCTGATCAAAATTCCTTTAGACAAACATTCCTCGCGAATCGTTTGAATTGATTTAACTTGTTTCTTTACATTCAATTCAAAAGCTGCGATTGCTCCAAGAACTCTTTCATTTAGTATAGTATCTCCAAGCCTTAGTTTCATCTCATGTAAGTACTTTTTTAAATGAAACTCTAGAATCAAAACATCCTCAATTCTATTTTCTTCTTCATAAAGTTCAATGGAAGCAAGTGCAGCAGCAGATGCAGACGGATTTCCAGTCATTGTATGACCATGATAAAACACTTTGCTAGGATCGGAACTTTTGAATGCTTCATATACTTTTTGATTCACCAAAGTTGCTGCAATTGGTAAAACCCCTCCCGAAAGTCCTTTAGCAATAGCTATGATATCAGGTTTAATCTCAGCTAATTCGTAAGCAAAATTTTTTCCTGTTCTCCCAAATCCTGTGAATACCTCATCCAGAATGAATATTATATCATTTTCTTTACATACTTTACATAGTTTTTGTAAAACTTCTTTTTTATAAAACCTCATTCCATTAGCACCGAATACTAATGGCTCAATTGTTAAAACAGCTATTTCATTTTTATGTTCTACAATATATCTTTCTAAATCAATTATACATTCTTCTTTACAGGAAATTTTTTTTTTACCAACAGGACAATTGTTACAATCAGGAGAAATAAACTCTTTAGTTTCAAATAATTGATTTTTGAAGCTGGAATTAAAAATTGAATCTCCGCTGATAGACATTGCGCCTATCGTATCTCCATGGTAGTTCAAAGAAAATTTAATGATTTGTTTTTTACTTTCCATTCCTAAATTCTTAAAATATTGAATTCCTATCTTTAAAGCAATCTCCATAGCACAACTTCCATTATCAGAATAGAAGACTCTATGGAATATTTTATTAGTGAATTCTAAAAGTTTATCAGCTAGTCTCTCTGCTTTTTCATTTGTGAAACCTGCTAATAATACATGATCTAATTTTAAAATTTCCTCTCTAACTGCTTCAATAATTTTTGGGTGATTATGACCATGAATGCTTATCCACCAACTGGAAATCGCATCTATAATTTCTTCTCCTGCTTCTGTGAATAGAATTTCCCCCTTGGCACTTACAATCTTTATTGGATCCATTGATCCTAACTGAGCTGTGTAAGGATACCAAATCAAACTAATAAACCCCGAATTTTTTCTTCTTTGTCAAAATCATTCTGAGCGTAATTCCAAAATTCTTCTAAAGTAAACAAATCTTCATTAATATAAGTTGATCCTAGATAAGGAACATTTGTTTGTTCAAAAATTACCCTTGAATTATCTAACGATGAAATTTCTTTCTTCCCAATTAAATAGAAACCTTTAAGATTCAGCTTCTCAGTTTTAGCTACATAAATTGACAATAAGGAATGATTGATTGTTCCGAGTTCAGTACTTCCAACAAGTATAATTGGTAGATTCAAATCTTTAAGAAGGTTTAAAGTTAAGAAATTTCTTTGAATTGGAACCATTAGTCCTCCTGCACCTTCTACTATCGTATCAGAACTTAAAGAGGAGATTCTCTCTTTTAGAAATTCGATATCAATATCTCTGCTTTCTAATTCTGAAGCAAGATGGGGTGAAACAGGGGTTGAAAATGAGTAGATAGTGTCATGAAATGAGGTATCTTCCAGTGCTGAATATTTTTGAACAAAGTCCTTGTCGTTAGATTCTATGTCACCTGTCTGAATTGGTTTAGAATACTTAAGTTTAAACTTTTTACCGTACTTACACATAATCAAAGCACTTAGAAAAGTTTTTCCAACGTTAGTTCCCGTTCCTGTGATAAAAACTTTCAAATCAAACTTGTTTCATTCTTTCCAAAACATTATTTGTATGATGAAAAAAATGATAGATTGCGAACAAATTCATTTCTCTTACAGTAATATTTCCTAAAATTGGATGAGGCATTTTGTAAGAGTCTAGCTCTTCTTCACTCCATGAATCTAAAACATTTTTTAAGTTCATTCCTGATTCCTTTAGTGAAGAAATAAGTTTTTCTTTCTTTTCCTTATTCCCTTTTGCACTAGGTGTAAATGGTTCAAAAATCCCAACACCCGCGCCTTGACTCAGTTTGGAAAGATAAAGATTTATTACAGCTTCCATATTCTGTGATTTATTCTTATTAGTTCCGAAAATTAGCAAAGCAAACTTTGGTCCCTTCATTCCTAAATATATTGGTAGTGTTGACTTAGTTAAATGCCTCACATTTTTCTCTGGAGCCCAACCGTCCTTAGGAGTTGTAAAGAAAAATTCTTCTGGAATTGAAGCATAAAACTCTGCTATTGAATTGACAGTAATATCAATTGCCGATACTATTTCTTCTTTAGAATAAGAATTTTTAACATCTTCTAGATTTTTTCTTAACTGCATACTTACTCGATAGAAACAAAGGTTCTAAACTCGACATCACCAGCCGCATTCATGGAATCATAAATATCAAAGTCAGCAGTATAGGTTCGTTTTAGATTTGAGGAGTAAACTTTATTCCAAGCTTCTTGGACAGCTTGTGGAGATTTTCCGCTAGATTTTAATACAGCATAGTTGTCTTTAGCAAAAAATTTACCAACCATTCCAAGTGGAACTTCACCAATTGATTCCACTTCAAATCCTAAGATTGTAGTGTATTCACCTTTTTCATCCTGATTGTAATCAGTATATAAATTTATTATATGAGAGTTTTTCTTATTGGAAATTTTTTGAGAAATATTCTCTTCAAAAAATCTTTGCCAAAGTTTGGCAATGTCAGCCTTGTCTTGCCCGTTGGCTCCTGTAGTCCTAACACTGATACCAAGTATGTTAAAACTATCTTTTGTTTGTTTTTCAAAATTCATACTATCAGTAAAAAAATTCCAAACCTCATTTGCAATAAAAAAAACACTTCCCTTATTTTTCATCTTGAGTATTCTCGATTGAAATCTATTTAATAATGGTTTTTACTTGAAAACAATTGATCTTCTAACTCTTGGGTTACCTTACATAACTTATACATTTCTATCTTTGGTTTCCAACTCTTGGATATTATTTTTACCCAAAGAGTATATTATAAGCATTTCAGTAGTTTTTGCATTTTTACAATTCATCACTTTGAGATATTCATTTCAATTGAATATGTTTTATTTCTCTATCTCAATTATTCTTCTCTGGACGTTAGGTATTTTATTCTTCCCAATCCAAAATTTAAACCTTGGAGATGGAGTTATTTTATTAGAAACATTAGTCTTAGAATCTAAAATTTTCGGATATGAACTCATTTTAGATGAGGTTCTAGAAGGATTGATTCATTCTAGCTTCTATTCTATTATCAACAATAAGTTTCCAAACCCAATGTTTAGTTTTAGAATTTTAAGTACTGCTGCAGGTTTTTTCCTTCTAACATTAATTTTTTGGAAAAATAGAAAAAATTTATTTCCTAGTTTAGTTATTATTTGTTCAGGAGGTAGTATCTTATTCTTTGGTTATGTTGAAAATTATACTTACGTTTCATTGTTTTTATTATTATTTCAAATTTTAGGAATTAGTTATATTCAAGAAGAGAAGAAAAGTCTTTTGGGACTATTAATACTAACACTAGTTGCTTCCATTGCCATTTTATTACATCTACTTTCAGGATACTTAATTTTTTCTCTAGTATATCTATGCTATATTCTTTCAGCAAAAGAAAATTTTTGGAGAAATGCTTTTCTATCAACAATTCTTGGCTTAACAATTTTAGTTTCTTTTGTAGGGTATTTTTTTCTATTCTCAGAACTTAGATTTGATTTATCACTTTCTCATATTGCTAATCCAAAATTTTATCCAATGAAAAGAATGATTTCTATTTCTCATTTTATGGAAATATTTTATTGTCTTATTTTTTCTTCATTACCTTCAATTTCAATAATTGCATATTTTTATTTCTCGGAAAAAGAAGTATGGAAGAAAGTAGTTTATAGCAGTGAGGGGAAATTTATCCTTTGGGTATTATTTGGACTTGTTTTACATGCATTCACTTTTAATCCTCAACTTGGATTTCCAAGCGATTGGGATCTAATGAGTCTATACTGGACTTCCTTTGCAATGTTTGCATTTATATTGTTAAAAGAAAAAACTGAAATTTTTCCGAAACTACTTCCAGTAATTATTTTTAGTTTCATCATAACAGTTTCAAATGTGTTTATCCTAAATAAAGAAGATCCAAATAAAGCAAACGAGTTAAACTTTGTCTTAAAGACTATAGATGAATTTGTTCCCAAATATAAAACTCAGATAGAGAAGATTCATCCTAAGGATAGAAAATTCTACTTGAAGACAAGCTTTTTTTTATTTAAGTCAAGAGTAATCTTAGAAAACCAAGAATCTAGTTCAGAAAACAATTCACTGAAAAATGAAAATTATGAATTAGAAAAAGAATTCAATTCAAATTTTCAAAACCGAACTAAAGACTGGAATAAGAATTTTCTTGAAAGAGCAACAAAGTTTAATATTAGATTTATAGAATATTCAAAGAATCTAAAATAGTTATGTTACTTTTTATTAACTTCATACTCACGAACAGAAAACTTGTCTTAGCATTACTTCTAATTGTTTTTTTTACTGGAATCTGGTCAATGCTTAAACTAAACTTAGAAGCATACCCTGATATTAGTGATACTGAGGTTACTATCATCACTCAAGTCTATGGACTACCAGCAGAGGAAATTGAATCACAGATAACTATTCCAATCGAAAGAATCATGTCTAGTGTTCCAGATGTAATCTCCAAAAGATCAAAAAGTATTTTTGGGCTTTCAGTTGTTCAATTGATATTCGAGAGTAAATCTGATGTCATAGCTGCAAGATATTCAGTTTCAGAAAAGCTAAAACTTCTAGACTTACCAATTGGTGTAAAACCAGAATTGGGTCCTATGACTTCTTCAGTTGGAGAAATCTTTAGATATGTTATAGAAGGTTCAGAAGATATTTCACTGTTAAGAGAAATTCAAGACTATATTGTAATTCCAAATTTATTACAAACAAAAGGAGTAGAAGATATTTCCAATTTTGGGGGATTACTCAAACAGTTTCAGGTAGTGATTGATCCGCTTCAATTAGAAAAATATTCTCTTGGTATTGAAGATATAACCAGTGCGATCAATTCTAATAATCAAAATACAGGTGGTAGCTTTGTAATTGTTGGAGCTTCCCAAATGAATATTCATGGAATTGGTAAAATAACTAAACTAGAGGATATTGGTAACATAATTATTCAAAATAGAGGAGGAATTCCAATACTCATCAAAGATGTTGCAACTCTTGAGGTTGGATTTTTACCACCTTCGGGAGTTGTTGGTTATATTGATAATGAAAGAGGAGTGAAAGTAAAGCAGGGAATTGAGGGAATAGTATTACTTAGAAAAAATGAAAATAGCATTCAAACTTTAAAAAGTATCAAAGTAAAAATCGATGAAATCAATAGAGAGTATATGCCTCAAGGAATTAAAATAATTCCTTTTTATACTAGAATGGAATTAGTAAACAAAACTTGGAGAACAGTTTTACTAACTATTGCTCAGGGATGTTTATTAGTTTTTTTTGTGATTTCAATCATTATGTGGAATCCAAGAGCGGGGCTAATTACAATGCTTGCAGTTCCTTTTTCATTATCATTTTCATTTATATTTATGTATTTATTCAATATACCAGTTAATTTACTTTCTATTGGATCAATAGATTTTGGAGTTTTGGTTGATTCTTCTATCATCGTAGTTGAAGTTATTATTAGAAAATTTTTTACTTTTGAATTCACAGATTTTAATGAAAAGCTTAGATCAGCTAACGAAGATGTTAAGGATACTATCTATTTTTCAATATTACTTGTTATTGTTTCATTGATTCCTATCTTTGCATTAGAAAGAGCTGAGGCAAGATTATTTTCTCCAATGGCTTGGATGTTGATCTTTGCAATTTTAGGATCATTACTCTATTCAGTTGTTGCTGTCCCAATTCTATCAGGTATATTCTTAAAACAAATTAATCTTATAGAAGTCAGATTTTGGTCTTATATAGACTTCAGATATAGAAGATCATTAATCAATTCAATACTATCGCCTGAGAATACTATTCTAAAATCATTTGGCGTATTAATATTCTCTATCCTACTCATTTTCACATTTGGTTCTGAATTTCTTCCCGAAATGGAGGAAGGAGCTTTTTGGATCAGACTAAAACTACCTGCTGGAATTTCTCTTAAAACTGCATCTGAATATCCAGAGAAACTCAGAAATGAATTTGCAAAGATAAAGGGAGTAAGATCAGTTATGACTCAATTAGGCAGAAATGATACTGGTACAGATGCATTTGGTGCTAATAGAATTGAAGTATTAGTTCAATTGGAAAGTTCATTAATTGGAATATTTTTTGAGAAGAATAAAAATGAAATTCAGAAAGAACTCCAAACCATACTCGAAGAAACAATGCCTGGAGCTTCATTTTCTATTTCACAGCCAATATTAGATACAACAGCGGAGAATAGTAATGGTACATCTTCCGATATAGCAGTGTTTATCAATGGAAAGAATTTATTTCAGATAAGAGAGATTGCCAAACAAATCCAACAAATTATGTCTTCTATGGAAGGTAGCATAGCCCCTGCCATTGAACAGGAAAACAAACAAGCACAAATTAAGGTAGAGGTGGATAGAGAAAAAGCAGCGAGATATGGAATAAACGTTTCAGATGTAAATAAAATAATAGAAGTAGGTATGGGTGGACTTCCTGTAAGTTATCTTTATGAGGAAGAAAGAAAATTTGCTATCGTGATACGATATTCTCAAGAGAGTAGAAATACTGTTGATAAAATTGCAAAGATAATCATACCAGCAAAAGGTGGGCAACGGGTTCCAATTTCTCAAATTGCAAAAGTTTATATGGAAGATGGAGAAACAATCATTTCAAGATGGAACGGGTTAAGGATGTTAGTAGTTGGCACTAATATCGAGAAACGAGACCAAGGAAGTTTTGCAAGAGAACTTGAGAAAAGAATTAAGGATGAAATTTTAATTCCTGAAGACATTAATTATGATATTGGTGGACAATTTGAAAATTTAGAAAGAGCAAGAGAAAGACTTCTATTTGTTTTACCAATAACAATTATTCTACTTTTTTTAGCACTTGCAATCTATTTTCGTGACGAGCGTATCTCAGCTTTTGTAGTATTATGCAATATACCCTTTAGTCTTGCGGGTGGAATCTTCATGTTATCGTTTCGTGAGATGTATTTTAGTATTTCTGCTGGGGTAGGATTCATATTCCTTTTTGGGATTTCGCTGATGACTGGAGTGATTCTAGTAAACGAAATCGAGAATCAAAAAGAAAATTCAAGCAAAAAGAAACTTTCAGAACAAGTTGTGACTGCAGCATTAATCCAATTCAAATCCAGATTTACTGTAATGATTGTTGCAATTCTTGGACTAGTTCCAGCTATGTTTAATTCTGGTGTTGGCTCTGGAGTCCAACGTCCAATGGCGACAGTGATTGTAGGTGGGTTAATTTCTGCTCTATACTTAAACTTATTCGTAAGCCCTGTCCTATATATTTGGCTTACTAATAGATTCAAAAAATAAGTATTGTCATCTGAGTTTAACTTCTAAAAGAAGAAGACTTTTAGCTTCACTCATCCTAGTCTTTTTCATTAGAAACTTTGGTTTAGGAGTTGCGATTTTATAACTAGGAAAGGCTTTAATCGTTTTAATTTGAAATTCATTTCCCAAAAAATCGGGGAATAGAAACGCTACTTCATCAGGAACAAGAACTAATCTTTTTCCATCTTTTATCAATATTTCTTTAAACTTATCTTTACTAGTAACATTTTTAAGTAGTCTTTTTGAATAAAATTCATAAGACCTCTTGGAATGAGAAAGTCCAAAAGCGTAAAATGAATCCAAATTTGGTTCTAATTCCTGAATTAATTTTCCTACCTCTCTAGAAGGCTGGAATCGTACTAGTTCTGGGAATACAAATAGACTAATAATGCTAAAAATACAGACTACAGGCAGCACAGAGTTTCTAATAAGAACATGAAGAAAGTCTTTTGTCAAAAAGTAAATCACCAAAAAAAGAATCGGTAGAATTGCATAAGTATAATCAACATCGATGACAAAAATTGGAATCAAAAGAATTCCGACTAACGCTAGAATTCCAGAAAAAGAAAAAATAACTAGTTTTAGATTAGAAATTTTTTCAAATAGAACTTCATCTAGAATAGCTGACAAGAAAATTACTCCTCCGGGGATTGCCCAATAGACATATTGAGGAAGTTGGTATTTAGAAAAACTAATTAAGAAAAGATAAACAAAAACCCAAAAATGAATTACATAGTCACCATCTTTAGGAGAAGTTATCCAAGTATATACTGACTTCAAATATGGCTTAGAAAAATTTTCTTTAACAAAAATCTTTAGTCTTTGAAAGCTTAGGTAAACGAATGGAATTGCTAACGTAAAAATTCCCCATAGAAAATTAGAATAGAAAAAAATAGGATCAGCTTTTTGATCATACATTTTTTTATAAAATCTACCAAACGATTGTAACCAAAGAAAAAAGTAAGGACCATATTCCTTGAATTCAGTATATAATATATATGACCAGAATAATGGAAGAATGCTAGTGATAACAATTCCTTGAATTATTTTCATCTCGGTTAGTCGCTTCCAATCTCTACGCAGAAGAATATCTCCACCAATACTAATCGCAGGAATTACAAGAGATATTGGACCCTTGGTGATAAAACCAAGACCAATGCTTAAGTACATCAAGTAGTAATAATTAGAATTTCTCTTAGTAGCCAAATAATAGAATAGATGAGTCAATATTAAATATAGATTCAGATATATATCAATGATTGGATTAAGAACAATAGTGAATGTTCCTGGTATGCATAAATAAAAAATTGAAGCGAGTCTTGCTTTATTTAAACTACCAGTATAAAGTTCAGTAAGTTTATGAATTGCAAGTGAAGACAAGATTAAGGCTAATAAAGCAGGTAGTCTGAAAGTTATATTAGAAACACCGAATATTTTAAAAAAGGTTGCTATTGTCCAAAAGGTTAAGATTGGTTTGTCTAAGTACTTCTTACCATTATCTCTGAGATGCAGAAAGTCTCCGTTCACGATCATTTCTCTAGCGATCTCACCATATTGAGCAGTATCAATATCAATTAAATCAATTGGAAGAGCTAGAATAGAAGGAAGCAGGCAGAGGAGAAAAAGGAATAGATACGATTTTTTAGTCATCATCTTAATTAAATAGCCCTGAGGTGATTAAGCATGAATAGAATTTTTCACAGGAATTAGGATGTTCTTCTTTACAAGTAAGAAACTCATCTTGGAACATAGTGCAAGCTCCTTCACATTGTAGCTTAGCACTATCAAGCAATTTCTTATTTATAAGAATTGCATGTTCTGAGTTTGAATTCATTAGGCAACTCATTGTAAAAGTGCAAATCTCATCGCATTTTACTTCGACTGGATTTTTACAATTGAAAATACCAATAAATAAAGCTATAACAAGAATAAGTTTAGTTAGGAAAAAAAAATTCATTACACCACCAAAAACTTCCATTAGCTTTTAAGAGCAAATCATTTTCCAATAGCTAATGGTGTTGGAACCCAAGAAGTTGACTCATCCAATGAATGAATTATTTTTCCTTTTACTCCAATTGCATATTCTGGAGAAACTTTTTGAAAAAGGTCAATTTGTTTATCTATTACTTCTTGACTTGATTCTTTTAGTGAATCTGCAATAGTCTGGAAAAGCTCTTCTCTTTGTTCCTCAGTAAATAGTTGGAACAGGTCTCTAACTTGAGTGAACTCATCTAGTTTATACTTTGATTTATCATAGTTCTTATGAAGAATACTCTTAGTAGATTGTTTAGGAGTTGCATTTGCATTCTCCATTCTCATCTGTCCATCTCTATGAGAAAAATTTTTGTCTTCAGATTGATTTACTTTTAACTCAGAGTAGTTAACCCCAAGTCTATGTCTTTGTGCATCAGCATAACTAAAGACTCTAGCGTGAAGAAGTTCATCAGGAGAAAGGTCCATTCCTGAAATTAAATTTGCTGGTGAAAATGCTATTTGTTCAACTTGAGTAAAATGATCCTTAGGCAATTCATTCAATACAAACTCACCAATTTCTGTTAGCGGGACAAGAGAATGTTGCCAAACCTTAGTTACATCAAATGGATCAAAACTAAACTTAGATAAATCTTTCTCAGAAACAACTTGTAGAAAAACTTTCCAAGAAGGAAAATCTTTTCTTTCGATTGCTTGGATCAAATCTTCTGTATAAAAGTCAGGACTCACTCCAGCAATGTTTTTAGCATTTTCATCAGAAAGAGTTTGAATTCCTTGGTTAGATAAAAAATGAAATTTAGCATAAAAGATTTCTTCTTTATCATTTTGCAATACTATCGCATGACAAGAGTATCCATGAATATGCCTATAACTTCTAGGAATCCCTCTTCTGGAAAAATTCATTGTGATACCATGAAGGGTTTCAGGGTTTTCAGAAAAAAATTTCCACATACTTGCATTGGAATACAAATTGGTCTCGGGATTTCTTTTTTGGGAATGGATTAACTCTGGAAATTTTTTGGGATCTCTGATATAAAAAATAGGAATGTTATTTCCTGCTATATCTAAGTTTCCTTCCTCAGTATAAAACTTAACTGCAAAACCTCTTGGGTCTCTAATTGTATCAGGAGTTCCTTTTTCACCTTTATAATTTGAGAACCTAACAGCTATTCTACATTTGACTTTTTCTCGAAAAAGTTTTGCCTTAGTCAAATGAGCCAGATCTTTGCTACATATAAACTCACCAAAAGCTCCAGTTCCTTTTGCATGAGTAATTCTTTCTGGAATTTTTTCTCGATTAAAATGAGCAAGATCAGTAATAATATCGTGAGACAATAGCATTTAAACTTCCTCTAGTTTATCAACGATTTCTTCTAAGATTTTTTTATTTTCAACCTTAGTATTTCCTTTTTTCTTTATATATGATTTTAGAAAATCAATATCGTTTCCACTTCTGATTTTATATCCTTTGATCAAATCAAGAACTTGATATCTTTGAGTAGTGGAAAGTTTGAGTTCTGAACTAAGATTTTCAAATAGATTATAGTCTTTTGGATTCATAACATTTGCATCAGGAGTGATTGTTTTTGAAGAGCTAATTAAAAAATTTCGTAACAAAGGAACCGCTTTCTCAGTTATACTTTGCACAAAAGCACTAGAGAGTTTATCTCCTCTGAGATAATCAGAAACTGACTTGATGATATGAATCTTATGAGTTTGAAAGTATAAACTTGCAGCATCATAAAAACCTGAAGCTTCCATATCTACAAGGCATTGAGGAGGCTTTACAGCTTCTTTTCTTTTTACTGGTCGATCATAGGTAATTACTGACTGCTCTTTGAAGGCATGTTTGAAAGTAGTTTCGGGATAAAACTTTTTTCCTGTGATATGGTCTTCCACTTTAATCATCAGAAAACTCTCACCAATTTTATGAGTTTCTACTCCTGAGCCAGCAATTCCATAATTGACAATTCTATCTTCTGGTCGAGGAGATTCTTTTCCTAGCAGATACATAACTGCCATTGCTGATTTAATTTTTCCTGTTCCACTAATTATGAGTCTTACTTCATCATTCTTGAACATATCAAATTTAGTATAAGAAATATCTTTCTTTAACTGAAAATTTTTGATAATGGGAATAGCTTCTACTGCTAAAGCAGTTACAATATAAATCATTGATAGATACCTTCCTTCTTCAAGTCTCTACCCATTAGATGTTTAATCACTTCTTTGGGCTCTTTATCTTCATAAAGCATTTTATATACTTCTTCTGTTATCGGCATTTCTACATTCAATTTTTTAGCAAGCTGATAAGCACTTTTAGTAGTTTTTACTCCCTCTGCTACTTCATTCATTTCTTCCAAGATTTGATTTAGTTTTTTTCCCTGACCAAGTTTCATTCCAACAGTTCTATTTCTGGAAAGATCGCCACAGCAAGTGAGAACCAAATCTCCAAGTCCTGCTAATCCAAGAAATGTCATTGCATCTGCTCCCATCTTAACACCTAGTCTAGTTATTTCGTTGAGTCCTCTAGTAATGAGTGCAGCTCTTGGGTTCTGACCTAGATTCATTCCATCGCTTACTCCTGCTGCTATAGCAATTACGTTCTTGAGGGCGCCACCAAGTTCAGCACCAACCACATCTGAAATCCAGTAGGTTCTAAAATAGGGCGAACTAAAAATTTCTTGTACTCTTTTTGCTGTGAATTGGTTCTTGGATGCTATGGCAACTGCAGTTGGAACTCTCTGCACAATTTCTTTCGCAAAACTTGGACCAGAAAGAAAGCTCAAATTGGGATGAAATTTAGGAGGCAGAAGGTCTTCAAAAATTTCTGAGACTAATCTAAGAGTATCATTTTCAATTCCTTTACTAGCGGAAACTATGGGAATGTTATCCGGAAGAATGGATGTGATTTTGGGTAGAATTTGACTCAGAGTATGGGATGGAGCTGCAGATAGAATCAAATCTTTGCCAACAACAACTTCTTCCAATTCAGTGCTTGCTTTGAATTTTTCAGGCAAAGTTAGTGTGGAAAGATGTTTGGTATTTCTATGTTCATTATTGATTCCATCAGCTTGGTCTTTAGAGCGTGTCCAAACCAAAACATCATATCCTTTGTCAGCAAGTAAACTTCCTAGCGCTGTTCCAAAACTACCTGAGCCAATCACTCCAATTTTCATAGTCAATCCTTTCTTCCATCGTGATAGATTGAAGTAAAACAATTATTGAAACACTAGTCGATAAATTAGCAAGTAATAAATTGTTATATATTAATCTTATTAGCCAAACCTAATTAAGAAATCTACTTCTCCAAAACTAATCTAAAACCAATCCTATCATCTTTATTGTTTGGATTTGCAAAAAATTTACTAGAAGCACGAAGTTGAATAAAAGAATCAAACCAACTACCTCCTTTCAAAATCTTTCCTTTTGAATTTTCTATAACAACAGGAAATTTTAAATTTTCATTCTTATATAGATTTTCACTATAATCATCTTCACACCATTCCATCACATTTCCATGCATGTCATGAAAACCCCATAGGTTAGGTTTCTTTTTTCCAACTGGGTGAGTCTTTTTTTCGGAATTTTTTCTATACCAAGTGAATTCTTCATCAACTTGATTTCCCCAAGGAAACACTCCTTGAGAAGATGATCTTGCTACGAACTCCCATTCTGCTTGAGTTGGCAAACGATACTTCTTACCTTCTTTATTGCTTAGCCAGTTTGCATAATTCTTTGCCTCAAACCAATTCACACAAATTACAGGATGATCTTCAGTCTGTTTCATTCCAAAACAATTGCTCCAAGTATCTTTTCCTTTTTTGATTTGGTTCGATTTTGCATATAAACTAAATTCACCAAGTGTGACTTCATGTTTAGATAGATAGAATGATTTCTCTATTTTAACTTTTCTTGAAGGTTTTTCATCGTCTTCGCAATACGCATCAGATGAAGTACAACCTATTTCAAAACTACCTCCAGGTACTTCCAAAAAAATAGTGTTCATTGAGTTTTTGATTGAAGGTAAGGATTGTACAAAATAAGAATTCATCTTATTTGAGATAACACAACTATTGAATATTAAAATTATGCTAAATACAAACTTTAATTTATAAAAATTATTCATTCAACTAAAAATAATTTAGCTTTACTTTTATTTCAAGTAATTTCTATTTATTATAAATTGAAGCTAACCAAAAAAATTTTCTTAAGACTGTCAAAGGTATTTTTTTGGTTAGTTATATTATTACTATTACTACCATTACTACTTTACCTTCCTTTGTTATATGATAAAAATTTTTATAAAAATATCCTTGAAGAAAATGTCGCAAATTATACTCCCTATCAACTAACCCTAGATAGTCTAGATCTTAATGTTTATCCCTCACTCAAGGTTGAATTATCTCTGATAGATCTAAAGACTAAAGAAACCAAGATCCAACTAATTAAACTTGATAAAATTATTGTTTCCATCTTTGTTCCAAAGCTTTTATTCTTAGGAAAACTACAATTTGATGAAATCAGCTCTTCTACTGGTATGGTTGATGTTAATTCCATTCTAGAAAACCTACCTAAATCAGAAGAAAAGGAGAAAGTTCCAGAAGAAGAATCCTCAGTTGATATCATTCAACTTATTGATACTAGACTTAGAATCGTTAAATTAGAGTTATCTAATATAGAATTTAAGATAAAGAAATTTTCTTCTAAACTTGAAAACGATCTATTGCTAAGTAAGTTAAATATAAAATATGAGTCGTTTAGAGATACTAGTATCATCATCCAGTTAGGTTTTGGAAAATTGAATCTTGACTTAGCAGGAAATGGTGGAATTTCTCCAGAAAGATTTGATCCAAAGACAATCAATTTAATATTACAAATCAATTTGACCGAAGCTTGGTTGAATGAATTCTCTAATTTTTTTAAACTTCCTAATGGAATCTTTGCAAATTCTTCCAAGGTAGATTTGAAACTTGATATAAATAAATCAAAAGAATCACCTGAAATAAATTCAAAGTTTGCGATTCAATTGAATTCAATAGGATTCAAACAAAAAGAAGGTGGGACTAAATTTGTTGGACCAATTCAATTAAGTGGTGAAGTTTTATATCCACTATACACTAAAAATATTCAAACTACCAATTTAACTTTAGTCATTCCTAACTACTTTCATATTGTTACAAATTCCAATTTAGATTTTAGCAATGGATTCCATGGAAGAATCAATGCAAATTCAAATTACATCTATATAACCCCAATTTTGAAACTAACTGAAACATTTTCGAGTAACGATACTAAGGTTGAAAAACCAAATGTAGAGGCAAAAAAAACTTCAACCAATCTTAACATGAATTTGAATCTAAACTATAACATTGGTTTGATCAGTTATGATAAATATAAATTACACAATTTTTATTTGAATACCAATGTTCAGAACTCAGAGATTGAATTTAGAGCTGGTCTTCCCAAAATTGCTTTTGGAAATCTTTTAGTAAAAGGGAATGCAAGTATAAAAAATGGGTTTGAGGTAAAAGGAAACATAGAAGCAGAAGATATAAATTTAGAAAATTTAACAAAAGAATTTCTGGGTAAGAAATTGGCTGAAGGAAAATTGTTTACTTCAATTCGATTTGAAACTGGGGATCAAGTTGGAGATAAAGACATAGTAAAAAATTTATTACTTAGCGGAACAACAACTTTAAAAGATGGAATTCTTTTAGATCAAGCAGACATTTTGTACCCCGTTCGATTTCTAAATAAACTTATCCCTGAAAAAGAAAAATTCAACTCAAACATTTCGCGATTCAATAGTATTGAAATTGATTACTTAATTAAGAATAACAATATAAGAGTTACTAGTTTAGATATGCAGGGAAAAGTTTTTAATGCAAATGGGTTTGCTAGGGTGGGATTAGAAAATCCTTCCAATGATATTGATGCTAAGCTAACAGTTTCAGCAAGTCTAGCTGGTGGAGGTTTAAAAATTCCAATGAACTATAATCCATCTGAGTATGTTCCATTCTCTATTGATAAGGTCTGGCTAGGAAGTGTTTATGCAGGTATGATCTTTGGTGGACCGATGGGAGCAATGATTGGGTCAATGCTATCGGAAAACGCTAACATGACGATTCAAAAAATCCAAAATAAAGCAAAAACAACAATCGATGAAAAGGGGAAAAACCTATTAGAGTAATTATAATCCTTAACAAATCAAATGTATTTAGTATTCAATATTTCCTTAGCGAATAGAAGTGCCAAGTTCGCTAAGGAAATTAATTTCAGTTTAGCATTTGATTCAATTTAAGCTTGTTTAGTAGAGCAGGTGCTTACTCCAATCAAAGAATACAGCGGGCAAAAACCAACTGCTGCAGTTCCAAGGGGAATAAGTCCAATTAATCCTAACCAGCTTCCCATAAACCAACCTGCACCCATGATCACTAGACCTAAAACTACTCTTAGAACCCTATCTAAATTACCTGTGTTTTGTTTCATACTTAACCTCATTTTATGAATCGATTATAACAGAGGTATAATTTAACGTCTGTGACCTAGATCACATTCTGATGAAAAAAATTAAAAATTTTTCAGTTTTTCAATTTTTCCCCTATGGATGGATATGTTACCTTTGTCGGATAAATCTTTCAGAAGCCTAGATACAACTTCTCTTGCAGTTCCTAAGTCCAAAGATATTTGTTCATGAGTCAAACTTAGTGAACTTCCTTCTTCTTCGAATTTTCTGGAGAGATAGGAAAGAATTCTCTCGTCCATTTTTCGAAAAGCAACTTCTTCAACAATCAATAGAAGAGACATGATTCGTTTGTTCATCATTTGATAGATGTATGCTCTCCATTCAGGATATTTATCCATCCAATTCAAAAATACTTTCCCAGTAATTAAATAGACTTCAGCTTCTTTATCAATCATTGCATTTGCTGGAAAAGGGAATTCATTGAGAAGACTAAGAGAAGTTAAAACACAGGACTCACCTTTATCAATATGGTATAGTGTCAATTCTTTGCCTGATTCAGAGGATTTATAAACACGAATAGAACCTTCCAGGACAATCGGAATTACTTCACAATCATCATTTTCAATCATAATCTGCGTTCCAGATTTGAATTTTTTTCGGAATGCAGTTTTTTGGAATTCACGTTTAAACTCTTCAGAAAATTGATCAAAAAAATTCATATTACTATTGATAGAATCTTTATGTACGAAGATAAAATCAATTTAAAAAGTAGAAAGCAATATATTTGCTTGACTAGTTAAATACCCTAAGGGGTATTTGTTTTATGGTAAGCCAAGAAAAAAAAACTAAACTCATTCATCGAATCAATCGCATTCAAGGCCAACTAGAGGCTATAAAAAAAACAATTCATGAAGATGAAAAGGATTGCGAAAAGGCAATTTTGCTTTTAAAAGCTTCTCATCAGGCTATGAAAAAGTTTGGAGAAGCTTATATTCAGGAATATATGGAAGCATGTTTCAAAGAAAAAAAGAATCCAGCAAACTTAGAATTCGATTTAAAAAAAGCTATCAAAGCAGCATTTTCTCTCTAAACTCCCTACCCCAATCTTAAAAAATTCAAATTTCAATTTGACAAAAATATACCCACTAGGGTATATGTGTTTTTAAGTTTATATACTATAGGGGGTATAGTAATGTATTTAGCATCGACAAAAACATGGTATTTAGAACGAACACTGTTCATGCTAGCAGGAATTTTTAATTTATTGGGTATATGTATTGGTCTTTTAGTAACTCCTTGGGGGTTTTTACTAAACCTACTTATTGGGCTAAATCTAGTGATTTTTGCAGCAACAGGATTTTGCATTATGTCTATTTTTCTAAACAAACTTGGTTTTTCTGCCAAATGTGCCAGGGAGCAGTAGATGAACTTAAGCATAACAAAACTATTTATGTTTCTAATTTTGCTTCCAGAGTTAGCTTACGCAGAATCACTTTCCTTCGATGATTTATGGAAAAAAGTTCTAGAATACTCACCAAGTAGAAAATCAAAGCAACTTGAATATAAAGCTTCTGAAGTAGCAAAAAAAAGGAGCGATAGGCATTGGTTACCACAAGTTTATACAGATGTTAGAACATATAATACTAATGATCCTGCATTAAACTTACTAGGTAAACTAGGCCAAAGGTCTGCAAATGATTCCGATTTTTCAACAGCTTCTACTAGAGTTCGACCAGGAAATTTTTTAGATAGCAATAACCAACCTCATACAACATTAAATTCTGATTCAGCAAATCTTTTTGCAAAAGATACTTTAAATAATCCAGGATCAAACACTTATTCTCGTGGCAATATTGGAATAGATCTTGCCATTTATGAAGGTGGATCAAGCACTGCTCTTTCTAAGATTCAAGAAAAGAGATTAATGGGTTTAAAGTTAGAAGGTGCAGCGTTACAAGATCGAGAATTCGTAAACTCAGCCCTTTTTTATCGTGGACTTCAATCAATCACTGAGTTTAGAAATCGTTTAGATCAAATAGCAAAAATTGAATCAAGATTTCAATCGGGCTATCAACTTGGGAATAAAGGTAATCCAGTGGGCTATTCAGGATATTTAGCTCTGAAGTCGCTTAAAAATCGATTAGAAGCGACTGATAAAGAAATAGAAGTGATGCATATGGAATTTAAAGAAAATTTATCAGTTTTATCTGGATTGGATACAAATGAAATTCAACCAGTTTCTGAAGAATTGTTTCAATTCATCGATAAACATTTTCCAAAATCCAAAGAGCAAGGATACTCAAACTATACCAAAGCACTTTCAGTTTATACTGAAGGGGAAAGTTTAAAATCAGAAATGGAGATGGCAAAATTTTTACCCAAGGTTGGTGTCTATACTGAAGCAAATGCTTACTCAGGTAGTAGAAGCACTCAAACTTCTTACAATGCTGGTTTTTATGTTAAGATGAATCTCTATAACCCAAAAGATATCGGAGCAGTGGATGAAGCAAAGTTACAAGCTGAGGCAATGAGAAAAAAACTAGAAGAAACGAAAAAGAAGGAGGATGCTCTTTTTAAAAATTTAACTAATCAAGAAAGTGCATTAAAGTCCAATTACACAATTATCAAAGATTCACTTAAGAACCAAGAAGAACAAGTTGTGTATATGCAACGTCTATTTCAGTCAGGAGGAATCAATGCAATCCAATTTGCTGAAACTTTAAATCGTTCAGTCGATGTTGCAAAGAATCTTTTAGACATCGAACTCAATTATATTCGAGTAAGATCAGAATTTCATATTTTGCAAAAAGGAAATGGAAATGAGTCAACTTCAACAAATTGAAAAAGGTTTTGCCGGTCGACTAGCTGAGATGTTTATGTTTTCTCAGCTAACTCCTGTCATTGCTATAGGAGCATTAATCATTGGAGTCTTTTCAATTTTTTTAACTCCTAAAGAAGAGGAACCACAAATAAGTGTTCCGATGATTGACATCCAACTTCCTGCGCCAGGATTTTCCCCTGAAGAAACTGAACGCAAAGTGATTGAAGTTGTTGAAAGAGCAATATGGGGATTAGAAGGGGTTGAATATATTTATTCCATAAGCAAATGGCATAGTGGGTTAGTCACTGTAAGGTTTAAAGTAGGTGAACCAATAGAACCTTCGCTTGTAAAGATTCATCATAAACTGATGGAAACAAAACACCTACTTCCCAAAAATGTTATGGAACCAAAAGTAAAATCCTTTTCCATTGATGACGTGCCATTTTTGACCCTCACATTCAGCTCAGATACTATGGATGATTATACTCTTCGAGGAAAAATTGCACCACTAGCAAGAGAACTCTCTTCCACTCCGGATCTTGCCAATGTAGAATTATTGGGCGGCAGAAAAAAAGTCGTTCGAGTGATTGTAAACCCAAACAATATGTCTAGTTATGGAGTGACCTTATTAGAGGTTGCCAATTCATTACAAGCAAATGATAGCTTAATGCCTGCTGGAAAAAACTGGTCAAAAGATAAAGTTTTAGATGTGGAAGTAGGTGGTCAAATCAATGGAATAGAAGAAGTAAAAAAGCTTCCTATTGTCCAAAGAGGCGGTCGTGTTGTTCGTTTGAATGATATTGCCAAAGTGAGCGACGGGCCTGAAGAAAGAACCAAAACTTCTTATCTATTTGATAAGTCGTTAGGGGAAAAAAAAAGAAATGCAGTCTCAATAGTTTTTGCTAAACGTAAGGGAACTAACGTTGTCACATTGGCTGAAGATTTATTATCACATGCAAAAATTTTTCAAACTAGCCTACCTCAAGATATAAAGTTATCAGTAGTAAGAAATTATGGAAGTACAGCTGGAGACAAATCACATGAGCTGATTGAGCATTTAATGATCGCTACACTTTCAGTAACAATCCTTATTGCAGTTTGGATGGGATGGAGGGCTTCCCTCGTTGTTGCAATTGCTATTCCTGTAACTCTTGCTCTAACACTAGCAATTTATTACTTTATGGGGTACACCTTAAATAGAGTAACTCTTTTTGCACTGATCTTCTCAATTGGAATTTTAGTTGATGATGCTATTGTTGTAGTGGAAAATATTGAACGACATTTAGATGAGAATCCTCATTTGGGTATTGTTAAAGCAACTTTACAAGGTGTCTCAGAAGTGGGTAACCCTACGATTCTTGCAACCTTTACTGTAATTGCTGCTATCTTACCTATGGCTTTTGTTAGAGGACTCATGGGTCCATATATGAAACCAATTCCTATAGGAGCAAGTCTCGCTATGATACTATCTCTATTTGTTGCTTTTATCATAACTCCTTGGGCATCAGTTAGACTTCTAAAACATGAACATAAAGAAAAAAATTTAGAAACCTCAGAAGATAAGGTTTCAAGATTCGATAGAATTTATATAACCTTTACCAATTGGCTTCTAGGGAATAAAAAAAATGCGAGTATATTTGGAATTATCACTATTTTCTTGCTTCTATTTTCGATGGGGTTTGTAGCATTTAAGCTAGTAAAAGTGAAAATGTTACCCTTTGACAACAAAGAAGAATTCCAAGTGTTAATTGATTACCCTCCAACGACTTCCATGGAACAAGGATTGATCAAAAGTGATGAATTGATAAACGAACTGATGAAAAATGAAAACATCATCAAGGTTCAAATTTATACTGGAGAACCTTCCCCTTTTTCTTTTTCAGGAATGGTCAAACACTCCTTTTTAAGAAATTTAGAATCAATGAATGATCTACAGATCGTACTAAAAAATAAATCAGACAGAAAACAATCAAGTCATGAGATCATTGAATCACTCCGCCCAACCATCATCCAATTTGGGAAAAAACATAGTGCAATTACTAAGGTATTAGAAATTCCTCCAGGTCCACCAGTAATGGCGACTATGGTAGCTGAAGTCTATGGTCCTAATGCGCAAGAAAGAAAAAAGGTAACTGAGGAAATATTTAATATTTTTTCAGAAGAACAAAGTGTTGTTGATTTGGATACAAGTCTTAGAAATGGGCGACCAAAATTGATCTATCCAATAGCATATGACAAAGCAGGCACCTTTGGGATTCGTGCAATGTCACTAGCTAGAACTGGGATGTATTTGTTTTCAGAATCTCCGTTAGTAAGCCTTTCAGCACCTACGGAACCAGAAGAAGTCACTATTAATCTTTCCGTTGACCAGAACTTCAGATCGAATCAAACACCATTCAATGGCCAAAATTTAATGTCTATGGAAACTGGAGTGATTCCTGCTTCTCAAGTGATAGGTACTCCCAAAATAGAAGAAGACAGAGCTTTATTCCGTAAAAATTTAAAACCTGTTTCTTATGTTATGAGTGAACTTTCTGGTGAAGAAGAAGCTCCTGTTTATGGAATGTTAAAAATTGCACCTAAGATTCATTATGAAACAAGGACTGCAGAAGTTCCTTGGAATACAACCAAACCAGTTGTTAAATGGGATGGTGAATGGTTCATTACTTACGAAGTATTCAGGGATCTAGGTGGAGCTTTTGCTGTAGTAATGGTGTTGATTTATATATTAGTTCTAGGGTGGTTCAAAAGTTATACAGTACCACTTATTATTATGGCACCTATACCAATTTCTCTCATTGGTATCTTGCCAGGACACTGGATTATGGGAGCATATTTTACAGCAACCTCAATGATTGGCTTTATTGCAGGGGCAGGGATCATTGTAAGAAATTCAATCATCTTAGTGGACTTCATTGAAGCTGAGATTGAAAAGGGTATTGAGATAAAGGATGCAGTAATCCATGCTGGTGTTGTAAGATTTAGACCTATGTTGCTAACTGCTTCAGCAGTGATTGTGGGATCATTCATCATGCTATTTGATCCTATTTTTCAAGGTTTGGCAGTCTCACTGATGTTTGGAGAAATTGCTGCTACGATACTTAGCAGATTTGCTGTTCCCGTTCTTTACTATTTCTTTGTTGACAACTCTAGAAAACGACAACTATTAAGGAGTAAAGAATAGAATTTATTAAAAACTGAATCTAAAATTTAAGTGCACTTTCGATAGTAGTCTTAACTAGATTAGTTTTGTTAGTGCATTTAGAATTTATATAAAATGTCTATAAAAGCAAACACACTCGTTAATATGATATAGACATGAGACTGAATCCTTGAGAATTTATAATCTTGATAATTTCTAAATAGTATATGTAAGAACAAATGAATCATCAAGAAAAGATCAAATCCAATTTGAAGAATATATTGACTATTTGTTGAAAAGAACTTTGAGCAGAGTAAGATTGGAAGTAAAAATAAAGGAAAGTGAAGTGCAAGCCAAATTGAATAGGCTTTTTCTTCTGATAAGTCTTTTAGAATTATGAATAGTTTCCATTCCTTTGCTTTGATTGCATCCAATTCATGTATAAATAAAAACGAAACTGCAATACTAAAAAATAGGTTTTCCATTTTTTCCCTCAAGACAAAGAACAAACAATTCTAAAAAAAAGCTATTTGTTTTGTTATGTAGGGAGTTGATTCAAATCAACTTTTTTTATTTCTAAATCTGCTAAGAGATTCTTTGGTCATACCTAAGTAAGAAGCAATAATGTTATCAGAAAATTTTCCTATTTTTTGATAATCATTCCTAATAAATTCTTCATATCGTTCTCTAGGATTCATTGCTAAAAATTTAAGAATTCTTTTTTCTTGAAAGAATAAAAAATCCCCCAATAGTTCTCTAAAGAAATTAGATACTTCAAGATTGCTATCAATAATATGAATCAATTTTTGATAGTCATATTGAATCAGATTAACTGCACTTACAGTTTCAATAAATTCAAAGTTGTTTACTTCACCATTTAAAATAGTAAACGATTCACAAAATGTATTTGGTTCAATCAATCTAAATACATGCTTTTTACCTTTGATTAGATAATATTGCTGCAAATAACCTGTTTCAATATAAAAGAAAAATTTCTCTTTTAGATTTGGAGAAAGAATTTTCGTTTTAGATTTAAAGGACAATGATTTCCCATATTCGTTAAGTTCATTTAGAATTAATTCTGTTTTCATAAAAAAAGGAAAGTTGTATTGATTAGATTAGTTAAAGAAATATTAGTCAATTCTAATTTAGTGTAAAGTTTTTCCAACTGTAGTTTTAAGATTTTTTTTATTTTCCTTGACTTACGAAAAGAATCGATAAAAAAACAGAGTATTTCATTTAGTGAGTAAATTTATTAATTAATTTGACCAATTTCATATCAAGATAAAATCTTATAGAATTCAGCTTATATTTAGAAAAAATAACTTATGAGTTGGATAAAGGATGGATAGCTTTTCAAGTAGAATTCGCAATTATAGCTTTTTTATCTCTATTATTTGCCATTGGAGAAATTCTTGTTCCAATCCCTAAAATTCTAAACTGGCTACTTTTTGTGGCTTTCGGAGCACTTTCTGTTATGGCTTCACATGCATATTTTTTGTTTTCTGGGACTCTCTTAAGTTTTCCTTTTCTCATTGGATCTTATATTCCATTTGTATTTATTCTGGGACCATTATTTGCTCGTTTTATTTTCCTTAGATTAAATATTCCAATAAAAACGAAACTTTGGATTCATCTTATTCCTTTTTTTCTATCAATGCTTGCAATAATTCTATTTAACAGCGATGGAGGAAACCGCATCAAAGAAATTTTGCTTAGTTCAATTTATAATTCAGATAACTATGATGGATTTTCGAATTTAGGTTATTTGAATTTGCATATTTTAATTTATATGATTCATTGTGGATGGAGAATTTTCTGGCCAATCTCTGAAAATATCTTTATAGAAGAACGACTATTTCGCCTATCGTTTCTTTTGTTATTATTCGTAATGGGCATTACAATTCTATCTTTTTTAGGATTCTTCTTTCAAAACAAAAATTTACTAACAGCAAGCAATTTTTTATTGATATTCTTCTTGATGATGATTTATTTTTTTAAGCAAAGGTATCCAAGTTATTTCACTGATTTAGAAATTTATTTATCACAAAAGAAATACAAAAATTCAAGACTGAAAGGACTCGATTTGCTGAAAATAAAAAATGAATTAGAACAATTAATGATTATTGATAAGATATATTGCGAAGAAACAGTCTCTCTTACTATCTTAGCAAATCAAATGTCTATCACCTCGCACCAGCTTTCTGAATATTTTAATGATATACTGAATAAGAATTTTGTAACCTATATAAATGAATTTCGAATTCATGATGCACAAATTCTATTATCAAATGAACCTGAAATGACAATTCTTGCTATTGCCTACCAAGTTGGATTTAATTCCAAAAGTGCTTTCAATGCTGCCTTTCTTAAAATAACTGGTTGCACTCCTTCTTTTTTACCGTAAACAAAATCGAAATAAGTTATAATTTTGGTTTTTTTGGTTTGGTTTATAATTCAGGACGATTCTTGGAACGGAATGGTCTATGATTTATATAATTACCGATCCCTCACAAGTTTAATAAAACTAATGTAGGACTAAAAGGATAAATTATGTTTACTAATAGCTCAAAGTTACGAATAAAAATCCAAATTAATTTCAGACAGATTCTCTGTTCTGTTCTTATAACTGGGACATTCATAGGTTGTACTTCTCAAAGAGAAATAAAACACTTAGCCATTCAAGAGGAATTCAAACCTTATGCAAACAAACCAGAACAAGTAGGCAAGCTAATCTATATTGGTGATGTTTATCCTTTAGGTTTAATAAATGCAGAACAAGCATTTACCTATGAACGTAGAGTGAAAGAAATTGAGGGTGGACTTTTGGCTACTCATATTACACGTGATGCTGGTCGAAATATAATAGTTGTTCAAATTGCAAAATATTCTTCTAATTATGAGTTGAAAGAATTTGAAAGTATTCACAAACAAACAGGGATTACTGCAAAAATGAAAATAGAAGGAAATAAAATCCAATATATTGTAAAAGATTCCTTTGGTACTCTTTCAACCTCAGAAGAAGAAATCCTAGAGCCAATTGCGGTAGGTCCAACTTTATTTGGTATGATTAGTAGTCATTGGGATGAATTGGAAAAAGGATCTGAATTCATTCTACGATTTGCAGTTGCTGAAGAAAAACAAACCTATAGATTTTCAGTAAAAAAAATACTCAGTAACAAAACAATTGCTCGTTTTGAAATGAAGGCTACAAATCCAATCATTGGACTTTTTATCTCTCCATTCATTTTTGAATATGACACCGAAAAACGAACAATCCTTACTTACAAAGGTAGAGTACCCCCAATGCGAACTATTGATGGAAAGCTACAAGCTCTTGATGCAAAGGTATTCTACACTTATTTTTCTTCTTATCGATAGTGATAAAATCATTAGTCTAATTCATCTAAGGAAACCTAATTCATGAATTTGTCACATTGTTATTTTATAGAGTTAAACAACATGATGAAAAAAGAGAAGAATTATATATACGTTATGCGACAGAGATGATTGATAATAAAAAATCCAAAAATAAATAGACCTCTAGAAAATTATCATTTCATTACATCCATACGATGAGTAATTTCCTCAATTGCGGTGATTACTCATTGCAGAAAAAGCTTTGATGTGGAATAATTGATTGCAATGAAAAAACTAATTTTATCGAGTTTATTTTTTTGTTTTTTGGATCGATAGGTATATTCTCTGAAGAGAAATTGTCTAGGATATATATACAGAATTTAAGAGTCACGTCAAACATAACTAAAGAAATTGAAAGAAAAGTAAATAATCTTTTAGCATTACAACTAATGAAGTATGGAAAGGGTCGTTATCTTGTTATGAATGGAGAAGGACTTCATGTGATTTTGTCCCAAGCTGGGATTTCCCAAACACTAGGTGTAGATAATGAGGATAACATTCTAGAAAAAATTGCAAGATTGATTCTAGGTTGAGTGGACTTACAATTCAAAAGCTATTGAAGGAAATTTATTCAATAAGTTATTTCATAAAAAGAACTCTAAGTTAGATTATGATTATTTTCCTTGACGAATGAAAAAGATCAATTAGAATAAAAAATGAGCAGTTCAATGAATGAAAAAATAAGTTTCAATAATTTGCCCATCCTGCAAATCGATTCCATCAGCTTAGTTCCAATTACGGAAAATGATTTTGAAAAACTATATTCTGTTGCTTCCGATCCATTAATTTGGGAACAACATCCTAATTACGATCGATATAAAAGAGAAGTGTTTCAATTATACTTCGATGGTGCAATTGCATCTAAATCTGCATTTTTAATTTATGAAATAAATGATAATCAAAAAAAAGTTATAGGATCCACAAGATACTATGATTATAATTCAGAGGCTTCAAGTGTTTGCATTGGTTATACATTCTTAGCTAAAGAATATTGGGGAGGAATCTATAATCGAAATATTAAAAAAGTTTTAATCGACTATGCTTTTCAAAAGGTCGATCGAATTTTATTTCATATCGGAGAAAAAAATATCCGTTCACAGAAATCAATTTTAAAAATCGGTGCGACTAGAATAGAAGATGTTTATATTGATTCCTATGGAAAAAAAGTTTTAAGTTTTCAGTATCAAATTAAAAAATCTGATTGGGAAAATAAGAATAATTAAACTCAATTTCAGAGTAGTAAATCTTCTTAGGCAGATTGCTTATTAGAGTTTCATTGTTTTTCATTGAGTATTTTCCAACATGTGCAGTAAAATCTTTAGGGTTTAGTCGTGTATTTTTTCTAACCATATTCTTTATACTAACGTTAGTCGAAATCTTTAAAACCTACTTTCTAAAGAAAATACATATTGCATTGAGGATTGACCAAAAGAATCTTTCATAGGCATTGCACTAAACTTAGGAGTGAAATCTTTTCTGTAGTCGAACACAGTCTTATCTTTGTAAAAGTAATAAGAATCAAATAGATTGTATAAATAAATAACAGCGAGAGCAGCACCACCTGCTTCCAAACTTCTTTCTTGAAGGTCGATTTGATTCCTTTCCTCTGCTAAATTTTTATAGTTCAAATAAAAAGCAAGATTAGCTGCATTAGCATTTGTTAATGCAGTATTCAGAATAAAATTATCTCTTGCATCAGAATAGTCATTCAATGCTGCTCTGTATCTATTATAAGAATAAATTTCAAAACCAGCTCCAATTGCAAAAATACCAAAAAGAAAAGCTCCTTTTAGTTTTCTATCATTTGCAAATTGTCCCCAACCGGGAATCAATGCTGAACGGAATAAATAAGGATATCTGGAAGAACCTTTTTGAACGGATTCCTTCTCCTCAAGTTTTTTCTCAGATCCAGAATTTGATTTGAATAAACGAGAAAAGAATCCTTCTGAATTGTCTTGGTTTAAATTGATTGAGACTTTAGCATTACTCATTAATCCACCAGCAATTTTTTTAGAAAAATTTCCAGAAGTCTCAGGAATCTTTTCAAAAGATGTTGAAAGAGAACTTTCTGCAAAGTCAATGTTATTTGAATTTGTATCTACCACATTTCCATTTATGTAATAACTATTCTTAATCTTATTTACTGTTCCAGTGATCACTTTTTCAATATTGATTGATTTTGCTATTTGACTTGCAGGTATTTTACAATTGGCGGGATTATCACCACAACCAGCTCCCCCTTTTTCATTCATTACCTGTTTTAATAAAATGGGATCGATGATTACAAAAAGTTTTGTCTTTACAAGTTCCACTGTAATTGTCTCAACGATGATATCTGCTTCTTCTTTTGATATACTTGTACTAGTTTTAAAATTTAGAACGGCAACTTTTAATTTTTGATTCTCTGGTATTTCCAATCCTGTTACATCTTGCAAAGACTCAGCAACACGAATTTTTTCTTTTTCATTTTCAATTTTATCTTTTTCTGTAACAGGATTGTTTATAATAATTGGCTTTAAGCGTACGGATCTTACATCCCTTTTCAAATAAGTTTCTAGTTTATTATCTAAATAGATTACAGCGACCTTATCAATCGAAATTTTAGTTTTTACTTTTTCTATAACTTTATTATTTTTTAACGTTACATCATCAGGAAACACAGAAACACTGATTAGAAATATAAATATAAAGAAATAAATTTTTTTTATCAACCTGATACTTCTCATTGAATAAATTCTCCAAAGCGATCGGCAGTATTTTCTCCCACTTGACTGGAAGTTGCACTACTTGCAGTTCCTGAAGTAAAAGCATTTCTAGTGTTGTTTTGAAACACATACGATTTGCCTGTAGAAGAATTAAAGATAAGAGCAGTAACAGCTAGGTCTTGAAATCCATCTCCATTATAATCACCTGTAGCCAAAAATCTTCCAAATTGATCTGTGCTATTTTCTCCTGTGATTACTATTCCCAAATTATTTGCAAATCCTGTTGTGAATCCAGTCATTGAAGATTGAAAATAATAGATTTTATTGGAAGGACGACTAGCTCCACAAGCCAAATCATCATAACCATCTAAGTTTCCATCAAAAGAAACACAATAACCTCCAAATCCTGCAGTTGTGCCTACCTCACCAGTGAGTATTGACGTTGCTGAAGATGCTGCGGTGATCGTTACTCCCGACTTGCCCGCAGAATGAAATATATAAGCTCTTCCCTGTTGGAGTGTTGCATCGAAGTTTGCTCCAATCACCACATCGGAAAATCCATCTCCATTATAATCTGCAACTGTGATACTTATCCCAAAATTATGATTAGTAGCTTCACCTGTAATGACAGTAGTTCCTGCTGGTGGAGAACTTGCGGATAATGTTCCTGTAATTCCCGAACCGCCTTGAGAATAAAAAATATAAGCCCTACCCTGTTGTGAATTATATCCAAAAGAAGCAGTGACTAAATCAGGATACCCATCACCATTTATATCCCCTGTGCTTTCAAATAAATATCCAAAATGGTTATTCGTAGTTTCTCCTGTAATAGTAGTATCAGTAGTAACACTAGCAGTGCGAGAGCTAATTCCGTTTGCAGAAGAATAATAAATATACAATCTTCCAGTATTAGTCGAAAAAGCGACAGCATCCACCATAAGATCAGGATAGCCATCTGAGTTCAAATCTCCAACTGTAACTCCAGAGCCAAAACTACTATTTGTAACTTCACCAGTAATCACAGTATTCGCACTCGTTTGAGGAGAGGATGTGGCTGCAATTCCCGAACTACCAGGTGATAAAAAAATATAAACTCTTCCTGTAAAAGTATTTAGTCTTGAGGCACCAATGACTAAATCAGCATAACCATCACTATTAATATCAGCTTTTACAGTACTTATACCAAAAGCACTATTTGCTTCACCAGTCAGTATAACCGCATTGCTAGCCATTGCTCCAGCTGTAGAATTTACGATTCCACTACTGCCTCGCGAATAAAAAATATATACTCTTCCCTGAAATGCACCAGATGGATAATGCCATGCTGAGACTACTAGATCAGCATAGCCATCACCGTTGATATCTTTATTGTGTCCTTTTCGAACATTAATGGTAGTTCCGTTAGTAACAAAATTATTTCCATTTACTACTGTATTTGTTCGAACTGCTATTGTATGTTTGGTTCCATACTTCCAAGTAGAGGTACCTGTAGGAAGTTTAAACGTCCAATTAGTTGTCCCATTTGCTAATTGAAACGCTCCATTGTCTAGGCTCACTTCTACAGAATTGGTTCCAGCAGGTGCTGTGCCTAAAATAAAACCTGTTTCCACTATTGAATTATTTTTCAGATTAGAAAAGGAAGGTTGAGGAAGTGTCGCAAGTTTGATGCCACAATAGGGAATGAGAAAATTAGCTGATGCACTCCATAAAAAATATAACCTTCCCATCGAAGAGTTAGGATCACAGACATTATTTAGGGAACTTTTACAACCTGAATTAAGTACTAATGTTGCCAAAAGAACAAGAAGGTATTTATAAAATAAGTTTTGCATTGGAATCTTAAAATATTCTTTTTAGTTATACTGATTCTGCAAGTAATTTTGAACTTAAAATAAGGAAAAATTTTATTTATAAAGAGTAAGCCCTATCCCCAACTTTTCTTTATTAGAGAAGACTAACGTTATCCAACCTATCCCCAACTTTTCTTTATTAGAGAAGTTCCATGTTAAATCCCCTTCCCAAGAGTTTTGAGAAGGGGTTACTTTGTGAGATTGTTCTAATAGGTGGAACTGGGGTTAGGTTTTGGGATAGGGCAACTTAGTTGTACGTACAGTCTAGGGATTCCACTGAATTGCACAATTTTATCTTATAGAAATATTTAATTGACAATTGAAAAATATTAACATTCTATGAACATAGGGAAGTTTTGTTTCGATTCATTTTTATTGTAATATGCATTACTCATTCGATAGTTTCGAATGAGTCAAAAATCATTGAATTGAAATGGAAACCAATTCCTAATATTCAAAGCTATTCCATTCAGATTAAGAATGATAAGGGTAAGCTAGTGTATAATGAAAAAGTATTAGAGCCTAAATTCCAACTAAAACTTGAGGCGGGAAAGTATTCTTATAGAGTTGGTTCTGTAAAAACTGGTAATATAGCTTATTCCAAATGGATTGATATTGAAATAAAAGTTTCTGATATACCTGAAATACTATCACCAGTCGAGATTAATGAAATAACTACTAAAGCAAAAAGAATTGATGTTAAACTCGAAGGAAAGAATTTATTCAAACAGTCTAAGTTTTTTCTTGAATCCAAAAAAGATTCTTTGCCTGTAAAAGTTAAAAACATCATCAACTCAGAACTTGACCTTGAAATTGATTCAAGCAATAAAAAGGAAGAATTTTACACTTTAAGAATAGAAAATCCTAGAAATAAAAATTTAGTAAAAGAAAATTACTTACAATTCTATGACCCTATCAGTAGATGGGAGGTTTTAAAAAGATCTGCTTTGATTCCGGGTTGGGGACAGAACTATAGAAAAGATAAACATTGGCATTCATGGTTTTACCCAATCAGCCTGATTGGATTATTTAGTTACTACTCAAATTCTGCAATCTTAAATAATAAATACAGAGATGATTATCAAGACACACTAAAATCTGCATTGCTTTTTACTTCTTTATCCCAAAATCAGGATACCAACTTTTTATCTATTCAATATTCTTATCAATTAACCCTCTTGGAAAGAGAAATAAAAAATACAAATGACATCGCAAACCAAACATTAGGCGTTATTGGATCTATTTATATCATAAATTTATTGGATGCCGCTTTTTTTCATAAGTATTCATCGGGAAAAAAATATGATGAGACTAAGGTAAAAATTTATTTGTCATACTCAACTCGAAAGAATGAATACTTTCTAGAAAGTAATGAATCCTACCAATTCAAGTTAAGCTGGAGTTTTTAATATGAAAGAGAATCCTTTTTTTTTAAGAGTAAACTTTCTAGAAAATCGAAGTATATATTATAAAAATATCATTTCAAAAACTATATTCTTTCTATTGATTTTTATAGAGATATTTTTTAGCACAGGTTGTTCAAAAGATGTGAAACTAAACTTACTTGAACAAATTCTTATTTATTCTGTTTCTAGAGCAAAACAAACCAGTACTAGCTATTCAACCCCCACTATACCAAGTTTAACCTATTCAAGTCCAGACTACAAAGTGATTGAAAATAAGTCTTTTACTCTCAATATAAAAAAAGAAAATTTAAGCAAAGACATAAGTGTTAAAGTTTATCTCTCGTCAAATAGTGTTTTATCTACTTCATCAGATACTTTGGTACAAGAAATAACTGTTAAAAAAGATGATTCAACTACATCAACATTTACTATTAATGTTCCTCTAATTCTATCTACTAATGATCCCAATAGTTATTATCTTTTTCTTTCCAGTGATGATGCAAATATCAAACTTGAAGATAATAACAAATATAAAATCTTTGTTTTCCCAAAAGATTCAGTGATTGTACCTTATACATTTAATTCGGGTAGCTTAACCAACCAGACTCTATCTCTTAGTTCTCCCATTCGATATTTTGAATTTACTCCAGCTACAAGCTCTAATATTATTGCTTCTGCTTACGCACTGCTAAATTCAATGACTAATATTAGCATCTCGCTATATCGTTTTGGCTACTCATCTTTAACTGCTAATTTGAATACTCCTCCAGCTGGTGCAAGATACGAATCATTAATTCATACTTCATCCTCAGAATCCCAAGTTCATTGGGTACGAGTGAATCTTTTGACTAGTGATTCACCAACCTTTAGTTTCAATGTTTCGAACAGAGATGTTGCTTTAAATTATTCAGGATCTTGTTCTGGAGGTGCAAACACTCATGTTGGTGCTCTAACTCATGCAGATATTTGCATTGATTATGAAACGAATTATTTAAGTGTACCAACGAACAATGCTGGTTGTGTTTCCATTCAAGGAACTGGCTCCACATTTAGTTCAAGCTCTTGTACGTCAGTTTCTAGGCAAACCTATTGTATTTGCTTACCTAGCAACAACGAAGGTCTTAGAAAAGTTAACTACTACTCACCTACTTATACCTCTACGATTGATACTATAAATATAAACTCACTTTGTAGAGGTGATAGATGTTTTAAATTCTGATAATTAAATGAAGAAATTAAATTTATTATTCATCCTCTTAATCCTTAGTTGCACTCGATCAGAATCCCCTTTGATTCCCTATTTACTTTTGTATAAAAACGTAAATATAGAAAGAAATGCTCCCTCTTTGAATTATGGGTTCACTAAAACAAAATACCTAACGTTTCTAGATAATGAGATTAGCTATATACCAAATGTAACTGGTACAGTTCCCCTTACTTTTTCCATCCTACCAGAACTTCCCAAAGGGCTTACATTCAATAGTTCCACAGGAGAAATTAAGGGGATAGTAGATGAGTCAGAGGTGGTAAAAGAAACTGAGTTTACTATCTTAGTGAAAAATTCTTGGGGAGAAAACTCTGTAAAAGTAAAATTAGGAATCTTAAATCCAACAGCTTTTACAGATTTAAGAAACTCCAAATGTTATGATACGACTGCTGATATCGCTTGTGGGAATACTACCTTTCCAAACCAAGACTTTGAATTTAAAGGTAAGACAAAGGCAATTGCACGAGAATTCATTGCTTCCGAAACAGTAGAAGAGTTTCCTAATGATTATTTTACTTTTGATAAAATTAGAGGGAATTACTTTTCTTGTGTGAATAATCAAAAAGGGAAGGATTGTTCGGAAGGAGGGAAAGATCCATTGAATTTTGATAATGCAGTAAAATCTTGTAGTGATCTGAATAGTTTAAATCTAGGGAAAGGGTATGCTGGACGTAGAGATTGGAGACTAGCTGAAATAAATGAACTAATTAATACGATTAATCTAGAAGAACCTGTTATTAATGAAACAAAATTTCCTCAAGGTGGTACTGTTTGTAGTCAATATTTATCCAATACTGCATTGTTTTCAGATTCAAGTAAAATACACTATATTGTTAAAGATGATGCTTTCATCGGAAATGAAAGTAAGTCAATATCTAAATGTTTTTATTGTATCGCAGGGAAAACTAAATCGAAAAATAATTTTATAGATAATAATAATTTTACAGTAACAGATAAACGCACAAGTTTAGTTTGGCAAAAATGCTATCTAGGACAAAATCTTGATTCAACTTGTTCTGGAGCTCCAACTGAAAGGCTTTGGCAACAAGCATTACAAGCCTGTAGAAATCTAAATCTTGCAGGAAAATCTTGGAGACTTCCTAGCTTGAATGAACTACTTTCTATTTTTGATTTTCAAAAGACTACCCTACCACTTCACGATAGTATATTGGGGACATATAGTAATCCAAATAATACTACCCAAACTTCTACAACTTCAAGTCCAGCTTTTAATAGCAGAAATTATTCTATTTATTTTGATGATAGAATAGATACAAGTATAAAGTTTTTTGATTCACAAAACATTGTACGTTGCGTTTCTGATTTATAAGAATCGACTACCCTTTCAAAAATCCTGAATCATTTTTCAATAAAGAAAGTTCCATCACTTTCTTCAAGACTTGGTGCTTCGATTGATTCATTACTCCAAATTTTAAAGTATCCAATATTACTCTTCATATTCCCTTTTAGACCTAATACTCTCCAATAATAGCTGCCTATTGTTAAACCTGAGATGAGTATATTTTTCTTTTTGACTTTCTGAATTAAGACCTTAGAAGTAAAATTCTTGTTCTTTGAAATTTCAAATTGAAAATCTTCAACTAGTTCAGTCGTGAGCCATTTGAACTCAAACTTATCTTCTTTTGTTGAATCTATCTCTACTCCATTTTCAGGACTTTGCAAAAAAATTTTTATATCTTCCTTTTTCAAAGTAAATATATTGATCTTAGAGTAAACAGCCTCCTTGGAATTATGATTCCCAATAAGTCTCCAAAAATATTTTCCTTCAGGAATCTGCTTTTTGAAAATATAAGTTGAAGCACTGATTATTTCTTCAAAATATATTCTTTGAAAACTGTAATCATTAGAAATTTGAATTTTGTAGGAATCAAAATCGTCTTTATCTTCCCAATAAAAATAAATTGGTAAAGAAGTATTGCTTGGATGATAAATTTCTGTATTATCGTGAGGTGATAGTAAAATTGGTGCGACAAGATTATCATTTCTCTTTAGATCAATTGATTGAATAGGAGTCGATTTATTCGGAATATCTGGATGATTGAAGGTAAGTTTAAATCTATAATAGTATTTTCCTTCCTCTGGAAATTCTACATTGATCTGAGATTGCAATGTTGTAATAGTTTTTACAATAGAATTAAAATCAGCATCTTTAGAAATTTCGATGGTATATTCTTTGATCAAAAAATTTTCCTTCCATTTAAAAAGAACAGTCTTAGGAAACTCAGAATAAGTTTTTTTGATATTAGTTGTAGGAAAAAATACTGTTTGATCTTCTTCCTTAAGGATTGTGAATTTTCTTTCTAGACTAATTTCATCTTTACCTTTTACTGAATGAATCACTCTCCAATAAGTAGTACCATAATTAAACTCTTTGGAATAAGAATTTTCATATACATCTTTTGTAAAAAAAATATTTTTAAAACTTCTATCATTACTAAAATCAATTCTAGATTTTAAATTCTGATTCTTAGAACTCCAAACAAAGTCAATTCTCAATGTCTTCTCTTTGGAAATAAAAAATTTCTGATCTTCAGGACTAACAAGAACAGGAGCAACAGAAAGTAAATCAACTTCGCCAGTTTTCTTGATCCTAAAAAATTCATTCGCTTTGATAAAAAATTCTTTACTATCTTGAATCAACTTAGCAAAGCCCGAATTCACATTCACTGAAACATCTTCGGATTTCTTTAAATTGATATCACCTTCATCTAAAATTGCGATGATTTTTTCTAAGATATGAATATTCAAAGGTTTCTCAGTTTTAATTGTTCTAATTGCTCTGATGTTTCCTTTCAATAGTTGGATCGTTGATTCTTTATCATTCAAATCAATAAGCACCATTGTATTTTCATCAATGCGAACCTCTGTTCCATCTGATAGGTTCAGGATTACACTAGAATCAAAATCAGTCCGAATCGTATCCTTTTCATAAAGTGAGGTATTATTCTCTGCTTTATTCCAGACTACACTACCATCTTGTTTTCTTTCTACAGTATTATTTTTAAACTGAACAAGTCCGATTTTTTTTTGTTTTTTTAATTGGAATGATGATTTATTTTCTTGGAATAAAAGTATCGTACATATAATTATTACAAGACTCAAAATAGAAGTCATTATCTTTGAGTTAGTTAAATATAACTTTAAAGTAAAAAGAATCGAATTCAAGGTTAAACTCTTAATTTATGATTTCATACTTTTTCTCTTCTTCAGTAGAATAAGTATGAACTTTCTCATCAATTACAATTCCCAATTGTTTTCGCACTTCAGCTAATGTTTTTGGGGCACCTGGTGTAATATCATCATATCGTCCGATGACAGCATAAACTTTCTGTAGTTCTGCCTTACCTTTCACCTTGATTGGTTTCATTTCCTCAACAATAAATATCCCCTCAACTTCTTTGAACAAATCTTCGCTGATCAATATATCAGTTGCAAATGGTTTATTAAGTGATTCAATTCTAGAAGCAAGATTTACTGCATCCCCAATTACAGTAAATTCTAATCTACTCTCAGAACCAATTTGACCTGCAACGACTGGACCATGGTTTAATCCACAACCCATCTTGATTGGCTTTCTACCATCTTTGATTCTTTTTTCATTATACTCTATTAAAACGAATCTCATCATGAGTGCTGCATTGATACCATTTTCTGCTGGGTTACCAATGCTTGGTGTTGCTCCCCAAGTCGCCATGATTGCATCTCCAATGAATTTATCTACTATACCAAAAGTTAAGTCCACGCAATCTACCATTAAGGTTAAATACTTATTTAAAAATTCTACGATTTCAGTTGGAGTAAAATTTTCCGATAGCTCTGTAAAGCCTCTAATATCGGTAAACAATATGGTTGCAGTCTTTTCCTCACCACCTAAGTTCACTTCTCCAGTAAGAACTCTTTCCGCAATGATTGGATTTACAAATCTTCCAAATGCTTCCTTGATTTTTTCTCTTTCTTCTAAGCCCTTACCCATTTTAATAAAGTTATCTGTTAATAGTCCGATCTCATCGTTGGTTTCGGGTAAGATTTCCATTTTAAAATTTCCAACTGAAACTCTAATCGTTGCTTGGAGCAACTTGAGGATTGGTCGGGAAATTGTTTTAGCAAAGAAGAACATAATTCCAATTGTTATACTAAAAGCGATAATCGCTATAAGTATGTTTCTTTTTTGAATATTATATATTTCTTCATATGCAATTTTTTCTGAAACTATAGTGATTATACCTAAGTTACCTGGATTGACTCTTTTAAATGCACCAATGAAATATTCTCCATTCGACTCTTTATAACGAATTTGTCCATTTCCAATTGTGCTAGAGTTTAATTCTTTAACAGGAATTGTTTGAGTGAGATTTATTTCTGAAAGCACTTTATCCATATCAGGATGAAATACTATCTTATTGTTATCATCAATTAAAAACGACTCTGAGATTCCTTGTTTCTCAAATACTTTTAGAATTGTATCTGATCTTAATATGATCAAAACTGCTGAATTATTTCCATCTTCAATATATGGATAGGCAATGGCATAGAAGGGAACTTTTTGAGTTTTACTAACGTTAGTAATGATTTCTTTTCCTTTAAAAACATCTAAAAATTTTTCTTTAGAGTTTTTAAGCATCGTCTCTATGTCTGATTCTGTAAGCTCATTTAACACTAAGTATCTTTGGTTGTAGGCTTTTCTTTTCAGTTGCATGGAATTCTTCGATTCAGAATAAACCCCAAGATAAACTATATCAGAATCATTTTCAAACAATAACTCACTACTAACGCCTCTTAAGAGTAAGGAAGCCATTTGAGTGGAGATTTTTTTTTCAATTTTGAATTCAGATTTTACTGCTAGAGCAATAATTTCAGTCAACTTCAATTGATTTTCTTTGATGCGTATTTCATTATCAATTCTAAAAAAATATGTCGCTAGTCCAATGATGATTGATGTGGATAACAAAAATACAGCAGCAGTAATTGAAACTAGTTTAGCTTGGATAGGAAATTCAGGTGTGAAGGCGGGATCATTAAGTTCATTGTCAATTGGACTTAGATTTTTCTTTAGCTCTTGAAAAAATCTTCTACTTTTATTAATCATTTCTGAAATGACTTTAGTTAAATGGTTTAGGCTTGTCAATTAATTTTGTTTGCAAATCAAGCATTGTACTACCCAGATTTCTAAAGTAACTTAATAAGAACAAATAAAATACTGGTTATAATTCATTTTTGATAGTAGCTGCCTATGACTTTTGCGTAAGCAAAAAAGCCGTCGGCAGACCTATCTTTATTGATTAGATTTCATAACGAGCATTAGCGACGCTCGTCATAGAAGTCTGATTACTATAATGTTTAGTAATCATTTAAGATATTCATTGTGAATGAAATTATTTAATGGAAAACTACTATGCAAAATAAGTATAAAAATAATTATTTAAAAATGCAATTTATCAAAACACATTCAGAAGATCATATATTTATTATCAGTTTTAATCGTGCAGAAGAAAGCAATTCGTTCAATTCACAGATGCTTCTTGAATTTAGTGAAGCTCTGACTCAATTCGAAGAGGGCCCTAATTTTCGTTGTGCTGTTGTGCATGCAAATGGTAAGCATTTTACAATTGGTCTTGAACTAAATGAAGTTACTGAATGGATGCAAAAACATGGAGGAATCAAATATCCATCTAACAATGTTGATCCTTTTTCCATGACTGGTCGTAAACGAACCAAACCAATTGTAACAGCAATTCATGGATTTTGTTTCACCCTTGGTATCGAATTTGCACTTACTACTGAAATTAGACTCTGCACGAAAAGCACTCGTTTTTCACAAATGGAAGTTGCAAGAGGAATTGCTCCTTTTGGTGGAGCGACATTTAGAATGATTGAACAATTTGGTTATGGAAACGCTATGAAACTTCTTCTCACTGGTGAACCTTTCAGTTCTGAAGAAGCCTATAGAGTGGGACTAGTTCAAGAAATTGTTGACTCAAAAGAACTCTTAAATAGAGCTAAAGAACTTGCAAACACAATTGCGAACAACGCTCCCCTTGGAATCCAAGCTTGTCTTCAAAATTCTAGAACTTATATAGAAAAAGGAGAATCTGAAGCTGCACTTGAAATCCAAAACCAAGCATTGAATCTAATGAATACGAAAGATGCCAAAGAAGGTGTTTTGTCTTTCGTTGAAAAAAGAAAAGCAAAGTTTAATGGGAACTAACGCTCTCACCTAACGCTTCTTATTTACCGATTGCCTTTCTTATTTTTTCGGGAATTTCAGAAAGTGATCTATACTTTTTCTTTTTTCCACCTGGAAAGGTTAGATAGTAAAATCCATTGATTGTTTCTAGAAAATAGTCATCACTTTTTTTTGTTTCTTGGGATCTGCTATCTAATTCTTTAACCATCTTTTGAAATTTGGGAGCAAGTTCTAACCATGAATTATAAGTATGAACCTTACCTTCATGGTTCACTGTATATTTTCCGTTTTCATGAATGATCTTTGTGCCTAAGTAATCAAATATTTCAATTATATTGAGATCATCTTTTTCTTCTTTCTTCTTTTCTTGATTCACTTGAACTTTCTTTGTATCTTTCCCCATAATGATTAGATACAAAAAAGAGAAAATTGCAACAGCAGTAGCACAGTATAAATAGATTTCTGTGGGTTGCAAATCACTCATCGAACAGAATACGAAATTGATTTGCACTGAATAGGACTTGGATCGGTTACATTCCAAGTTGCACATTCACCGGTTTTGTTAATCTGAACATTTAAAAGTTTTATTCTAAGAACATTCAAACAAGCATCCAAACTTTTTCTTTCAACTCCACCTGGAATTATATTATAAGTATGAGTGGTTCCACAAACAGCATCAATTGCTCTAAAGGAAGACTGAACTCGAATATTAGCCTCTTCAAATGAATATGTTTGAGTTGATTTTGCATTCTGACAGTAGAAAATTTCAAAAATCATTAGAAGCCAAACTCCTTTGAACAATGCTTTATTTCTCCTAGAAATTCCATTTCCTCAAAATTAGAAATGCTTACAATCCTTTCTTAAATCTTATAAATAAACCTTTACAAAGTTTACCTTGCTTTAAATATTCTAAGGGAAGGTGATTTATCTTTCCATTTCTAGTAAACATTATGAATTATAAAAGTTTTCGATCCATTCTTTGCTTTGCTTTAATAACACTTCCTAGCCTTGTTATGCCAATAGACTCTGAAAAAAAAGCAAAAGTTGGTTGGCCGATGCTTCTCAAGGTTCCGATTTCAGGGAGCTTTGCTGAATTTCGTAACTCTCACCTCCACATGGGATGTGATTTTAAAACTTATGGAATCAACGGCCTTCCAGTCTTAAGTATCTTTGATGGATATATCAGTCACATCAGCTTCTCTGATTCTGGTTATGGACTTACTGTTTTGTCTTCATCCCCAAACCTTGGTCTCACTTCGAGACATGCACATCTTCACGATCTCTATGGCGATATCTCAGGCTTGTTTGAATTGCATCATTCATTAAGACTTTTAGGTAGCGAAAAGGGTTATAGTGTTAAATTAAAACCCGATCTTTTTTCACTAAAAAAAGGTCAAAAAATTGCTCGATCTGGAGATACTGGTTCTGGGGTTCCTCATTTACATTTAGAAATTTCTGAAACAAACTTCCATATAAACCCACTTACATTTCCTGCATATTCGCATAACGATACTACACCTCCTACAATTCAATCAGTGTTTATTGATTCTGATTCTGGATACAGCAAAAGGATTAATGTAATAACAGAAGAAAACTCAAAACCTAAATTAGATACTAAAGAAGAAATCAAACTTACAGGAAAAGTAAAACTCAAGGTTGGGGGATATGACTTCATGACCTCCAGAAATAAAAACAATGTATATGGTATTACTCTAAAAGTTGATAACAAGATTATCTATCAAAAATTTCTTGATAAGATGAGTTATAAGGATGCAATCAATAAAGATTTACTATACGATACTAATAAATCCTCTTTAAGTCCACCTCTTTATGTTTATAATCTTTTTAATTCGGAGAAGACTAGTTTTTCTTTTGATCTAACTTCAGAACCAAATGGAGAAGAGAAAAAAATTTCTGTGATACTTTCAGACGTTAGTGGAAATGATTCAATACTATCATTTTCTTTACAAACAGATCATTCGCAAAGAAAAGTTAATCCTAACTCTTCAGCAAGAGAATTCCAATCCTCAGACGGAAAGCTTTCTATCAACTTTTCCAAGGCAAAAATTATTGGTGAAGGTTTTGTTACTATTAAACAACTTTCCGAAATTCCACCGGGTTTGACTTCCCCTGAATTTCCTAATATGAGTGCTATATATGAAATTGAGGCATTTGATTTTGGTTGGAAGGGTGAGGTGCGTGGATTTTTAAAGGGGAATTTTCCTGATAAAGAAGATAATATATATGTTTATGATCTCAACTTTAAGGAATGGCTTTTTTTGAATGGTGCGAAGTCTTCTAATGGGATTAGTTTTAGTTTGAATCGTTTAGGTTATATTGCCGTGATGAAAGATAAAACTCCACCCAAAATTAATTTTCCTTATCTAGTCTATCGTAATTTTCATCTTCCTGAAATTCAAAATCCAAAAATGCTAGAGCGTTTCTACGCAGTATCTGATAGAGGAACTGGAACTAGTTCAATTCTTGTTCAATTAGAGGGTCAACCTTATCCTTTTCGATTTGACAAAGATAGGGGATACATCATCCTAGAAGTTCCCCTTAGTTTAAAGTTGTTTAAAAAATATTATGTTATTCAAATCAAAACTAAGGATAGAGCAGGTAACGAATCAGAATGGTTTACAGATATTATAAGTCTATAGTTTTATGAATCTGAATCTTAGAAATAAACTAGTTATTGGTTTTGTTATCTTAGATATTTTTTTATCAATTGTTCTCGGCGTAACTATGTATATCTATTCTATTGATATGTTTATTGCCGACTTTAGAACACATAAACTTTCGATTGCTCGTTTTATTGCAAATTCGATTAAGGGAGAAATCCATCAAAATTTTAATTCTCACGATAAGGTTAAAGATCCAATGTTCAGAGAATATTTTAGAATTGTAAATGGAATCTATCGTCAAGAAATTACAACTAAATATATTTATACTCTAAACTATAGAGATAATAAACTTACCTATGGAATAGATGCGAACATCATTAATTCTGATACGATTTGGGTTGAATCACAACTTGTGAGTTTTTTTGTATTTATGAAAAATGGTTTGGTAATGATTGACTATGACTACCAACTTTACAAAGAATCTTTCTCAATTGATCTAAAAGACAAGGGTGAGATAAGAATAGAAATTAATCAAAAAGAAAATATTAAATCAGTTTCCGTTGAAGGTCAAGAAGTTGTACGTATCATCCAAGATGAACCGATGAAAGGAATGGTGAATTCAACACTAATTGATCTAACTCATCGTGCAGCAACAAATAGAATTAAAGTTCATAATCAAGAAGTGAACTTCATAATGACTTTTTCTGAAAAGAATGCTCCAGGGACAGACCCGGGTGCTCCTTTTGTAGAAAGCGAGGAGGTTCAAGCAAAAATAATAAAGTTAATTAAAACTAACACAGACTATATTGATGAAGAACCAATCTCTAATGCTTATGGCTATTTCTTAAGTGCATATGCAATCTTGAAAGATAATACAGGTGATGGAATCGGAATAGTAATAGTGGATGTAGATAGTAGGGAAATTTCAGAATTCAAAAGTAAGTTTACGATAGCTGCAATTTCAATTTCAATAACTACCTTTATTCTAACAATTATACTTTCTCTTCTCTTAGCTAAGTATTTTACGTTACCATTGGAAGTTTTATCAGAAGCAGTTGCAACACTCGCAGCTGGGGATATGGACGCAGTCGTTAAAATTGATTCTAATGATGAATTTGGTTCTCTTGGCAAGAGCTTCAATGTAATGATAACAAATTTAAAAATTGCTTCAGAGGTTCAGTTCAATCTAATTTCAGAAATCAGTCATTTAAATGAAGGATTAGAAGAAAAAGTAGTAGAGAGAACTAAAACAATTAAGGCACAATCTCTAGAATTAGAAAAGCAAATTCAAATAGCAAAAAAAATTCAACTTTCACTTCTTCCTGCAGAAATTCCTCATATACCCAATGCTAAAGTAAGTTTTCGTTATCAACCTATGCAGAGTGTTGGTGGTGATTTCTTAGATTTCTATCATAAGAATGAATCTGAACTTAGTTTGTTTATTTGTGACGTTTCTGGTCACGGAGTTCCAGCAGCATTCCTAGCGACAATGGTAAAGATGGCACTTCAAGACTGTTATGAAATGAGGTTAGGTCCAGTTGAGTCTATTCAAAGAATTCATAAATCTCTGGCGGGCAAGATGACTGGTCATTTTATTTCAGGATTATTCTGCACAATAGATCTAAACACTGGGATTATGCGATCGGCTAACGCTGGTCATCTACCATTTATTCATTTAAAACCTGAAGGACATGCAAAATATGTTTTATCTAAAGGAAGAGTAATTAATGAGCTTTTTAACCCCGACCCTAAAGAAGAAGTTACTCAATTGGAGAAAGGTGATAAGATAATTTTATATACTGATGGAATCACTGAGGCAAGAAATAATAGAAATGAAATGTTTGGTGATGAAAGGTTGCTTTCTTTGGTTTCAGAATTTCATTCCTTTAATACAACTGAGTTATGTAATAATATTTATCATTCTATTCTTTCCTATACAGGTAATTCACAAAATCAATTTGAAGATGATATTACTATATTAGTTACGGAGTTTAATGGTTGAAAATAGTTTAATTCAATTTCCAATCTATGATATTTTAGATCATGCACTACAAGTAATCAAAGAAAATGATTATACTGTTCTACTAGCTGAGCCTGGTGCAGGAAAGACTACAATTATTCCACTAGAGATTCTAGTTCGAAATTTATTTCCTAAAAAAACTCTAATTCTTGAACCGAGAAAGATAGCAGTTAAGTCAGCTTGTAATAGAATTTCTGAACTAGCAAATACTAAGCCTGGTGAAGAAATTGGTTATAGAGTTAGATTTGAAACACTATCATCTAATGATACTAAAATAGAGTTTTTGACCGAAGGAATTTTTATCAAAAAGATTATAAATGATCCTGAGCTTAGTGATGTATCTTTACTTATATTCGATGAATTTCATGAACGTAGCTTAGAATCAGACTTAGGTTTAGCATTGGCATTAAAAACAAAAGAGTTATTTAGACCAGACTTGAAGATTTTGATAATGTCAGCAACGATTGATTCTGAAAGAATCTCAAAGTTTCTTGGAAAAGCACCAGTACTAGAATCAAAGGGTAGAAATCATTCAGTAGAAATTCATTATGAAAAAGAATTATTTGAACCTACTATAGAAAACATTGCAAAAAAAATTATCAATTATAAATCAAAAAATGGAGATACTTTAGTTTTTTTATCTGGTTCAAATGAAATAAGAAGAATCAAAAGTTTGCTTGAGTCATATAATCTTGATGAATATTCAATTTTTATGCTTTATGGTGATTTGGATTGGAATGAACAGCAGAAGGCATTAAAGCCTCATAACAAAAAGAAGATTATACTCTCTACCAACATTGCTGAAACAAGTTTAACGATTATAGGAGTAAACGTTGTAATTGATTCAGGATTTGAAAAAAGAAAAAAATACAATCCCTCTTCTAAGATGGAGCAACTTATCAAGGTCAGAATATCCAAAAGTTCTGCAAAACAAAGAGCATATAGAGCGGGAAGAATATCCTCTGGGACTTGTTATAGACTATGGTCTCTATATGAAGAACGTGAGATGGAAGAAGACTCAAGACCAGAGATCCTAGATTCTGAACTTTCGGGTCTAATTTTAACAATACTATCCTATGGTGATACTATTTCAAATCTAAGATTCTTAGACAATCCAAAGCCCAATTCTATTGAACTAGCAACTGATCTTTTGGAGAACTTAGGTTTTACTAAGGATAGACAAATGACAGAAAAAGGAATTAGAGCAAGTAAACTTCCTACTTCACCGATTCTTGCGAATCTATTGATTAAAGCTAAAGAAATTGGTGAGTCTAGGCTAGGGTGTAAAATCGTTGCCTTACTATCTACTATTGACTCATCTACAAATGAAGATTTTCAAACTTTGGTAGAGTCTTCTAGTCATAACACTATGAAAAAGATTCAGTCACAACTTGAATCAAATCTTTCAGTAGATCGCTTAGAAAAACCTGATTATAACAAAACTGGTTTGTTAGTTAGCTTCGCTTTCCCTGATTGGATAGCAAAAAAGAAAATTGGTGAAGAAGGAAAGTTCAAACTAGCAAATGGAAAAACAGCACTAATTAATAAAGATAACCCACTTTCAGAGAAAGATTTTCTTGCTGTTGCAAGTCTAGATGGGAATGAGAAAAACCCAAGCATATTGTATTCAACTGAATTATCGTTTCATGATATTATTAAGTACCATTCTGAAAGTATTATTGAGCTAACTCAAATAGATTCTGATTCAGACAGAATTCAATTTAAAAGAATCAAGAAGTTAGGCGAAATCATTTTAGAAGAAAAAATTGTTTCGAATACACAAGACTCAATTGAGTTGAAAAATTTTGCTAAAGAAAAGATCAAATCCCTTGGTCTCAAGTTTTTTGATAAATATGAAAAATTTTTATTGATTCAGTCTCGTCTTACGATACTAAAAAAGTATAACTTTGATTTTCCAGAACTAAGTGAAGAGTTTCTTTTGAATACATTAGACCAATGGTTACTTCCATATATTAACTCTTTTCAAAAACTATCTGACCTAAAGAATTTAGCAATGATTGATTTGATTCTAAATTTATTAACTTATGAACAAAAATCAATTTTAGAAAGAGAAGCTCCTGAAGCATTTATTACAAAGAAAAATCGAAGGATTCCTCTTAAATATAAAGACAATGAAGTATTTCTTTCCATTAAAATCCAAGACCTATTTGGAATGACTGAAACCCCAAGAATTGGTAGAGGAAAAATTCCAATTACACTGGAGATTTTATCACCTGCAATGAGACCGGTTCAAATAACTAAGGATTTGAACAGTTTTTGGAAAAACACTTATCCGGAGCTACGTAAAGAACTAAAGATTAAATATCCTAAGCATATTTGGTTAGAAGTTTAGCGATAAAAACTCTACGAAAGAAAAACTTTGATAACACTTGGAAGGGAATTGACTATGGAACGACAATCCTTATAAAATTTTTAATAAGAAGTTGACCATCTAAACTCTCATGAGGTTTCTCGGGATGCGATTGAACTGAATATGCAGGAAATTTTTTATGTACTAACCCCTCAATTTTACAGTTATTACTTGAAGCAGTTATTTCAAGAAATTCTTCAGGAACAGATTTTACTTCTTGAGCATGTAGAGCTTTTGAAATAAATTTTTGTTTTCCATCCAAAATAGATTTTAGTCTAGGGTGAATCACTTGTATTTCTCTGAATTCATTATACTTTTTCTCGATTAGAGAATCAATATCTTCAATGTAACTAACGTTACCACCATATATTGATGCAAATAATTGATGAGAAAAACAAATTCCAAAAAATGGGATTCCAGCTTCAATGATTTGTTCTTTTAAATCATTTCCTAAAAAATGAACCCATTCTAAGTTATCTGTAATATGTGCATAACTTCCAAGAGAAACAACACCAATTATTTCAGCCTCTTTATCTTTAACACTATCAAGAAAATTTAAAAGTCTAGATTCTTTAGAAGGAAAATAGACTTCAATATAAGATTCAAAATTATTCTTCTCAGATTGAACTTCATGATGAAGTCTTGAAATCAAATTGATTGCATCACTTGCTGGTTCACTTAGGAAAGGATCAATGATTAAAAAAATTTTTTTCAATCTACTCAATACCGATATGACATTCTAAACTCAGCATCCACTCTTTGGTTACCAAAATTCATCGGCGGTCTAAAACCAAATTCAAGTGCATCAGAAGATATCCCAAGATAATAAAAGATACCTGTTGAAATAAGCATTGAGCCTGCACCAATAAGGCTAATTGTTTGGATATTTTTATAAACATTCAAATCTCTTTCTGTTCTATCGATAAGAGTTTGTTGAATATAAATTGTTCTAAATAATTCCTCCTGATAAGTAGCTGCATCAGAAGCGTTAGTCGCAATCTTATTCTGAAGTGTTGAAAGGGATTGAAAATATGCAACACTAGTAGTATAGTTTCTTCCATTTAATTTATCCCTTTCCTCATCAAGCCTAAACCCTGAATACATATATGCTCCATAAAAAGCTATCGTACCATAAAGAGAATATATAGCAAAGTCGAAATAATTATAATCCAAAAACACATTTAGTCTATTCTTATAGTACACCTCAGTTTCTCCAACCTTGAGCTTTACCTTAAGATTAGTCTTTTCATCTTTTAAAATATTCACTCCATGAAAATAATCTATATGTCCTTCTTTGCTTATCCTAACCCTATTTTTTCCTAACTTAACTTGTGCAGATACTAAAGGTGTTTTTCCTATAAACTTATTTCCTAAATAAACCTCTGCGTCTTCTGGTTCACTTACTATTGAAATTTCACCTAACGTTTCTATCTTTTTTAATGGGAAGCTATATTTTGATATTTGTCTTGGTTCAGGGGAAATTATCTTTTCAATTCTTTCAAAGTCAGGCTTAGTTATCATTAGTGTATGCTTTCCAGGAAATATATCATTTCTTAAAAGTGGAGTCTTACCAATAAGTTCACCATCTAAAAATACAAAAGCTTCAGACTCGTTTTCCGTCTCTATTGAAATTGTTGCTGGTTCTTTCAAAAGAAATTTTGATTTTATCTTCTGAATCATTGGACTAAATTCTTGGTATGCTCGTTTGATAGAAGTGCTCTCTTCTAAATATGTAGTTTTACCTGTTCTCCTATCAGTAAGTTCTAATTTAATTTGTAGTGAATCAGCACTAGTATCTTTAAATTCTCCTGTAATTATATAAAAGCAATTATTCTTCCTAGCTAAAGCGAAAGTATCATCCATTTCCATTGCTTCAACATTCTTTAGAATTTCTAACGTTAGTTTAATGTATCTTGGATCTTTTTCTGGAAGTTTCTCCTGCTTTCCTGCATTAAGTTCTTCAATTGTTGCAAAATCACTTTCCTTCTTACCAAAATTCAAAGCATCTTTCTTCTTATCATTTGATTTACCAAACTCATGTAGAATCACAATAGGCATAGGACTTGGATCAAATACATATTGAAAACCATTTAGACCTGAATAGATAACTGAAGGAATTCCTTCAGAAAGATATTGATAATATTCTTTAGAAGCATTTGATCGAAAGGGAAAGATACATAACTTTCTGTTTTTTTCAAATTCGACAGACTCAGGTAGATATTGATTAGGAAATTCAAAAAACTTATCCACAGCAAAAATAGGAATAAAGGAAAATAGAAATAGAATAAACCTGAAGAAAAGAGATACCTTTTTATTTAGTATAACAAGCATTCTGAAAGAAAAGTTTTTACTTTCGATATTGCTTCTAATCAAACGGGAATTTCCCTAATTAAAGTTGCAGTAAACTCTTTACCATAATCACCGTTCCTGATTTCATCAGAAATTTCAGGTTTGTACCATTCTTTCAAAATTTTATCAAGCTCAACACCCGCGATCATTTTAAAACCAGATTTTTGGTAAGCTTGAATTGCCCTATCATTTCTAATATATGGTCTTATCAAAAATTTATTCATTTTCAAATGAACATTCAAATACTGCAATAAAAGTTGAATTGCTTTGGTTCCGAAACCTTTTCCTAGGAGTGATAACTGTTTTAGCCAAACATCTATTTCAGCTATATTAGGATTTAATAATATTGTTGAATAGGAAATGCAACCAATCTCTTCTAAATCTTTTTGAATTATCATTAGTGATCCTAAATTTTTTTTCTCTTCTTGAAAATAGAAATCCTCAAAATCTTCCTCAAAGTCATCAAAACTTGGAATATCAGAACCTAAATGTTCACCAAGCATTAATGGAGTAACATCAGAATTGCAAAGCCAATCATAGACTTTCCTTTTTTCATTTATTTCACTATGTCTAATATAAATCATTCTAAACCTTTCAGACTTTTTTGAATTTGTTTCAAATCAATTGTGATTGGTGTGAAATCTTCATCTTTTAATGAAGAAGCTTTCTGTTCGATAGTATCAATCCTTTCTTTTGTATCCGGATGAGTGCTAATAAACTTTACTATTTCATTATCTGTGATTCCCTCTTCTTTTTCCATTTCTAGAATCTTTTTGAAGAACTTACTTAAGCCTTTTGGATTAATCTTTGAATTTACAAGATAATTAAAACCTCTTGCATCTGCCTCTCTTTCGAAATCTCTAGAAAATCTTGAAGAAAGAAAGATACTTGTATTTTGAGTGATAATAGCAATGAGTCCACTAAAGTCACCGAATAAACTTTGCACAACAATGAATAGTCCAACAGAATTTAGAATATGCCTTAGACCATGTTTTAATGTTACATGTGAAATTTCATGTGCTAGCACTCCTGCAATTTCTTCAGGACTTTCTGCTTCTTTGATTAGTGCAGAATGAATCAATATATTTCCACCCGGAAAAGCGATAGCATTAATATGTGAATCCTCGACTACATGAAACTTAAATTCATATCCCGAGTTCTTAGTATTTTCCAAAAGTCTATCGGTAATAGGTTTTAACTTTTCTAAGAATTGTTTATCCTTATAGATTTTTTTTCCCGCTATATAAGACTTAAAGGTCGCATCGCCTATACTTTTTTCAATGCTAGTTGGGATCTGTGCTGCAATAGCATATGTCATTGAATCCTTGAATGCTCTAAATAGATATATTAGTCCTGTAATGAAAACAGCTATTAGGAGAACTACCGATCCAACCTTCAACAAATTATTTCGATCTTCTAACCTTACATCATCAAAGCATGAACTTTTCTTCGCAATAGGGTCGCGTATAATAGATTTATCAGAAGTATAAAAATCCCAGTCGGGAAAATCAGGGTGGTGAAAGAAAACTAGTCCATTCCCAGAACCACCAATTCTAACTTTAAGCTTTTCCAGACTCAGTTTGAATGAATGTGATTCATGTGAGAAGACTAGGAAATTTTTTTCAAGAATAATTTTTCCCGATGTGCGTTTGTTTGGAAGTGAATCATTCAAACCGACTGAATAATAAATCTTTGGATTAGTCATACTTCAATATATTTCAGACTAAGTTTTTTGAGCAAGCAATTCTAAGGGGGATTATTTCACAGAATTCAGGCTTTTATTTGTACTGAACAGAAATCTCTCTAACTAATTGTTTAAATTTTATTTATTCTATAACAACTATATTCTATAGCTTTCTACTCGAATCATTAGATGATCCTTATATAGTTTCTATAAAAGAATTTTACTCACTTAAGGTAAAAAGAGTATAACAATAGCCCAACCTCAAAAATAGAATATACTCACATTGAATGAATTAAGGGAAGGGATTTAACGTCTAAGGTTAAATTTACCTAGTAACCTTTATTAGATAAAAACAATAAACTTATTGTATTTGTAATTATTTTCAATCAAATTTGAGTGATAATTTAAATATAAACAAAGAGGATTTTATTTTATGATGATTAGACCATTGAGCAGTTTTATTCTTGCTTTTCTTATTTTAATGAGTATTTTTTCGTGCGAAAAAAAGCCAAAAAATAATACTTTAGCAATTGCAGCGATTGGTCTTGCAGTTGCAAGTAGCAGTAGCTCTTCCAATTTGGAACAATATACACCAACCCAAGCAAATTGGGAAACTTATTCCAGCAAACCTTTTGTTGGTAATGTAAATACTTCTCATGATCCAGATGGAATAGGTTGGTTAACAAAAGATTCTTGGGAAAAAGCCAAATGGGATGGAACAGTATATGACCCAACCAAAATGACACAAGCAGCTTTTGCAAGTGCGTTATGCCCAACTGGTGATCAGATCAGAGGAATTAGAGAAGTTTTTTATCAGAACAAACCTTTTGCAGACAATAAAAATCCAACTAAAGCTGAGGTTGATGAGTGGCATAGAATTGCTATTAACCATGTTAGGGCATTAGTAGGTTACACAAGTGAAGACCGTAAAGTAAAGAAAGATCATTGTATGTTTAAAAGAGCACTTTGGGGAGATGAAAGGAAATTCACAACCCAATGGAACACTAAATATCCTTCTGATACTTGCGTAAATTCTACAGATGCTCATTGTGGAGCAACATTCATTCCTAACGCTAATGATCAGACTGCTTACTTACCCTCAGGACATGCTGCATGTACAACTCAAGCTGGAGCAGAGGGTGTGAGTAGTGCACCAAAATCAAACATACCTTGGTCGATTAAATGGTCTAGAGCATTCTGCCAATATCTTGGTAGTGAAGGATTTTGGGGTGGACATGTTGGTCCTTTTTTTCATAGAGAAAAGTTCGGCTTTAGCTTTTGGGATAATGAAACTCAAAATAATAATAGCAATGCTACCTTGAGAGCTAAGTGGACTGGTCAGTTAAAACCTAGTCTATATACAGCTCCATAAGCTCAGTTATTAGAAACCATCTACCTAACATCATTTTGTAGATGGTTTAAATAAAGTAGATTGACGAATTTATTAATTTTTACTATAATAGTCCTATGTTCGTCAGAGATTTGCAACACTTCATACAATCTAGGATTGAAATAACTACAAATGACTTTTTTATACCTTGCAAAATCTGTTTTTTTATATTTTTCATTGTTGTAAACTCTAATTGCAAAGCCCCAAGTAAAAACAATAGTGAATTGGATAAAGACACACGAAATTTACTAGCGAATAGTATTCTATTCAACTGGCTTTTAAATCCACCTAAACTTTCTGAAGATATAGAAGGCTGCACTCAAGAAATTAGACAGTATTCAAATGCTGACTGTATTGGAGCAGATGTAATTTCAGAAAATTCTTGTAATACGGGAAAACTTAGGAAAGGAGAACTAAAGTTTTATAAAGTTAACTTTACTGAACAATCAGATTTTTCTGTTTCAGTTGACTATGGAAACAATAAATATAGTCCTAATGTTTGTTCTGAATTTTATAAAGAAGATACAAATCCTACTTATAAGAATAGAAAAGATTTTTTAGAGTTTGGAGAAATATCAAAACTTTGTAAAGATGGTTATGATAAAGTTTCGAACAAAGCTAATTCATTTAGATGTATTTCGATAAAAACAAATTGTTCTGAAGATTTTTCTTTTAGAACTACTTCTGCTCCTGCAATAAATTTTACTAGCGGTGTAGTTACAGGAACACCTTCACTACCTATTTGGACTAAAACCTCTGGAGCTTTTACCCCAATCAATGGAAGAACAATTCCTGTTAGCAATAATAACAACATAGCTCCAATCCCGATTGGTTTTTCTTTTAGTTTTGCTGGAATTACTTATACACACTTATACATAAGTCTAAATGGTGGTATTGGTTTCGATGCTGGTTCCTTTTCTACTTCAATTCCTACCATCAATCAGCAAAAAGATTACTTCCTCTCCCCATGGCGAACCTATCTAAAGATGGATTGTAGTTCTACAGTCAGTTATTCTTTGGAATCAGGTTCAGGAAAAATTCTAACTATTCAATGGCTAAACGTGCTATATAATTTAGAATATATTAGCATTAAACCTTCTAGAATCAGCTTTCAAGTAAAACTCTATGAAACTAGCAACAAAATTGAATTCATCTATGGTCCAAGTGATATTCAGTCAACTTCTGGAACAGCTAGTACCGGGATTCGATACTATTATGCTGGAACAGAAGGTTTCGTTGAGTCACTTTCTGGAACTAACAATCTTTACACCTACTACCCTAGTTCGTTTCCTACAACTGGAACTATAGTTCGATTTACACCGTGAAAATTTTTTGGAGTTACAAATGAATAAATTTATACTACTAATCTTTATGATTACCTTTCAATCTTGCTTTTTAATAACTGGTTCTAGTTCTAATGGAACATCGACTTCAACAGATAAATCAGTTTCCTTTGGCTGGTACGTAACAAGTGGTCCACACATTTATAATAGAGGATCAAGTGGTTCTAGCGGACAAAGCTCTTGCATTGAAAGTTACAAAGAAATTGAAAGTTCTAGTTGTTCTAATGCAGAAGTAATCACTCCTAACACTTGTCATTCTGGAAGTATTAAAAGAGGAACAATGAAATTTTATAAAATCAATTTCACCGAATCAAACACTATAACCACTTTTGTGACTCCAACAGATAAGAGTTCTGTTAAAAATTGTCAATTTATTTATAAACCAAATATAGTTGCTACAACTTCAAGTTATGTATCCGATCTTGAAGACAATCAAGTATCTGGTACATCATGTCTTTCTTCAAGTACTGCGACTGTAACATCAGGCTCATTTAGATGTTTTTCCATTCAATCTTTTTGTGATTCTAGTTACTTTTACAAAACTCATACTGGACAAACCTACAGTTTTACGAAAGGAACAATTACTGGAACCCCATCTCTTCCAACTAGAAGTGTTAGCACTACAACATATTCACAGATTACTGGAATAACTGCACCAATTTTTGGTTATCTCTCTTCTGCTGTTATCCCAATAGGATTTAACTTCACTTTCGCTGGAGTTACATATACTCATATCTATTTATCATCTCAGGGTATGATCGCTTTTGATACAAGTTCACTTGAATATAGTCATGAGAAAATTAGTAGTGTTAGAGATCAAGTAATTGCTCCTTGGTGGAGTAAACTAGATATGGATTGTAATTCAAGCGTTAGTTACCTTCTAGAATCCAATGATCAAACTCCCAAGACTTTGACAATCCAATGGAAAGAGATGATTTATCACGATGATAAAAATTCATCCTCTAGAAAAGTGAGTTTTCAGTTAAAATTAAAACAAACCGCAAACACTATTGAATTTATTTATGGTCCAATGACTTCAACAACATCAGATAAAAAAACTGCCACTACAGGTATTCGATACTATATGGGAGGAGTTGGTGGTTATATTGATGGAATTTCTGGTTCCAATTCTATGATTACCTATGATATTAGTTCCTTTCCTATAGAAGGAACGATAATAAGGTTCACTCCATAGGATTATTTATGAAAAAGTTTATCTTACAAATATCGATTTTAACTATTCTTCATTGCAATTTATTTCAAGAAGAAAAAGTAAAGTATGACCCAACTACTTTTAACTCAACTTCTTGGAATAAAGATAACTCTGAAAATTGTATCTCTGATCTTTCTAAGGTTCAACCAGCTAGCTGTGAAGGAGCCGAAGTGGTTAACGAAAATTCATGTTTAAAAGGTGAATTAAAACGTGGTACTATGAAGTTTTATAAAGTTAACTTTGTTACAACTAGCACTTTATCAACTTTTATTACTCCTAACACTCCAGAGAAAGTTACTAATTGTCAATTTATTTATAAAGAAAATAAAACTCCTACCACAAATAGCTCGATCGCTGAGCTAGAGGCTAACCAACAAGGTGGGATGACTTGCTTATCTTCAAGTTCTGCTCCGACAAACAATGCCACGTTTCGTTGTCTTTCAGTACAATCTTTTTGTGATTCAAACTATACATTTAAGTTAATCACTGGAGAAGTTCATTCTTTTTTACCCGGATCAGTAATTTCTGATCCGAGCCTTCCAACAAGAGCTCAGTCAACTACTACTTATGAGCCAATCTATGGGACTCAAATTCCTGCTTTTGGCTATAAATCAGCTAAAGCTATACCAATTGGATTTAATTTTACTTTTGCGGGTGTTAAGTTCACTCATTTATATGTATCAACTCAAGGTCTGATCTCATTTGAGATAAATTCGCCTAACGCTGATAACAAAAATTTAAGCGTTTTAAAAGATCTAGTAATTGCTCCTTGGTGGGGACCATTAGATATGGACTGCAATTCAAGCATTGAGTATAAACTAGACAATAATGATAGAACTGGGAAATTACTTACCATTCAATGGAAAAATATTGCTTATCACACAGAATTAGAGACTGATAATAAACGATTGAACTTTCAAGTGAAGCTTATAGAGACTGGAAATCAAATTGAGTTTATATATGGACCAAGCTATGGTAAAGTCAAAACAAAAAAATGGAAACCAACTGCTGGAGTAAGATATTATCTTGCTGGAAAAGAAGGTTTTATTGATGCAATCTCTGGTGGACAAACTCAAGAACTTTATTTAATGGATTCTTTTCCTCAGTCAGGAACAATTATCAAATTTAGCCCCTAATGTCATTTGTAAGTTTAGAATTTTTATTTTTCTTTATCACTACATATAGCATTTATTGGATAATCCCAGCAAAATTTAGGATGAATCTATTGTTGATTGCTTCTATGATTTTTTATGGAAGTTGGAATATCCTTTTTTTATTTCATTTCCTACTCATAATAATCATTAATTACTTTATTCTGGAATACTATCGCAAAACGAGAGCATATATAGTTTTTTTTAGTTTACAATCTTTAAACATACTAAACTTAGTTTTATTTAAGTACTTCTACTTTTTATCAGATCTAATCGGAAAAATATTCTCTTTAGAGTTTTTAAAAAGTCCAGAATTACTTCGATCTCATAAAGAACTTGGACTTGAAATTATTCTGCCTTTGGGAATTAGTTTTTATACTTTTCAAATAATAGCATATGGGGTTGATATCTATAGAAATCCTGATTCAGAAAAATACAGACTAAGAGATGTAATCCTATTTATTTCTTTTTTTCCTCAATTAATTGCAGGACCAATTTTGCGAAGTAAAGAATTATTACCACATATCAGTAATTATGAATCATACATTCAGAATAATGATGAGGTAATCAATCCACAGAAAGGTATTTGGCTTATCTTAATTGGAGTTATCAAAAAGATTTTTATTTCAGATCAGATCATTCCAATAATAAATCATTATTCTTCAATTCCAGTAGATGATAGAGGATTTGTTTTTATTGTATTGCTTTGTATTGGTTTTGTGATTATGTTATATTCCGATTTTTCGGCCTATTCAGATATAGCAAGGGGACTCGGTTATCTTCTTGGATTTGAAATACCAATTAATTTTAAAGGACCTTTCTTCATGAATTCTTTTACTGATCTATGGAAGAGATGGCATATAAGTTTTTCTACATGGATTAGAGATTACATCTTTATTCCACTAGGTGGTAATAGGGATGGAGATATAAAACTCTATAGAAATATACTAATAACTTTTTCTTTGGCGGGCATTTGGCATGGAGCAAACCTTACTTTTCTTTTCTGGGGACTTTCCATGGGAATATTCTTATGCATAGAATCATATTTTTCTGACAAGATCAATCAGTTAGAAACTAATTATCGTTTTATGAGAGTATTTCGTATAACGATTGTATGGTTTTTATACTTAAGCTCAGGGATTTTTTTCTTTGCTAAAAATTTGTCTTGGGCTAAAAATGCTATTCCTCAATTTTTTATTTTTTCACTAGAACAAACTAAGAATATTCAATATGAAACAATGCTCCATCAAGTCCCTATTTTATTTTTGGTAACTCTGTTTTTTCAATGGTTAGAATTAGATGAAAAAAATTTTAAAATCATCCGTTATGGAGAAAAATATATACAACCTATAGCAATTATATTAGTTTCCATTTTTTTGATACTCTTTAACAAAAAATCACAAAGTTTTATTTACTTTCAATTTTAAGGAACACGGATGAAAAGAAAAATTCTGTATCCTATTTTCCTCCTCTTGGCTTTGATTTGTTTTGATAAAATATTATTGATTCCAAAGTTTAATGAGTGTTGTATTAAAGGTAGTTCTATTCAAGTGTTTAGAATTGATTCAAGCTCATTTACTAACTTAAGAGAAGATTACAATATTCTAAAGAAAGATAACAAAAAGGTTATTCTTAATATAGGGTCTTCACTTTCACATGGATTTTACTATTCAGAAGATGAAAGATTTGTAAAAAATAATAATTTAGTAAAAGATAAAGATTTTTTTCAAAAATTAGGATTCATCAATCAACCAATTCCAGGATCAACCTCTCTTAGCTATTTTGTAAGGCTCAATTTACTCTTAGACTCAGGTATTAGACCTGATTATATTTTACTTGAAGTAGCACCTCATACATTCAACTCAAATACAATTTGGTACTATTATGAGTCTAGAGAAGCAATTAACTTAGAACTTTTAAAAAATCATTTTTTTGAAGTAAAGCCAGAAGACCTAATTCTTACAATTCAATCTAATCTTTTTCTTTCAAGTTATACTCCTATTGGCAGAGTTAGTTACTTTGAAGATATTTCAAAAAAATATTTTAAACTTTTTATTGATGCTGATAAAGTAGTTATAAAGAATTTTCCATTTCAAATTTATCAAACAAGTAAACAGACAATATTCGAAGCTTTGGAAAGGGGAAAAAGTAATTTTGATATCAGTGACAAATTCAAGAACTATCAAATTGATGAGGGTCTCAAATTTTATCTTAAATCGAGTATAACTAGATTAAAAAAAGAAAATATTAAATTTGTACTTTGGTATCCCAAAGTTCAAGAAAATGTATATGTAACTCATCAAAGAAGTTATGGAAGTGAATGGGACAAGTATGTTGATCAAGAATTATCAAAAGAGAATTACATCAATATGAATGAGGAAAAAGATTCACATTGTGACTACTTTATAGATCCGATGCATTCTGGGATTCAATGTTTTGGGGAATTAATTACGATTCTTAAGAATAAGAATCTAATCCAATAAAACCTACTTATTACTTTCTGTTATCTTGAACATAGCATACAATATAATGGATTAATTCTTGAATTAAACTGAACAGTTTAAATTTTGGTAAATAAGATGAGTAAAATTTCTTTAGATAAAATTGAAAGTTATAACAACTTGTACAAAACAGTTGGACTAGAAAGTTCATTATCAAAAATTTTAGAAGAGCATACGAACAGTTCTATATTCGCTTCAAGTCTAGGAGCTGAAGATCAGGTTTTACTTGAAATTTTGCTAAAAACTCAAAAACCTTTTCAAGTAGTTACCCTTGATACTGGAAGACTATTTAATGAGACCTATACTACAATTGATAATACTGAAAAATTTTTTCAGATTAAAATAAAGATTCTTTTTCCCGATGCAATTGAAGTATCTCAAATGGTATCAGAAAAAGGAATCAATTTGTTTTATGATAGCATTGAGAATAGAAAGTTATGCTGTAAAATTCGGAAATTGAATCCTCTTGGAAAAGAGCTATCAACTTCATCACTTTGGATTACTGGTGTTAGACGAGAGCAAAGTGTTACTAGGTCAGATTTTCAGTTTGCAGAATGGGATGAGAATTATCAAGTAATCAAAATAAACCCACTGATCGATTGGACTGAGACTCAGGTTTGGGATTATATCAAAGATAAAAATATTCCCTACAATGAACTACATGATAAAGGTTTTCCGAGCATCGGTTGTGCTCCTTGTACTAGAGCAGTACTATCGGGTGAGGATACTAGATCGGGTAGATGGTGGTGGGAAAATCCTGTAACCAAAGAATGTGGACTACATTGGAAAGATGGAAAATTAGTTAGAGTAAAAAGTTAATCTATGATTCAATATAACACAAAACACCTTGAAGAATTAGAAGCAGAAGCAATCTACATAATGAGAGAAGTAGCTGCTCAATTGGAAAAACCAGTTTTATTATTTTCTGGTGGAAAAGATTCTATAACACTTGTTAGACTAGCAGAAAAAGCTTTTAGACCAGGAAAATTTCCTTTTCCGCTTTTACATATTGACACTGGTCATAATTTTCCAGAAACAATTAAGTTTAGAGATGAAATGATAGAGAGAGTTGGTGAGCGATTGATCATTAGATATGTTCAAGACTCAATTGATTCAGGAAAAGTGGTAGAAGAAAAAGGTCGTGGGGCAAGCAGAAATAAATTACAAACTGTTACTCTATTAGATGCAATTGAAGAGTTTAAGTTTGATGCAGCCTTTGGTGGTGCAAGAAGAGATGAGGAAAAGGCAAGAGCTAAAGAGCGAATCTTTTCCTTCAGAGATGAATTTGGTTCATGGGATCCAAAAAAACAAAGACCCGAGCTCTGGAATTTGTATAACGGGAAAATAAATCGCGGTGAGCATATTCGCGCTTTTCCGATTAGCAACTGGACAGAGATGGATGTTTGGCAATATATCAAAAAAGAAAATTTAGAAATTCCGAGCATTTATTATTCCCATAAACGAAGTGCATTTTATAGAGATGGAATGCTATCCCCACTTTCAGAATTTTTACCTAATGATCCTGATGAAGAAGTAAGTGAGATGGTTGTTAGATTCAGAACAGTAGGAGACATGACTTGTACAGGTGCTGTTCTTTCAAATGCTATTACGATAGACGAAATCATAGACGAAGTAGCAGCGAGTAGAGTGACTGAAAGAGGAACACGAAGTGATGATAAAAGAAGTGAAGCTGCAATGGAAGATAGAAAAAAAGAAGGTTATTTTTAAATGAATTCAATCTTACGTTTTTTAACTGCTGGAAGTGTTGATGATGGCAAGAGTACTCTAATTGGCAGACTCCTATTTGATAGCAAATCTGTTTATGAAGATCAACTAGAAGCTATTGAAAGAAGTTCTGAACGTCGTGGTGATGGTTATACAAATTTGGCTTTGTTGACAGATGGTCTTAAAGCCGAAAGAGAACAAGGAATCACTATTGATGTAGCCTATAAATACTTTTCAACTCCAAAGAGAAAGTTTATTATAGCTGATACGCCGGGTCATATTCAATATACTAGAAATATGGTTACAGGTGCCTCAACAGCTAGCCTTGCGATTATTTTAATTGATGCAAGAAAAGGTGTTATTGAGCAAACAAAAAGACATTCCTTTTTATTATCCCTTCTGGGAATAGAACACTTGGTAGTTTGTATAAACAAAATCGATTTAGTTGAATTCTCTGAATCAGTTTATAACTCAATTTGTGAAGATTATAAGAATTTTTCTAAAAGTTTAAAAATGAAAAGCACAAGCTTTTTTCCTATTAGTGCTCTTGACGGTGATAATGTTGTAGATGTTTCCAATAAAATGAAATGGTATTCTGGACCTTCTTTGCTAAGTTTTTTAGAAGAAGTTGAAATACACGAAAAAGAAATGCACAAAGGGGTTCGTTTTCCTGTGCAATGGGTTATTCGTCCAATGAGTGAAGAGCATCATGATTACAGAGGATATGCTGGAGAATTGAAAGGTGGAATAGTATCGGTTGGTGATATTATTCAAGTTTTACCTTCTGGACAAAAATCTACCGTGTTTGCAATTGACTGCTTTGCTGAATCTCTTACAAATGCTACAGAAGGAAAAGCAATAACAATAAGACTAACTGATGAAATAGATATTAGTCGTGGTGATATTCTTTGTAGTATTGAAAATCAGCCTGAAGTTGAAAATGAATTTAGTACTTACTTATGTTGGATGGATACTAAAACTGTGAAGGTCGGAACAAAATTTTTATTAAGACAAACTACTGTAATGATGAAAGCAGTAATTTCAGAAATTGAATATAAAATAAACACAAGCACTCTTGAAAAGATTTATGGCGAAACAGAGCTTAGTCTTAACGATATAGCAAGAGTTAAAATTAAAACTGCTAAACCACTAGTATTTGATGACTATTCGGTGAACAGATCAATGGGTTCATTCATCCTAGTTGATGAAGGTACTAATAATACTTCTGCTGCAGGAATGATTTATAAGAAGGAGATTCTTTGAATAGAGTCTATCTCCCTTTAGTACTTGATGTTACTAATAAGGAAATTTTACTCCTTGGTGGTGGTCTTGCTGCAAGTGAAAAACTTAGAACACTTTCTCAGTTAAATAAAAAGATTAAAGCAATTTCTAGAAGTTTCAGAGAAGAATTTTATGGGCTGGAATGGCTAACACTTATTCAAAGAGAATACCGCGAAGGTGATCTACCAGTTAATGGAATTGTTTATTGTGGAATGAATAATCCTTCTGAACATGATAAAGTATTAAACGAAGCAAAACAAAAAAACTCACTAGTGAATTTTATTGACAAACCAGATAATTCAGATTTTATATCTGCTTCATCATTACTAAAAAAAAATTTTGGAATATTTGTAACTACTTATGGAAGAGGACCTGGTGTTACTAAAAAGATCAGGCAAGAAATAGAAACTGCCCTAGATTTAGATTCACTAGATTCTTTTGCAGAAAAATTCATAGAAGAAAGAATGCGAAAAAAAAATGAATCTAAACTTTGATAACAATTTCGAAGAAAACACCATTTATCTCATCGGTGGTGGAAGTGGTAATATAAGACATTTAACTTTAGAAGCATTTTCCATACTATCACAAGCTGATACTATTTTTTATGATATGTATATGGATCAAATGAAAAATGATTTTCCAAATGCAGAGTGGATTTTTGTTGGAAAAAAAAAAGGTGAACATCTAATAAAACAGTCTGAAATTAATGAACTACTTCTAAAAAACTTTAAAGATAATAAGAAGACTGTTAGATTAAAAGGGGGAGATCCTGCATTCTTTGCTCGTTCAAGTGAAGAAATTGAATATCTCAAAGAAAATGGGGCACAAGTAAAAATGATAATGGGAATTTCAAGCCCACAACTTCTTGCTGAGACCTTAATATGTTCACTAACTCACCGCACAAAAACTAGAAGCATTTCTTTTTGGAGTGGGTATTGGGATAAAGAAATTTCTCCAAATGCAACTCCAAATACTGATGCTCATTTTATCTTCATGGGATTGGGACAGGCAAAAGAAATTTTACAAAAAATTTTAGACTCTGGTAGAGACCCAAAAACTGTTTGTATTTTTGCAACTCATCTTGGTCATTTAGAAAGTTCAATTTGGAAAACTACTATTAGTGAGGCTATGCTCTCAATAGAAGATAAAAAGCTATCAAGTCCGACTTTACTAGTTGTGGGACTGGAACACATAGATTAATTTTTAAAGAATTCTAATCAATTCGATCATTTTAGTTTTAATTGATTCATCAACTCCATCCAATAAATTCAAAAGATATTCTTTATTTTCAAGATTTCCTATTCTTTTTTTGGGAAGCTCTGGAAGTGGTTTAAAGGGTTTAACTAAAACTTCAATTTTGATTACTCTTGTTCCAATGATTTCTTGAATTGTGTTTAACATAAAATCTTTTATCATAGAGATTTCCATTTTATATGATGGATGAGAAGCAAAAATTAACAACTTACCTCTTAGATACTTATAGGGTCTTGTATGATAATAAAAAATCTCTCCAACTATGCTTGACCATTTTTCAGAAAGTGTATTAACGACCCAATCACTCTCTAGTTTCTCTGGATCAATTAAACTAGCGTTTCTACCTAATAAATCTATTAGCTCTGATAAATTGACTCTAACTGGATTCATACTTTTCAATAAAACCATTTGATACTTTATAAACTTCTATCTTTTCATCCAAAGAACCAATATAATCCTTTATCCCTTCTAAATCAGTTGTAGTAAAAAAAGCCTGTCCTGAATTAAGAATCAAATCTACAAAATACTCTCGTCTCTTGATATCAAGTTCACGAATAACATCATCGATAAGAAGAATTGGAGTTTCACCTGTTATTTTTTGGACATAGTAAAACTGTGATGTCCTAAGTGAGATTGCTACTGATCTTTTCTGACCTTGTGATGCAAAGCTCTCAATATCCTTGTTATCTTTACCAATGAAAATTTCATCTCTGTGAATACCTACTGTAGTGTGACCAACTCTAAGATCAATTTCAAATGAACTATCAAGAGCTTGAGTATATGTATCTGGATTAGAAACTCTTTGAATATATCTTATTTCAAATTCATCTTTTCCACCAGATAGATTTTTCAAGTTTTCGGAGAAGATAGTTTTTAGGTTTTCAATAAATTCTTTCCTCTTATTAATTATTCTTTGTCCTCTTACTGAAAGTATTTCATTCCAAGGCAAAAATTCTTTTCGAGAGCTAAATTTATTCTTTAACAAAACATTTCGATGCTTCAAAGCTCTATTATATTCCAAAAGATCGTTAAGGTAATAATTATCAGAAACAGATAGTAGATAATCAACAAACTTTCTTCTCTCTGCTGGTCCACCTTCAACTATTTTCAAATCATTAGGAGTGAAGATTACAGTTTTGAATTCGCCAATAAAGTCAGACTTGTTTTTTACATCAGTTTCATTTACCTTAAACTTCTTTTTTTTTGTTTCTTGATTAGTGAAACCAATTTCAAGTCTTTTAACACCATCTGAGTTTTTTATAATACAGTCTAAATAAAAAAAATTCTCATTCCATTTTACTAACTCATCATCTGTATTTTCTCTAAAGCTCTTTAGATTTGAAAACAATGAGATCGCTTCAAGAAGATTTGTTTTACCTTCTCCATTCTCTCCAATAAAAAAAATCAATCTACTTGAAAAGTTTAACTTCGCCTCTGAATAGGTTCTAAAATTTTGAATCCTCAGAGTTTCTAATTTCATCTTTAGAGTTTCATTGGCATAATAACTGAAATATAATCTTTATCTGATGGATCTTTTAAAACGATAGGCGAGTTAGGATTACTAAACTCTATAACAAACTCAGCATCATCAATTGAGCGGATTGCATCCTGTAAATATTCACCTTTAAACCCTATAAGATAATCTTCTCCTTCATACTCGATTGGAATATTTTGACTAAACTCTGTAGCACCTGGATTATTAGAATTAATATTTAACGAATTCTTACTTAGTCCAAGTCTAATTTGTTTTGTCGGTTCTTCTGCAGCAATCAACGCTTGTCTAATTGCAATTAGAAACTCATCTTTATTCCCTCTAAAAGTATTCTTTGTTACTTTTGGAATCACAGCTTCATAGTCTGGGTAATTTCCATCAATTAGTTTAGATTGTAATTCAATATCTTTAGTAGAGATATAGATTTGATTATCAACAAGATCTGTTAAACCATTTTCACTTAGTTCAAGCATTTTTACAATTTCTTTAACTGCTTTATGAGGGATGATTATACCTTTAGTAAATGGAATTTTATTTGGTATTGCTCTTTCAATCTTTGCAAGTCTTCTTCCATCTGTTCCAACAACTACAAGTTTATCTTCAGTTGTTATAACATAGAGTCCATTAAATACGAATCTAGTATCTTCCAATGCAACTGCATAAGAAACTTTTTTTAACATTGAATTAAAGATAAATGTTGGGAACTCAACTGCTGAACCTTTAGAATGATTACCGATAGTTTTTATCTCTTCACTATCAACTCCATTGATATACATTTTAAAATCTTTAACTCCGCTTGCATCGGTGATTAGAGTACGTTTTCCCTCTTCTTCATTTTCATCTGCTTCCACTTGTGTTAATGGAAAGTTAATAGATTTCATAACGCTACTTAATTGTTTAGCTGGTATTGATCTTATCCCCTTAACTTTTGTTTCAGCTGGAATCGTAGTCCTTAATGATATTTCAAGGTCTGTAGCTGAAATGGAAATAGAATTATTTTCAGCTTCAATTTTTAAATTGGATAAAGCTGATTTAATTTCTCTAACTGAAATGATTCCTTCTACTGAAGAAATTCCTTTTATGAACTCTTGTGTCTTCACAGAAAATTTCATCATTATAACCTCTTTTATTTATAATTAGTATTAGTATTATTCAGTGTAAAAAAGTAAGTAACTCACTGAATTGCTTGTTTCTTCTAAAGAAATATGTCGCATAAAAATGAAAATAACTTTTTAATTTTTCTTAAGTTTCAAGTAAATATATTATGTCTAAGAGACAGTAATTTCTGATTATGTCTTATATACTTTTTATTTTAAATTTACTTACTGTTTATTTACTACTAATTTTAATTTAATTTACAGTTACTAAAGATCAATTCCAGATGACTATAGTCATGCAATTGGAATTTACAGTCGAAGAAGAATATAACAACTTTAGACTTGATCATTTTTTGAATAGCAAAACTGGAGATGAAATTTCTAGAACTAGCATTCAAAAATGGATTAAATCAGGAAACATAGTTAAACTTGAAGTAAATGAATCCCTTAAACCAAATTATAAAGTTTCAACTGGAGAAAGTTTTTTATTAACAATTCCTCCTCGACCTAAATTTTCATTAGAACCTATAGATATGAAAATTCCAATAATCTTTGAAGATAAAGATCTAATTGTAATTGATAAACCACAAGGAATTGCTTCTCATGGTGGACCAGAAGATTATAGACCAAGTTTGGTAAATGGATTGTTGTATCACTTTAAAGAGTTATCAAATGTTAATAATGAAGAAAGGCCAGGGATTGTTCATAGATTAGATAAACAAACATCAGGTTTAATGTTAATTGCTAAAAATGATTTCACTCATATAGCTCTTTCTAAACAATTTCAAGAAAGAACAATACAAAAAATTTATTATGCTTGGCTAGTTCAAGCTCCAAACGAGAGAGAAGGAATTATTGAAGCAGCTATACAGAGACATCCTAAAGAAAGACTAAAGATGCAAGTGAATCCAAAAGGAAGAAAAGCGATCACTGTTTATGAAATTAAAAGAACGATTTCCTCTAGAAAAGGAAGACTCTTTTCTTTAGCTGAGATTCAGATCAAAACTGGTAGGACGCACCAAATCAGAGTGCATTTTCAGTATAAAAACTGTCCTATTGTTGGTGATAAACTCTACTCAAGATCAGCAAGTGAATTTGAGAAGTTTGGACTTATGCTTTTTTCTCATAAGATTGGATTTATTCATCCCAGAACTAGAGAAAAGATGCAGTTTGTTTTGCCCTTCCCAGAACGTTTTGAGAAATTTGAAAAGGAAGCAATTTTTTACTAAAATTCTTCATCATAACCATTCTTAGGTAAAAGAAGTTCTTTAGTTGTATCTGCACCAAATTCTTTCAACTCTTTTGCTTTTTCTATCAAGCTTTTCGAACCTGAGAAAAGTTTCTTTTCAGAGTTAATAAAAGTTTTTTTTGCATTGTCAATTGCTACTCCTATTGAGTTGAATTCTTTTGCAAAGTCAGCAATTTTATCATACACTTGACCTGCAATATGAGTTAGTTCTTTTTGATTCTTGTTTTGTTTTTCTGTTTTCCACAAAAAGTTTGTAACCCTAAGAGCTAGTATAAGAGTAGTTGGAGATACTAGTAATACATTTCTCTTTAATAAATTTTGATAAGAGTCAGGTTTGTTTTCTAAATAAAGAGAGAGAGCTCCTTCTATTGGAACAAAAAGAAAAACAAAATCGATTTGTGTTAACGCTTCAATAGATTGATATGACTTTTGGGAAAGGTCTTTAACTTGTTTTTCAAAATCAAATAAGAAATCCTTTAGTGCTTTCTCCTTTATGCTTTCAGTTTCGGCATTAATCCATCTTTCGTAGGAAATTAGAGAGACTTTAGAATCAATAACTATGTCCCGATTGGCAGGAAGATGGATGATTATATCTGGTCTTAGTAAATTTCCTTCATCCGTTCTAAAGCTTTCCTGAACTTCAAAATGTATTCCCTTTATTAGCCCTGATGATTCTAGAATTTTTTCCATCATCCACTCACCCCAAGTACCTCTTGTTTTACTTTCTCCTTTTAGAGCATTTGTGAGATTTCTTGCTTCAAAAGATATTTGTGAATTGATAGTTGAGACTTGTTCAATGAGAAACTTTAAGTTTAAAATTTCTTCCCGTTGCTTTTTATTCTCTTCGTTCAGATTTATTTCCCATTTGTTAATTGTTTCTCGAAACGGTCTAAGAACTAGTTCTAAGGATGACATTGTTGACTGATTGATTCTCTGTGAGCTTTCCAATAATTTTTGATTTGTAATATTCTTAAACTCTTCAAGAATCCCTTCTTTCATTACATCTATAAGTTTAAACTTTTCTTGGTAGCTTTGCTTTTCAAAATTCAGTTCACTTCTTGTGATAATAACATCCTTTTCAAGTTTTGCAATTTCTTTCTCAAGTTGAGTTTTCATCTGCTCATATTGTTTATAGTTCCTAAACCATGAGAACCAAAACCCTAAACCAAAACTTATGATTGCTAACCCTATATACAAAAAGACTTCCATTCAATATTCCTACATACTTTATCGACCTATTAATTATAGAAAAGATTATGTTTCTAAAAACTAGATTTCTTCCGAAATTAATATAAAAAGTTAAAGGTCTACTCATGAATAAAAAGCTAGGTGTTCAGTCTCTAGGAAAAAAACCCGTTAAGAAAACTATGAGTAATGATAAACCTAAGAAGACAATTGGAGTTTCACTTGTTCAAGGAATGCTTGAAACTAAAAAAATAAAACTTGATGATATTGAAGTTTCTAAAAGAACATTTGAACAATTGGAAAACTTTGCAAAAGGGTTTGATCCCCCTCTAACAATTTCTCAAGCAGTTTCTAGGATTATAAGAGAATTTCTTGAAGACTAATAATAACTTATGTAATATATACGACATAATGTTTCACGTGAAACGTCAATAAATGAGCACTAACTCATCAGATGAAGTAAAGAATAACTTACTTAGCCTCTCAAATATAAACCAATCAATTTGGAATCTAGATCTAATTGTTAGTTACTATCATTTTCTTAAAGAAAAAAACCTTCAAGGAGGTTTCTTTTCGAATTCAGAAGAAGAACATATCCTAACAAGACATGTTTATGAGTCAATGATACATGTTGAAAAGTTGGCTGAAAAGATTTCTATTTCACGTGAAACAAAAATTGCTGATGTAGGAACTGGACCAGGACTCCCTGGATTCCTGTTTTTGTGTTTAAAAGAAAGACCCAATGTTACACTAATAGATTCTCAACAAAAACGTTTAAAGCTATTATATGAGTTCACTAGAGAAGTTAAAATAAGACTTGAAGTGATTTATGAAAGAGCAGAATTAATTCATAAGAAATTTCAACTTGCTACAATGAGATCAGTAGTCCCGTATCCATGGTCAATTGAAATAGTAAGCAAGTTAGTTTCGAATAATGGATATTTCGCACCATTCTTAGCAAAACGAAATTATCCAATTGAATTTGAAGAAAAATTTCTAACTCAATTTGGTTTTGAAATCTTTGAAGATTTTCAAATAACTGAGTTAAAATTTTTAGGGGAAAGACATATTAAGTTATTGAAAAAGAAAGCAATTGTAGAACAGAGTTTTGTAAGACCTTGGGCAGTGATCCAAAAAGAAATTCGAGAATACAATGGCAAAAATAATTTCAATCAGTAATCAAAAAGGTGGAGTTGGAAAAACAACAACTTCAATAAATTTATCAGCGTATCTAGCAACTCTAGGAAAAAAGGTTTTATTAATAGATATTGATCCACAAGGTAATTCTGGTTCAGGACTTGGTTTTTCAGTAAATGAATTCAAGAATACTATTTATGAAGTACTGCTTGGAGAAATTTCAATTTCTGAGTCATTGGTTAAAACTGAGATTAATAATTTATTTCTATTGCCTTCAAATATAAACTTGAGTGGGGCAGAGATTGATCTTATGAATAAAGATAAGAAAGAATTCTCACTCAAAAGTTCTATAACTAGAGAACGAACAAATTTTGATTTCATTATCATTGATTGCCCTCCTTCGCTTGGAGTTCTGACCATCAACGCTCTAACTGCTTCTGATAGTGTCATTATCACTTTACAAACAGAATACTTTGCCTTAGAAGGTTTGAGTCAGTTAGTAAAGATCATTTCTCTAGTTCAAGAAAATTTGAATGAATCTTTGGAGTTAGAAGGAGTTTTGTTAACTATGTATGATAAGAGAACAAATCTCGCTAATCAAGTTGCAAATGATGTAAGAAATTATTTTGGAGATAAGGTTTACTCTACTACAATCCCAAGAAACATAAAGTTAGGTGAAGCACCTTCTTTCGGAAAACCAATTTATCTTTATGATCCAGAAGGGATTGGTGCGAGTAGCTATAAAAGTTTTGCTGAAGAAGTGTTGAAAGGGGTTTAAGATGGCTAACAAAAATAATGTCTTAGGTAGAGGACTTGGGAACTTAATCTCAGGCAGTTCTAGAAATACTTCTAGAGTTGATGGAGAAGATCAGTTCACTGGTAACCAAAGAGACATAAAGATTTCTGAAATTAAAGTAAATCCAAATCAACCTAGAAAGAAATTTTCTCAAGATTCTATCTTAGAGCTAGCTGAAACAATTAAACTTCATGGGTTGATCCAACCAATAATTGTAAAGAAAGTGGAAGATGGGTATCAACTTATTGCAGGTGAGAGAAGACTTAGGGCTTGTAAAGAAGCAGGGTTCATTAAAATACCAGCAGTTATAAAAAACTATTCTGAAAAAGATTCTCTAGAAGTAGCACTACTGGAAAATATTCAACGTGAGGACTTAAATCCAATTGAAGAAGCATTGGCATATCAGTCAATTATTGATAAGTTAGGTATAAAGGTAACCGAACTTGCATCACGAGTTGGGAAGAATCGATCTACTGTTGCTAATCTAATTAGACTTCTTCAGTTACCCGAGGGAGTAAAAGATTTGATTGTTACTGGTAAACTTTCTGAGGGTCAAGCTAGACCTCTTTTATCAATTGGTGACAAAAGAAAACAAGAAGAAGTTGCTAATCGGATTGTTTCCGAATCAATGAATGTCAGAGAAGTTGAAGATTATGTTGCTAGGATTACTGAAGGAACAAAACCTACTAAGTTGTTAAGAGAGAAAAAAGTAGATCCTTCAATAACTCAACTAGAGAATAAGTTAAGAAATAAGTTTTCTGCAAGGGTTCAGATAATTCACAATGATAAAACTGGTAAAGGTAAGATTGGAATCTCTTATGGAAATATGAATGAGTTAGAAAAAATTCTTTCAAAATTAGGTTTATGAGATTTAAGAAGATAATTGTAACTGCAGGTCCAACAAAAGAATGGATTGATCCAGTTAGGTATATTTCTAATGCCTCTAGTGGTAAGATGGGATTTCTTATTGCCACTGAAATGTTGAAGTATAATCAAAATACTGTTTACATTTATGGTGGAGTAACTGAAAAGTATTCTCTTTTTCAAGGTCAAAAATTTCAAATAGAAACTACTCAAGACTTATTAGAATCAATCCTTGAAAAACTAGAAGAGGATACACTTATCATTATGGCTGCAGCACCAGCTGATTTTAAACCTACAAAAACAAGTTCAGAAAAGATAAAAAAGAATGGTAGCGAAAATTTAATTATTGAGCTTACTCAAAATCCCGACATTCTTAAAACGATAAACCAAAATATTCGTGAAAAGAATTTTCAAAATGTTAGACTAATAGGCTTTGCAGCAGAAACAAATGATTTAGAAAAAAATGCTGAAGCTAAGTTATTGAAAAAGGGTTTGGATTTTATCGTTGGAAATTATGTAGGAAAAGGTCAAGGATTTGGAGAAGTAGATTCTTCAGTCAAGATTTTTTCAGCGAAAGGATTAGAATTAGAAATCATAAATTCTTCTAAAGAGATAATCTCTTCTAAAATTGTAAGTTTTATCTTAAATGCTTATGGTTGAGTTTAATGGATTTATCCCTTAAATAGAATCAGATAACCAAATATATCTATTCTTATTTCTTGTGTTTATTGTACAAAGAAGTGCTTTTCAAAATGAATTCTTGTTAAAAATTGGTTTAAGAGGAATTATGAGAGTTTGTGTTATAGGTTCGGGATACGTTGGTTTAGTTGCTGGAGCTTGTTTTGCTGAATATGGAAATGATATTATATGTGTAGATATAGACGAAAGAAAAATTGAGAAGTTAAAACAAGGCATTATCCCTATTTATGAGCCTGGACTTTCAGAGCTCGTGGTAAAAAATGTAGCAGCAAAAAGACTTCATTTTACGACTTCACTTAAACATGGCGTAGAAAACTCTGATGTTATCTTCATTGCAGTAGGTACTCCAACTGGTGCAGATGGTGGGGCTGACCTTTCAATGGTTCTCGCTGTAGCTAAGGAAATAGGAATCGCGATGAACGATTATAAAGTTATTGTTGATAAATCTACTGTTCCTGTAGGAACAGCTTCAAAAGTTAAAGGAGTAATTAGTAAAGAAACTAAATTTGAATTTGATGTTGTATCTAACCCTGAATTCTTAAAGGAAGGGGCTGCGATTGATGACTTTATGAGACCTGAACGAGTTGTAATTGGCTCTGATAATGAAAGGTCAGCTGAAATCATGAAAGAATTGTATTCACCTTTTGTGTTGAATGGTAATCCAATCTTAGTAATGGGGACTACTTCAGCAGAATTAACGAAATATGCAGCAAATTCTTTTCTTGCTACAAAGATTTCTTTTGCAAATGAAATCGCTAACCTCTGTGATGCAGTTGGAGCAAACTATGATGATGTAAGAAAAGGAATAGGGACAGATTCAAGAATTGGAAATAAATTTCTTTATGCGGGGATAGGCTATGGTGGTTCTTGCTTTCCAAAAGATGTTAGAGCCTTACTAAAAACTGCTGAAGAATTTAATACTCCTATGCAAGTTATTAAGATGGTTGAGGAAGTAAATGAAAAACAAAAGCTCAGATTACTTGGAAAGATTCATAAACATTTTGGAGATGAACCACTAAAAGGAAAAGTTTTTGGAGTTTGGGGTTTAGCTTTCAAACCAATGACTGATGATATGAGGGAAGCGCCATCAATTCCACTTTTAAATGCACTTCATCAACAAGGGGCAATTCTTAATGTATATGACCCTGCTGCAAGGGAAACGTCTGAAGTTTACTTTAGAGATAAAGTTGTTTATAAAGAAAATCCTTACGAAGTTCTAGATGGTGCAGACGCTCTTTTACTTTTAACTGAATGGAGGGAGTTTAGAGAACCTAATTTTACTGAGTTTAAAAAAAGAATGAATTCAACAGTTATTTTTGATGGAAGGAATCAATATACAAAGAAGCAGATGAATAGATTAGGTTTTATTCATTACTCCATTGGGCTTGGCTAAAAAAGCCAGTCCCAAGAACTTTTCTTTTTATTTTTTTCATTGAATTCTGGATCGTAATCTTGCTCTTGCCAAAGATTTTCTTCATTAGAATCTGATTCATCTATGCTGATACAATTCACCATACTATTTAAAATAATCATTACAATAACAAAGCAGATTGAAAGTTTCATTTTTATTCAGCTCCAGCTTCTTTTAATGCTTTTTCAATTTCTTTCCAGTTTTTTTCTTTGGCGTAGCCTAAGGCAGTTTTTTCTTTAGAATTTGCTAGATTTGGATCAGCTTTATTCTCAAGGATGAATTTAACAGTTTCCATGTTTCCTTCATAAACTGCCCACATTAAAGGTGTGACCCCTTTATCATCTTTGGTATTGATATCACAACCTTTTTCTAATAGCAACTTTGCAGTAGGTAGCTGGTGTCTTCTGAGTGCAATACTTAAAGCTGTTTTCCCACCTTCACCCTTTATATTAATATCAGCATTACTTTCTAAAAGTGAAGCAACAATTTCTTTGTGACCTCTCCCAGCTGCGATCATTAAAGAAGTCAGATCTCTAACTCTAGCGTTCACATCAGCTCCAGCTTTTATAGCTCTTTTAACCCCGCCTAGATCACCGTTCATCGCACTCTTAATTAATTCTTCATTTGGAATTGCAAATAAATTAGAAATTGTTAAGAGCAGTATTGCAGTAAAAGCCTTCATAGAGTTTCTCCTAAAATAAATTTAATAATACTAGCTTGAAAGATTATTTTGAAACACATCTTACATAAAACGCGTTTGATTTTGAAGAGTAAAAACTCTCAAATTTACCCATATGAACATTGTAAGCATTATCTGAATCATCCTCATGTGGAGTTGACGACCAATATTCACAACATGGTTTTTGCAATAGTTGGTTTTTTGTATCATATCCAATTTTTAATTCAGCTTTAGTAGGAAGGCGCATCCCTATATTCTTGCAATATGTTAGAGCTGCATACCAATTCATTCTCTTCACATCTGATGATTGCCAGATAAAACCACCAGCTGATATAAAGCCGTTTCGAATAGATGGATTATTTTCAGGGATAGGCTCTACTAGTTTTTCTTCTTTTTTTAACTCAAATCTTTCTGTTTTGGGTTTACTTACATCAGTAATTTCTACTGTAACCAATCTTTCTTGATAACCTTCTAAAGTTAGTTTAAAGTTCAATTTTCCAGGCTCTTGAATAGTAAAAGGGTTTGGAGTCACACCTTCTTGTTTGTTGGTATTGACGTTAGTTACCATTGCTCCTTGAGGGATACTGTCAATTATAAGGTTGTTAGGAGCAACTTTTTGAGTTAAGAATCTATAACCTAAAAATCCACCTATCCCTAAACCAAGAAATAAAAAAGCGAAAACAAGCCCCCAAGTATTTTGCAGTGCATTAGTATATGTTGGTGTAAGGTTTACTTTTGTTCCAATAAGTGCACCTAATTCCATTGCAAATTCTTGAGCAGTTTCATAGCGTTTTTTTCTATTTTTAGCACAAGCTCTATCGATTATTTTTTCAATCTTGTCAGCTACTTTAGTATAATCAGAGTCTGTTCGATCAAATTTACCTTTAATCTTTCCATTAAGACTTGGAAGTTTCTCCTTCACTTGTTTAATCATTATAGAAAGACCACTCTCACCTTTAAATGGTAGCTCACCTGAGAGTAGTTCAAAAAGCATGATCCCAACAGAATAGACATCACTTCGTCCATCGATATCTTTTCTACCTTGGCACTGCTCTGGACTCATGTAATTAGCTGTTCCCATAGTCATTCTAGTGCGAGTAATGGATGCGTCTTCAAGCTTGACAATTCCAAAGTCAACGATGATTGGTTCCCCATTTTCTCTAAACATAATATTCGCTGGCTTTATGTCTCGGTGAGATTGAAGTCTGTTTTGATGACAATAGTGAAGAGCTCCAAGGACTTTTACAATTATTTCTATTGCTGCTTTGAAGGGGAACTGCTGATTTTTTTCTTTGTACTCTTTAAGTTTATCAGATAGGGACCCGCCACTAGCATATTCCATTATATAATATGGCCTATCATCGCAAATCCCAACATCAATTACTTCAACTAAATTTGGATGTTTAAGTCTAGCAGGAGTTCTTGCTTCAAGTAAAAATCTTTCCCGTATCTCTTCATCACTTGCAATGTCTGTATTAAGGAATTTAACAACAATTTTTCTTTGTAAAGCTGTTTGTTCACCTAGATAAACTGTTGCCATTCCTCCTTTACCAATTTTCTTCTCAACAGTAAATTTTGGAGAGAGATGTTGATTTAAGCTTTCTACATCTGAATCTGGCCTCATCCCACCAGTGTTAGTTTGCAGGCTGTTCCCACATTGAGCACAAAATTTTGCTGCTTCTTGATTCTCAAACCCGCAATAAAAACACTTCATCTGAAAGTTATCCTAGTGTAGCTATATATTCTTTGTACTTATCGGAATTTAAAAGTCCATCAATCTCTGACTTGTTAAAATTTTTTAACTTAAGCATCCAATTTGAATAAGAATCTTGATTGATGATACTTGGATCTTTGATTACTATTTCATTTCTATCTACTACTTCACCAGAAATTGGTGAGTATAAATCTTCAGCTGCCTTTACTGATTCAATTGTTCCACAACTCGCCCCTTTACTTAGTTGTTTTCCATTCTTTGCTAGATCGATAAAAACTAAATCACCTAAAGCATTTTGTGCAAAATCACTTATACCTATATAAGCAAAATCACCATCTATTCTTAACCACTCATGTTTCTCCGTAAAATAATGATTTTCTGGTACTTTCATATTTACTCCTAATTCTTACGAACACTTCCTGAAATAAAATTTTTTGTATGTATGATTCCTTTTTTGGTTTCACCTCTAATCTCAACAAGTATTTCTTTTTCATTGACGATTGATGTTTTATCAAGAAGAGCTAAACCAATCCCTTGCTTAAGGGAAGGAGAATATGTCCCAGAAGTTAAATATCCAATTTTTTCACCTGAAGTATTTAAGACTGGATAGTTTTCTCTAATAACTCCTGGCTCTAGAAGTTTTATTCCTGCAGAACCTAACTGAGCACCTGATTTGAGTTGTGTTAAAATCTTTTCAGAGCCTAAAAAATTGACTCCCTTGTCTTTGACTATCCAAGCAATCCCAGATTCAATTGGAGTTAATTCGGAGCTTAGCTCATGTCCATAAAGTGGATACTTGGCCTCCAGCCTAAGTGTATCCCTCGCTCCGAGTCCAACTGGTACAAGTCCATAAGTTTTTCCGAATTGAAGAAGTTCATTCCATAACTTTACACCAACAGGATTAGGTGTGTATATTTCGAAACCATCTTCACCAGTATAACCTGTTCTGGAAAGAATACAGTCCTCATTAAAAATTTTTATATCTTGAAATCGATAATAACCTAATGGATTTAAATCGGTTTTTAAATAATCAGAAAGTATCTGGTTTGCCTTTGGACCTTGCAAAGCAATCTGATGCCAAGCAGAACTTTCATTACTTATAGTTAATCCGTTGTTATATTTTTGAAAATGAGCATAAACAGATTCATAATTACTAGCATTAGAACAAACCATATACTTGGTGTCATTAAACTTATAGAGAGTTATATCATCAACGAGACCACCTTTTTCATTTAATACAGCATTGTACTGAACTTGATTATTGGAAAGTTTTGAGACATCATTACAAGTCAAATTTTGCAAGAAAGAAAGGAGAATTTCTTTTTCTCCTTTTAGAAAAATCTCACCCATATGTGATACATCAAATATTCCTGCATTACTTCTTGTTGCAAGATGTTCTGACATAATTCCAGAATATTGAACTGGCATTTCCCATCCACTAAATGGAACCATTTTGGCACCAAGTTGCTTATGAATCTCATTAAGTGGTGTTTTCCGAAGTTCTAAATTGCTAGCCATCATTTGCCATTCTAGCAAATGCACTAGAATTTGGTAAGTACAAAATAGAAAATCATACTGAAGAACTTATAATGAATTGGAACTAATTTCTTCTTGAACTACTGCTAGAACGATAGTAACCACAGTTATTTGTACAAGACACCGAATAAAGAAAGCATGTCGTTGCTTGGTTCTGAGCAGGGTTTGGATTGTTTGTACTAGTCAAAAAGCAAATATTGGTTAAATCTTCGCATCTTTTTCTGCAAGTTCCAGTTCTGTTTACCGTACATTCAGTCAAAAGAAAGACAGCTAGAATTGAGCATAAAATTCTAATAATACTAAGTTTCATTTTGTTCCTCTCTATATTAGACTTTGTCAAAGATTTTTGTTAATCAATTCTTTTAATCTTTGAAATATTTTTACTAAGACAAGAGTATCCATTGTGCAATACTCTACTAAATCGATTAGTAAATTGTCCTTCCTTTCAGCTTCTATCTTTCCTAACTTCAATTTTAGATACTCTAAATTTGCATTTGCTCCACCCTGAATTTTTAATTTACTATAATCAAAACTAATCAGTGGTTTTACAATAGATTTTAGTGAGGCGCTTCCTTTTTGAAGAGGATGGTAATAGTCTAAGTTTTTAAACGGCTTAGATATATCTTCAAATCTAGTATTAATACCTGTGAACCATTCTTGATAGTCGGAGAAGATTTTTACAGAAGAACGTAAACAACCGCGTTCAATCATATCATTATAACAAAGAATTGTTCCATTAGATTCAATTTGATCTTTCAGATTCTTTAAGATGATTATTCTGGGATCAGAATCACTTTTTTCAATATAAGTCATATGGGATAAATCTCCATTCTCATAAAGAATATGAAGTGAATATAAAAAAGGTATATGTTCAAATGGAGAAGTGTTGGGGTAAATTGGGATAGTAGGGTTTATTGTTTCGAAATCTAAAAAATGTATTGGATAACGAATTTTTCTTAAAAATGCTTCTATATTTGATATTTTTACTTGAGGTTGTTTTGATTTATGTGCTTCAATTTGAATCTTTTGTTGTGACGTTAGTTCTATTGTATTAGTAATATCTTCAATTTTATTAATACCTGAGTGCAGAAGTTTTTTAGCTAATTCACTAGATTCTCTTAGTTGATGAATATTTCCTTTGTTAAACTCTTTGTAACAATGATTTCTTGATCTACATTCCTTTAATAAAGAACATGAATGATCTTTTGTTGGACTAGGTCTTGATTCTGTACTAATAATTGATTGAAGATATGCTATTCTAGAACTGATTTCTGGTTTTATATTAATGATTTCATTTGTAACATTGTGTTCAGTTAGAATTTCATTTGATTCAATTTTATCATTATAGATAAACTTCGAGTTCACAGTGTATAACGTACATTCTGTAATGTTTAAGCCGCAGAGTTCTGCTACATATTTTTGGAATGCAAGATCATTAATTGCATCAGGTTTTTTGTGAGAACTATTCTTAATTAGGACTACTTCCCAAAAATTTCCTGTAGATGGATGTAAAATTTCTATCGAGGTACTTAGATTTCCTATTTGAAACTGTGCGTTATAAATGGTAGATCTTTTTTCAACCAACTTTCTAGTTTTAGTTAGACTATCAATATGATCTTTATTTTCCTCTATATACTCACCAGATGGATAGAGTCTTCTACCAAGAGACTCTAACTCTTCATTCTGAGTATAATTCAGAAAAATATTTCTATCACTATCTTCATCAGAATCAATTACATTTCGCATGTTTAATAGATTCCATAAATATAAATCACACCTTGTACCTTGCAGGAATCTCGTACGAGTTAAGAAGTTTGTTTTGTTTTCTTTTAGACCTATTCGAAAAAATTTCTTAATGAAAGTTAGATTCAATTTAACTTCCAAATTCAAAACTTTTTTTAGAATTGATTTTTGATGAATTCAAAAATTTATTTCTAACCCAGATACTTCTGTAGCACATCAGGGATTGAAAACTTACCATCTTCTGTCTGATTGTTTTCAATAATTGCAGCTAATGTTCTCCCAATTGCAAGACCAGAACCATTTAAAGTATGCACAAGTAAATTCTTTCCTTCTTTGTTCTTATATCTTATCTTTCCTCTTCTAGACTGAAAGTCTTTGAAGTTTGATATTGAAGATATTTCCATATAGCGATTCAAACCAGGCATCCAAACCTCTAAATCGTAAGTCTTACTAGATGAACTAGATGTATCCTTACTACAAAGAAGCAATACTCTATAGTGTAGGTTTAATTTTTTTAAAATACTCTCGGCATGTGATAGCATTTTCTGATGCTCTAGTTCAGAATCTTCTGGTTTACTAAACTTTACTAATTCAATTTTTTGAAACTGATGAACCCTTACTAATCCTTTTGTATCTCTTCCATAGGAACCTGCTTCTCTTCTAAAGCAAGAGGTATGTGCCATTACACTGATTGGGAGATCTTCCTCTTTTAGAATTTCATCTCTGTATAAATTTGTTAAAGGAACTTCGGCAGTAGGAATTAGATTAAGTCCATCTTCTGCAATTCGATAATATTCATCTTTAAATTTTGGAAACTGTCCAGTTGTTTTCATGCAATCATCATTCACAAGCATTGGTACCCAAACTTCAGTATAACCATTTGCAGCTTGAGTGTCTAGCATGAAGTTCATTAATGCTCTTTCTAATTTAGCACCCAAACCAAAGTATGTGTAAGCTCTACCACCTGAGAGTTTAACTCCTCTCACAAAATCAAGTATGCCAAGTTCTTCACCAATTTCAAAATGAGGCTTGGGTTTGAATGAGAAATTCTTCTTTTCTCCTTCAGTTCTTAAAATTTTATTATCTTCCTCTGATTTGCCAAACGGAACTTCAGCATCTAGAAGGTTTGGTAAATGTAAATTGAAGTCCATTAGTTCTATTTCTAATTTTTCTAGTTCAGCTTCTAGATCTTTAATCTTTGCTCCTAATTCCTTCATGTCATGGGACTCTTTAGTTATATCCTCACCTTTTGACTTTCTGATTCCAAGTTCTTTACTAACTTGATTTCGCAGATTTCTCATATTATCGCCAGACGATTGTAGCTCTCTTTTTTTAGAGATAATTGCATTCAAATTTTCAAGATGAGTCTCTGTAATTCCTCTATGTTCTAGAGTTTTAATCAGTGCTTCTGGATTTTGAGAAATATTATTTAAGTCAAGCATGTAAAGGTTCTCTATTAATTAATTTTAGGCTATTTGCAAAAATAGTTTCAGATACTTTATCTCTGGATTCTGTTCTAAGTTCTAGAACTTTTTTTAGAACATAACTAACGTAAGCTGGTTCATTTCTTTTTCCTCTGTGAGGTGGAGGTGAAAGAAAAGGGGCATCTGTCTCTACTAAGATTCCATCTAATGGTAAGCTTACTACTGCTTCCTGAATAGAAGTAGCATTTTTAAAAGCTACTACACCTGAAAATGAGATGTAATAACCTATATCATAAAATTTCTTTGCATATTCAGAATCATAAGTAAAACAATGAATTACTCCAAATACTTTTTCTTTAAACTCTTTTAGAATTTGATAAGTATCTTCTGCTGCATCTCTCGAATGAATTATTACTGGGTAATTTAGTTCAGAAGCAATTTCCAAAAAACGCCTAAAAGTTTCTTTTTGGAATTGGTGATTATCTTTATCATGATAGTAATCTAGTCCAATCTCGCCAATTCCAATAAACTTCGGATCATTAGAATTATCTTGGATAAAACTTTGAATTCTATCTTGAGAATCTGTAGGAATTGAATCAGCGGGATGGCATCCAGCAGTATAAAATAAGTCGATTTTTGACTCAAGCTTAGAAATTTCTTTCGCAATTTTGTTTCGTTCTTCATCAATTCCAATTTGAATGATTTTTTTTACTCCAGAATCATAAGCGTTTTCTAATGATTCTGGAATAGTTAGCCCTTGCATTTCAATTATGTCCAAGTGGCAATGAGTATCTACTACTGAATAGTTCACAAAACCATTACTAGATTTCAATGGGATTTTTCAATTAGAATAACTCTGATTTTAGAGGAGTAAACGACTTAATAATTACAATCAATTTCTATTGACTACACTTTAGATAATATTATTGATTACATTTAGGTATATGAAATCAATTTTCTTTTTTTTATCCTTGATTCTACTTTGTAGTAGTCCAACAAAAAAATCGAGTTTTTGGGCGGGTTCCCCCGAAAGAATAAATTCTGAGCCTAGAGATTTCTTTTATGCAACAATTAAGGGTAAGTCATCAAAGAAATCTAACGAAAAAGATTCTTATGCTATGAGAAAGGAAAGTTGTTATACTGATGCAACAGCAAAAGAAAAATTTTTGTCTGAACTTGAAACGAGTATCTTATCAGAAACAACAACAGTAGAGGAAAGGGAAATGATTAGGGAAAAACTTTCACCAAAGCTTTCTGAAATGATAAAATCAGTTTTAGTTGATAGTTGTTATTCAATCTCTCAGATTGAATTTCAAGAGTGTATATGTAAAAGTTATACTAAAATTTCAGGTGGGAGAATCGCTCTTCATGAATTAGTTGATAAGTTAAAGTAAAATATACTTACTGATTAATGAACATAAACTTCTCTAATGAATTAATAATTTTATAACTTTCGTCACTTGCATCTTTGGGTATGATTGTATAATATTCATCCTCAAGACAGCTTATCTCTTTGATGAAGATATAGACTTTGTCAATTTTGTAATCAGGCAATCGAATCATAGAATCTTGAAGTTCTTTTCTTTTAGAGTTGTAGTCTATAGACTTATTCATTTTTTTGGGTTTAACGTCGTTGTTTAATTCTTCCAATAGATTAAAAATTTCTAAATTTTTCTTTGTTACAAAGTCTAATTTTTCTTTTGACCATTCTTCTTCACCCAAAAGTTGGATCGTACACGGGATTTTAGGTTCTTTCTTTTTAGTTAGCTTCTCTTCAATTGAGGATTTTTTTTTGTCATTAATTGGAGCATTAATCTTATTTTCAAAAAATTTCCATGCACCTTCATTTCGTTCAAGAATCACTAAATTTTCTTCTACTAATGAAAGATACCAATTGATTGGAAGAATGTTCTTCAATATATCAATAGATTCTTTGGTCCATTCTTTCTTTTTAGTAGGTTTTTGCTTTGTGCATAAAACCTGTAACTTATTAGAACTCGCCTTTGAGTAACTTCCTACTATATTATTCTTTGAATCATAAAAGCTAGATTTTCCATCGCTATTTAAATCTGCCCAGTATTTACCTTTTAGATTTTTTTCTTTGTTTAGAAAATTTTTCAACTGATCAATTGTTGGTAGCCTCCAGTTTTCGTTAGGAGTAGCATACTTTTTACAGAATTCATCAGCTTTTTCCCATACAAGTAATTTATAAGGTTCTTGTTTACAACCCTCAAAGCAAGATTTCCAGTCCTCAGAGGAGATTTTAGTGCTAAAAACAGTTATAGTAATCATTAGTATTAAAAATTTCATTTTCATTTTACTTCATTCAAAATATAAGATTGATTTCTACCATTATTTTTTGCTTTATATAGCGCCTTATCTGCACGTTCTAAAATCTCTGAAACATTAGCATCTTCATTTTTAAATTCAGAGATTCCTATACTACATGCTAGTTTAATTGTCATTCCATTAAAATCAAACGAAGATTTTAAGATTGCAAGTCTTAGTTTTTCAGATGCGTTATAAGCCTCAACCGATTTGGTCTCTGGAAGAACTACACAAAACTCTTCACCACCATATCGTCCAACTACATCAACTGTCCTAAATGACTTTCCAATCAATTCACCAACAATCCTCAATGCTTGGTCTCCAGCAAGATGACCATATGTGTCGTTGATATTTTTAAAATGATCTAGGTCAATTAGCAAAATTGAGAAAGGAGTTTTATAACGTAACCCTCTAAGAAATTCATTTTCAAGGCTCTTGATTAAGTTCAATCTATTCAATAGTCCCGTAAGTGAATCAGTTCTAGCTACTCTTTCTAACTCTTTCATTGCAGATTCAATTTCTTGTTTAGCTACTAATAATTCATTAGTTCTTTCTAATACTTTTCTATCCAAAGTTTTATTGAGTTCTTCAATTTTATTTCTATCTCTTATAAAATTGTTCCCTTGAATGAAGCCAAGTGCGATGATAAAGGAAGGCATTCCTAAAAATGTAAGATACAGTACTTCGTTATGTGTTGTAATAACATGGAAGATTAGATCAAAAATAATACACAAAGCAAATGGTAGTAAACCTAATAAAAATGTACGAGCATAGTTGTGTCTTTTTATTGCTTTCCAGAAAACTATTCCAATTGCGTAAGCTAGGGGAATAATCATTACTATAATAAATAATAATTTTCTAAATTCTCTCAAATAATAGTAGTTTGGGATTAACAAAAAAAGTAGTCCGGGTACAATTGTAAACAACTTAATGAGAAAGCTTTCTAGTTTATAAACCTTTTCTCTTAATAAAAAATTTGTATAGCTAATGACCGCTAGAGGAAAAAAACTTGAAGCGGAAAAAGTTATCTTTTGTAGCCAAAGATAGTCGATATATCTTAGATCAATTGGAATCTTTACTATAAAAAAATTTATCTGGGATAGAACAGATAAAAATGCCATCATGGAATAATAGAGAATATCTTTATCACCTTTTCGTTTGAAATAAACTTTCAAATAAAAAATTCCCATTAAGAACATCATAAATGAGATAGGAATGTAGATAATAGAATGATAGAAGTCTTTATACTTTTTTCTTTCGTCTAAGCTCTCTTTGATTCCAATAACTATTTTTCCTTCATAAGAAATTTCATTATTAAAAACAATTTTAATATAAAGTTCGTTTGATTCTTCCAAGTTCATTGCAAAATAATTTCGTGCCTCATTCCAATAGCTAAAAAAATACCCATCTTTATAAATATTTTTTCCACTCATACCAATCAATTTTCCATTTAGATAGGTTTCATCTGTAGGATTGATAAATTCTAGGAAAATTGAATTGAAGAGAATTAGCTTATCTTTTGGGACAGTAAATTTATTTCTCAGCCAAATTGTTCCAGTTTTAGAATTAAACTTTTCCGTAAGCTCGATTGGTTTAAATGGAGTGAAGGAATAGTTTTTCACATCACTAAGTAGATCAGTTTCTTTTCCAATCGCTAGTTCCCAATTTTCAGAAACTTGAATTTCATCCAAAGGTTTATTAATACAATTACAAAAGATTATTCCAATAGTTAACCAAGAGTAAATTTTGATAAAATAACTTATTCTATTTAATAAAACTGTTTGCAAAATATCTCTTCTCAGCTAAGGAAGAAAAATCTAATCACTCGATCTTACTAGTCAATAAAATTTTATTAAAAAAATAACTCTGAGTTCAAAATTCATCCCAGAGTTGTTTTTACAAATCTAGTAATGTGTCACGCTACTTTTTTTCGGTTCAGCAATGTATTGTTGAAAGCTGTCAGAAAGTTTCTTTAGAGTTGGGCTAAGATTACTAGTGTCCTTAGGTGGATAAACCATGATAGACAGACCATAAAACAAGATACTAACGGTTATTCCTAAACTAGCAAGAATTACATCTTTACCAACTTGCCTAAAGGTTTCAAGGTAAGGCTTATCTTTATGAGTTAAGATATGGAGGATAATTTCTCTACCAGCTAGTAAACCTAAAAATACCCAAGTGGTTGACATTGGCATTTTACTTCCAAGTTGGAAAAGTAGCAATATACCAGCGTATACTAAATCTACTATTGTTCCCGCCTTTGCAGAGCTTATGTCTGATTTTTCGCTTACAATTTCTTGTATCGAACCACCATTAGTATATAAAATGATAATAAGTGCTACTGAGATTGCTCCAATTCCAAAAACAAACTCAGTAACTGAAAGTTTTCTTGGAAGAAATACGGCTATATTTGCTGTATCTTGTAAAAGCCAAGCTATCCAAAGACAAGCTGTTGATAACCATTGAAGTTTACCCCAAAGTTTTTCTGATGCTGGGTCATCCTCTTCATTTGAATCAACATATTCTTGTCTATCAACATAACATAGTATTCCCCATACGATCATTGCTGAGAGGAATGCAATTCCATAACCCAAGAATGATTTAGTAAGCATTTTGTCTATGTTCTGACCACCAAATAAACTTAAGATAAGAAAAGTAGTAGAGATTGGAGCTTTCAGTCTAGTAACAATCATTAGTACAACAGGAGCTAAGAGTTGTAGTAAATTGAAATCAGAGACTTCCTTGAAAGAGTCAAGACGATGAAAATGAATCTCTCTATCATCCATTCTCCAAGCATAAATATGAACTATAAATAATAGACCACATATCATTAATGCTTTCAAAACTAAAGGTGTTGTTCTTTTGCTCTCTATAAATGTTCCAATTGTTTGAATTGCATCATTTCCTGCCACCGAGAATGCAGAAATAAAAAAAGCTATCCATCCTAAATAGTAACTTGGCATACCTGTAAAATATCCAATTGAGATCCCAACTGCAATAAGTATTGAAATGGAATAAAAACGAATTTCTTCTTTTAGGGTTGGCTTTTCATTAGAGTGTTTTACTTTTAACTCTTGCATACTAATATTGTTAATTATATTTGTTACAAATTTATTTCAAGGGGTTATCTTTCCAGTGAATAAAAATTTTATCGTAAAGAATCGCTTTTATTCATTATTTATCTTGATACTTTTCACCTTTACTTCTCTTCAATCAGAGATTCCTAATTTTCAGAATGTTAAGGAGACAATTCTAAAGTCTGATTCAAGGTTATTGGACAGAAAAGGAAGAATTCTCCAAGAATTTCGAACAAATCCAAAAGAAAGAAGATTAGATTGGATAAGTATAAATGAAATTTCAACCCATTTGATAAAGTCAATAGTACAAGCAGAAGATAAGCGCTTCTATGAACATTCTGGAGTTGACTGGATTGCTCTTTTTTCAGGTGTTCTTTCTGTATTTTCTTCCGAGCCAGTTAGAGGAGCTAGTACAATTACAATGCAGCTAGTTTCATTTTTAGAGGATGAATTGAAGCCTAAAGGAAAACGTAGATCGATTGGTCAAAAATTTTCACAAATATTTTCTGCTAAAGAACTAGAATCGAAATGGAGTAAAAATGAAATATTAGAAGCTTATTTAAACCTTGTTACCTTTAGAGGAGAATTGATTGGGGTTGATTCAGCATCAAGAGGACTTTTTCAAAAACAGGCTCATGCACTAAGTGAGATTGAGAGTTTAATGCTTGCAAGTCTTGTTAAGATTCCTTCTTCACAACCTGATAGAATTATTCAACGGGCTTGTTATATTGCAAAAGCAAATAGCTCCACTTTGTTATGTGAAGATATCAAAAATTTTATCCATGAAACATTGTTGAGAAAGTATTTTATTCGTCCTGAATATACATTAGCACCTCATCTTGGAAAAAAATTATTACAAAAGTCTAGTCCTACAATTGACACTACTTTAGATAGAGAAATTCAATTATATGCATTGGAGACAATAGAAAAACAATTTGCTGATTTAAGTAAAAGAAATGTTAGAGACGTTTCTTTAATTGTATTGCAGAATCAAACAGGTGAGATACTATCGTATGTCGGTAGTAGTGGAAAATTTTCAAAGTCTCAAGAAATTGACGGAGTTGTTTCCTTAAGGCAAGCAGGTTCAACACTAAAGCCTTTTATCTATGCACAAGGAATTGAAAAAAAATTTATCACTGGTGCAACAATTCTTGAAGATGCTCCTTTCCAAGTTCAGGTAGGTGGAGGAATTTATAATCCATCAAATTATCAAGAAAAGTTTTTTGGTTTTGTGACAGCTAGAAATGCACTAGCTTCATCATTGAACGTTCCAGCAATTAAAGTTCTAGATTATATAGGGATTGAAAACTTTTCAGAAGTTCTTTCAAAATTAGAATTTCAAAGCCTTAGGGATAGTGATTATTATGGCTTATCAATAGCGCTTGGTTCAATTGATGTAAGTCTTTGGCAATTAGTTAAAAGCTATCATATGCTTGCTAACAAAGGAGTTGCGATTGAAATTTCTTATTTACCGAATCACGAGAAAAAGGAAAGAAGAATTTTTTCGGAGCAGAGTACATTCATAATTTCTAATATACTTTCTGATAGACAGGCAAGAGCACTTAGTTTTGGTTTAGAAAATCCTTTATCAACAAAATATAAAACCTCTGTGAAAACTGGGACTAGTAAGGATATGCGTGATAATTGGTGTATTGGATATTCTGAATATTATACTGTTGGAGTTTGGGTCGGAAATTTTTCTGGGGAGCCTATGTGGAATGTATCTGGTGTTACAGGTGCTGCAACGATTTGGAGTGATATGATGACATATTTACATAAAGATATTCCATATAAAGAACCAGAACTTCCTGATATGATCGTTAAGAAGAAGGTATATTTTAAGAACAATAATTTTAGTTATGATGAATACTTTATAAAAGGTACTGAGGTTGAAAGACCAATTGAAGTAAGTTCCTATCCAGTAAATGTTATCAAAAATCCACTGAAACAAAGTATCTTTGCAATTGATCCAGAAATTCCTTCTTCAAGACAAAGAATTTCATTTGAAACAACACTATCACTTCCAAAGCATGTTTTAGTTCTGGATAAAAAAGTTTTAGGAGCAACTACTCAACCAATTTTATGGAAGCCAGAGCAAGGTAAGCATAAACTTGAATTAAAAAACGATGAAGGAAAAATTATCGATGAAGTTGAATTTTATGTAAGGTAGATCGAATAAACTCTAATAAAAAAACTTTGTGAATTGCGTGCCTGCCTTATTTCAAAAATAGGTAGAATATTGCCTTGATCAATTCTATTAGATATTCTTAAATTGAAAAAGTTGGGGAATGCAGTGAATAACCAAATTAACAAAAAATCTAGTAGGGTTTTAAATCTCTACCCAAAGAGATTCATTTTTTTTCTTTTAACAGTTATTTTATCTTCAACTGTTCGATCTGAAGAAGCAGAAAAAGATAGGATAATAGCGAATGAAGAAATAATCGAAAAGGAATCTGAAGAAAAGGATTTGCCTTATGGTGATGTCAAAACACCAATTGGAATATCCATTCGGTACCCTTATTCAATTGGTAGCAAAAGTACGCCAAAGTTTATTCAAGGCAACTTACTTTTTGGAAAAGTTGCTTCAGTGGATGGAATACAGGTTGGACTCTGGAATAAGAATAAGGGTAGAGTGGGTATTGTAAACATTGGATTTGTAAACGAAATTGAACCTTCTTCTTTTTCCAATACAGCTTATGGACTACATGTTAGTCTCTGGAATGATTACAGGAGAGTTAATATGATCGGTCTGCAAATCAGTGGACTTGTCAATGAAGCTAGGAATAGTCTTTTTCAAGTTGGAGGACTTATTAATGGTTCAGAAAAATCAATTTTTCAAATTGGTGGATTTGGGAATTTTACGCATGAATCAGTTTTCCAAGTCGGAGTATTCATTAATAGTGCCAATAAAGCTTTCTTTCAAGTTGGAGGATTTGGGAATGACGCTAAGAAAAGCACTGCCATCCAACTCGCTGGGATTACCAATAATGCACGAGAGCCCTTTTTGCAACTAAGTATAATCAATATTGCAGATAGACGTTCAAAACTACAGCTAGGTGTTGTGAATCTTAGTGACGATGAAACAGGAATCCAATTTGGAGCTTTCAATAAAGCAGGAAAACCTTTTTTACAACTAAGTGGGTTTAATATGGCTGATAATCGTGCAAACTTGCAGGTAGGTATGTTGAATATTACGAACAAACGAGTGGGACTTCAAATTGGAGCTATGAATAATGCAGGGGAACCTTTTCTGCAATTAAGTGGGATCAATATAGCAGATAATCGTGCAAACTTGCAGGTAGGTGTTTTGAACGTTACTGAGAATTTAAAAGGAATCCAATTTGGAGTAATTAATTACTGCATTAAATGCCTGTTTCCTTATACTATTCTTGTGAACATTGGAGCGAATTAAAAATGAACGATAAGAAAAAAAAACTTCCGGTTACTTTACTTTCAGGTTTCTTAGGGGCAGGTAAAACTACTCTACTTAATCATATTTTGAATAATCGTGAAGATAAAAAAATTGCTGTTATAGTGAATGATATGAGTGAGATAAATATTGATGCTAGTCTTATCAAATCGGGAAGTGCTACACTCAGTAGAACTGAAGAGACGTTAGTCGAAATGTCTAATGGTTGCATATGTTGTACTCTAAGAGAGGACTTATTAATTGAAATTCAAGAACTTGCTAAGCAAAATAAATTTGACTATCTTCTGATTGAGTCAACAGGAATTTCAGAACCACTTCAAGTTGCTGAGACCTTTACTTTTGAGGATGAAGAAGGAAATTCATTAAGCGAGGTTGCAGAACTAGATACGTTAGTGACTGTTGTGGATGCATTTAATTTTTTGAAAGATTATGAATCTAAAGAAGATTTAGCAGATAGAAAGATTGCTGCTGATATTGATGATGATAGATTTCTAGTAGAACTTCTAGTTGAACAAGTTGAATTTGCAAATGTGATTATTCTGAATAAGACAGATCTAGTTACAAAAGAAGAATTGAATAAACTAGAAAAAATTCTTCATCATTTAAACCCTGATGCAAAACAAATTTATTCTGAATTTGGTAAGGTTCCTTTAAAAGAAATTTTATCGACTGGACTTTTTGATTTTGATAAGGCAAGTGAATCTGCTGGTTGGTTACAAGAAACTAGAGGAGATCATATTCCTGAAACGGTTGAATATGGACTTTCAAGTTTTGCATACAAATCAAGACTACCTTTCCATCCTGAACGTTTTTATAGACTTATTGAGGAAAGATGGGAAGGTGTGATTCGTTCAAAAGGTCTTTTTTGGTTAGCTTCTAGAATGGAAATTGTAGGAAATTGGTCTCAAGCAGGGAATGTATGCAGAGCGGAAGGAATTGGAACTTGGGCAGCTATAGTTCCAAAAGATGAACTTCCAGATGATGAAGAATTGCTTAGTGAAATTGAAGCTGTTTGGGAAGAGCCATTTGGTGATAGGAGACAAGAAATTGTTTTTATCGGAAGTAATATGGATCAAGAGAAGTTAAGAAGGAAATTGGATCGATGTTTGCTATCAGATGAAGAAATGAAACTAGGAGAAACTGAATGGAAAAAATTTCCTGATCCTTTTCCTCCTTGGGAACTAGAACAAAATTTTGAAATCATTAAAGATTAATATGCATAAAATTAGATTTAAGCTACTGATAAAATTAATCATATTAGGAATGCTTTCTGGTTCTATCATTAGTTTTATCCAATCCTATGCATTTTCTAATGAGTTCTTTATTTCAATTTTGAATGGAGTTGTAGATGGAGGATTGATCGCAACTTTGATTGGTGTTTATCATATCTATATAAGGGAATTTTCTCTTAAACAAAACTTTCAGCACATTAATTTTGTTCTAAGAATTTTCTTTCATTCATCAATTTATCTTATTTTAATCATTTTTGGTAGATCTATTGGAAGATACATTATGGGAGAATATAGTAGTATAATTCTTTTTCCAGTAGAAAACAAAAAAGATATTGAGATATTATTAGATTCTGTTTCTAAAGGATTTATTATTTCTATTTTTATCAATTTTATCTTGGAAAATAATCAACTCATTGGTGGTAAAACATTTATTAAATTTCTTTCTGGTGAATATCGAATTCCAAAAACTGAAGAAAGAGTTATTCTATTTCTGGATATGGTTTCTTCTACTTCTATTGCAGAAAAAATCGGAGATTTAAATTTTATTAATTTACTCAAGAAATTTTTTCAAGAAATGAGCGAACCAATCTTAATAACCAAAGCAGAAATACATAAGTATGTAGGAGATGAAGTTATCCTAACATGGTCAGAGAGACAAAAGAACTTTGTTGAAGAATCAATTAACTTCAGTTTTCTTTTCCAAGAAAAATTAGAAAAAGAAAAAGCAAGATTTTTGAAAGAGTTTGGAATATTTCCTGAATTTAGGACTGCTATACATTTTGGTAGCATTGCAATAGGAGAAATAGGAGAATTAAAAAAGGAAATCGCATTTATGGGCGACTCATTAAATACAACTGCTAGAATTTTGGATCATGGAAAAAAGTATGATACTAAAAATTCTGTTTTAATTTCAGAATCTGCTTTGAATAAACTAACTCATAGAGAAAAATATAACATTACTACGTTAGGTGATATTCAACTGAAAGGTAAAGAAATTAAAATTCAAGTTTTTCAAATTGATAGAATTAATAATACATAAATCTAATATATCAAACTATACGTCTTACCAAGTCCATAACATCATTAATCTTAGGTTTAGAGGTATGTATTGAATTGACTAACTTAGAATCAATTTCTGGAATTTGATTTTCATGAAACTTAACTTTGAATTCAGTAAATTTTAATCCATTTGCAGTTGAAATTACTACTACAGAGTCTTGTTTTTTAATCGTATTGTTGTTCACAAGCTTTATCATAACAGCTAGTGCTACTCCAGTATGTGGATCGTTGTACAATCCATATCGATCTCCAAGACTAGAAGCATTCGAGAGTTCAGATTCACTAGCATCCATTGCAATTCCATCAAACTTTTTTAAGATACGAATTGCTTTTTTTACTGAAACTGGGTTTCCTATCTGAATGGCTGATGCTAAAGTTTTTTTAGCCTCAATTGGTTGAAACTCTGCAAAATTTGTTTTGAAAGATTCTGCAAGCGGATTTGCATTTTGACTTTGAGCAACAACTATTCTAGGCAACTTTTGAATAAGTCCTAGTTCATAAAGCATCTCGAAGCCAACGCCTAACGCTGAAACATTACCTAGGTTTCCACCCGGAATGATTATCCAATCAGGAACATTCCAGCCAAGCTGTTGAGTGATCTCAAAAGAAATTGTTTTTTGCCCCTCAATTCGCAAAGAGTTCATTGAATTAGCTAGATAAATTTCCTTTTCTTTAGAAACCTGTTTCACAATTTCCATGCATCCATCAAAATCAGTATCTAATGAAATTACCTTTGCTCCATTAGATACAGGTTGAATCAGCTGAGCAGTTGAAACTTTTCCACTTGGTAGAAAGACAATAGTTGGAATTCCAGCTTTAGCAGCATAAGAAGCAAGAGCTGCAGAAGTATCCCCAGTGCTTGCACATGCAACAGCTCGAATTGTTTGTCCATTATTTCTCATTTGATTCACTTGGCTAACAAGTGCAGTCATTCCTAAGTCTTTAAAAGAACCAGTATGGGAAACTCCACACTGCTTTATATATAATTCTTGGATTCCAAGATCATTTGCCCAACGTTTAGCGTTATAAAGATGAGTTAAACCTTCACCTGAGGATATTATATTCTCTTGTTTTATTTCTGGTAAAACCCATTCTTTTTTATTCCATATTCCTGAGTTATTCGGAAAAACTGGGTCTCCCCATCTCTCTGAAAAAAGTTTTTTCCAAGCTTCATTAGAATTTTGTTTTAAAGCTTCTATGTCATGACTTACTTGTAAAAGACTATCACATCTTTCACATTGGTAAATCACTCTATCTAAAGAATATCTCGCTCTACAATTTTCATTTATACACTCAAATTCCGCAAAGAAATTTTTTGACATTATCAGACACCTAATTCTTGAAGTGCCTGCTTTGCTTGCTCTGCGTTAGGCGGAGTTCCATGCCATTCGGATTTATTTTCCATGAATGATACTCCTTTTCCAAGAATTGTTTTAAAAACGATTAGTGTAGGTGAGCCTTTATGAGCTTTGGCTTTTTCAAATGCATCTAAAATTTCTTGCATATTGTGTCCATCTGCTTCAATCAAATTCCAGCCAAAAGTTTGGAATTTTTTTCCTAAAGGCTCTAACCTCATAATGTCTTCTGTATTACCATCGATTTGAATAAAATTTCTATCCATGAAAGCAACTAGGTTATCTAGCTTATAGTGAACGGCAGACTGTGCAGCTTCCCAAGTCATCCCTTCACCGCATTCTCCATCAGAAATACATGTGTAAATTTTAAAGTCTTTCTTTTGATACCTTGCACCTAACGCTAAGCCAACAGAGACAGAGAGGCCTTGTCCAAGGGAACCAGAAGAGCTTTCTATTCCTTCCAAATATCTGGTTGATGGGTGACCTTGAAGCTTGCTTCCGATCTTTCTAAATGTTGCAAGCTCTTCTATTGGAAAATATCCAGAGATAGCCATTGCCGCATAACGTACGGCACATACATGTCCATTTGATAAAATCAAACGATCTCTTTCATCCCAATTAGGATTCTTTGAATCATGTTTAAGAATATGAAAATAGAGTGCAGAATATATATCAGCTAGTCCAAGAGGTCCTCCTGGGTGTCCTGATTTTGCTGCGGTTACCATTTTGATAACTTCAACTCTGATTTGATTTGCCTTAATTTTTAATTCTTCAATTGTCATTTTTACCTACTTTCAAAAATGAGTAGCCCCGAAATATATATTATAGTGTGTAAAACCAAAAAATATAGATGAATCCTTTTGTGCAATTCTCTATTTCTTTTCCAACCAGTATATCCCATCAAAAGTAACATTATGAGATTTATAGCTGCAAATGCTCTGTGTACGTTTACTGCCCACCTAGGAACTATTGGATATATGTTCATAGCACTGATGCCATTCATCAGATATTTTCCTGCTAGTAGATAAGCTGCTGTGATCACAACTAGAAGAATTGCTGTTGTGTTTAGTTTTCTGTGAAGAGGATTATTGCTCTTTCTAAAGAAATATCCTGTATAAATCAAAATTGTTGCTAGAGTCATTCCAGCATTTATTAGTGTTAAGTGCAAAGAAGATTCACCAAAGAAAATAAGATGCAAAAAAGTTTAAGTTGTATCTCGAAAGTATTTGCAGAAAAAATCCTATGATAGTTTTTTCCTTTTCATGTACATTTTAAGACCAGTCATAGCTTCTTCACGAATTTTATTTCTAACAATTGGAGTAAAACCAAGTAAAAATCCTTTAATCCCTAAAGCCATACCCGCCCATTTCCATAAATTGAAACTATCTTTATGAGAAACAATTTTTCCATCTTTGAAAATAAATTCTGCATGAATTTTGTTTATAACTTTTCTATTGGTTTTGGAAAAATCATATTCTGCTACCCAATCAGCACTTCCAACTTTCTCAGTGGCTTTGACGTTTGAAAAAGTAATTGTAAGATTTGTGCTCCTTTCAATTAGCATTTGCCACATAGCTTTAGCTTCTATCCCTTTTAAGTTCTTAAATGCTGGATCGGAAAATTCAATTTGGTCATGATAACATTCAATCATTCCAGCAGGATTTTTTTGTTGAAAACTAGAATAAAACTTAGTGATTAGTTCTTCGTATTGGTTCATTATTTCCTCTCAAGATAGTTTTATTTTTTTGTGAATTAGTGTCAACATTTCTTAAGGGCAAGCAAGATTCAAATTAATTTGAGGACGATATTGATTAGGAAGAACTTGAAACTCTATTTTTCGAACAATAGTTTCAGGATAACCATCTGCTGGAGTAGTGTCTGCCATACAATAAAGTGCGTAATCTCCCGGTCCAATGTATTTAATTTTGGTAGTTCCGTTTCTCACTGGTGAAGCTGCATAAGGTAGATTTCCGGGTATAGACTTTTCAAACTTACCATAAATTGAATAGTAATGTCTTAGAGTTTGTGTCCCACCTGTTATAAAAACACTTCCTGCATATTCGGGATAGATGACCCTTGCTCTTAGCAATAAGTTACCTCCCATATCAATTTGACCTGTATGAGGGTTGCTCCAGTCGCTAAAACCTACCATAGTTTGAACAACCCCTTGAAAATTTCTCCAAGAATGTACCATTAGGTTCTCTTTAATATTCATTCTTACTTCCAAAATGTAAGGGTCATAACCTGGTCGAATATTCATATCGTCATTTGTGAATCCACCATTTTGGTTTTCTTTTAAGACAGAATAGAACACTGGAAACATTAAAGGGGTTCTAAAGGATTTATCAGACTGTGTTGTCGAAGGTGTGAAACTATTTCTTGGAACAATATTTGAACCAATAACTTCAAAGTTATCAAATCTTGTATTGATCTTATTAGCATTATTTTCTCTTGCCCAACCAGTAACAAAATTTCTAACATAAACTCCAACATGATAGTATTGTGAGCCGCTATTAGTGATGGCATTTCCTCTAGCATCAGATGATGGATCATTAGAAGGATACTTCGCTCCATTTCCATCAAAAAACTCTTGCATACGTGAAATCCCACCTTGTCTGAAGCAAGAATTTGTAGAAAAAATTGTGTAAGCTGTTGTACAATAAACCTGTCTTTCTGGAGCAATATAATCCCAAAATCGGATTGAGTCTCTTAAATTTTGAATCGCCTCTAAATTAAGTTTATCAGTTTTTGAAGAAATTCTAATTTCTCCAAAATCAATAAAGATGGGAAGATTAGATGCAGATGGAAGACCAGTTAAATCAAAGTTTGGATCATTATCAGTTCCTTGAGTATCTTGGTGAATGGCTCCTGTTCCTCCATTTGTTTCATTGAACGTTAGTGGATTGTCAGTAGCATATGTCCCTTTTACAAGAAGCAACATTCTACTGTTGAATAATGTACTTATTACAGGTGCTGAAGTTTTCCGAACATTCTCAAAATTTTTATTCTTGAAAGGACCATTGTCACATGAGGAAAAGAGAATACTAACGAATAGATAAAAAATATACTTCATAATAAAAAACTCACCATTAAAGAAAAATTGAATAGTTCTGCGTCTTGTAATTTGTAATAATTAGGATTATAAAGCCTATAATCTCTATCGAATGGAGAAAGATAGATTCTTCTAGTTTCTTCTGGTGTTTGCTGAAAGTATGTTTCGAAAATTCTATAATAATCCATTCTGAGCCCAATCCTAACTTTTTTTCCCGCCACAAAACTTACTTCTGCCCCTAGCATTGCCAGAGGATCCCATTTAGCTGTATTGGCTGGTCTTGCAATTACATAAGCAGCACCACCCCCTGCTTTCAGAAAAATGGAAACTGGGAGTTGTTCGAAAGGTAGTTTATAGGCTAAAGCTAGATGAGCGGGGGCAACAGTTAGTCCTCTTTCCGTTTGTGAGAGATGATTTGCTGCATAAATTCCTGCTTCAGTATATAGTGTGTATGGCCACTGAGTTCGACCTATAACTCCAAAACCAAGTGTAGTATCCAATACTCTGCTGGTGGGTGAACCAGGAAACGGATTTGCTGCTCCCAACCAAAACCCAATTTCAGATCGGGCTTGCTCTGTTTGTTCAGCCTGAATATTACTAAAAAAGACAAAGGTAAGAATTAGAGATAAAAAAAACTTCATAGTATGCCTTAGTTAAACTAAGGTCTTCCTTGTAATTATTTCATAAAGTGAGTTGATTTCTGGGAACTTTGAATAGTATGCACGAAGAAAATAGAGTGCATAAGCTGGTAAAGTTTTCCCAGCATTAGCTCTTTCTTCTGAGAGCAAAATTTCTTTAAGATTCATCTTTTGATTCTTACTTCCTATTCCTAAAATTGTGCCAACTAGAATTCGCACCATATTATGCAAAAAACCTGTCCCTCTGATCAGAATTTTGGATAGGTTTTGCTCTTCAAGGCTTTCTTGCCATTCTAAATGAGTAATTCTTCTTTCTGAAGATTTCTCGCCTAGAGAAGAGGCTCTTGTAAAGCTTTTAAATTCATGCTTACCAATTAGACTTTGCATCTCAGAAATTGTTTTTTCTTTATCAATTTTTTTGTTTATCCAGAATGCTCTTCCTTTGAGGAATGGATTAGGATATTTGGATTGATAAAAGAGATATTCATACTCTCTTTCAGTACAGGAAAATCTGGCATGAAAGTCCTCAGGCATTTCTTTTCCTGCAATACAAGTAATCGAGTCAGGTGTCAGTGCATTGATGCTCAAGAGAAATTTTTCATAATTTGAAATTGAGTTTTCGCTAGTAAAACTAACTATCATACCTTTTGCATGAACACCAGAATCTGTTCTGCCAGCAGCAGAAATAGTAACTTTTTCTCTTAAAATAGTTTCTATTGACTTTTCTAGTGATTCTTGAACTGTATGTAACCCATTCTGCTTTTGAAATCCATGAAAAGATGATCCTTCATATTGGATCAAAATTGCTGTTACAGACAACGATTATTTTTCGCCACCCATAGAATCAATTAACCCACCAAGTTCATCATATAACTCGCGAGCCATGTCTAATAGAACCGAAGGTTTGGACTTAGAAGATTTTCCTGAACCATAAAGTTTTGCTAGCATTCTCTTAGCTCTAACAAGCATTTCCAATCTTTTATTCACATCTGGAGCAAGCTCATCTTTAAATTTCATGGTTAGATATGCATTTAGATAAATCACTCCATCAAAACCCCAATTGTTATCAGTATCTGGTCCAAGCATTCCCGCTACAGAGTCAACTGGTTCAGATCCAGTTTGCATAATTTCGAGTGTTCTTCCATACCAAATCGTAGCTTTTTGGTACATTAAATCTCTTACTTTATCATATCCTAAATGACCAAATTCATTATGCAGGTCATCAAAATACCATCCCGCTTTTAGGGCAGAGACAGCTTTTTTAGGGGTTGGAGCAGTTCCTGCAACTCTATGTTGATAGCAATCTATTGCTAAAAGAAAAGATGCAGTTCCTGTGATAAGATTTCTTTCTTGGTTGAAATCAACAGGACCAAGAATTTTTTCTAGATTTACCTTTCTGTCTCCAGCATATTGCTTAATTCTTTCAATTTCAGCTCCACTTAAAGTTGACCAATCCTTTGAATAGGCTGCATAAAGACATCTTGGGCAAACACTAATAACATAATCATTTGGATTTATTCTACCAAATTTTTTATTCTTTTCATAAAGACGACGCAGTTCTTGGGTAAGTTTTCCTGCAATTAACCTTCCTCCACCTTGAAACATTTGTTCTTTTTGGTGTTGAGTATCGCAAATTGGGCATGTGGTCATTTCCTTCGCCCTGAAGGAAGCTTTTTTTGTTTGCAGAGCTGCGTCATTCTTATTTATCATACTGTATGATAGTGTAATTAATGGCTTAATTCATTGTCAACTTATTCTCTACTTTTTATAATTGTATCATTGAGATAGGCTAAAATTTTTCCGATATTTTCCTAGATGGACTATACATTTTGCTTGTAATTCAGACTTGTACAAGAAACAGTACATCAAGAAGAAATTTTATTTAGGAATGGCAATGAAGACTCTACTAGTTACCCTTTTAACTCTGTTCACATTCACTCAAATCAATAGTGAGCCTGTTATGGCTAAAGCTAATGAAACCAGAGTGGAACTTTTGCGTTACCTTCGAGCAGTGGAGCCGATGGTAAAGAATTACCCTGGAAAGGGCAAGGATGGAAAAGAGGCACCATTCGAGACAAAAGAAGGTGAAGAGGGAGAACGAATTCAAAAATATAATGGAATGAAACGTCTTGTTCAAGAAGGCATAATGTATTATTTTGAAGGTCGCTATCCAAATGCTTACAGAAGATTTTTAGAGGCTCAAGTAAATATGGAGCAGCTTCTTGAAGAACTTTCTCAATACTACATAGAATCCACTGATGAAATTCTCAAAGCAGCAATGGACAAAAAATATAAATCAGGTGATAAGAACACTGAAGAGAACTATTTAGTAGATAAAGAAGTAGTAGATATTTCTGTTGAATATGGTAGAAACACTGCAAATATGGCTCGTTTCAAAGAAGATAGAGAACCACAGCTTCAAGGAAGAATCTATGACTCTGAAAACTATCACTATATTCTAAATAAGCATGAAATTGAAGGCAGTGTTGAGAGTGGTTATAAACTACTTGGACAAGCTAAGGATGCAAAACTAAAAGCACTGAAAATTGAAAGTCATCTAGAGAAACACCAAAAATTACAACCTGAACACAGAAAGTATAGAATAGAAAGATATTTAGAAGTTGTAGCTCGTTGTAGAGAAGCTCGCAGTGCTGCAATGAACATCTTCAGACTCAAATATCCTTATGATAATTATTATCTCCAAAAAGATGATAAAGTGACTTTAGAAGGTGCAAGCAATAATTATAGAATCCATCCATATGTTTATCCTGTTAAACTGAATCCTATCTTTGATAATCGTATTCCAGTTAGCTACAGAAGAGATGCTGTTGATATGGGAAATAGAATCTTTATTGATGAAGTAAATGAAAAGTTAAAGATGAAGCATACTGATATTGAAGCTGTCAATCGTTCACTAGCTCGTCTTCAAGAAACTCAAAAACTTGATAAACCATCACTTTCTACAACTGGAACAAGTGATTCTTCTGGAAAACCTTCCGAAAAAAAGCCTACTCCAGCTACTAAGTAATAAAGACTAACGTCAATTATTGCCACCTAAGATTTAGCCTTAGGTGGTAAAATTTATCTTAAAATTCTGATTAAAAAATAAAAAACTTACTATAGATTGCTTCTTTCTTGACTTTCGGAATCCGAAATTTGTACAGTGAAAAGACTATGAAAACGTATAAAAATTTATTTTTACAATTAATCATCTTATTGGTTTTCTTAGCAAATTGTGCTACTTCAGCACAAGAGACTAAGACAACTTCAACTACGACAACAACTACTACTTCGAATTCTTCTACTACCAATGATAAATCTTCTTCTAGCGAAACTGTTTCTGTATCTGGGAGAAAACTTCCAAGACCTGAGGAATTAACTTTAGAAGAAAAAGATGCTTGGTTTTTTTATTGGAAATCTGAGTACAATGAGTTAGTGGAAAAATGGAAGTCACTTCACGAAAATTACAAAATACTTTACTATTCTAAAACTGCTGAAACTACAAGTTCTGGAAACAAACTTGCTGATTCTTCTTCTAGAACAATTACTACTGAAACCACTACCGAAGTAGAGCAACTTAAGCGCGATCTAAAGAACACTCAAGCTGACAGAGATTATTATAAGTCTAAGATCGATCAACTAACAAGAGACTTAAATTCAGTAGTTGCCCAAAGAGATAAAGCAATTAATGATGCAAACTCAATTTATGCAGACTCTCAGAATAAATCAGCAAGAATTGCTGCTTTAGAGCAAGAGTTGGCTAATGTTAAAGCTGAGAGAGATAAGGCTCTTGCAGGTGGAAATTCTGCAAATGTAGCTGCTTTAGAACAGAGAATAAAACAACTTGAGTTTGAAAAAGCTGATGTAATACGCCAGGCAAATGAATTCTATTCAACGACTAATGCAAAAATTGCTTCTCTTGAAGAAAAAATCAGACAACTAGAAGCTGAGAAGGCTGATTTGAAGAACAAACTTGCTAGTGTGTCTCCTAGTACAAATACTGAAACTAAGACAACGGTAACAACTAATACTGTTACAGAAATCAAGACTCTAGAAACCAAGATCATAGAATTAGAAGAAAAAATTGAACAATTGGAATCCGAAAAAGCTGCAATGCTTCAAAAACAAAAACAGGGTTCAGATACAACCACTACAATTAAAACTGATACAACAACAGTCGTTGATAATAATACTGAAGTTGGAAAACTACAATTAAAGATTCTTGAGCTTGATGCTGAACTGAATAAGTCAAAGCAAAGAGAAGCAGAACTTGCAAAACTTTTGGAAGAGTTAAATGCTAAATTTGAAGCTTCTAAGAAAGGTTATGAACAACAGATAGCTGATCTCAGAAAAAAAATTGAAGACTGCGAACGTGAGATGGAAGCTATGAGAAGTGATAATGAAGCTCTACTCCGTGATCTCGCACTCTTAAAAGATAAACATGCAGAAGATATAGCTAAGAGCAAAGCTGAGATTGATAAGCTTACCCAAGAAACTCAAAAACTGGAAGAAGCTCTTGAACAAGAAATCAAGAAAGGACAATCCAATGTTAGCTCTAAAAATGGTAGAATTATCATTAGCCTTTCAAGCTCCATTTCTTTTGATACTGGTTCAGCAGACCTAAAGCCAGAAGGAAAAAAAGCTATCAATAAAATCATGGATGCTTTGAAGAAGTATAAGAACAATCTTATCTATGTCGAAGGAAACACTGACGATAGTCCAATAAATACAGAAAAATTTAAAGACAACTGGGAACTATCTATCCAACGTGCTCTTTCTGTTGTTCGTTATATGGTTGAGGTAAAAAAAGCTGATCCTGCAAAACTGGTTGCTTCAGGATTTGGGGAATATAACCCAATCAAACCAAATGATACTGAAAAGAATAAGGCAATGAACCGTCGTGTAGAGATTGTAGTTATGCCTTTTATCGTGAGTAAGTAATATCGAGAGATGATAGTAAAAAATATGTCTAGACTGATTCTAATCATTCATCTTCTTTTTTTGAGTATTTATGCTCAAGAGAAGAAAGAAACTGAAACTGTAGAAGATGAAAGTCTAGATATGTTTTACTATAAGAACGAATATAAGGAACTAAGAGACAAAAAAAAACGTGTTGAGCAAGACCTTGCTGATTTAAAAAATAAATCTTCAAAAGAAATAGAAGATCTTCAATTTGAGAATCAGTCTCTTAGAAAAAGAATCATTGATCTTGAAAAGACTTATGCTGAGTTAAAAGAAAGAAGTATGCTCATGCATAATGATATGGAAAACCGTATCTCTAATCTTGAGCGTGATAATAAAAAACTTCAAGAACAAAAAGACCTTCTTGAGAAAAAGCTAGTCGAATCAAAAAAAGTAGATGATTTTAATGAAAAAGAAAAATCTTCTCTTCAAAAAACTATTGATAGGATTGAGAAAGAAAAACAAATTCTTCAAGAAAGATTAAACAATGTAACAGCTGAGGTTGAAAGACTCAGAGACATGATAAAAAGTTATGAAGAAAAGCTAGAGCTTGCTAACTCAAAGATTGCTAGATTAGAAGCTGAAAAAGTAGCTGAGTCTAGATATAGTTCAAAAATTAAAGACCCAGAAGCGTTAGTCGAAACATTACGAGTTCAAAATAAAGATTTACTGATTCAAAGAGATGCATTGCTCACAGAAATAGATCAATTAAAATCTCCTAAAGTGGACTATGCAAAAAAATTAGAAGAAGAAACTGCTAAGCTTAAAGCAGAATATGAATCAAGAATTGAATCATTAGAAATTGAAAACAAAAGCTTAAGAGCAGAAATTGATAGAATTATTGAAACTAGAAAACAACTCGAAGATTCCTTGAGAGATGAAATTGAAAAAGGTAAGATAGAACTAGCAAATAATAAACGAGGAGTAATTATAAGAATTCCTCATACAATCACCTTTGATACAGCTTCTACTAAACTCAAGCCTGAAGGTAAAAAGGTTTTGGTCAGAATCATGAATGAACTCACTAAGTATAAAATCAAAAAGGTTCAAATAGAAGGTAATACTGACGATAGACCTGTATTCATGAAAGAGTATAAAGATAACTGGGAGCTTTCTCTCGGACGTTCACTTTCTGTTCTTCGTTATCTTGCTAAAAAAGGAAAACTTCATCCTAAATACATGACTGTTGCTGGAAATGGACAATATAATCCTTTGAAGATGAATACCTCTGAGAATAATAGGGCTGTAAACCGAAGAGTCGAAATTTTAGTAATTACTTCTAGCACAAAAAAACTTTGAGTTCTAAGAAGAAGAATTTTTTAATTATTATCCCCGTCTATAATGAAGAAGAAAGTGTTCTGCAAGTTGCTAATAAGACATTCTCATTAAGTCAAGATTTTTCAGATATATTATTTATCAATGATGGTTCCAGTGATAATAGTTCGAAGATTTTGAAATCAATCCATCAGCAGGGAATTTTTCTAATTGATAAAGATAAGAATGAAGGTTATGGAGCAAGTCTTATCTCAGGAATCGATTTTGGTCTAAAGAATGATTATCAATTTCTAATTACAATGGATTGTGATGAACAACACCAACCTGAAGACTTGAAACGATTTAGAGATTTTGATCACAAAATTGATCTCGTATCAGGTAGTAGATATGCACCAAAATCCAAAGAGCTAGGAATTAAACCTCCAAAAGATAGAGTAGAAATCAATAGAAGAATTACTGGACTCTTAAACAAAAAATATTCATTAAATTTAACAGATGCTTTCTGTGGTTTTAAAAGATATAAATCTAATGCGTTTAAAAATCATGGATTTGATAATCTTGGTTATGCTTCACCAATGGAACTTTGGAGCTTTGTACATTCTCATGGACTAACTGTTCGAGAAATTGCTGTGGATAAAATCTACATTACTGATGATAGAAGTTTTGGGGAAGATCTTGATCGAAAAAGAAAACGTTATCGTTACTATCTTGAATCTTGGAATATCGCCCACAAAAAATACTTTCAAGAGAATTTATATTTTTACAAAGGAGGTAAATTTGAAAGAAAACAAAAAGAGAACAATATTTCTTATTCGCTTACTTAAGGCTATTTTGTTTATACTGGTTTTATTCAACAATAGCTGCGATGAAAAGAAGAAAAAAATTGATACTAAAGCTGATAATTTCCTTCTTGATGCAGAACCAAAACTACCAACAGAAAAAACAATCGATGATACTATAAATAAAAATGAATCCCAATTTAAAAGAATCACTTCAGAACTTGGTTTGAAGAACATTAAACAGTTAGAGCAAAAGTTTATGAGTTCTATCGGGAATGAGGAATTGGATTTTTATTATTCAAAAAATCGTCCTCAAGGAATAGGTGAAGATATTGAGCTTGTTGGAATTTTTAGACATCAAATAAAAAGAAGATTAGCTTGGAAGAAGATTTTTTTAGATAATCAGATCGCTTGGGAAGGTGAGGCTTTTGAATCCAAAAAAATCAACGTTAGTTCAATTGATCTAAATTCAGAGTCTAGTTTTGGAAACAAAAACTCAGATATCATAATCTTAGAATATTCTGATTATGAATGCACATACTGTTCTAAGTTTCAACCAGTGAAGAAAAAAATTTTAGAAAAATACGGTGATAAAGTTTTTTGGATTTTTAAAAACTTTCCACTATATGAAAAACATGAGAACGCTTACTTAGCTCATATCGCTTCATTTTGTGCTTTAGAAACCTCATCAGAGAAGTATCATGAATATCATTTTAAGCTTTTTGATAATTATAGAAGTTTAAACAGAGACCTATTTTTAAAAATTGCCAAAGAATTAAATATAGAAGAGACTTGGAAGTCTTGCATGAACAGTTCCAATCAAAAAGAAGTTATCATGAAAAAAATAGACAAGGAAATTGCAGAAGGAAAAAAACTAGGTGTGGTTGGAACACCAAGTTTTGTAATCCAAGATCAACTTTTCAAGGGTGCTAGAAGTTATGAAGGATTTGAACGAATCTTATTAACATTTCTTAAGAAAGAGAAAAAAAAACCTAAAGAATAATCTTAATTATTCTTTAGGGTAAACGGAGTTTTGTTGAACAAACTTAAAAAGTGATATTGGATATTGTTAGTGTCCCATAAGTATAAACTGGTAAACTTGGGATGTTAACACTACTATCCCAGTTGGTAACATGATAATGAAATGTTCCATTTGGAAAATCTTTTGTTGAATGTGTATGACCATAAGTATTTGCACTCAATGCAGGATACTGATTCGTTGATCCTGTAGTTGATGTTGTACTTGGGGTTGTTCCATCTTCTTCTTTATTTCCATAAATCGGATAACCATCTGACATGATTCCTAAGAGCCTAGTTTCATAACTAGTTATATACTTTGGAAGAGCATGATAGTGATAACGTTTGAAACCTCCATCGGGGTGTCCTTGTGCCGAATCAAAAGTACTAAGTTCAGCACTTAAACTATTTCCAGGACTTGCTTGACCAAAGAAAAATACAACACCATTGATTGCAACACCGGCAGCTACACCTGGAGCTGATGCTGATCCACCAGAAGCAGTAGTAGGTGTTTGCCTAATCTTAAATTTATAACTTTGAGAATTAAAATTTGAAATCTGTTGAGTGTTTCCTGAAGGCATTGCTTCCCAATTAGAACTTGATGTTCCCCAATAAGGACTTTTATGTGGAGGAACTGCTTCTGTTTCAAAAACATAATATGCAACTCCACTTTCAGTTGAAGTATATGCCTTTACACAAGCAAAGTTATTTGCTATCCATGTTGGCATAGTACTATCTATACTTGTTGTTTTAATCGTGCTTCCTAGACATGTTACCTGACTCGCGTAAGTAGAACTAGTAGTAGTCGTCGTTGTACTTGTTCTACTTGAAAGTGCTGCAGCTGCGAGAAGCAGGTTCTTCGTTTTATCACTGTTATCATTATTACCATTGATAGTTTCACAAGCAACCAATGACAAAATGAATAGAATTTGAAAAATGAACTTTATCATCTTTTACCTCTTTGTTTTAATTTAATTTTTCTAGAACTTGAATATCCTTTATTACTCTTTCAATATCTCCATTGATGTTGCCATTGTATATTCCTCTTATTCTTCTTTTAGAATCTATAATGTAGATTTGTTCAGAATGAATAAACTCATCGTTGCTTCTTTTTTCATAAGTATTCGTGTCAGCCAGAAACACATCTCTGGCTAGTGAATATACCTTTTCTTTTTTCCCTGTAAGTAAGCTCCAATCTTCTCCACCAAATTTCGTTTTGTAAGAATATTCCTTCAAGACTTTAGGTGTATCTGTTTCAGGAGTAACTGATATTGATACATATTGAATCTTTTTGTTACCTTTAAATTTATCTTTAATCCTCATCATATTTCGCATAACGTATGGACAAATTCCTCCACATTTAGTATAAAAAAAGCAAACAATGGAAGTTTTTCCGCTAAGATTTTCTTCAGTAAACTTTTTATTGTACTGATTATCAAATTCAAAGTTTGTAACTGAAGTGATCTCAGGATGAAACTCATCCCAGATTGGATCGAATTGTTTTTTAGTATAATAAGGGAGGTTTTCTTTGGGAGCTGAGAAATCTTTAACTTCACTTTTCTGAATATCCTTCATTCCATTAGTAAAAACAGATTTGTCGCCTTCATTCTCAGAGCAATTTAAGAAAACAAGAAAACTAATTAGCAGAATTTTCATCAGCTTTGTTTCTCACTTTTTTACAAAGTTTTGTTCCATATAATCCAATTCTTTCATCATCTTTCATGATATAGTTCATGAATATGCTTCCATCTTCCCGCCAATATCTGTGACCCAAGAATTTATCGTTTGAAAACTTTTTATATGATTCTAATTTACCACTAGGATACCAAGTGTAGTTATCGCCATCGAATGTATCATTTTTGAAGTTGGAAAGAAATCTAGGTTTCCCATTCTCATGCCAACCATAATGAGTTCCTTCTAATTTGCCTGCTATATAGTTTTTCTCATAGAGTGGTTTTCCGTTAGCGAAGAATACAATTTCTTTTCCATCCTTTAAACCTTCTTTATAATGAATTGAGACTTGTTTGGTACCGTCCTTAAAAAAAGAAACTAACTCTCCGCTAAATAATGAATGGTTGAAGTATTGCACTCCATTTTTTAAGGAAAGCCTTGGATCATCGTTCAAGATTCTATTTTCAGCAGAACAGTTGAATAAGAACGTTAGTATTATAAATGTAACAAGCATAGCTTTGTATTTATGTTTAGAAATTTTTTGACAGTCAATAGAAATTTATTTCTAGTAATGTCAATATTAACAGTCGAGAAATTAAAATTTGCTTGAATTATAATTTTTCAATCGTACTGTATTCTTATGAAGTCATTTATTATTTTAACTTTATTAATAGTAAGCTGTAGTACTCAACCAAATTCAAATGGTGACAGATTAACGAATTTACTTTATCTATTCTATAAAACTAATCGTTTAATTTTAACAGGAACAGCATACTCTACTGGAATAATAAAAAATGCAGATGTAAATATCACAGCTCTTGGAACTGATGGGAAATGTGGCTCAAATTCTTTCGGATCTACAACGAGCGACTCTAATGGTTCCTATTCAATAACTTATTCTAAAATTGGAAGGCCTATTTGTGTTACTGTCACTCCTAGTACAAGGCTTCAAACAAAAATGGTAGATGATGCATCTGGAACTGAGCTGAGTTGGACGGGAAATGTTTCTGTTCGATCGGTGATTTCTGAGCCAACTACTTCTGAAGCTAGTAAAGTAAGAACTAACGCTTCCCCATTTGGTAATTTTGCAATTTCTAGATTATTAACTTTATTACAAGAGTCTAATACAGTCACTACTGCAAGTGAATTAGATAGTTATGTTAACTATGCAAATAAAGCAACCTCGACAAGTTTTAGCTTAAGCACAGGTTTTAGTTCAACTAGTAAGAATTCAAAAGATACGAGCGTTAGTTCTGATGAATTAAACTTAGACATAACAGTTGATTCAATCAAAAATTCTCCTGACTTATCTAACAGTTCTGATTCACAAGCAAAGACTTGGAAGGCGGTTTTAGCAGGGTTTTCACAATTATCTAATGATTCAAAGGATAGTAATACAGTTAGTCTATCTGATATAGAGCAAACATTTACTTCTTTCAAAGATGATTTTGCAGATGGAAGTTTTGATGGATACAATACAGATGGAACTTCACAAGTTATTCAAAGTGGATCAGATTCTTCAGCTTCAGTGAATCTCGGAGATGACCCTCTGGCTAGCACATTGAGCAGTGCTATTTCTGGATATATTAATACTAAATCGACTAACGCTCAAAGTTTTTCTGCAAGCGTTTCAGATGTTACAACTTTAGCTGCAAGGTTTCAGCAAAATCCAAGGTTTACTCAAGGTTTGCCTAGTTCAACTGAATATTCCCTAAGTGGAACTGTTAAAGATTTGTCAGGTGGAAGTTTGAAGATTGCTTCTGGTCCACCTAGATTCGGTGAGCTTTTGACAATTCAATCAGGTGCAACTTCATTCACTTTTTCTAAAAAGTTTAAAGCTGGAACATCTTATAATATAAATATTGTAGAACAACCACCAATGGGAATAGTTTGCTTTGCGTCTAACGCTCGAGGAATAATCAAGAAAGATATAACTAACGTTGAGATTAAGTGTGGACCACCAGTGAATTTTATTGATGGAAATGGAACGAATGGCTTGAACTACAATGTTAACATTAATGCAAATGGACTTGCTCCATTAGAGGGTGGTGGAAGAATTTTCTTAGGTTGGTCTGAAGGGAATAGAGTGAGAGTAAAAAGTTTGGATCCCAAAACTCAATCTTGGAATTCAATTGATCCTGGTTCGCCAAATGGGATAAATTATGCTCCTCAAATGTCTAATCAACCTTCACTAATCAATTTTAATGGAAGACCAATTGCTATTTGGGATGAGGTTACTGGTCCTGTTCCCAATATTCGTGTGAAGTCATTCAGCCCTCCAACTGGAATTTGGTCTCAGGCTGAGGGTGGCTTAGGGATTAACAAAAATTCACTTCTGCAAGGCAAGGCTCCAACAGTTTTTGTTTTTAATTCAAAGTTATACGCATTGTTTAATGAAACTTCTGGAAGTCAGTTCTCTATTAGAATGAGAATCTTCAATGGTAATTATGATGCACCAGTTTGGACTTTTGCTGATGGCAATGGAACTAACGGATTTTCTAGATCAACTCAAAGCGTAAACAATAGTGGTAATGCAAGATCAGGTTTTGCTGTCTTCAATGGAAAGCTTTATGTTTCCTATACTGAACCTTTTAGTGGCTTTGAACAGGTAAGGGTAATGGTATATAGTGGAATCGATTCTAGTCCAAGTTTTACTTATGTTGACGGGAATGCTAACACCGGGTTAAATCGAGTATCATCAGTTAATGGTGATAGACCTGTTCTGATGGTAGCTAATAACAAATTATACATGCTATGGATGGAAGGAACTCCCGCTCAAGTTCAAGTAGCAGTCTATAATGGAAATGATGCAAGTCCATCATGGAGAGTAATAACAGGTAAATCCGGTAGTACTGGTATCAATAAGGTTTCTTCTGCTAATGCTGGTTTTGGAAATTTAATTTTCTTCAATGGAAAATTATTTGCTGCTTGGTCGGAAGGAATTCCAGGACACTTAAGATTAGCACAATATAATGGAAATGATAACAATCCTATTTGGCAATTTGTGGATGGAAATAACGCTTATGGTTTAAATAAAAATCCAGCGCAAAACGCTATTGATTGTAGGTCAATAGTGGTTGGAAATCGACTATTCCTTTTTTGGAGTGAGTCAAATGGATCATTTCAGCAAATTAGAGCAGCCATCTTTAACGGGAACTAGAAAAAATTTTTCATTGAGGGATCTTGTTTAGAGTCTAAGACAAGACAACAAAGATGGAAAAGTTTATTGCAATTGGAGACATTCATGGTTGTCTTGAGCAGCTAAGAGAAGTGATTTACCAACTAGCTCCCTATTCGAACGACCATAAGTTAATCTTTTTAGGTGATTATATTGATAGAGGTCCTGATTCAGATGGGGTGCTTACCTACATTCGAAATCTTAAAGCAATTCATCTTTTAGGTAATCATGAGAAAAGTTTGTTAGATTTCTGTTCAAATATTTCCCATAAAAGGATGCTTGAGATATTAAGATATAAAAATATTTCTGAAGACAATTTCGAATGGATGAAAATTCATTTGAAGCTATTTCACGAAACCGAAAATTACTTTTTTAGTCATGCAGGATTAAATCCAAAGAAAAAATTTGTAGAACAAAACTATGAGGATCTTCTCTGGACAGTTTATAAAGGATCTTTAACTCATATAACCAACAAAACGGTAGTACAAGGTCATATTCATTTGGATCCACCACTCATAACAGATTCGCATATAGTAATTGATACAAATTGTGGACTTGGTGGATTTCTTACGGGAATTGTTCTTCCAGAAAAGATATTAATCACAAGTAAAACTAGAAGTAATCCTCCTCCAGTTAGAAGATATTTCTAATAAACCTTAACTATTTGATAAGAATGCTTGCTAGTCCCAGAAAACAAAAAAATCCAAACATATCCGTACAAGCTGTAACGAAAATTGAAGATGCTATTGCTGGATCAATTTTTAAAAATTTTAAAATGAGTGGAACAACTGAACCTACTAAACCAGCAATACTAAGATTAATTAACATTGCAAGTCCAATTACAATTGAAATCCAAATATCATTCCTAAATAGCATGGTTACAGTGAAGGTTACTAGACCAACTGAGAAACCATTGATAATGCCAATAAAGAATTCTTTTCTGACTGCAGCAAACCAATTATAGTTGGTTAGTTCACCAGTAGAGATATTTCGCACAACGATAGTAATTGCTTGGGTTCCAGCATTTCCACCCATTCCAGCAACAATTGGCATTAACGATGCTAGAATCACTATTCTCTGGATAGTTCCTTCAAATAAAGATACTACAGAAGCTGTTAATAGAGCAATGAATAGATTGGTATTTAGCCAAATCAATCTATGCTTTACAGAACTCCATAAAGAAGTTGTCAAAGATTCTTCTTCACTTACTCCACCTAGACGATAGATATCTTCAGTTGCTTCTTCTTGAACAACATTCAAAACATCATCTACAGTAATTCTTCCAATCATCTTTCCTGAATCGTCAACTACAGGAGCAGAGACTACACTATATTTTTGAAAGTATCTAGCAACTTCTTCTTGATCTGTGTTATAGTGAATTGCCTTGATTGGTTTCATCATTTTTTGAATTCTAGTCTTGGGATTAGCTAGGATCAAATCTTTTAGCTTAATTATTCCTTTTAAAGAATCGTTCTCATCCATTACATAGATAACATAAATATCTTCTGTATTTCTTGCTGCTCTCCTAACACTGCTAATTGCTCTGTAAGCATTTTCATTCATATAAACAGTTGCATAATCAGTGTTCATTAGTCTTCCAGCAGAACCTTCAGAAAAGTTCAGCTGAGTCCGAATCATCTCAGTGTCAACTCGATCAATAGTATTTAAAATTTCTTCTGCTTTTTCTTTATCAAGTTCTGAGAAAAGATCCGTCACCTCATCAGAGTCAAGTTGTTCAACGATAGTAGAAATTTCTTTTAGAGTGAGTTCATCTACAAACTCAGATTGTTTTTCATCAGTTAGTTCTACAAAAATTAGTCTTTGTTTTTCTAAATCACCTAAGCGAAATAAGAAAAGTGCATCTTTAAATTTCAAAGCCTCAATAGTTTCGGCAATATCAGCTGGGTGTGCGAGTTCTATATATTTAGTTGCGATTTCAATGTTTCGATTTTCAATTTCTTCATGCAAAGACTCGGCAGTCAAAAAATATTTAGTCTCAGCTTCAGATATTTGAATCTCTTTCTTCTTTTTCTCAGCCATAATTCCTCTTGCAAGACTTCATAAACTTTGGAAACCTTTTTGGATAGGATAATTTATTTTATTTGAATTGAAAAAGCAAATTTATGAACCTGTTCTTTAGGAGTTTGACTTGAATAAGAAAGCTGAATTAATCATTGAAGGTAAAAGATTTGAGTTCCCAATTGTGGAAGGTGTAGATGGAAATTCTGGAATTGATATTAGCAATTTGCAATCAAGTACTGGTCTTGTAGCAGTTGATCCAGGTTTTTTTAACACTGCCATAGGTGAAAGTAAGGTTTCCAGAAGAGAACCAGATACTGGTAAATTATTCTACAGAGGTTACTCGGTATCAGACCTAGCTGACCACTCTACTTTCATGGAAACATCTTATCTATTGATCTATGGTAATCTTCCATCCAAAGAAGAACTAACAGATTTTTCTAGAAGACTCTCTAAACACTCTATGATTCATGAGGACATGACTTATTTGTTTGATGGTTTCCCTGGTAAAGCCCATCCATTAGCTTTACTTTCCACAATGGTTATGGCTCTTTCAAGCTATTACCCCGATCATTACGAGGAATCAATTGATAAAGGAATCGACCAAGCTTCTAGACTACTCGCTAAGGTTAGGACTATAGCTGCTCAATGCTATAAAAGAAGAATTGGTCAACCTATAGTTCATCCATTGGACAAACTTCCATATTGCACAAATTTTCTATATATGATGTTTTCAGTTCCTGCAACTGAATATACTGTTGATCCTTATTTGGATAAGGTGTTAAATCAACTTTGGATTCTTTATGCTGACCACGAACAGAATGTAGCTGCGACCACTGTACAGATGGTAGGTTCAACAAAAGCGAACTTGTTCGCTTCCATCAGTGCAGGGATTTCAGCTCTTTGGGGTTCACGTGAAGGTGGACAAAGTGTTGCAGCTGTAGAGATGATTGAAGAAGTGATTCAATCGGGAATTAGTCCAAAAGATTATATAGAAAAGTTGAAGTCAAGTGGTAAGTTAAGTTCTTCAACAATCTTTGGTCATAGTGCTTATACTACTGTGACTGAGCGTGCTTTAGTTGCTAGGAAGATTTTCAATGAGTTCTCCAGAAAATTTAACAATAAACTTCTAGATACTGCTAAGGTTTTTGAAGAAATCGTTCTTCAAGATGCATATTTTAAAGAGAATAATTTATTTCCAAATCTAGAGTTCTATAGTGGTTTTATTTTTAATACGATGGGGATTCCAAAAGAAATGTTTACTCTAATGCAAGCAATTGGAAAACTTCCCGGTTGGATGGCACATTGGAGAGAACAAAGAATCAATCCAAACTCCAAAAAAGTTAGGCCAAGACAAATTTATAAAGGGGAAATGGGAAGAACTTACATCACTATTGAGAAAAGATAGTTAGTATGGTTTTATTCCTCAAGATATTCTTTGCTTTCAGCTTTGTAATATTCGCTGAAAGTGAAGAATCGATCAATTTACTCTATAAGAATAACAAATCACAAATTCTTAAGTCTCGCGAGCCTAGTAACCATTTTCCCGATCAAAAGAAAACTACTTATTCTAGATTTGCGGAGATAAACTCCAAGAATCCAAAAATAGTTAGTATAAACTATAAAAAGTCAGGCATTGATTATTCAGAAAAAGTCTTATACCTAGAAAATGAATCAATCGAATTCAAAATATTTGGGAAATCTAATTATGAAATCCATTATGAGATTTTAGAAGGAGAAGAACCTGAAATTTTTCTTGATGATAAAGTTTTAAAAGAGAAATTTGTAGTATCGAAAGATGATAGTATATTAAAATTTAGATCAAAAAAAAAATCAATTCTAAGAAATGTTTATTTAACCAATAGAGACAAAAAAGTTGAATTACCAGACGTTCTTTTTATTGTAATCGACTCACTCAGAGCAGATGTGAATGGATTTTTAGGAGGAAAGTTTGGAGTTACACCAAATCTAGATGAGTTTGCAAAAAAAAGTTTCAACTTCTTACATCATTCAGTGAATTCTTCTTGGACTCGACCTTCCACTTTGATTTTTTTTACAGGAAAGTATGCTTCTAAAGTATATATCAATTTTTGGGATTATCCAGTTTTTCAAAATGAAAGGGATAATTTTTATGAAAAGATTTTACCACTGCCAGCACTTCTTTCTCAGAATTCCTATTCTACAAGCATGATCGGAAATAATCCATTTCTAACTGATCATAGATATATTGGAGTAGATGTTGGGTTTGAGACAGTAAACGATTTTTCCTTTTTAGAGGATGATACTGAGTATATAACCAAAACTTTTAAGAGTTATTATACCAAAAAGAAAAAAGAAGATAAGAGACCTCAGTTCTTTTTTTTGAATTATAATGATCCCCATAAACCATATACTCCTAGGAGTGAGTTTTTAAATCGAGTTAAGAATAAGAGCGGCCTTGTTGAGAATAAGATAAACTATTTAGGTGAGGTTGCTTTTGTTGATGAAGAATTAGGAAAGGTTTTTCAATTATTAAAAGATGCTAAAACGTTTGATAAAACAATGATAATCATTACCTCAGACCATGGTGAGGTGATGCAACAAAGTCATGCAGTTTCTAAGTTTAATGGAGTATATACACTCTTTGGGCATGGACAAGGATTATATGAGGAAGATATTCATACTCCACTTTTAATAAAACTTCCTAATCAAAAGTTCGAGAAAAAAATTTCAAACAAAGTCAGAAGCATTGATATTTTTCCAACAATTTTGGATATATTAGGAATTTCTAATGTGCCTTCGGATGGTTTAACTCTAAAGCCTTTATGGGAAGATAAGGAAGAAGAGGAGCGAATTTATTATGGTGAAAGTCGAGGAGTAAAAGCGGTTAGGAAGAATGGTTTCAAACTTCAAAAAAAAACTTACGAGTTTCATAGAGAAGGTCCAGCTTGGGAAGGAGCAATGGGAGGAGAACCGAATTATTTATTTGATCTAAAAAATGATCCAGATGAAATCTCATCAATTCTAAATAATCAGGTTGAAACTGAGTTGGCACAATTTTTTAATCTTGGTGAGCAAAAGAAAAATCAAATTAAAATAACATTAAGTGCTGGAGAAAAAAAAACCAATTTCAAAATTTTAGCGAGATCCAGAATTGGTAAAATACTTTCGTTTAGTGATACTATGAAAGAAGGATTTATACAAGAGTTAAATTTTCAAATGAATCCTAGCGAGAAAAAAGAAGTTATTTTTCAAAACTATCCAGATATTAGTCTTCCATTGATTGATGTATTTATCAATGGGACTAAAATGGATAAGGGAAGTTATGGAGTTGGGTCAAAGGACATTTTTCCTGGATCATGCAAACTAGAAATTGAGTCTTGTAAAGCATTATTTATACTAGATAAAAACTCAATTCAGTATAACTCTAAAAAACCCAGAGTTAGTATAGGATTTTTACCTGCTAATTCAAGATTTCTAAAAGAGAAAGTAATTCTTGAAAAAGAAGCTATCGATATACTCAAAAAACAAGGATATGTAAAATGAGCAGTGATTTGCCATTGAAAGGTGTAAAAGTTTTAGACCTAAGCCTCTTGCTTCCAGGTCCACTTTGTTCGATGTATCTTGGAGATATGGGAGCAGAAGTCATTAAAGTAGAAAATCCAAGAGTGGGAGATGGAACTAGATACATGTTCCGCTCAAGTGAAGGAGTCCCAGGGCTTTATTTGATGTTGAATAGAAACAAAAAAGCAATCACTCTCAATCTCAAAAGAAAAGAATCACACGAAATTTTATATAAGTTATTAGAGAATACTGATATCTTATTGGAAGGCTTTAGACCAGATGCAATGGAAGAAATGGGAATTGGTTATGATGTTTTACATAAGAAATTTCCTAGATTGATTTATTGTGGAATTTATGGTTATGGTGCAACAGGAAATAGAAAAGATTTTGCTGGACATGACGGAAACTATTTAGCACTTTCAGGAATGTTAGAACAAATGGGGACAATTGAAAGTCCAGCACTAGCAGGTTTCCAGCTAGCTGATATTGGAGGTGGAAGTTTAACAGCGTTAGCTGCAATCTTAGCAGCACTTTACGCAAGAGAGAAAAATGGTCTTGGTAGAAAGATTGATATATCAATGATGGAGTCTTCATTACAGTTTTTAAACTTATATATAGGAATTTATCTTAGTACAGGTGAGTCCCCAAAAAGAGGGGATGAACTTTTATCGGGAAGATTACCAAATTATAATTTATACAGAGTTAAAAATGATAGATTTGTTTTTTTAGGGACTTTAGAAGAAAGATTCTTTCGTTCATTTTTAAGAGCAATAGGACAGGAGTCAACGTTAAGCGAAATTTCTTTAGAAGAGAAAAATTTCCATAAATGGAAAAGAATTCTAGAGGAATTTTTCGCTGAGGAAAGTTTTGAAAGCCTTTCTCCTATCTTTGAAAATAAAGAAGCTTGTTTAACTCCTGTAAAAACTGTAAGTGAAGTATTTGATGATTTAGATCTTAAAGAAAGAAAATTGTTCTTCGAAATGGAACACCCGAAGTTTGGAAAAATAAAACAAATTGGTTCTCCAATTTCATTCCTAAGAGGAAATGAAAGTAGGATAATCCCCCCCGATCATGGAGAACACACTGCGGAAATTTTGCAAAGCATAGGTATTGATAGCAATAAGATTCAGGAGCTAAGAAAAGGTAAAATAATTTGAGATTACTTACCTAATACTGAAGGTAAACCGAAATCAAAAAGTCCAGCAATGCAACCAGTCATAAGTGTTGCAAGAGTCGCTGCCCAAACTGCTTTCCAAGCAATAGAACTTACTTCATGAGCACGGTTAGGAATTAGGTTAGACATGCCCCCCACAAAGATGCCAATAGAAGGAATATGAGCAAAGCCACATAAAACATAGCTTACAATTAGCATTGCTCTATCAGAGATTAGTCCCGCTTGGGAAAGTTTACCAAGTGCGATATAGGGAGGAACGGAGGTTTGGAGAAGTCTTTGACCGATTAAAGTTGATGCAGTCCATATTTCTTTAATGTCTAGCGAAGCACCTGTAAAGAAAGTTGGAATGAAAAAGATAGCACCAAAGATATTGTCTAGACTGATAAACTTAAAGAGATGCCCAATTCCAAGTTTCATATATGACACAATGACTTGATGCCATGCTAAGCTAGGATCAATTACTGTGTTTGCCATGCTACCAAGATATGCAAAAAACATATTAACAAGTGAAACACAACCCAATATAGCAACGATAACTGCTGCTATTCCTACTGCCATTTTTACACCATCAAGTGCACCAAGAATGAGTGAGTCCATAAGACTTGGTTTTTGAACATTAGGGTCTTCTTTCTCTTCAGGAATTCCGCCCATAGTGTCAGGTACTTCGGTTTCAGGAACAATGAGTTTAGACATCACAAAACAGGCGGGAATAGTTAAGATGGATGCTGAAACCAAATGTCCTGTGATTGCGGGAAAACTTGGTTTTAGAAAGCCGGCATACATCGCTAGTACTGTGGAAGAAATTGAGCCAAAACAACTAGTAAGTATAGCGCAGATTTCACTTCTTGTTAGAGTTTGAAGATAGGGTTTGACTGCAATGATCGACTCAATACCAACAAAAATGTTTGCAGAGCCTGATAAGGATTCTGCACCACTAACATTCATTGTTTTATGGAATACTTTTGCTAAAAATCCAACTACTGGTTGAATTAGATTTAGTCTATACATAAGACTGATTAGAGCTGAAAAGAAAATCACCTGAGGCAATGCACGAAACGCAAAAATATATCCCATATTCAGTCTTTCGTTAGTATAAAAACCAGTCTTAGGATCTATAATTAAGGTGAAATCAGCTACATTAGTTTCAGGATTAACAATTGAAATTGGATTAACTGGGGGCTTTGGGACATTTGGAGTTAGGATTGTTCCAAATAAAAATCTAGATCCTGCTTCAGAAGCATCCATAAGAAAATTTAGAGCATCACTTAATACTACTATGGCATCTTTAGTGAATGGTACAACAAAAATGAAAAGTCCGAGAAGAAACTGAGAGCCGATTCCCCATTTGATTGTGTCCCATGGAATGAGTTTTTTGTTTTCAGAGGTAAGCCATGCTAGAATGCAAAGAAAATATACTCCAATTAGAGAAATCACATTTAACGTTAGGTCCAAAAAAACTACCTCTTACCTAGTTAGCTAGGTTCTAGTCAATCAAATTATCGTCAATCTAAACTAGCAACCAAACTCTCATTTTCCAATAAATTTAGTTTTCTAAAATAACTTGCAAATAGAGATTCAAGTCTTCCAGGAAATAGTTTCTCATTTGTCACTATAATTAGGTTATTTTTGGCTCGGCTCAATGCGACATATAAAATTCTTCTTTCTTCTTCTTGGATGTCAGAATCTTTTTTCTCCTGGCCAGAATTCCATCCATCAGTTAGATCAACAATTACAGTAGAAAACTCAAGACCTTTAGATGAATGGATTGTTAGAAGATTTTCTTTGGGAAAGCCAAGTTTTTGTAATTCAAAGATTCTATAGTTTGACCTGCAAAGGATTCTAAAATCAGCTTTCATACTTATAAGTTTAAAAAAAATTTTAAATTCAGAGTTTTTCTTAATTTCCATACGAAAAACATTACCATTACCTTTGCGAAATGGTTTAACAGTTTTTTGTATGTTCATTTTATTCTTTGAAATAGGAATCGAGGAACATTCAATGATTTTTTTCAACGAACGGTAGTTGGTAGTTAGGAAATGAATTTTTGTTTCGGGAAAAAATTTTCTGAAATTCAAGAAAGGCTCAGTCGTCGCTCCTCGAAAACCGTAGATAGCTTGCCAATCATCACCGACGACAGTAAGTTTTTCGGGAGAAAGAAGTTGCAACCATTTAAGTTGTTCGAAGTCAGTGTCTTGAAATTCATCAACAATAACTCGCTTTATTTCTTGTCTTGCTTTTATAGCCCAACTTTCATCAGTCTCAAGACCTTCTAGATAGAACTTAACAAGATCAGAAAAATCTAATTTGTTTTCTTTTAACTTCCATTGAATGTAGTTTTGAAGCATTTCTTGGTGAAGCTCAGGAAAAATTTTCTCAAGAATAGAGTCTTCTTCTTTTAATAAAAATTCGTATGGGATTCCACCAACTTTAAATCTTTGTTGTTGTAAAAATTCTCTACAAATTTTTTCTTTTTCATTTGGCTCTACAATTTTAGTTTTAGAATTTTGAAATCTTGGATGAAATCTTTCTAAAACAGAAAGAGAATAAGCATGAAAAGTATGGATTCTAATTCTATTAGTTGAAATTCTTTTTTCAAGTCTTTCCTTGATTTCAGCTGTAGCTTTACGAGTGAAAGTGATAACGAGAATTTCTGATTGATTCTCTGAGTTTTCTTTCACAATTTTTTCAAGTAAAGCAACCATAGTGCTAGTTTTGCCAGAACCTGCAGCAGCAACAACTTGAACAAAATTTGAGGTTTCATTTAAGATTTCTTTTTGCTCTTCGCTATATTCCATAAGAATATAGGGTTTTGAACTTGATATTTGGGCTGTTGAAATGAGTAATTATCATAATCATTATAGAAAAAATTTCATTAATTTTAAGGGCGACAGCCGGGCTTTCGGCTTCAGTCAAAAAATTTCGCACTTCGAGAACCTCAGTGACTAAAATTTTTTGGCCATCGAAAGCCAATAGCAATCATGCGGGAGGCTTGCAGATACAAAATTTCTTACAGAAATTTTGGAATCCCTGTCGCATTCCTAAGCGTTAGCTCCCACGCCCTAGTGGAGTCTTAACAAAAAACTCTACCAAATCTAGTCCTTTGAAAAATCGAATCTTTGTGCTAAAGGAATAGTTCTTTGCTAAGGCTAAGGATCTTTTCACCATTCTATAAAAGTACATTGCATTGGTCTCATCAAACGATAGCATGAATGCAAATAACAAGGACATCGATATTCTTAAAAAATTCGCTAAGGTCTTTAATCTCAAATAGTCTCGCGAAAAGACTCGAATTGTCTGTATTTTATAACTTTCCTCAACAACTTCAGACTCACTCGCCTTGACCTGATATTTTGTCTTCATGTTTGCATTGGGCTTTACAATCATTCCCGACCAACTCGCTGTTTCATATCTATCCAATAGTTCCTGCATTGCTTTAGCATGAGTTTTACATCGGATAAGCTTTCTTCGGAATAGTCTGCGTGCGTTAGTTCCCATGTTGAGCGTGAAGACTAGTGTTCCTTCTCCCTCTATTTTATATGAATTGTCCTGTAATAGTTCTGCCATCTTGTATTAGTAGTGTCTTATCTTATCGTATTTGCTTCAACGTTTTCGCTCTGGTAGAGAAAATTGTCTTTAGGCGTAAACGCTTTTTTGTGGGTTCTCTAAACAAACAATTATTACAAAAAATCTTGGATTTAGTTATTACTTAGTCAATAAATTTCAACAAAACAGTTATTACGAAATAAATTATTGAAAAGTTAATTGTTATTACGAAGCACCAACCACGTTAAAGCCCTCCCAATTAGTGTAAAGCTCCCCAACTAGAGCAACCAGAGAAGAGTCAGTACTATTAGAGAAAACTTTATATAGAAAAGAGCAACTACACATAAATCCATGCTATGTAAACAACAAATCCCCTTGCGTCCCTGATTGAAGCGTGGTCAATAAATTGCGATTAGGCAATTTATTGACCGAAGCTGAGAGCGGGAAAAGACGCCCAGTTTTAGGGAGATAATATAATCTTTTTTATTTATTTTTTTGTAGATAAAAGAGGGCAAAAAACTTTAACATAGTTGACCTCACGAGTGCTCAAAATAATGTGGTATTTACCTCAAAAAACGAGGTAGATTCTGTATAGGAATCGCAAATTTGCATCGAGCTTTGAGTTATAGTCGAGGGACTGTATCAAGGTAGTAAGCAAAGATCTTTAACAACTGAATAATATCATCAAATTAATGATGCCGAATCAATAGTCATTGAGAAATGACTTTATAAAAAGTAAAGAAACGCCTGAGAAACCCTTCTTATTTTTTTTATGTTCAAATCTGGGCATAAAAAGAGTAAGAAGGGTGAGACAGCTGCGAGTTCCGAAAGAGAAAACTCATGTAAAATGAGAACGAGCGCCAAATTGGGGGCATTGATTTACCCCCTACAAAGACAGTATGATAAAGATTGAGACGATCAATTTTTTAGTAATATGGTCAAGTAATTAAGAGCGTACGGCGGATGCCAGGGCATTAGTCGGCGAAGAAGGACGTGGTTTGCTGCGATAAGCGACGGGGAGTTGTAAACAAGCTTTGATCCGTCGATTTCCGAATGGGGGAACCCGGTGGATTTAATCCATCACCCGCAAGGGAGCGATACCTAGGGAATTGAAACATCTTAGTACCTAGAGGAAAAGAAATCAAAAGAGATTCTGTAAGTAGCGGTGAGCGAAAGCGGAAGTAGCCCAAACCTTTGTCTATGTAAATAGCAAGGGGGTTGTAGGACTTGATGCGCAAGCGAAGAGTTACCAAGTGACAAGATAGCAGAATGGTTTTGGGAAAGCCAACCAGAGAGGGTGAAAGTCCTGTAAGCGAAATTTTGTTACCTCTATCAAGTATCCTGAGTACCACGAGACACGTGTAATCTTGTGGGAATCCGGGGAGACCACTCTCCAAGGCTAAATACGAACTAATGACCGATAGTGAACAAGTACCGTGAGGGAAAGGTGAAAAGAACCGGGGGACCGGTGTGAAATAGAACCTGAAACCGTATGCTTACAAGGTATGGGAGCCCATTAATGGGTCACCGTGTGCCTTTTGTAGAATGAGCCGGCGAGTTGCTTTATGTTGCAAGCTTAAGAGAGTGAATCTTGAAGGCGAAGCGAAAGCGAGTATGAATAGTGCGTTGAAGTAGCATGGAGCAAACCCGAAGCCAGATGATCTATCCATGGGCAGGTTGAAACTGGGGTAACACTTAGTGGAGGACCGAACCGTTGAACGTTAAAAAGTTCTCGGATGACCTGTGGATAGGGGTGAAAGGCTAATCAAATTTGGCAATAGCTGGTTCTCCCCGAAATAGCTTTAGGGCTAGCGTGGAATGTTTAATTATGGGGGTAGAGCTACCGACAGGGCTAGGGGTCCTACAAGATTACCAAACCCTATCAAACTCCGAATACCATAATTCCAAGTTCTGCAGTCAGACAGTGTGGGATAAGCTTCATTGTCGAGAGGGAAACAGCCCAGATCGTCGTCTAAGGCCCCAAAATTTACACTAAGTGGTAAAGGATGTGGGGGTGCGAAAACAACCAGGAGGTTGGCTTAGAAGCAGCCACCCTTTAAAGAGTGCGTAATAGCTCACTGGTCGAGTGCTCCTGCGCCAAAAATGTAACCGGGACTAAGTGTAATGCCGAAGACACGGGATCCGTAAGGATCGGTAGGGGAGCGTTCTTTTACCCGACGAAGATATACCGTAAGGAGTATTGGAGGGATAAGAAGTGAGAATGCCGGCATGAGTAGCGATAATGGGGGTGAGATTCCCCCACACCGATAGCCTAAGGTTTCCCCG
>JANRLP010000026.1:0-10566 GCA_033762425.1 Leptospiraceae bacterium
AATACTAGTATTCATTACTATCACGGGATGTGACTATCTAGCAAAAGAAGGAATTCCTTCCAATTTAAAGCTGTTCTTGGGTATTCCCGATAGAACCCCACCTAAGGTGAATTCCACTTTACCTAAAGATAAAAGTACGAATAACTTTCGTAACACAGGAGTATTTGTTGTTTTCAATATTGAAATGGATTTAAACAGTGCTAAGTCCAATATAATCCTTACAACAAAGGCAAGTCCAACAGCAATAATAGATGCTGATTATACAATTGAGGAAAAAGTTGTGTCGATAGTCCCAAAGGATAATTTGCCTTCGAATACTACATTCAATATAACTGTCAAAAAAGAGGTAAGCTCTAGATTTGGCATTTCTCTCGGAACAGAGTATAAGTCAGAATTCACAACAGGCACAGAGATTGATAAGACTCCACCGAGTGTTGCAAGTAGTTCACCGATTGATGGAACCACAGGTTATCCCATCAATGCAACGGTTTCCGTAACCTTCAATGAAGAGATCAATCCCGCTACAATGAAGGATAGCACGTTTACTTTGAACTCTGGGGCAATCAAAGGAAGCATTTCTATCCTCAATAGCACAGTTGCGTTCAACCCCGATGAAAATCTTCCAAAAGAAACAGTAGTCATTGCAAGGATCAACAGCGGAGTAAAAGACCTAGCGGGCAATGTTATGGCAAGCCCATATGTTTGGTCGTTCACTACAGGCAGTACAACAGCATCAGATTGCACATTTGGTTCTTCCTTAATCGGAAGTTGTTTGTTAAAATAAAGGAGAAGAAGAATATGAAAGAAGACTTTACACGTAACGAAGGATTTAAATCCCTCGTTACAGAATACATCAAAGATATATCCAAGGGTTTACGCATTGGACTAGGGATTTTGATTATGCTCGGTACAGGAGCGTTACTCGCCGTTGCGGTAAGTGGAACGATCAATACGTTTTCTTCGGGACAGGTACTAGATGCTACTGCAATGAACACAAATTTTAATTCATTGAAGACTGCGATTGAAGGGATTCCTAGTCAGAAAGCGATGAGGTTGATCTATGAAAATGATATTACTGCACCCACAACTTCAGTTAATATAACAGGGTTGGATGGGGATAGTGATGTGATCTATGAAATTTATTTTCGGATTGTTGGAGCAGGTTCAGTTGCTGATATGAATTTAAGACCTAATGCTGATTCAACTACTAGCTACAATTGCAGAAACATGTACAACCAGTCAAATTCAGGAACCACAGCACACTTTTATAATGATGCTCATACTGGTTTTTTTCTCACTTCAGCTGGAGGTGGATCATTAAATGGAGCAACAGCAAGTGGACGATTCACTTTATATGCAAAAACAGGAAACTTTAGGACGTGGAATGGATATTCTGGAAAAGCTATCAGCACATCTGATTATATGATGAATCACTATTTCTGTTGGTATACAAACACTAGTACAAATATTACTAGTCTTCAAATTACTGGAAACACTGCCAATGGCATTGGTGCTGGCTCTAGGATTGAAATATGGTCAAAACGTTAGTTATGTTCAATACAAAGTCCATTTTCCTAACGTTAGTTGTTCATCTTCACAATTTTTTTACTAGAGTGGATTTATGAGTTCTAATCCTTCTATCCATGAAAAATCTTTTGAATTGGCTGTAACCAGTGGAAGTTTATGGACAATAGCAGTTGCTGCTATGATTGAATCTGCTATTCCAATTTTTCTTTGTTGTTTAAGTTTGATTGCTAGTTGTTTTACATCTAGATTAATTGGAATCACTTCTATACTTTTAAAAAATTCTAAATATTCATTTTTTTCAATTGGTGAAAGATTATGGAAGCCTAAAACTTCAATTTCAGTAATTATAGAAACTAACAATCGTCGATTCAAAAAAAACTCTTTTTTAATCGTTCCTTTTGAAAGATATATAACAATATTACTATCTAAAAGCATTATTAAATTTGGTTATCTTCCTACCAATTTTCTATCTTTACGGATTTTTCTTTGCCACTTTACAGGGTCTGGGATTTTATCTTTCATTGTTCCAAGTTTAGCTAAATTATCTAAATGTTTAAGCGCTTTATTGGAATTTTTTACAGAACCATTTATCTTATTCATTTTCAATTCATTAGATACAACTTTAAGATTTAGTCTTTTGGCAAGAAAAATAATCATCTCTTCATCTTCATTATTTAGTATTTCTAAGGTGATCGTTTTCATAATTAGCCCTCTCAATCTATTTAATAACTCTATTCAAATTGTCAAGTCTAATTCTAAAGTTAGAATGTTAGAAATAATATATTTTATTAAAATCAAGGAGTTAAGGTATGAAACTACCCAAATCAATTAAACACAATCCATTCTATAGAGGAATCCTCTTCGGACTTGGGATCATTTCGATCCTATTCACAGGAGCGTTAGTCGCTGTCGCAGTTACTGGAACGATGAATACGTTTTCCTCGGGACAGGTATTGGACGCTACTGCAATGAACACAAATTTTAATTCTTTGAAGACTGCAATAGAAGGGATTCCGAGTCAAAAAGCAATGAGGTTGATTTATGAGAATGATATTACTGCACCCACAACTTCGGTAAATATAACAGGGTTGGATGGTGATAGTGATGTACAGTATAAAATTATATATAGAATTATTTCAAATGGAGGAACTACCTCAAACCAATTGTATATTACAATAAATAATGATACTAATACCTCAAATTATGGATGGGCAGGATATTCTGGTTATCTTGGTAGTTCAACTGTAGCTTATGCATCTTCAGCAACTGCTTTAGGATTAATCTTATCAGGTGCTTCAGGTGGTGCAAATAACGGATCAGTTCATACTGGTGAAGGAACGTTATTTGCTAAATCAGGAAATTTCCGAACCATGATAGGTAATTTCTCAAGATGGTTATCTTCACCAAATGCTTATGTAAGTAATTTATATACAATCTATTCGGTAACTGGTACAAATATAACAAGTATTCAATTTAATGCAAATGAATCAAACACTATTGGTGCAGGCTCCCGAATCGAAGTGTGGGCGAGACGTTAGCTTTGTTCAATACAAAGTCCATTTTCCTAACGTTAGTTTTTCATCTTCACAATTTTTATCAAAAATTGTTTCAGATGCCAGGTCGGGTTACGGCAAAGGTACCTACCCACCTGTAATCAACCGCAGCGACCATAAGGAGCGAGGTTATGACCTTGCGAAGCAAGAGTCAGTACGCGATAGCGTAAACCAGACAGGACGATATAATTCAGTAAAACAGTATGGAGGATTAAGAATGATTGATTCAACAGACTTTATGTGCGGCTTCTCTTCGAAGCTGCGATTGGCGAGACGTTAGCTTTGTTCAATACAAAGTCCATTTTCCTAACGTTAGTTTTTCATCTTCACAATTTTTTTACAAAAATTGTTTCAGATGGCGAGTTCGCTTATCTTCTCCGAAGGCGACTCACAATCTCGCACTGTGGTTTATCGTTTCTTTATAAATTCACTGATTGCTATGATTGAGCTAATTACACTTAAAATGGTAATGAGAATATCTGCATATAACTTCAGGTTATCGTATGTTTGTATAAGAACTACTAGAAGTCCAAGACAAGCTGCAATGCAGAGCAACAATAATTTTTCTGATGAAATCACAACTTTCTATTTGCTAATGCGTTTTCAATTCTATCAATTTTTTCATTTAATTCATCAAATTTACGAGATTGAATCCTTTGAAAAATGGAGAAGAGACTATATATGCTACAAGTTATAGTTATGAATGCACATATAATAAAATATAAACTCATAATAATAACTTTAGCCAATATAAAAAATTTGTCAAGCTAAAATCAACTAACAATCAAGGAGTTAAGGTATGAAACAAAACAACAACCTTATCTTTAAGCAAGGGTTTAAACCCATGCTTAAAGAGAGTTTAAAGAGTGGGATTTTTTTCGGAATAGGTTTTCTAGCTATCCTATTCACAAGAGCGTTAGTCGCTGTTGCGGTAAGTTCATTAACGACTTACACAAGTAGTCAGATATTTTGCTAGATTCGAATCAATTGGATCTGAGATGGAGGTAGGAAGTGATTGATAATTTAAAATGTTACCTTAGTATTAATAGACTTAGTGAAGCATCTTTAATTAAAATCTTAATTTGTTCTTCACTTACTCTTAGTATAGATTCAATGGTTTTAGTTGGACAGTTTCCTCTTTTAATGAGAATTACTTTTGGTGGAGCACCAAATCTTTCTAGAATATTTGCAAAGTCTTCATCTTTGGTTACAATGATTAAATTTTCTTTAAAAGCAAATTCCCAAATCTCTTTATCATCTTTCTCTAAAGAGTATGTAAATACATGTTGCGAATTAGGAAATAGATCAGCTAACATAGAAACTAATTCAGGTGAGAGATTTGCATCAAAAAGAAGCATTAAACAACAAGTATTCTTTTATTTTGATCAGCTGCATAAGCTAAACAGGCTAATAAATCTTCATGTTTTAAATAAGGAAAGTCATGCAAAATCTCTTCATTAGTCATTCCAGAAGCCATATACTGCAATACATCATAAACAGTAATTCTCATTCCTCTGATGCATGGCTTTCCACTTCTCATGGAGGGATTGAATGTAATATATTCTCTATAATCAATCATAACTCAAATATATGTAATTTTTTTACAAAGTCAATTATAAAATTTAAAATAATTTCATGCAATGATAAGTCTAGTGATTTCTTCTCTCTTAGAAGCATAACTAAGAGCAACAAGAATATGCTCTCTTCTAATCTCAGGAAAATTTTCATAAATTTCTTCATAACTCATTCCCAAGGTAAGCCAACCAAGTATATCTACAATTGCTATCCTAGTCCCTTTGATACATGGCTTTCCAAATCGAATGTTTGGATTTATGCTTATCAAGTTTATATAATCTGTTTCTTCCATAATATAATTTTAATAATTCAAACTAATTTAGTAAAGCTAAAATCAACTAACAATCAAGGAGTTAAGGTATGAAACTACCCAAATCAATTAAACACAATCCATTCTATAGAGGAATTCTCTTTGGACTTGGAATCATTTTCATCCTCGGTACGGGAGCGTTAGTCGCAGTTGCTTTGACGGGAACGATGAATACATTTTCCTCGGGACAGGTATTGGATGTAACTGCAATGAACACAAATTTTAATTCATTGAAGACTGCGATTGAAGGGATTCCTAGTCAGAAAGCAATGAGATTGATTATCTTATGAATGAAGCAAGATCATTTCTTTGTGCACTTCGATGAATGATGAATGCTCTAGAAGATTTACTATGGTAGTGAATTTGTTTTCAAAAATCTGTATTAATTCTGGATTCGATAGATTTCCCGATTTTATCAGGACTAACTTGAATGGTTCCTTATTAATTAGAAATGAGTTTACAAAATCCTTGTCCTTGCTTATTACAATTCTTTGTTCTGAAATCGAAAATTTATTTATAAAATTATCAACTGACAAATTTTTCTCAGGAAGTTCCAGAGTATGGATAGAGTCATATCCTTTTTCTTTTAACCACAAAGATAATCTTTTAGGCAAATTCGCATCGATCAGGAACTTCATTAAGAAGCAATGTAAATACTTTTTGTTTGTAGGACAAGTCCCGCATAAACTAAGCAGGCAAGAATATCATCTTTTTCCAAATCTTCATAATCAGCTAAAATTTCATCATTGGTCATCCCAGAACCTAGTAAATCAATCATCCATTCTACTGAATAACGTAAATTACGGATGGTTGGTTTTCCAAAACAAACATCAGGATTCAATGTAATGCGTTTTATTAGTTCAGAAGAGTTCATAATAGGATTATTTTTCTTTTTTCCTATTTGTCAAGCGAAAATCAACAAGTTAGGGGACAGAGGTTGACAGTTGCCGCTGGAAGCGATAGCAAACTGCCGCCTAAGAAACAAAGCTTTAATGCTTTGGTGTAAAAAAGTTAGATAGTATCGATGAATAATACTATCACGAAATATTTTATCATATTTATAAAGGAGAAAAAATATGAAACAAAACAACATTAGACGTAACGAAGGATTTAAATCCCTCGTTACAGAATACTTCAAGGATATATCCAAAGGCTTACGCATTGGACTAGGGATTTTGATTATGCTCGGTACAGGAGCGTTAGTCGCTGTTGCTGTGACGGGAACTATGAATACATTTTCTTCGGGACAGGTATTAGATGCAACTGCAATGAACACAAATTTTAATTCACTCAAGACAGCGATTGAAGGGATTCCTAATCAGAAAGCGATGAGGCTGATCTATGAGAATGATATTACGAGTGCTACAACTTCGGTCAATATAACAGGGTTGGATGGGGATAGTGATGTTAGTTATGATATAGTTTATAAAATAATAAGTAGTTCTGGTTTACCAATAAATACATTGTATCTACTTAGACCAAACTCTGACGCCACTAGCAGTAATTATGGTTTTATGAATATCAGTATGACTAATGGACATTCTGGAACAGCAAGTGCATTGAATAACAATACTCAGCAAGGTTTTTTATTATCTTCACCAGGTAATGGAACAAGTGCAAATTCAATTCACTTTGGAAAGGCAATTTTATTGGCTAAAACAGGAAGCATAAGAACTTTAACTAATGTTTGTGGAAGATATATTAGTAATACTGATTTTACATTTCAACAAACATTTGGTACTTGGACTGGTTCAGGAAATATTGTCAATTTACAATTTGTTTCAGATCAAAGTAATGGCATTGGTGCAGGCTCCCGAATCGAAGTCTGGGCTAGGCGATAGTCATGATATGTATAGAACGTCTGTTAACGCAGGGTTTAAACCCTGGGTTGATAGAGATATCAACGTTAGTCTTGTTCAGTAGGAAGTCTATTATACTATCGTTTTATGAGATTATTATAGTCTTCATGGGAGCCAATCCAAAACCAGATGTAAGTTTGTCCTTGAAATATTCCAAGGACTCTCCATCTTTCTGCAATTCGAACAGAATACAAATCTCCAATTTTTTTAAAATGCAAAGAAGGATGATTTTGATTTTCCTGCCAAAGAATATAAGATTTTCTAGCAGATTTTTGAATTTCCAAAGGAAGTTTGGAAAAAAGTTTTCGAAAACTTTCAGTAGTTTTAGATTTCAGATATTCCCAAAGCCCCCATCATTGACTTTACCAGAAATTATTTCCAATTGGGCTTCATTCAATAGCCAATATAAATTTCCATTAGCAGCAAAATCTTGTTCTATTTGTTTATCCCAATCAGATTCCAATCTTTCTAGAATAAATGCAGCCATTATGTCTTGCTTTGATTCAGGAAGCAATTTTATACTTTCAATTGCTTTTTCTAATAAAGATGTCATGTGGATATTAGTATATAGTCATCAGGATTTGTCAAGCAAAAATCAACTAACAATCAAGGAGTTAAGGTATGAAACTACCCAAATCAATTAAACACAATCCATTCTATAGAGGAATCCTCTTCGGGCTTGGGATCATTTCGATCCTATTCACAGGAGCGTTAGTCGCTGTTGCTGTGAGTGGAACGATGAATACATTTTCCTCTGGTCAAGTATTGCACGCTACTGCAATGAATCTTGACAATTTTTTTACTAGAGTGGATTTATGAGTTCTAATCCTACTATCCATGAAAAATCTTTTGAATTGGCAGTAACCAATGGAAGTTTATGGACGATAGCAGTTGCTGCTATGATAGAATCACCTAAGAAATTTTCTTTGATTGTCTTAGTGAGATTGCTTTGTTGATTAATCTATCCTCAATCTCAAATAGAGTAAGATTTTTAAATATTTCATTGAGTTCTAATTTGTATCGATCAGTTATATTAGAATATCCTAATACTTCAATCAAGGAAATCTTGGAAGCGAATAGTTCTTGCGGATACTTAGTTGTGAAGTTACTAAAGTTTAAGAAATTAGTAAAGTATATAATTATATTACTATCCAGTAACATTTAATACTCTCTTCCTATTAGAGGCTTATCCTTTCTTATTTCCCTTTGCCATTCAACTGGATCAGGGATTGCCTCAGCTAATGTTCCTCTCTCTGCAATCGACTTAAATAGACTTTTAATTTTTTCTGCTCTTGTTTCCCAATCAACTTTATCAAAAATATCAACCTTGCAATCCAGTCTTCGAGCAAGTGATAAAAATACTTCCATATCATCAGGATTTTTTACTTCAATAGTAATCGTCTGCATAATTTCAACCTCTTATATTATATTATCAAAATTAAGTTATCAGTCAAGCGAAAATCAACTCACAAAAAAGGAGTTCACAATGAAACAATCAATATCTACTTTGGATGAACTTATCAATCAATTCATCAGTACAAGTTTTTTATGCAAGGAGTTTGGTTATGTTATTTGACTTATTCGTTAACTATGAATTAAAATTTATTCAGTATGATCTAAACAATCCAATTGAATATGCACTTGCGAAATTACCAATATACTTTTTTTCTATCCTTGGAACATTCATAAGTATATTAATAGTTTTTTTATTATTATCCAAAGCTCCGTTCACTGGTATCTTAATCATGTCTAATCTACCAAGTGTAGTTGGTAAATCCATCAGTAACTGTAATGTTTACTGATTTTAGTGGCTTCACAAGAGACGCAGAAGGAATGACACATACTCTACCTGTAGTTGCAGGAGTTGTTGGCAAGCATAAATTTGCTTACGATCTTTGGGGTGATACAGTAAATATAGCTAGCAGAATGGAGTCATCGGGAGAGGTTGGAGAAATTAACGTTTCAGAACATGTATATAAGTTTGCAAAGTATTTTTTTGAGTTTGAGCCAAGAGGAAAAATTAAGGCTAAGAATAAAGAAGAAATGAATATGTACTTTTTGAAAAGAATCAGGAAAGATTTATCGAAAGATAATGAAGGAAGAATTGCTGATGAAAGATTTATCAATTTGTATAATCAATTAGAGGCGGGAAAGAGATTTAAATTTAGGAGTGAAATAAGATGAGCGAAATGTTTAACGAAGAAGAATTAAAGATTAGTTCAAGGCTTTATAAAAATTTACATCTAGTAGAGATAACTCAAAAGACTACAATCGATCTATACAACTGTAGAGACCTAGTAGAGTTTTTTAAGGATTTAAACTTGGATCAATCAGATGGTATTATATTTAACATTTCACAAGTGAACTATATTGATTCTTCGGGACTTGCAACGATCATCAAACAATCCAGATTATGCATCGAAAAAAATAAAAAGTTCTATATCATGAGACCAAATAAAGCAGTGAGTCACTTATTCCAGATGGTTGGATTTGAGAAATACTTCACTCTAGTTGATGATCTTCCTGCCTAATCATTTTTTTGACAGTCAATTAATGATTAAAAATAACTTTTTGACTAAAATTTTGGTTATTAATCAATCAAAATAGTTTAGTCTAATAATGTAATGTTCAAACAAGTGAAAGTTTTTCTATTTTTTTTGATTCTCAACTTTAGTTTAAATCATTGTAAGAGTGATAAATCCATTGGACTCAAATTTTTATTTCCTATAGGAACAATTTCTCAATCCTTGAAAAGTTTTGATATTAGTGAAGGAGGTGTTTATGCTAGCTACAAACTCTCCTTACCATCCAAACCAAATGGAACAATCACAATTACTCTAACCACAGACTCTCAAATTACCATAGATAAAAATCTTGTGGTATTTACTGAAACAGATTGGACTGAAAAAGAAATCCTAGTCACAGCAACTGATGATGGAAAGATTGAAGGAACTCATTCTGGAACTCTAAGACATTCTGTAAGTTCCACTGATATCGGTTTTTTGCTTACTTCCATCCCTGATGTAGTTGCTACCATAAATGATAATGACGCTAGAACTCCACTCAATCGAAGTATTATTATTGGAACTACAATTTCAAATTCAACTTTGCAATCGATACCTATCACAACTGTGGATATTAGCAAAGCATTTGTATATTGTAACTTTGGTTATACTTTATCTAGTAGCAACAATTCAACAACTTGTCAATTGAATTCCTCTGGAACTGGAGTGGAAATCCAATCGGGTGGTGGGAATGCAACAGTGAATTGGTATGTGATAGAATTTTCAAGTGGTTCTGCTATCCAAAGAGGATCGATTACTTTAGATTCAAGCACAACAACAACTAACGTTACTATAAACCCTGTTACTCTTACTCAAACATTTGTATTAGTATATTCTCGAATCACAAATTTTGGGAATGGAGTTGATGAGCGTAGAACTATAATGGCTAGACTTTCCACAAATACAAATTTGGAAATATCTAGAAATGAAGCTAATGAGTCAGTTATTGTAGAATGGCAAGTGGTTCAACTCTCTAGTGTTTTTATACAATCAGGACAATTAACATTGAGTTCATTAAGCCAAACAGTAGCGATCACCTAATGCTGTCAACTTAAGTAGCCCTTCTTCGATTCATTTCAAATTTTCTTTTTCTAATTTTCTCATGACGAGGAAATTTCCTGTTCGATCGGACTGTGATTTTCGGAATTCTTAAAAGTCTATCTTTAATCAGTTCAATT
>JANRLP010000027.1:0-10421 GCA_033762425.1 Leptospiraceae bacterium
GAAACCGAACGCAAACATGAAAACCAAATATCAGGTCAAGGCGAGTGAGTCCGAGGTAGAGGAAGAGAACTACAAAATCCAAACGATTCGAGTCTTTTCACGAGACTATTTGAGACTAAAGACCTTAGCAAATTTTTTGAGGATATCCATGTCCTTGTTATTTACATTCATGCTATCGTTTGATGAGATCAATGCAATGTATTTTTATAGAATGGTGAAAAGATCACAAGCATTAGCAAAAAACTATTCCTTTAGTACAAAGATTCGATTCTTTAATGGATTGGATTTAGTAGAATTTTTTGTGAAAACCCCACTAGGACGTGGTAGCTAACGCTTAGGAATGCGACAGGGATTGACTCGGCGTTAATTTTTTGTGAATGCAAAAAATTAACGAGAGAGGAAAGCCCGGCTGTCGCCCAAAATCTATTTAACTTCTAAAATCCTTCCTTTCACGAAGCAAGAAAGGAAATCTTTATCACCCTTGGAAAGTGCAGCCTTGATTTCAGCTTGAGTGAGATTCAAAAGCGAAGGTATGCTATCTTTTTGAATTTTTGTTTCATTAGGAATATTAGAAAATCCTAATGAAGTACTCAAGTCTTTTTTGAAAACAGTCCTGAATGCGATTTCTTCTCCAACCATTTCTGCATCAACTTCATTCGAATAAATCCAAATTGAGTTAGGCCCCGCCTTAACTAAAACTTTTCTTGCAAAACCATCTAAAGATTTCCCTGAACTAAACATAATTTTTTCAGTTATATGAGCAATATTTGATTTTATAGCTCCTTTCTCGAGTGGCTTATCTCCAGAAAACTGTAAATATACATCAGAAAAATTTCCAGGGTGAGGAAACTGAACGATACCATATACTTTTCCTTCAGGAATTTGTGGTAAATCTTTTATTGATGAATTTTCATTTCCTTTTTTATCATAAAATATCTTTCTATCATATAAATAAACTGTTCTAAAGCCCTGAATCGTTCCAATTTTTTGTTCATGTTTAATTTGATGCAATGCACCACTCATTCCCAGAGCCTTTTTGTATATTCTCATTTCCTTGAAATCAAAATAAGATCCTGTTACTAAATGGACTGCAAACCCTAATGAGGAATATGACTTGAGTGTGTTGCCTAATTTATATCCACTTGTAGAATCTGGTTTTGCATCTGTAAATAGTATGAATTTTCTTGTTCTATTTGTTTTTTCTGTAAAATTTTTCCTAGCCTTCTGCAAATAACCAATCAATGTATCTATATCAATATCTTGTCCAAATCTTAATCTTGCAAGCTCATCCTTGATTTTTGTATGATTTGTATCTGGTTTGATAAATTTTACTTCCTTGCTTGAAAGTGTTAATAGTCCAAGGGATAGTCCTTCTGTTCCTGTTATCGAGGAAATATACTCAGCCAATTGTTTTGTATCTGCACTCATTGAACCAGAAAGATCAACTGCAATCACAATCTCTTCATTACTACTTAGATTGGACTTCATGTCTTGTTTTCGTTTCGGACTTAAAAACCCAAATGCTTTTTTTGCATGTTTTTCCATAAAAACATAAAAATCGCCTGATAGAATCGTCTCTTCACTATAAATTAGTTTTCCCTTACAGTTATATACATCAGTTTGAATCACAGGTGTTCCTGAAAAATCTATTTCAGACTTAGTCACATAATCAGGTTCTAGTTCTGAACATACTCCATTCAATAAACTTCTACTAGGCTTCTTGTCTTCACCAGTATAATCAATTGAAGCTAAATAGTTTCTCATCTTATCTGAATCTGAAACATCTACTTGAAAATTTTCTTGTGCGTAAAAGGCTATTAAATCAGAAAATGCTTCATTTATATGAGCATCCTTTGAGCGAATAGAATCAGGTGGATTCCCAATTATATATGTTGGAAGAAAGCTAACCTCTCTTGGCAGAAGAGAAGTAGCCAACAATAAAAATACTATCGCAAGATGATATATTCTCATAAAACGATATTATTCCATCCTAACTGAAGGTTTATTATAAGAATATAAACTATGAACTGAACCCTGAGCTTGAGCTGATTCAGATCTTCTTTCAAATCTCAATCTTCCTGAGTATAATGCTTCGTGAAGTTTAGAAACTGATCTAAACCCCATATCCTGAAATGATTGTCTTAACCCCTGAGCAAGATAAGGAACATAGTTCATAATCGAACCTCTATCCACAACTGCCCCACTTACACCTTGTGCTACCTTTATCTTTTGACCTTCACTGAAATAACGCTTGTCACCACCCGCCTTCATTGCCTCTAAGCTAGCCATACCTCTGTATTTTTTTAATCTAATTCCATTCTCATAAAAATATTCACCTGGCGCCTCATTAGTTCCTGCAAACATGGAACCCATCATGCAAGTTGATGCTCCAATTGCTAGTGCCGTACTCATATCTCCTATTGAAGAAATTCCACCATCAGCAATTACTGGGATTCCATACTTTGCTGAATATCCTCCAGTCCTATAAACTGCTGTGGCCTGTGCTCTTCCAACTGCCATCATATCCTGTGTGATGCATATTGAACCCGGTCCCATACCAACTCTCAGTCCATCAGCACCAGCCTCGATTAAATTTCTACACTGTTCTTTAGTTACAACGTTACCCGCAATTACATCCATATTTTTAAAATTAGATTTAATAAACTGAATCATCTCAATTTGATAAACTGAATTTCCTTGTGCTGAATCAATTACGATTACATCGACTCCCGCCTCATATAATGCGGCAACCCTATCTCTGGATTCAAGTAAAGTGGAAACTGCTGCCCCAACTCTTAGTCTTTTGTTGTGATCCTTAGAAGCATCAGGAAATTCTTTATTCTTTTTTAAATCTGATCTACTTACAATCGCAACAAGATATCCACTTTTATCCACGATAGGAAGTTTTCCTTTCTTGCTTGCTTTCAGTATTTGGTTTGCTTCTTTCAAACTAATCCCAACTTCACCTGTGATTAGCTCTCTAGTCATGAGCCTTCCTAATGGAATCGATCTATCATGTTCAAAGTCAATATCTCTATTTGTTATGATCCCTATTAGTCTTGAGTTGAATGTTCCATCTTCAGTGATAGGAATTCCTGAAAAACCAAATCTTTCCTTAATCTCATCTAAATCAGAAATTGTGTGATTAGGACTCAATACTATTGGGTCTGTGATAAAACCATTTTCATAACGTTTCACTCTTCTCACATGTTTCACTTGTTCTTCTATACTGTTATTATAATGTATGAAACCCATCCCACCTTGTAAAGCCTGAGCGATTGCCATTGATGATTCAGTCACTGTATCCATTGGGGAGCTTAGAAAAGGTTTTTTAAGAATTATGTTTCTAGTCAGTTTAGTTTCTAAATCTACATCACTTGGATTAAAGTCGATATATCCTGGTAGTACTAAAAAATCTCTATAAGTAAGACCAACTTGCGTAGAAAAAAGTTCTTCTCCAGAGAGACCATCCAAAGTTAAATTTTCTTGTGATTTCATAAAACAAAAATTAGAACCCTTTCTTTTTCCTGCAAGCTAATAAATACAATTTAATTGCTGCATTTTGAGACATGAAACCTAATTCTAAAGATTTTTATTTTGGTTGCTGAAAATGAATTATCTAGACTGAATTAGTAGTGTGCTCTGCATTATCAATACCATAACCATTTTCTAGCTAAAACTATCCAATGAGCTTTCATCATGCTTAAATTGATCTTAATTATCATTTTTAAGCAGATGATTTCTTTGATCCTTACTTAGGAAATAGGCATGAGAGGTGGAATTTGTTGTGGATTAGGTTAAGATAATCAATGTAACATATTTTGTCCTGAAGGAAGACTGGGTGTTAGATTTTAACGTTAGTTGCTATAGCACTTATAGACAACAGTAGGAGAACCAACTCCTTTGAGTGTTGCAATTTGCTTTTCTACTTGAAAACCTTTTTCTTGAAGAATTGTAGAAATCTCGGGGGATGCAAAAACTGACTCAGATACCCAAACCTCTCCAGCACTAGCTAGTCCTTGCACTCTTGCAGCAATATTCACAGATTGTCCAAAATAGTCTAGTCTCTCATCATTGAGTACTGCTAAAGCAGATCCCTCGTTCAGTCCTATCTTAAGTCCCACTTGGTAACCTTTTTCTTTCCATGTTCGATTCATAGAATCAATTCTATCAAACATCTCTATTGATGATAAGACTCCATCTCTTGGATTAGAAAAAGATGCCATGATCGCATCTCCCATTGTTTTTACAATTGCACCAGAATATTTTCGAACTGAGTCTATTAGCAATTCGAAATGTTCTTGTACTAATTGATAAGCTAATAAGTCTCCCGCCTTATCGTACATTTCTGTCGAACCACGAAGGTCTGTGAACATAATCGTAAGACTTCTAACATTTAAACTTAATGAGTCTGATAGATGTTGGATTCTAAACAAGTCTCTAAAACTTTGATTGTTTAATAACATTTTTGCGGTCAAAAATTTTTTCCATTTAGGAGGATGTTCAGAAACTATTTGCATGATTCCTTTCAAGTTAGGTTTTATAAGTACGACTGCAATCTTTGACTTAGTTAGATTAGTTAGCTTTAACTCTATTTCTCCTGAGTTAAGTTCCAATGTCCTCGGACTAATTCCACTTGGAGTCATTGAAATCATACTAGAATTTTTCCTATCTTCTTTTTCATTAAAATTTATAAATAGTGAAGAATTAGTTTCTATACTACATATCTGGTAAGTTTCTCCTGTGGTTGCTTGAAATTTTTGAACAACTGTTTCATCTGGTTTTGCAATCATAAAATCTTTATATAAGGAAGATGCTAGTTCTTGGTGAGGCATTGAGCGTTGAATGTTCTCTGAGAAATTATATCTTCTATAAGTTTCAAAGTCTTTATATGGATCTAATTCTAATTCTTTAACTGAAGGAGAAATACTAAAACTTACCTCTACTTGGTCGTCTAGATTGCTTGGTGAATTCAAGTCACAGGTTGCACAATAAAAATTATCTTTTCCAATTTCGTCTAACGATTGATGAGAATGAACAATTCCTGCACAATAGGGACAGATCATATTAAATCTAAAATCAAAAATTCCAACCTTTGCTGCATGAACAAATAGATCTATTGACTCTTGCTCATTGATCCCATTAACTTCTCCAAAAGAAATTGGGTTTACCCTTAACAATTGCCAATCATCTAGACTTGGAAGACTTTTTTCTAAAATGGAAATATGATTTTTGTTAAGTGAGTATGTTTTTAGAGATTGTATTTTTTGTTGGAATGTACTGATATTAAAACTCATAAATTTACTTTAAATTTTATATAGAATTTCGTAAACTAGTTTTGAGTTTTTTTGATGAATTCATTACTTGTATATGAAATAATAGATTCTATGCTTTACATAAAACTTAGTACTTACTAAATTGAGTTTATGAAAAAGGAAACTCAGTTTGATTTGATTCTAATTGGCTCTGGTATGGGAGCATTAACTGTTGGTAGCATATATTCAAAACTCAAGAACAAAAAAGTTTTAATCTTAGAACAACATTTTAAGCTAGGTGGTTTTACTCATACCTTCAGAAGAGATGGAAAATTCGAATGGGATGTAGGACTTCATTATCTTGGTAAACTACAGAAGGGAAGTCCATTTAGAATGTTAATGGATTTGATTACGGATGGTGAAGTAGAATTCAATTCAATGCCTGAGATATTTGAAAAATTTGTCTTTCCCGATTTTACTTTTTCTGTTTCAAGTCAGGAAGAAAAATTCAAGGAATCCCTTTCACAACTTTTCCCAAAAGAAAAAGATGCAATCATAAGATACTTTCAAGATGTAAAAGATGCAACTAATTGGTTTGGAAGATTTATGACTTCGAAATCCTTGCCTTATGGAATGGATAAGTTAGTAAAATTTTTCAACGATTTTACCTCTAATCCTTCTTTAGTTACAACCAAAGAATACTTAGACCATCATTTCAAAGATGAAAGACTAAAGGCAATCCTTGTTGGGCAATGGGGTGATTATGGACTTCCTCCTTCAATGAGTAGTTTTGTGATCCATGCTCTCATTGTAGAACACTATCTACAAGGTGGGTTTTATCCTGATGGAAGTGCAAAGAAGATTGCTGAGAGTGTGAAAAAAATTATTGAATCAAGAGGTGGTGAGACAAGACTAAATTCAAAAGTAACTGAAATATTATTTTCTAAAGATAAAGCAATTGGTGTTATAGTTGAAGAAGATAAGAAAGGAACGGGAAAAGAAACTTATGAGGTTTATGCACCACTTATTATTTCTGATGCAGGTGCTTATACTACTTATAAAAAATTGATTCCTAAACAAGTTTCTTTTATGCAAGAGCTGGATGATATTGCACATGCTTCAGCTAGCACAACATTGTATCTAGGATTTAAAAAAGATCCTAGAGAGATTGGAATCTTTGGTGAGAACTATTGGATATATACTTCTTATGACCATGATAAGATTTTCAAAGAAAAAAATTCTGTATTATCTGGAAACCCAAGTTTAGCATATCTATCTTTTCCATCTTTAAAAGATACTAAGGCTAGTGGACATACTGCTGAAATCATAACGTTAGTCGAATTTGCTCCCTTTGAGAAATGGAAAAACGAAAAATGGAAGCATAGGGGAGAAGAGTATAATGAGTTGAAAAAGAAAATGAGTGAGGGTTTGATTAACTTAGTCAAAAAGCATATTCCGAAATTTGAAGAACTCATTGAATACCAAGAACTTTCAACTCCACTTACCAATTTAGGATTTACAGGACACAGAGACGGAACGATTTATGGAATTCCTTGCACTAAAGAAAAATTTCAAAAAGAATGGCTTAGTCCCAAAACTCCATTTGAAAATTTATATTTAACAGGTGTAGATGTTGCTTGTCCTGGAATAGCAGGTGCAATGGCGGGTGGTTTTTCTACTCTAGGTCATATCCTAGACGTTAGTTCCATTCCAGGAATCTTTGGTGAAATTCGGAAGGTGAAGCTAGGTTAGATCAAACTAAATAACACTTTCTCTCAAAAAAATCTTGACTAATGATTTTCCTAATTCTAAAATTTTATCATGTTAGTCATTGGTGATGTTCATGGATGTTATAAAACATTGAAAGCACTTCTAAAACAGTTTCCCAATGAGGAAGTTTGTTTTGTTGGTGATCTAATTGATAAAGGTCCAAATAGTAAGTCTGTAGTTGAGTTAGTTCGAGACAATGGATTTCTTTCTGTTCGTGGGAATCATGAAGAAGTTTTAAGAAAATTTATTAACAATCAAGATAATCTTTGGTTGAATCCTAATTTTGGTGGCGACAACACTGCAAGAAATTATGGTTATTATGAAAATGTAAAGATAAAAAGTTTAACTGCTGCTAAAACTGAATTAGGAACGTTAGCCGATATTCAATGGTTAACTAGTTTGCCATTATACTTGGATTTTCCAAATTTAGTGAATGGGTCGGGAAGACGGTTATTTGTAACTCATAGTACTGTAGGGAAAGTTTGGCATTACAGAGATAAACTAGAACAAAATGAAATCTATAAGCATTCATTTAATGATCAGGCTCTTTGGGGAAGACCAAGACAGATAATTGAAATTCCTAAAGTATTCAATGCTTTTGGACATACTCCAGTTTATTCAGCAGTGTTAAGGGATCATTATGTGAATCTAGATAGTGGTTGTTTTATGGGTAAAATGAAAACAGAAGGATATTCAACTCTAAGTGCAATTCTATTTCCTGAAATGGAACTAGTAACTCAAAAGTTTTGCGAATAAAACTAATTCCTTTCTTAAGTCAAAGGGCAATTACTTTTGGCAATCGGTATAATTATATTAAATATAACTAGTTTGGAACTTCGACATTTATGATTTGCTCTTACTCATGATTGAAATATTTATGTTGGGGGAAAGTCAGGCTTTCAGCTTCGGTCAATAAATTTTGAACTTAGAGAGCCTCATTGACCAAAATTTATTGACTAAAGCGAGAGTGGGAAAAGAAGTCCAAAAAAGGAATACAGTTGAATATCTATTTTAATCTTTTAAATATAAATTCTAGATAATCAGGAAAGCAAGCAGTCGCCATATGACTTGCATCAGTAAATTGAGCACAAGAAAAATCTCCCTCATTCATATTCCAAATTTCTGTATTATGTATTTTATACATTGAAAATATTCTTGGTTTCCATATCTCTAAAACAGATTTTTCTGTATTATCTTTTTGTTTTTGTTTCTTGTTCTGGATTAAATTAAAATACAGCGGAGCGACTCTAACCCAAATTCCTGCATGAGGAACTGCTAACTCGTTTAGTATAACTAAGATATCTTCTTGAAATTTTATTTTTTCCTCATGAAAGTTATATGGTGATAGATATGAATTATAATCACCTCTTGCAAAGTCTGCAATGATGTTTTCACTTGATGTTCTATTCTGTGCAAAATCTCCCGAAGCACTTCCTCTATTTCTTCTTAAATTATCAGTAACCATTCCTCTGAAAAAAAGAAAATTATTGAGTATCTCCCCTTTATTCTTTGCACGATTATATATTTCTAAAATCTTTGGTCTATATTGATAAGTCCGAAACATTCTCTTTGCTATAAACTCTGTTAATTCTTCCTTAGAGAATCTTTCTCTATACTTCCATACAAACGGTATATCTAATCCATTATTGATAGACTCATCTATTTTAATTGTTGCTGTTAAATTAAACGCTTCAATGGCACTATCTACAATTATAAAATCAGGTCTTATATTCTGCTCTTTAAACTTCAGCAACCAATATAAAAAATAATCTGGTGTTCCTCCTGGAACTGAAAAATTGAATAGTATCCATTCGGGATATTTTTTTGCAATGACTTCATTATCAAAAAGCAAAGACCTTGAATTCCCAAAAAATACTAAAACCTTTTTTCTATCCTTTTTTTGTAAATACTCCTTCAGCTCTGTAAACAACTCTGGTTTATGTAAAAAATTTAATTCTGAAACTGTCTTAGTATAATAAGCTCTAATAGAATCTGTCACTAGTATCCTATCCACTGCCAAAGCTAAAAAGAATATTAGAAAAGGGGTATATAAAAAAATATTCTTAAACATATTAAAACTGATTATAGATAAATGAGTCTCCACCCTGAGCGAGACTGGTTAGCAAAATCACTGTTAGTACCCCTATCAAAACCAAAATGTATATTTTCTTCCCCCATTCCAACCTTTCTGGAAAATTTTGAAAATAGCTAAATACTATTACCATCACTGCTATATACACTATACTCTCAAAGTTTTTTAGTTCCTCAAGTAAAAATGGTTTCTCGGATTGTACTAATTCCATTGTCTCAATTATCCAAACTCCTTCTTTTTCCTTTAGTTCTGTTTGAAATGACAGTAAATTATTTCCAACGATTCCATTTATCATCTGATTCATTCCATTCACACTATTTGCCCTAAACATAATTAAGCTTATAGAACAAACACTAAATACTATCATAGCACGAAAAGTTTTTATCAATAAATTATTGAATTCAAACTGAAAATTGAATTCTCTTCTGAAAACATTTTCCACAGCCATCATCACTCCCCAATAAAAACCCCAAAGGATGAAAGTATAATCAGATCCATGCCAAAATCCTCCGATCGTCATTGTGGTTATCTGGTTGAAATAAGTTCTTAACTTCCCTACTCTCGATCCTCCCATTGGAATGAATAAATAATCTCTAAGCCAAGTAGAAAGTGTTATATGCCATCTTGTCCAAAAATCACTTAGACTCTGTGCAAAAAAAGGTGCTCTGAAATTATCTGCGATCTCTATGCCCAACAATAATCCCGCCCCTCTTGCCATATCAGTTAATCCTGAAAAATCCAAATATAACTGCATAAAATATACAAAGTTCACAAAAAATAAACTTAGTCCAGTATAAACTTCTGGATTATTATAAACAGGATTTACGATTGGAGCTAAAAAATCTGCTAGCAACACCTTTTTGATTAGTCCTGATATAAATAAATAACTTCCTCGAATCATCTTTTCCTTATCAGGTGTTAATCCCTCTAAATTCGGAAAAAATTCATTTGCTCTCATGATTGGACCTGCAATTAACACTGGAAAAAATAATACAAACAATGTGAATCTATGTAACTCTATCCTTGTTTCTTGTGTCCTCCTATAAGTATCTACATGAAATGCTATTAACTGGAATGTATAAAAACTAATCGCAAAAGGTAATAATATTTTAACTGTTGTTCCAATTTCCTGAAAATATTCATTTCCTGAAATCTGATAAAACATCTTTGTAAAGAAGTAAAAATATTTGAAGAATCCTAAATTAATCACATTAGCAATAATCGCTAACGTTACCCATAATTTAGATCTAGTTTTGTTTAATTGTATGTGAAATAAATAATTGATAAAAATGGTAGCTAGTATA
>JANRLP010000028.1:0-32884 GCA_033762425.1 Leptospiraceae bacterium
ACTAGCTCCTTCCATGCTAAACTTTCCTTTAACTACCTCATTCACTACTTTACGTTGAAATGCTTCACTATATCTGATCGTTTGTCTTTCCATGTGTTTCATAAGAACCTCTATATATGACAACTATTTTAGGATAAGACATACCTTCCTTATCTCTAATGAAGTGTAGCTGCATTCTATATCCTTCATAATCTTCGATATATTGAATTTTTTTTAATAAATGTGTTGCAACAAGATTTTCAAAAACTGCACCTTCATCTCCTTCCACATCTGCATTATCAAAAAAATAAACCTTAAATGGTTTTGAAATTGCACGAGATAGTTTCTCTGTATAGGGTCTAACCACAAAAATCAAATACATCCTCTCTAGAATCTCTATCCATCTCTTTACTGTATTAGAGGCTACCTGAAGTTCAGCAGCTAAATTAGAAACTACTATCAAAGAACCTACTCTGGATTTTAGCAAATCAACTAAAAGTGCTATGTTTTGGATTTCATTGACTCTTTCTAAGTCTCTAATATCTTCTCTTAAGATTAAATCAAATCGTTCTTTTCTCCATCTCCTCGCAGTACGTTCATTTCCCGAAAGAAAAGGTTCGGGAAATCCACCCACTTTCATTAATCTCTGAAAAGCCTCATCTAAGGAAATTTTCTTTGGCAGTTCGTTTAGAGTGAAAGGATGAAGCCTCCAATAGTGATAACGTCCTAGTAGGGAATCACCTCCACGTTTATATATATCTAATCTGGCTGAACCTGTGATAATAAAATTATGATTTTCTTTTTGTGTGTCATAAATTCCTTTTAAAAAATTTTTCCATCTTGGATATTTATGAATTTCGTCTAACGCTACAATTCTATCCTTATTCCATTTTTGAGCTAGAATTATCTTTCTATCTTCCGAAGAATCCCAGTTAAAATAGTTATTCTGTGAATCTGAACTTTTCAATAGTTCTTTAGCAAGATGAGTTTTTCCACATTGCCTTGGTCCTCCAATTAAGACCATTTTACTTTTCAAGTCTTGCAATATTGGATGAAAAATTAGTCTTTCAGAACTGAAATCCATATGGCTATTTTAACCTCTAGGTTAAATTGGTCAAGTCTATTTTAACATAGAGGTTAAATTGGTCAGGTAGGAATACTACCCATTTTACCCTGCTTATATTCCGAGTATTTTCTATGACCATCAGCCTCAGTATTCATTATAAACGGTCCAATCGGAAAAAGTGGTTCTTTAATTGGGACTCCAGAAAATAGGATGAGTTTCAGGTCTTCAGCTAAATCATTCTTAATAGTGATTTTTCCTTTTTCTTGTTGAAAGCAAATTGCAAAATTTTCCTCTAAAGATACTTCACCTTCATTTTGCAAAATTATTCCTTTTCCTGATAGGCTTAACAAAAATGAAGAATTTTCTTCTGGAAGTTCAATAGTTATCTCACCAGTTTTTAGAGTTATATCTAATATCAATATATTGGGATAAGAGGGTAGTGGAGATTTTTTTCCTTGCCATTCACCAGATACTATCTTGGCACGGTAGTATTGATTGGTGATAGTAGGCATTTCTTCAGTTTTTAGATGAAGTCCTTTAGGTTCTATTTCTTTGTCAATAGAAGGTAGGTTTACAAAAATCTGTAATCCACTGCAAGAAATTCCTGATACTGTTGGAACTTCTTCATGTACAATTCCTGAACCAGCTAAAGTCCAATGAATATCACCAGGTGATATTATTGATGAGTCACCTCTACTATCTCTATTTTGGAAACTTCCCTTTGAGGATTCTAACATATAAGTTACAGCAGAAAAACCTGCATGTGGATGTGGAGGAAAGGTTGGTTGACTCATCTCAAATAGATCAATATTAATTACTGGGTCAATCCATTTACCTAAATTATGAATTCCTATTTGAGAGACAGCAAAACCCTCAGATTTTCTTGTCATAATGATTCTAACTGCGTTGGAAATATTCTTATACATATCTTGCCTAAAGAATCATCTTTAAGACTGAATAAACCAAAAAGCCAACTGGTCCAAACATCAGTGTAAGTAGCAAACAAGGGATTAATATGAAATGGGAAATTCCAGATGCCATGCTATCATGAAATTCCCAAGCACCCACAAACAAATCAAACACTAGATAATGAATCCAACCTGCTAGAAGCAAGTTATCGTTTCTAAATAGCTTGCTAAGTCCATTTAAACTCATGAAATTTCCGGAAGCTTTTCCAAATCCTTGTGCTAAATAGATAATATAAAAAATGGAAAGCGATAGTGGAAATATTTGCTTGGAAATAATGAATTGAGTAATGTTCCATTTAGGCAAGCAGATCATAAGAAGCCAAGGGATGATTACTACAATATTTACAATTTTGAACATTCTATCTGGATTCATAAACCTACCTCAAACCTTAATAATTTCATTGTCTAAAACTTTTTTCCCAAGAGAAGAAAGTTTGAAAACTTCATTAGAACTGTTTTCAATTACTACATCACCTCTCATCTCAACAGCAACATCGAATAGAACCTCACCAATTACTTTCAAAGTCTTGCAGTAGAGTAGTGAAGGAAGTACTGGAACTAGTCTTTGAAAATCAGGAAGTTTTTTATAATAATTATCATCCAGACTAACTAAGTTCTCTCCAAGTCCCACTTCTTTTCGTTTGGGATTCATCACAAGGGAATTGTCTTCTGATAATATATATGCATCAGACATCCTAATTAGTGTGTCTTCACATTTCTTCACAGGTGCAAATCTTTCTCTGGGAATGATAATTCCTTTAGTCTTAGAAAAATTTCCAATTGCAGAACCCATTGCAGTTTCTAATTGATAGACTTCTTGTCCTTCAACTTTTTTGGGATTCACAATAAGCGATAGTCGCAATTGTCCTTCCTCTAGTTTTTTTTCTAGTGCATTAAGATTGATCCAAAGATTATTAGTAGAAAAAGTTCTAAATTTTCCCATTCCAGAAAACTCAGACTCGTTTTCTTTCGGAACTTGTGCTGTTTCCAATAGTTCTAGTCCAACGAATTTCCCATCGATTAGTTTTCTATAAATCGCTCCACCCTTAGTATCAGCAAGTGTCTTAGGTGTCATCTCCATAACGAAGTCTAAGTTTTCTTGTAATAGATACTCTAAAATATGTGGTTCAATGGTTGCTCCTAAATTGTCTCCATTCGAAATGAAAGCATATTTAAACCCTGCATTGATTAAGTCCTTCAGGATTCCTGTTTGCTTTAAGGAAAGATAAATATCCCCATGACCTGGAGGACACCAACCTTCTTTCTCATCCTTTGTTTCAATTGGACTGAAATCTTTCTGCAATAGTCTTGGAACCTTATTTTGAAGGAAACTAGTTGGGAAGTTCTGTTTAAACGAAATTTTTTTCAGTAGCTCTGCACAATCTTCCTGAGTGTTATAGCTATCCATCAGTAGAAGTGGGATCTCAACTCCGAATTTATTTCTATAGTATTGAATCTGTGTTGCGATGATTTCTAAAAAACTCTTACCATCTTTGATCGTGATGAGTGACTTAGCTTTTTCAAGTCCCATTGAAGTGCCAAGACCTCCATTGAGTTTAATCACAACTAATTTAGAAAGATTTTGAACATTGACGGGAAATTTTTTTCTGATTTCATCTAATGAGATTTCGTCAAGATTTGGATCAAGGTCGCCTATCGTTTTCCAATCTACCTTACCTGTTTCTCCTTTTCTAACTCTGTCCATTTTCAGAAGAAAGTCTTGGATGAGTTCTTCCGAAAGACCATTTGCTTTCATCTTTTCACTAATTAATTCTTCAGCACTCTTCATTTGATCCACCTTACCACAGATTTTAAATTGTACTTCTCCGAAAACTCACCTAAATCAATTCGATAGGGAGATTCTTTTTCAAATGGATAATGATAGAGTTTCACAACAACCTCTCTGCCCTTATCTTCCTCGAATATCGGTTTTCCATCATCCAGTTTATAACGTGGAAAGAAAACTAAAAAACTATAAAGATAATAAATTCGTTTCTTGGAATCTCTAAGCACCATGATGCCTTTGCCTAGGGTATCTTTTTTAATAATCTTTGTGAATGGCAAAGGATAGGTTTTATCCCAAGTTTCCTTGAGAATTGGTTCTATCTTGGAATAAGGAGGGGTTTCAGCACTATAGATTGGAACACTTAAAATCAATAGAAAAAGCAAAACTTTCATTGTAAGCATTTTATATAAAATATAAATCAGGGTCAAGACTCATTCATGAGTTCAAACTACTACCCCGATTTCAAAAATAGATAAAACGACGCTCGTCATAGAAATCTGATTATTAAATAATTATTGTTGACAAAAGGCACACAATAAATTCAGATTGCTTATGAAGCTGTTTCGCTGGGATAGTGAAAAGAGTAGAAAAATAAAATCAGAAAGAGGTTTATCTTTTGAAGATGTTATTTATTATATTGAGCAGGGTAGGATAGTTGATATAATTCATCATCCGAACCAGACAAAATACAAGGGGCAAAAGATGTTTATCCTCAATATGGATAGTTACATTTATTTAGTTCCTTTTGTGGAATCTGATTCTGAAATTTTTTTAAAAACTATTATACCAAGTCGAAAAGCAACGAAACATTATTTAAAGGATATTTTAGATGAAAGCTAAGAAAATAATTTTAGATAAAGAAGAAAAAGATCTCTTGGAATCATTTGAGAAGGGAGAATGGAAAACAATAAATGGAGTTAAAAAGGAAATTAACAAATACTCTACTTATGCAAAATCTACTCTTAAAAAGGAAAAAAGGATTAATATCCGAATTTCACAAATCGATTTAGATAAAATTCAGCGTAAAGCCATAGAAGAAGGAATTCCTTACCAAACTTTGATTTCCAGTATGATTCATAAATATAACAATGGAAAACTAGTTGAAGTGAAATGAAAACTATAGTTCAAAGATCAATTCAAACTACTTTCAACTGAATCTCAACTTTATAACCAAGTTTGAGTAAAAATTCATTCCATTCATGCCATTCAATTCCAAAATTTTTCACATCGGCTAAACCGATCTTTGATAAAATTTCAGATAGAGTTTCAAAATCAGATTCTTCAAGCTCAGAATATAGGAATTGTTCTTCACACCATTCAACTAATACTTTTAAATTAATTTTTAGAGATAGGTAATCCAATATCTTTTCTTTAACTGTATCTTTTGTAAGAATCATTCTTCTTTCCTCGATTCTCAGTTTCAGTCCAAGAATAATAACGTTTTTCATGCTGAATTCTAAATCACTTATCAATAGTTTAAAGTATTTCTTAATTAAAATTTAGTTCAACAAATTATTTATTTTATTTTTTAAATCAGGGAAATCTATTTCTAGAATTTCACTGATTATAGAAAGATCAACACTGTCGTATTGATGTGCTATTAGATTTCGTAGTCCATAAGATTCATTAACTGGAAGAATTTTTCTCCATTCATTGTTTTGGATTTTATTTAAGGATTCACCTATTTGTAAGACACACATTAGGAGTGCATTTTGACCTTCTAAATCTTCTAGGGCTGGTTCAATTCCATTATGTCTTGAAATGATTTCTTCAGATATATTTATCATTCTTAAGATAAATTCCAAACGAGGTAAATCCGATTCAGACATTTACAACCTTTTTCAATATATACTTTTTTGCTATTTCTCCCAAAGTATTTTTATTTACTAAATCGACTTTTCTATTCAAAATGTGTTCCAATTCTTTTTTAATCCCTTCTAGCCGATACACTCTTTTTAAACCTTTGTAACTTTCTTTGAAAATGATTGAATCTTCAAAAAGCAAATCTAAATCACTGTCAGCTCTTTCATCTCCTCTCGCAAATGAACCAAATACACCAACTATGACAAGACCTTCTTTCTCAAATTTCTCCTTCTCCAGTTTTAATTGATTCAAAATCTTTTTGTCCATAATATTGTTTATCGACTATAGAGCTTTACCAATAAACCCCTTTTCACTAAAACCAACCTTTCGGCAAAACCTTCACAATTTTCATGGTTTCGATGCTCACAGTAATCACTCGTTGAAAAAGTTCCAGCGGATACTTTGGATTCTTTTTTCTCATATCCTCGGAATATCACTGGGAATTTTTTTGATTAAACTTTTCTTTCCTATAGTCTAGTAAAAAATTTTTTTCAGTTCAATTTCTAAACCAACAAACAGTTTAGATTTTACAATATCCATTGTGTAATCGCTGGAAGAAAAAATTTTGAATCGCTTATCTTCAAGAGTAAAGATTTCGATTGTGCTAGTTTCAGGATAGACTAGCCAGTATTCACTTACCGCATAACGTTCATAGATTTCTTTTTTTTCTACAGTATCTCTTGTATGAGTTCCTTTGGAAACAATTTCAATGAGCAAGTCGGGAACACCACGAATCCAATCTTGGAAAATATGTTTGTTTTCATTTTTGATAAAAATTAAGTCTGGTTGCAGTCGATTGATGCCTTCTTCTAGAATCACATCCAAAGGAGAGATATAAACTTCACCGATTGGATTTTTTTCTAAATAAGTAAGTATTAAATAGTTAATTCTATTTACAATCGATTGATGATAGCCAAAAGGACTAGGTGCCATTCTCTCTTCTCCATTGATAATTTCTGTTAAATCAAAGTCAGGTTTTGTTAGAATGTCTTGCATAAGGTTAGATTATAGAATTCAACATGTTAGGTCAATGAAGATTTTTTGGAATTTATTCTAAGATTTCTTAAAAAAAATTTGTCTTAACGTTAGTTTATTTACACTCCTTTGAATCCCAAAAGAAAACCTCTAATACTTAAATCTTCATCTAAATCTTCCCAGTGAATTCCAGAACCTCTACCAATAATTCTAAAATTGTTTAGTTCTTGCTTTGTTGCTTTAATTAACTTTGGAAACCAAAAAATTGGAACAGTGATTTCTCTCCCATCTTCCAGTAATACCCAGATAGCATAGTCTTCTATGATTTTAACATCTTTAGCTCTAGGTTCAATTAATAAGGTCGTATTCATTTTCTATAATAACTTAAAATGTTGTTTCCATTTGAGAATAATTTCATCTCTTTTAATTTCAATCACTTTTTCAATTTCAGATAATTCTTTATTTCTAAAACCATTATTTGAAGCTAAAGATATCTCAGGTTCAATCCAAAATTTTGCATCATTTTCCCCACTTTCAATGTGTATATGAACGGGCTCTAAAATATTCGCAGCTTGAAATTCATTAGAGTAGAAGTAAAAGCGATATTTATTATGATAAAAAACGGTAGGCATAATCTTAGTCTAAAATTTTATTCTATTCTCCAGTTTGTAGAACAACGTACATAGCTTGTATATTTTTCTGAAATGACTCAGGAATTTTTTTCCAATCCATGATATCAATTCGAAAAGGAATATTACTTTCTTCAAATCCTTCCTTTAGCTCAGTGAGCTTGGTTAAGCTTAGACCAAAAACTACTAAATCTAAATCTGAATGTTTCTTTGCTGTACCAGTAACTCTTGAACCATAAGCCCAAACTTTTTCATTAGGAATTTTATTTTTTAAAATCTCTTTTATCATTTCTAAATGTTTATCTTGAATGACAAGAGAAGATTCTGAGTTTATCTTTTTGATTATTTCCATTTCTCTTTAGATAGGATTTCATAAACTAAGATTGTGTCATGAATAAAATCATTCACTAAATCAATTGCTAAGTTTGCTTTTTCCTGACTATAATCATGACTTGTATCAATTCTAGTTTGGCTATATTCAAACCATTTTTCAATATTCAAATCCAAATTGTTTTCGTTTGCAATTCTAAAAATTGGTTTTGGACTATTCGGTACATCTGGTAAACCTAATTCAATTTCCAAATAATTTTTTAGATGCTTCCAAACCATATCATAACATGTTTCAAATCTTTGGATCACTGATTCTCTGACTGCTTCCTGAATTAAAGATGAGAATCTATCTCCGTTACTAATTTCTAAATAGTTTTGGTATTGTTCCTCCAATCGTTTAAGAGATTTTTTTAATTTATCAAAATCTATCATTACGTTTGGAATTTCCTCAGTCAGAATAGATTGGATTTTTATTTTTGTCAATTCGAATAATTATACCAAAGTTGTCTTAGGGTAAGATTCAATATTTTCACTCATCTCAACCAAATATAAAGGATTTTCTTAATTTTCTTTTAAAAAAACCATTGACCATTTCCTTAGCAAAAAAAATGAATAGGGTAATCAACTAAACCCCTTCCGTTGGAGCTAATTCTAGAAATCAATCGGTAGGAAAATATACTCAAGGGAAAATCGATGCAATCTGTTTACATCATCATTGGTCTATCAGTGCTCTCACTCCTTGTCGCTTTGTTTTTTACAAGAAAAGTTACAAGCATTCAAGTGGGAGACCAGTCCAAGCCAACTCCAGAAGATGAGAAATTGAAGACAATTTCTAGTGCTATCTCCGAGGGAGCAATGGCGTTTTTATTTCGTGAATACAAAGTCATCGCACTTTTTATTCTTTTTATGGCGGTCTTAATCGTACTACTTTTAGACAACAAGAAAACGGAAAACTTTCATGAAGGAATCTTCACTGCGATTGCTTTCATAATTGGTGCTGCAATTTCTTGTCTTTCGGGATTTGTTGGAATGAGAATCGCAACACTTGGAAATGTCCGCACTGCACAGGCTGCTAAAGAGTCTATATCCAAAGCATTTAGAGTAGCATTTGATTCTGGTGCTGTAATGGGATTTGGACTCATTGGTTTTGCAATTCTTGGACTAATCATTTTATATTCAATCTATACTAACTCTTTCAAGTCTATGGAACTTCATGTGCTCATGGAATGTCTTGCAGGTTTTGGTCTTGGAGGTTCTTCAGTTGCTCTTTTTGGAAGAGTAGGTGGAGGTATTTATACCAAGGCTGCTGATGTTGGTGCTGATCTTGTAGGTAAAGTAGAAAAAGGAATTCCAGAAGATGATCCTAGAAACCCTGCAACGATTGCGGATAACGTTGGAGATAACGTGGGAGACATTGCTGGAATGGGTGCTGACCTTTTTGGTTCAGCAGCAGAAGCAACCTGTGCAGCCTTAGTAATTGGAGCGACCTCAGTTGCACTCACTAATGATCCTAATTCACTTCTCTATCCAGTATTAGTGCTAGCAATTGGAATTCCCGTTTCTTTAGTAACAACTTTTTTTGCAAAGATCAAAGAAGGGGATAGTGTAGAAGGAGTGCTTAAAAAACAACTCTGGATTTCTACATTCTTAATGGCTGCTGTTATGTATTTTGTTACTAACAGTTTTATGGTAGAGTCCTTTGTAATCAGTGATCAAGTAATCACTAGAACTAACGTATATGGGTCTTTAGTGCTTGGACTTTTTTCTGGAATGTTGATTGGTATCATCACAGAATACTATACTTCCCATTCTTATAAACCAGTTAGAGAAGTTTCAGAGTCTTCCAACACAGGAGCAGCTACAAACATCATCTATGGACTAGCCCTCGGATATAAAAGTTCAGTAGCACCAGTTGTTCTTCTAGTAATCACAATAGTTGGTTCTAATATTCTTGCAGGAATGTATGGAATCGCAATTGCAGCGTTAGGTATGATCTCTACTATCGCCATAGGACTTACAATTGATGCTTATGGTCCAGTTTCTGATAATGCTGGTGGAATAGCTGAGATGGCTGAACTAGGTAAAGAAGTGCGAAATAGAACGGATACACTAGATGCAGCAGGGAATACTACTGCTGCAGTAGGTAAGGGTTTTGCGATTGGTTCTGCAGCTCTCACATCTCTTGCGCTCTTTGCAGCATTCATCACTAGAAGCAGACTGCAAGACAAAAGCATTGGAAACATTGATCTATTAGATCCACTTGTTTTTGGAGGACTACTCTTTGGTGCAATGTTACCCTTCATCTTTTCTGCATTCACTATGAAATCAGTTGGTGATGCTGCTAAAGATATGGTAGAAGAAGTTCGTCGCCAATTTAGAGAGATACCTGGTCTTATGGAAGGAACAGGAAAACCTGACTATAAAAAATGCGTTGATATTTCTACAACTGCAGCTCTTCGAGAAATGATTGCTCCAGGTGTTTTAGTTCTTGCTACTCCCATAGTTGTAGGATTCTTATTTGGGATTCAATCTCTTGCAGGGGTTCTAGCTGGTGCCTTGGTTTCAGGTGTAGTTCTTGCCATTTCAAGTGCTAACTCAGGTGGTGCTTGGGATAATGCAAAGAAATATATCGAAGCATCGGGTAAAAAAGGTACGGATCAACATAAGGCTGCTGTTGTTGGCGATACTGTGGGTGATCCGTTCAAAGATACTTCAGGACCTTCCATCAACATTCTAATCAAACTAATGGCTATTACAAGTCTTGTCTTCGTGGAATTTTTCGTTTCACATGGTGGGATTTTGATTAAACAAATAAAATAGCCTCAACACTTTCTAACAATGGGTGAAAACTCATTGTTAGATAATATTTCACAAAAAAATTCATCTTTAATTCTTTTTTTTCTTTACTCCAAATTTTTCAACCTATACATATAAGCCATGATATTAGAACAACTTAATAACCCACTGATTGTTGAATGGACAATGAATGTGAAAGGCAACCTAGATGATGGATGGGATTTCATCTCGAACACGAATAGGTTAAACCAAGCTATAGGTTCAGATAAAGTTGAATATACTCAGATTCCACTTCCCCAAGGTGGTACTGAACTTCATGGGAAAGTTGGAAGCACAGAATATCTAGAACTTCCCTATGAGTGGATTGAAAACAAATTTGCAAGTATGTCTCGTATCTATTTGAATGGAGTGATTAAAAAACTAAATTTCATAATTTCTGCTCAACAAAAAGGGGAATCATTTGATGTTACGTTTCGTTTTGAATTTGAGCTGAAATCATTTATAATGAAATTTCTGGTTAAAAAAGTCATGGAAAAACAGACAATCCCAAGATTTCAAAAAGTATTTTCCCAAATTGAAAAATATCTCGCGAATAAAAAAATTAATCCATTAACTTCCTATGGATTTAAACCAATCACAGAGAATAAAGAAAAGTTTGATTCAATTTCAAAATCAATTGATGAAATTAACGCTGATTCTAATCTAAAGAAAAAAATTATTAACTATATTGCAGAAAGTCCTGATCCTGAACTATTAAAAATGAAACCATATGTTGTTGCAGATAAAATTGATGAGAATAGAAAAAAGGTTTTAGAGTTTTTTCTCAGAGCAACCAAGTCAGGCTTATTCAATATGAATTGGGATATTCTTTGTCCGTCTTGTAAAGGGGCAAAGGCAAGTTCTAATCATTTGAATGAATTAGCGAATTCAGTCCATTGTCCTAGTTGTAATATTGATTATGGTCCAGACTTTGATAAGTCAGTGGAACTAACGTTCACACCAAATGAAATTTTGCGAACAGTGGTTGGAGGAGTTTATTGTTTTGGTGGACCAGGTGGGACTCCTCATCTAAGAGCACAACTTAGAGTTAAAGCAAAAGAAACTCTCTCTGAAAATTTCTACTTCAAAAAGGGAACCTATAGAATTTTTTCCTTGCAACAAAAAGAAGTTCTTACTATCGAAGTAACAAATGATCCTTCTGAGATCACTGAAGTCCACTATCCTAAAGAAGATAAAATCATAATTCAATCGGGAACGAGAAAAATAGTTTTTACAAATCCTAATGAATATGAAATCTTAATCAAATTAGAAAGAACCAATTGGTTAGATGCTGTAGTCACTGCCTATGAGGTTACTGCAATGCAAGAGTTCAGAGACTTATTTTCTTCAGAAGTTTTACGAACTGGTCAAGAAATTTCAATTCAAAGTATAGCAATTATATTCACTGATCTTAAAGGCTCTACTAAATTTTATAACGATAATGGTGATGCAATTGCTTATAAAATGGTAAGTGATCATTTTCAAGTTTTGATTTCTAATGCCTCTAAGTTTGATGGTGCTATTGTAAAAACGATAGGCGATGCTGTGATGGGTGTGTTTATCAATCCTTTGCAAGCAGTTCAGTATTGTATTGAAATTCAAAAAGAAATTAAGAAGCTTAATGAAAGATTAAAAGGTGAAAACTTAATTCTAAAAGTTGGAGCACATATCGGTCCTGCACTAGCAGTTACAATGAATGATAAGTTAGACTATTTTGGTGCAACAATCAATCTAGCTGCAAGAACCGAAGGACAATGTAAAGGTGGTGATGTCGTAATCACTAAAAAACTTTTTGAGTATCCCACAGTTAGTGCATTTCTAAAAGAATCAGGATATAAACTAGAAGAGTTTGAAACTAGTATAAAAGGATTTTCTGAATCAATGGAAATGATTAGAATTCTAGTTTAAACTATTCTTTCAATTTCTCTGCTCAAATCTTGAAGTTGGTTGATTGAGTCTTTCAACTTATCAACATAATCTTCAGAGCCAGTAAGAAGAACATTCATGCTTCGTTTCAGATCATGAATTTCTTCATATACTGAAGTGAGAAGAAGTACATCCTTAGAAATTTTTGAGTTGTATAGTGTCTTGATAAGTTTAGGCATTCTTGTTGGAATATCTAAAAAAGCAATCTCTGTGATACTTAAATCATCAATCGATGAAATCACCCAAGTTTGAATCGTGAGACTGATTACCTTTTCTAGTCGTGCAATATCCTCTTTTGTACTTTTAGGACGAATGCTCTTATAAAACTTCACTCTACTTTCGAGAAACGAGAGTAGGGGGACGGGATCGAATTTTAATTTCTTACATTCTTCCCATTTTCTTTTTTGGTTAGAAAACTCTTTTTCTCCAAATATGATGTTTCCGAATTCCATAATATGTGTAACAGAAGGTTCTATGAGTTCCATTCTCGAAGAAAAGGAATCAGGATCACTGGATACTATGTTTACATTATTATCCTGAACAAGTTCTTCTAGGGTATCATGAATCATATCATGAAATGAGGTTCTGATCTGATCTTCAGCACTTGCAATCAAGTAAAAGTTATAATCTGAAAACTGTGTATAATCTCCTCTTTCCCTGGATCCGAAGAAAAGAACTTGAAAAGGTTTTTTATGATCAATTGATTGGAATCTAGCCTTAGCAGATTCTAAATCAAAAAAGAATTTATTTGGTTCTAGCTTATTCAAAGAAAAGTCTCATTCTAGCTAGATTTTCTAAAATTGCTTTGAAAGCTCTATCTCTTTCTTCATTGTTTTTGAAAGGCAAGGACTTGATATTGTTTAAGTCATGATAGATGATTTCAATTGTTGGATTATTTGGATTCTTTTTGATTGTGGAAACATAGTCTAAATTTATTACTTCTGTTTCACCTAATTTGAGCCACATAAGTCCCTCACTAGGGAGAGTATAATTTCAGGATAGTTTTCGTAAATTCTATTTGTAGAATTAATTTCAAACTTTTTTGAATAAACTTTTTTGCCGATACTTTAGAGTGAAGATAACCTTCCGATAAGTATTAATTTGAGGATAAACACATGGCAGTTCCAGTTGTAAATTTAGCAAACACTTCACCAGAGTCAAAGAAACTAACTGACTATGATTACGATGTTGCAGCAAAAAAATTAGGCTGTGACTCTGCAGCAATTAAAGCTATAGTTAGTGTAGAGTCATCGGGAAATGGTTTCTTAAAAGATGGACGACCAATCGTCCGATTTGAGTCTCATAAATTTTCTAAATACACTAAAGGGAAGTTTGATGCTTCCAATCCTACCATTAGCACTCCAACAATGATAGTTCGAAAAAGCAAAGGACCGGAAGATGAATATTCTCTTTATGAACAAGCAAAAGCACTAGATGAAGCAGCTGCTATGAATTCTTGTTCATGGGGTATGTTTCAAATTATGGGTTTTAATTTTGCTATGTGTTCCTATTCCACAGTCCAAGCATTTGTTGCTGATATGCATATTTCTGAGGGCAAACAATTGCTAGCATTTACTGGTTTTGTGATTAGCAGAAAACTAGTTGATTCCCTCAAAACAAAAAACTGGGCTAAGTTTGCAGAAGGATATAATGGCAAAGAGTATAAAAAGTATAATTATGATACTAGAATTGCTCAAGCCTATCAAAACTTTAATATCGGGTAACGATACTAGTTTAGTTTTAGAATTTCATTCTCATACACAATAGATCTTTCTTTAAACTCTTTTATCAGATCCTTAAGAAACTCGTTCTGTGATTTAGTTAGAGCATATTCAATAATTTCAATTCTATCCTGAACAGTCTTGATTCTCCTTGAATAATAAAAAATCTTATCTTCCTTAGAAACTTCTTCTTTTTGGACTAGTTTATCTAGGATAGAATTGCTTTTTTCTTCTTCTTGAATCATCTTTGCCTTAACATCTGGAGGATAGTATCGTGGAATAATACTATTTTTAGGAAATTGTTGTGCTAGTGTCTCAAATTTTTCGATTAAGTCTTCTTCGGTATAATCTTCTATCTTTTTCCCATGAGTTTTTTCTGAAAACATAAGAAATTCTGTATCAAATAATGAAGTATTTCTATTTTTTTTTCTGAACTCAATTTCATTCAATTCTTGTACTTTGACTTTATTTTTCTTCTTTAATGTTTTATTTTCTGAAGTAAAATAGAATCCAAATGCTATTAAAACTAAAATGATTGGAACTAAAAACTTTTTTGTCAATTTCTTACATAAGGAAGATATACGAAAAATTTTGAACCAACCCCAACTTCACTTTCAACCATAATGATCCCACCCATATTGGATAAAAGTTCTTGGCTCACAGAAAGTCCAATTCCAGTTCCGCCAATTTTTTTAGAGTGTACGCCTGGAACTCTGAAAAAACGTTCAAATATGGAAAGAAAATACTTTTTATCGATGCCAATTCCAGTATCTTGAATTTCAATTTTGCAAACATTGTTCACTTCTTCTTTGGCCATTTTAACACTTATCTTTCCTTTCTCAGTATATTTAATTGCATTCACAATTAGGTTAGTCATTACCTGAACAAAGTCTAAACGATTTGCTTCTATAATAATATCATTTGCCAACTTATATTCAATTTCTAAGTCTTTCTCTTTAGCTATGGGTTGATTGATTGAGATGATTTCTTCAATCACTGGAGCGGGATCAAATTTCTCAGTTGATTTATTGATTCTATCAGAAGATTTTTTTTCAAGCAAAAGTAGGTTATCAATCAATTGGTTCATCTTCTTGATATTCTTGTTAATAATTTCTAGTGTTGAGATATGCTCATTTGTATAATTAATAGATGAATCTGAAGAAAGTAGTTCAAAGAAACCTTGAATGCTAGTCATTGGAGTTCTAAGTTCATGGCTTATATTTGAGATAAACTCATGCTTCAACCTCATAGCATCTTTTCTTTCAGAGCTATTGATAAAAAGAATTATATACTTACCTTCATATCCCTCTTTAATTTTAGTAAGATAAACATCCATTGTCAAGATTTTTCCATTCACTTTATGTCTAACATCTACCCCTTGGATATACTTTGTCTTCTCTCTTTTATTGATAGTTTGTTTAATTGCATGATCGTCATTCAAATCAACAATCAAATCACTCATAAGCAATTTTGAAATTTCTGTATTATTGTACTCCAACTCTTGTCTGAATTTGGTATTACTATCTTCAATTTGTAAAGTTCTATCATTAAAGATGAGTAGTAGTTCATGAGATTCTTTGAAGAGTACGCGATATAACTCTTGCAAATAAGAATCTTTAGAGTTCGTTGAATCATTATTTGTTTTGATTTCTTGTTTTGGATCTTCTTCTGTTACTGACAGTTTTCTTTCTTGAAAATATTTCATCATTAGATGCAATTGATTATCTTTTATTTCTAAATTATTATGTTCTAATTGAGTATAAGAACTTAGCTCCAATAAATTTTTTCTAACTGAGGATAAATCATCACAAAGAAAAGTTTCTTTTAGTCCGCGTGAATGTATTTCTTTTTCTAAATCTGCCATTTCAAAAAAAATGGGAAACTCTAGGTTTGACCATCCTTCTTCAACTAATTCCAATACTTCTTCTATGGGTTCACTCACCATCCATTGAATTGCATCGTTGATTCCAATAAGCAGACTATTTACATGTCCATAGTTCCTAAGCAAGAAATCTTTTTTGAAAGCAAGAAGAGTATAAGGAATATGCTTACTATCTTTAACATTATAACTATTCTTTACATTAGTTAAAAAAGGAGCAAATAGAGGATCACCAACCATTCCAAGAGAGTAGTTAGAATAAAAACTATGTTCTAATAGATTGAAAGGGCTTGGAACAACAGTTACTGGTTCAACAATTTTGGGAAATAGCCGTTTCATGAATTTTTCAAGATAGATGTTTTCTGGACTTTGAAAATGTGGAACTGGTGAGATTAAACCGGGTTTTAATTCAACGGTTGTTTGCATAAAGTTTTTAGGAGAATAGAAAGCTAGTTTAGCAAATGTTTGGATTCTTACAGGATAAAGTTGAGAGAGTGTTTGATTGCTTTCATTTTCTAGGTTTAGTAAATAATTTGTGTATAAAATTTCTGCTCCGTCCATATCCTGAAACAGAGATTTCTTTTCAAAGCTAGAAAATTGAACTAAGGGAGTGAGTTCCAGATTCAGTTTTAGTTCTCTGAAAATTCCTTTTTCAATACCAACTAATAATGGCAAACAAGAGATAGTAGGGCTAATTCCAAATTTCACAAAATACACCTTTTCAGATTGGACTTAATTCTCAAATTTTAATTGAATTTTTTTGAATTTTTCCGAAGATAAGGATATGGACATAAAGGATATTCAATCAGTTCAAGATATTTTTCAAAGAATCAAAGAAATTGAGTCTATCCCCAAAGAATTGGAAGCAAAAACCGAAAAAATTTTTGAAACCAAAAAACCAAAGTCCGAATTCCAAAAAGAATTAGAAGCAATCACCTCTGAAAAAGAAGAATCGATTCCTGAAATTCCAGTCAAGGTTTTATCCACTCCTGGTTCCAAATTCAAATCGAATACAAAACTCTCTTTAAACTCAATTATTGAAAAAGAATCAAAACGAAATGGTTTAGATCCTTCCCTAGTAAAGGCAGTAATTAAGGCAGAATCCAATTTCAACCCAAAAGCGGTTTCTCATGCTGGAGCAAAAGGACTAATGCAACTTATGCCTGAAACAGCAGAGATGCTTGGAGTAGAGGATTCTTTCAATCCAAAACAAAATGTGAAGGGTGGAACAAAATATCTTAAAGACTTACTTGCTACTTTTAAAGACAAAGACCTAGCACTCGCTGCTTATAATGCAGGGCCAAATGCTGTAAAAAGATACAAAGGAATTCCTCCTTATTCTGAAACAAAAGAATATGTTAGAAAAGTGAACGAATTCTACGAAGACTACAAAGAATAATTTTTAGTCTCGTTTTCCTCGAAGCAAAACTTTAACAAAAAAATAAATTTTTTATTTCTTTCCAAAAAGTTCTTGCAAAAATTCCAAAACGAATAGTGTTAGTTAATTACTAAATTTGAAAGAGGAAACTATGAAAAAAATTATTTCTTTAGTAGTTGCCTGCTTCTTGCATGCAACATTATTACAAGCTCAAACACCACAAAATCAGATGTTTGCAAAACCTGGTGTGATTGGTGACTCCTTAAGTCAGGGTTTTTTTGGAGTAACAGTAGTGAAGAAAAGCCAAGATTGGGCTTACCCCGTGCTTGTTGCTAAGCAGGCGGGATCAAATGTATCATACAATGTATTAAAGGGACCTTATGCAAATTTAGAGGATGTACTGAAACTAGATTGTGGTCCCATTTGTCTTGCATCATCCATTATTGGTGGAAATGAATCCACAGTTGGACTTCCAACACATGCTGGGATTACTGGTGCAGAATACACTTCTGTGCTAAGAACCAGTGGGAAATGTGAGGACATCACAGCAACAAAACAAGAAAGAGATTGGTATTGGAAAAACTGGTATACATTCACATACCGTTGGGTGACAGTTCCAGATTGTAAAGAACCCGACAAATTTCATAGATTTGGACTCAGAGATTCAGGAACTCAGATGGAAGTCATGGAGAAGGCAAAACCAACGTTTCTTTTTGGAACTGCTGGCGCAAACCATGTTCTTTGTACTGCACTACATACTTCTACAGATTGTTTAGATGAAGCGAGATTCAAAAGAGATTTTAATGAAGTGATGAGAAGAATGGCGGCTATCGGTTCTCTCAGAGGAGGAGTGATCTTTACAATTCCCAATGTAACAGCAATTGCATTTTTGGAAAGATATACTGATCCACAGGGAAGAGCAAACTATTCTGGTCTAAAGGCTTTCTTTAGAAGTTCCGTTTCTTCACCAGACCAAGTTTTAGATGCAAATGAAATCAATCGTATCAATACTTTTTTAACAATGTTGAACAACGAACTCAGAGCAAGAGCTACAGCAATGGGATTTGCAGTTACTGATGCAAAGATATTGTTTGATGATATCAAAGAAAATGGTCGTCCAATTCGTAGTCCTTCTGGCTGGTCTCCAGGAAATGCTGGTGCCAATTGGCCACTTCCTAATAAACCCGGTCTTTTTGGATTGGATGGAGTTCACCCGAACATGTTCGGACATGCAGTGATGGCAAATGAGTTAATCAAATCTATCAATGCAAGATATGGTTATAATATTCCTCAAGTGAGTGAGTATAACGCTTGGTTTAATGATAGTCTAAACAGAAACCCCGTTGACTTGAAAAATTTCTTAACCAATAATATCTTTGGTCAAGTAATTTCTTGGCTCATTGGAATTTTCACCTGAGGTTGAATATGAACAAAAATACAATTCTATATGTTTTCATTTTGGCGCTCCTTGCAACAACTATTGGATACTTCCTTTTTAAAGGTAAGGGCAAGGCTCCAGTTGCTAAGAAAAAAACTACTGAGACCCAAGAATTTTCTAGTACGCAAACAAAAGATAGTTACTATCCTGATGCACCATCTCCCTACTTAGAATCATCAGATTTAGAAGACGAAGCAAATAAACTTTGGTCTTCTGCAATCAGAGATCGTAAAGATGAATCACACCGTGAAAAGGTAAGAGCAGAGTGGAGAGATTTTGCAAGTAAGTATCCAAAGAATTTTTATGTGTTGAATGAATTCAAGGCACCACTTACAGAAGAAGAAACTAAAGAAAGAATTCAAAGCTTAGAATCCTTCACTGCTGTAGATTCATTTTACGCAAGAGCTGTTTCCCTTGGGAAGTATTCACCAGTTGGTTCTACACCTAAAGATCCTAAAGAAGCGGGAGTTACACCAAATGAACAACGTGCTTTTTTTGATTTCAAGATTCGAGAGTTAGAGTCTAGACTTGAGCTCATGGACTATGCTAAGGAAAATAAGGGGCTCTCCTCTGACCAACTGCAATCTGCTGAAAAAGATATTGCTTCTTGGAAAAAAGAACTAGAAGCAATTAAAACAGTTGCCAAAACTGTTCCAAATAGCTAAACCAAATAGCGACTAACGTTAGTTTGGGGTGAGTTAGAGTTTAAATTCCTCACCCAAAACTAACATATTACCGAAACAAAATAATCACTTATTCCTCCGAAAATCTTGACAAGCTTTTAAGGATGACTTAAATTAGCTTTATGCCATCATTCCGTACCCCCCCCAATCATTTGTCACAGGTTTAACTAAGACTCTAGTCTATTTTATGATTAGTTCTTATGCCTTGAACTGTCTTGGGGTGAGTAAAGACTTAAAAATTGTCGCCTCCCTTGCAAACTTTTCTTCAATCACAAACACTGCTAAGGAGTTTTCCCTAAAGCCTAGTCAATATTCTAATAACTTTCAATATTCTGAGGAATCGAAGAATTACACTTTTTCAAATTCAGAAATTGAAACAATTACTTCGATGGAAGAAAGTCTAACGAACTTGAAAATCAATAGTCCTGAGACTATCAAGCAAACAATATCAGAAATGCCTTCAGTGTTTTACTATGAAAAAAAATCTGAAGATGAAATTGAAGCAGAAGTTTTAGACTGGGACTTAGCATTACCTACAGAACAAAAACTATTGACTAATCAAAGAAAGACTGAACTGAAAGCACTTAAACTAAAAGAAACTACTGACTATTTCAATAATGCTCTAAATCAAATTTCAACTTCTAACGAAATAACACTGAGAACAATTCGTATTAATAGTACAATAGCAATTTCTTGCTATAATCTAATCAAAGAAGAGCTTAAGAACAACCCTGAGATAGATTCTGAATTCATCAAAAAGAATATGGAATTTCACGTTCTACTCAGAGAAAAGGCTATTGATGAGTTAGTGAAAAGAGGTCTAGAGTTATGACGATCTACTCTCGTATCACAATAGTATTTCTAGTCGTTAGTATTCTATCTTGTGTTCAAGATGATAAAGCAAAGAAGCAAAGAAATTTCTTGATAGGTGCTTATTTTTGGATTAGAACATTAGATAGGTATTCATTTGGGGAACCAATTTGTGGTGGAGATCCTTTAGGGACTTCACTTGGATTGAATAATGATATAAAACCCTCTGAATTAGAGGTTGGACGAAAATACTTTAAAATAGATAACAATACTAATATACCGAAAAATAAAACCTTACTAGGGTATTTAATATCAAATCGAACTCAAGGTAAAATGATTTCAGTATCTCTTACTTATACTAAAGATTGTTTTGATAAAGGATTTTCTACTTCATTCAGATTTTTCTTCGGTTTCTGCAATGGTTCTAACTTTACTAGTAGTTTAGACCCAATATTATTTAGCTGTACAAACAATTTACCCATCAATCTTGTAATGGTTAAAGCCGGTACATCTGAGGTCTGCAATACTTTACAAAACTTTAATCAATTATACTTAAGACCTTCAACAGGTGATTGCAATTATGAAATTTTCATTCAGGAGATTTAAAATGAAATTACTAACCTCACTAATATTGATTTTATCAAGCTCTATAACACTTGGACAAAAGCCACCTTTTAAAGGAAAACTAAAAACTGGATCAACCCTTCCTGATGACAATCCAAGAGAGTTGAACTGTAACACTACTGGTTATAATAAAAATAATCTAGTCCTTCCTAAACTCTTCAATTCAGAAACTAAGGTTTCCTTTTGGGGTGTAGTTCGAATCGATGAAACCGGAGTGGGCTTAGCGTTTAGAAAATAATGCTTGCTATTGTTTGATTATACTATTTTATAAGTTTGAGGTTGTTATGAAAAAAATTCTAATTCTTGTTCTAATACTTTCTTACGTTTCTAATTGTGAAAAAAAAGAAGAAAAACCAAACCCGATTTTTCTGCTTCCTCTCATTTCTAATCTAAACACGTTAAACACCTATCCACAAAAAACAATCAATGAAGACTTGGCAATCTCGATTGATAGCACATTTTCTAATATCTATAATTCAAATCTAGCGGGAACGATAGGCGGGATTGTGAATAGGACTGCAAACTGCCCATTGAGTGGAATACTTCTTGTGCAGTTTCAATTACATCCACTTCAACTAATTACTCTGGGTCGGTTTGTGATAAAACGTTTAGTTTCTAGACTAATTTGAATATTCAGTTTGTAATTTTCTCAAATAGTTTATTTTTAACCTGTTTGATGTTCTCTGCATATTTTTTCAGTTTCTTTTCTTTCAAGTTCGATTCCAAGTAAGCCGCATTTGAATTTATTATTCGGAAGTTTAATATTGAACTTGCAAGTTTTACAAAGTCCAAATGTTTTTATGGATTCATTCATTTTCCAACCAACAAGTAAGTTTCTCAGATTTTCAATCGTATCTTCCTTTACTTGAGTCTGTAAATCCAAAAATTTTTTCCATTTTTGAACAATCAACCTTCCACGACTTGTTAATGATAAATGAAAAAGTCTTTTATCAGTTGTATTTTGTTTAATTGAAATTAATTTTTCTCTCTCTAAATAATCAATACTTTGCGAAACACTTCCTTTGGTCTGTCCTAGATACAGACTCAAACAAGTTGTTGTATTAGATACCTTATTACAAATCGAAAGATAAGTGAGTATTTCCAAATGTACAAGTTGTAAATTTTCTCCTGCTACAAATTTCCTTTTTAGTAAATTATGAAAACTCACAACTCTGTTCAAAATAATCTCAAAATCATTCATAAAAAAACAGTTTAGCTCCTAAACTATTCTTGACAACTTATAAATTCAAAATATTCTGGCAATAGTTTAGATTCTAAACTATTTGAGGAGTATAATATGGCGAATGTAAATTTAGTAAATAGTGTTCTTTCACAAGGTAAAAAAAAGGAAATGTTGGAAGAAATTTCCAAAACCTTTGGTGCAACCCCTGCTATGTTTAGAGCAATTGGCAACTCTGAATCAGCATTAGAAAGTATGTGGGGATCCTTCAAAGCACTTGGAAAAGGAAAAATCGGTGCTCAATTAGGTGAACAGATCGCAGTAGCAGTTGCTGATGTGAATCGTTGTGAATATTGTTTGGCTGCTCACACTAAACTAGGTATTGGGGCGGGTTTGAGTCCTGATATTATGAAAGAAGCACAACTTGGAAAGTCAAATGATCCCAAAACTTTAGCTGTGTTAGATTTTTCTGTTAAACTCACCAAAAAGAAAGGAAAAGTTACCAAAGAAGATTTGGATGAACTGAGAAAATTTGGCTATGGTGACGATGAAATTGCTGAAATTATTGCTCATGTTGCTCTAAACATATTCACTAATTATACAAATATAGCGTTAGGTGTTGATGTGGATTTCCCTAAAATTCCATTGAGTAATTTAGCTTAAGAATCGAATTCGAACCTTCTGAATACTAATGATTTCGAATCTAGTTGTTCAGAAGGTGAGTTCTTGGTTGATTTTACTTAAATTCCTAAAAAAAAATCTGACGATAAGCGAAATCAATATCTCAAATTTTCTTGACAAAATTTTTTCTTACATAGAGAATGCAAACATCAACTTCTTAGAAATTCAAAAGCTGTATTTCCAAAAAATAGATACATTACTATCAAAGATACCAAAATCTATTTTTCTCGAGTTGTTTAACGATAGTAGTCCTGAAAAAGTAAAGTCCAAGACTTACTTGTTAAATTCAAATGAAGTTTGTAAAAGTATTTTTCTGATCCAGAAAGGCACAGCTTGGAAATTTTATTTGAAAGATAGAACTAAGATTGCGACTGAATTTGTTTTTGCAGAAGACATTATCCTTTCTCATTCAAGCTATTTACTACAGATTCCTTCCAAAGAGTATATTCAGGTCCTAGAAGATTCGTTGGTATATAGAATTGAATTTGGGAAATTTGAGAATATGATTCAAAAATATCCAATACTGAATGAACTCGATAAATTGATTTTGGAATATAATAGTCTGAAACTAGAAGATAGATTGAATCATCTTTTATTCAAAACTCCCAAAGAAAAACTAGAATGGTTACTTTCCCGTGAACCCAAAGTTTTAGAAAAAATTCCCAAAAAATATCTAGCATCTTATCTAGGGGTTACTTTGGAAACAATTTCAAGATTAAAAAAGTTTGATTAGGATCAATTCTTTTTCACTCACATAAAATCTTTTTCATTTTTCATTTTTTAAATTCAATGTGACTTTGTTTGTATGAAAGAAAGAATTATAGGTATCGACCTAGCTAGAGTATTTAGTATTTTTGGGATGATGGTTGTGAACTATCATTTTGCATTTGGAGCGTTTCATGGAAACGAATTTCTTATGGAATTTGCAAACTTTTTCAATGGAAGAGCCTCAGCTACTTTTGTGATCCTTGCAGGTGTTTCTCTAATATTGTTTAGCAAAAGCATTCGTGAGACGACTTATTCTGAAGAAATTTTTAGAGAAAAGAAATTAGTCATTTTTAAGCGTGGTTTTATTCTATTTATCATTGGAAGTCTTGACCTAGTCCTTTGGCCCGCAGACATTCTTAGATCCTATGGAATATTTTTTATGGTTGCTAGTCTCTTCTTAAGAAAGAGTAGGGGATTTTATTTATTATCTTCCATAGCTAGTATTTTGATTTTTACAATACTTTACTTACTTTTCAATTTCAGAAAGGACTGGAATCAAAGTAATTTTCAATATAATGAGCTATGGACTGTTTATGGTTTTCTGAAGAGTCTTTTTTTTAATGGTTGGAATCCAATTTTACCTTGGATAGGACTTTTCTTTTATGGAATGTTTCTCGGTGTTTATCTATTTGAAGAAAAAAAAGATAGTAAAAAAATATTCTATCTATCTTTGTTTGGATTTATAATCCTATTTATAGTCTCACAGTTTGAATCAGTTCTCTCAATTATTCATCCAGTTGTATTTAGTGATAAAAAAGTTTTAGATTCTATATTTACATTAAACCAACTTCCTCCACTTCCACTATACTATCTTCTCTCGATATGTTTTGCGAATTTAATCATCATATTATTCTTGAGAATTGCAGACTATTTTAAGAACACAAAATTGGTTAGCTTCCTTTCAAAGGTCTCAACTTATTCTCATACAATTTATCTTTCCCATATATATTTAGGAATTCTAATATTCAATATTATGAACAATGCATGGACTGAAGAAGAATTCTATAAAGTCTGGGGGCAAGAATCCATTGAGTTTATTTTGATTTTTTCCATCATATCTTTTCTATTGCATACAATATTTGCAAATATTCATTCTAAGTATTTCAAGTTAGGTCCAATGGAATATTTGGTAAAGAAATTTTCTGAGAAGTAGATTTTACTTCTCTATAATTTCTACTGCTCCAAAGACAATATTGATTTTTATCGTAATTGCTTTGGAGTCATTTTTAAATACCTTATTGGTATAAATATTTTTGAATAAAGGTATAATCCTAATTCCATTTGGAAGTTTTACTAAACCAAGAGTAGGGTAAATTAAGATTCTAGTAGGAACATCTGCTTTGATTTCAATGATGTTTTTTGCAAAGATGGTATTACTGTCTATAAAAGTATTTCCACCACCCACAGGAAGTCCTGTGAAGTCAGTGGTAGAGCGAGTGAACATAACGTTATATTCAGCATTCGGATCAACAACTGGCAATACTGATTCTTTAAATATAGCAGTGTTGCTTTCTGGTCCCGATCCAAATTTAAAATCACTAAGCACAACATTTAGTCCAAGCACAATAAGTAAGAGAGTAAAGAACGGTTTATAAAATTTCTGGTCAAGGTTGAAGAAAAATTTTAAGAATAGATAAAGTCCTATTGCAAAAAAAATTGCACCTGCAACTGGTGGTGTAAACAGAAACATAATACTCTCCATTCTAATTATCGAGAGTTTCTTATAATCGGACTAAAGTTTTTCTTGGTATGACTTAGCTTTATCTTTGCAGAATTTGGCTTCTTTAGGTGAATTTAATTTTTCATATAAATAGAACAAAAGATCATATAGTTCAAAATTGATTTCATTAGAAAGAATTCCCTCTGTTTCCTTGAGTCTTGAGTTTAGATATTGAACAGTATATGATTGCAGTGCTTCATCACTTGCTAGAAGTTTCCTATAATAAGAAAAAGTTTCTTTCATAGGTGAAAAATCATAGTAGGGAAAATTGGTATATAGAACTAATGCTGAAAAAAAACTTTTCTCAAATTTGCTAAGATTTCCGCTCATGAGTTGGGATTGAGAATATCTCATTGCAGACACAGGAAAGAGTGGATTCTTTGAAAGTGAAAGTCGATAGTATTTGATCGATTTTTCATAATTTGACTTAATGAACTCTCGTTCGCCACGCTCAAAATTTCGAATATAGTTTCCTTTAAATAACCAAAACTTTTCAGTAAACTTCCCCGAAGCCATTGCATACCATCTAAGAGCAAGATAAGCATAGGCATGACCTATTTTATGTTCTCCACCCTTTAGTACCTTTCTAGTGACATCAGCTTTTTTTTTAAGTTTTAGAAATGCTCTGTCCTGCATCCTCAGAACATATTCTTCATCTCTACCAGTATCACCCGATGAGAGTAGTATCTTCGTGCGAATAGAATTGATTTGGTCAACGTTTTCAATTTTAGTATATCCTCCACTGATACCAACAAAATAGCTAAATAGGTTTGGGGATTTTAAAATTGAATAGAGTCCTTGGTTTCCGCCTTGAGAAAATCCAAATAGAACAACATCATCATAGGTCTTAAATTTAGTTTTGATGAATTTCAAAAAAGAATTAATATATTCTTCACTCAACTCATATCCCCATTTTTTGGAATTTTTCGTTGGGTCGGGAATATTTCCCTCAGGACAAACTAAAATCATGTTCATATAACGGGTATAGTATGAAAATTCCTTTGCCATGGAAACTGCAGTTCCTCCAAGTCCATGAAGACAAACTCCAAGTAGATACTTTTTATTAGAATCAAATTGAACGGGAAGTATTAAAGCATAGTCAAAGCCCGATTCAGATTTTCTTATTTCTGGCTCAAAGGAATAGATAGCCGAACTAGAAAAGAGTAGAGCAATAAAGCAAAGAGCAACAGTTTTACTTAGTACTTTTAAACAATTACTGATAGTCTTTACTCCGTAGAACATCCTGAAAGAAGTTTTCTCCATCTACTTCAATTTCAAGAATTTTTTTTCTGATATCACTTTCTTTTAGACTATATTTCTTCATCGTTTCTAGATTAAGTCCAATCTGACCTACAGTCATGAACTTAATTAATGATTCATCAGTATCTTTTGGAATTAGCTCATTCACTTTAGTGAAAACAGACTTTAAATCTAATCTTTTTCCACCAGTGATTTCAGGAAGTGGTGCACAACCATGGTCAGCAGTTAGAATGAAAATGAATTTATCTCCATATTCTTTAGTCAACATTTCTAGGAGAAGACCCACTTGGTTGTCAATTTCTTTCAAGGTTTCAGTAGATTCAATAGATTCAAACCCAAAGGAATGACCACTTGCATCTAGTGCTTTGAAAGTTACATAGGCAAGATCGGTGTTTCCATCCAATTTTTTTCCCGCATCAATGATATGATTTTGGATAGCTTTTCTGAATAGCTCTCCTTCCATTTTAGTTTGAGCGGGAGTTGCCATAATTACACTCCAGAATTTTTTCAACTCTTCTTCAGTAGAAGCGTTATGCGAAAGCCAACCATTTGGGTATGACTCTTTGAATGTTCTATAGGAGTTATATGAGTAAGATGCATAGGGAAGTGAATAGTATCTTTGGTCAGTAATCCAAGTTCCATCTTTTTTGTTGAGCCAATATACAAAATCTCTATCTCCTTGGTAGGAAACTTTTTTTTGTTTAAAAGCACCATGCCCCGCCATTCCAATAGAAGCTCTAAGTGCATAACATTGACTAATAACCTCGCTCTTATCAGCATTTTCTGAATCCAGAACATCGGCTAACGTTTCAACAGCTAGCTCTTCAGTATTTACTTTTGTTTCATCTACAGCATAGATTTCAGCACCAGTAATTTTACCCTTTTCTAATTTGAAGAAAGTGTTTCCAATCACTGAGCTAGCACTTGGGTAGGATCCCGTTCCAATTGCCATATGACCAACAGCAGTATGAGCATCTAGATGACCAACTCTTGCATTGGGAAAATATGCAGATTCTTTTCTAAGCTTAGCAATATTTGGAAAACTATTTGGATGAGCGTTATACGCTTGTTGTCCACCTTGATCAATAACAACAGTAACGATAATTTCAGGTTTTATGGTAGTTTCTTTCAATATTTTATTTACTGAGCTTGCCGTAACACCGTTAGGCAGCCTATGTTTCAGTATTTTTGTAAGAGTAGGGACAATGTTTTGTTGTTCTATTTTATCAGAATACTCTCCTTCTTTAAACCATTCTTTTCCATAAAAGGAAATAGGAATATTTGCATCATAATCATAACCAGTGGAATGAGATGTCTTAGCAATGTTCAAGATAACTTCTTCATCCACTTCTCTATAATTGATATTTGGAATTTTTTTTAGATCATCAATCGTTCTTCCATAATTCTTTAAATACTTAATCAGTTCTTTTTTATCAAAATGGGAATCAGTTCTTCCAAATACCCAATCTGATTCTAGGATATTAAATTTCTTAGGAACTAGAATGAATTGAATGTCTTCTCTAAAAGAGTTTTTAATTATTTTAGAATCATAAATTGGTTTGCAATTCAATATTGCATAAACCAGCAGGAAAGAGAATAGTTTCTGAGCCATATAGCTATGTTTCCAGTTTACAATTGCATTTCAAGCAACTAGTTTGTAATGTGTTTACATCTATCTTAAACTAATATTTCCATTTTGTGACAATCCATAGAGTTGAAGACTGTTCTTATTGACAAAAAAGTGCTCAAGTTTTTCATGGCTTGCATGAGAGAAATTATCAAACTCGCTTGTACTGGTTGTGAAGCTCCAGGAAAATCTGCTTACTTTATGACAAAGAATAAAAAAGCTAAAACTGAAAAACTTGTGACCAAAAAGTTTTGCAAGTTTTGCAGAAAACACCAAGACCACAAAGAGTCTAAGGTATAGATGGCTAAAGCTAAGGCTGCATACGACGCAAAATTTACCAACGAGATCAAAAAATCTCTGGTTGAGAAGAAGACTTCTTTGCTTCAAAAGTTAAACACTTGGGAAGACAAAAGCTCTCCTTCTGGGCTTAAAGAAATGGGTGATATTGCGGACATTGCCTCAGAGATCAATGAAGATGTTTTGAATTCAGCTTTGACTGAAAATGAAGTTGATCTATTGAACATGATTGAAAATGCACTTGTAAAAATTGAAAAGGGTACTTATGGAATTTGTGAAGGAACTCAAAAAAAGATTCCTATGGCAAGACTTAAAGCGATCCCTTGGACTCCATATACAATTGAATACGCTGAAATTGCTGCTAAGTCTAGAGCAAAACAAGCAGTTGATAAACGAATCACGGAAAGCCAACCTTATGTCCAAGCTCTTGATATGAGCTATGAAGAATAGACTTTAACAACAAAATAAAACTTTAATTCCTCTTCCGTGTTAGCCAATATACAAAAATGAAACTATTACTATTAACCTTAATTTTTGTTTTTTCAAATTGCACTAAAGAAAAGGACAAGTCACTAATCCAACAATTAACCGAGTTTAGCGTACTCAGTGTAGCATCTTCATCTAGTAAATGTTCAATCAATTCATCCAACAATTCAAACTATTTTCAAGCGAAAACAACTCCACAAGGTGGTAATACTATCGTTAACCGACTTAATGCTAAGATTTCATCTGATGATGTAGAGGTTTATTATCCCGAATCCACATCTAAGGATTTACCAGTTGTAGTGTTATACCAAGGTGGGAATGTACATGCTTCGTTTTATTCAAAATTTGCAGCAAGAATTGCTTCTTCTAATTATGCAGTTTATGTTGTAAACAGGTGCAGTGTTTTTATAATACAATATTTTTTGTATCCAAGCTCTAGTCTATCGAATGAAATTTATGAACTAGCCAAAAAACAAAACACTGATACGACCTCTGTTCTATTAGGAAGATTGAATCCTGAAAGGATAGGAATTATTGGTCATTCCCTTGGTGGAGTGATTGGACAGTTTTCCATGAATGGAATTTGTGAAGTGCCTTTTTGTAACGGAAGCGTTAGTCGGCTTTCTCAAGAGAAGGTTGGAATTTTTTATGGAAGTGGACTTGGGGAAAGTTTTAATAAATCCAGATATTATGTTGATTCTACTGGTAAGGGCATTCCAACTGCATATATTCAAGGTTCGAGAGATAGTGCTTATGTTCCAGATACTGCCGAAAAGAATTATGCTAACTCAATCTCACCAAAGTATTTAGTTACAGTTGAGGGAACAAATCATTATGGAATCAATGATGGTGATAATCCGTTTGGTGCAAACCAAGAGTCCAATAGAAACACAATAGAGCAAACATTGGGAATAGAAAGAATTTCCTTAATCAGTATTGAATTTTTAAATGCTTATACAAAACTAGATGCAAATTCAATTGTTAAAATCAATTCAAATACACTTGGAATCACAGGAGTAAGTTCTAAATCTAGTCCTTAATTTTTTTCATTCTCAAAAAAATAAAAGTCTAAAGAGTATGAGATTGATTTTACTTTTATTTTTTTGTGTAGCTCTTCTAGCTAAAAGTCCTAAGTTATCGTCAGAGGATGATTTTGAATTGAACGGATTTTTATTTCCAAAGAACTCATCAATTTTTTTAAATAAGAATGGTAGTGTTTCAAGAATTCAAATTAGTCAAGATTTTAAAATTTCTGAAAGTCTTCCTTTTACTTGGCTGAAAGGAACAACGTTTTACTTTGAAGATTCTCCTAAAGGATTGATTAATATATTCCCAACTAGTGTGAAAACAAGGAAAGGGCAAAAGATTTTTTCAATAGATTTAGATTCAAGTTGTGAACTAAAGATCATCACACTTGAAGAAATCACTGAAACTTCTTCTGTTTTAGATTTTGATAGTTTCGAGGGCAGATGCACTAAAAAAATTTCTAATGGAAGCAAATATATTCCTGCAGATACAAATTTCATCATTCATAAAAATGGAAACGTTGAAGTTTTAGATTAATCTATAACGTTATTCGCTCTTCAGTTAAAAAAGTTTATGATTTAGTCCAGTTCTCAATAGAAAGATCAGGAATATTAGAGAAATGTTTAACATTGTTAGTAACTAGAGTATAGTTAAAATAGAGAGCAGTGGAACCAATCAACAAATCAAAATCATGAACGGTTTTACCTTTCTTTTGAAGAAGAACTTTGATTTCTCCAAATGTTTCCATGATACCTTTGCTGAGTTCAAGGATGGGAAATAGTTCAGAAATTCTGCGAACGGTGGCTAGGTTTTTTTCTTTTCGAATGGATTTTTCGGCACCATAGATTAATTCACCATAACTGATTACTGAGATTGCTTTAGGGAAGTTTTTTTTAGCTAGAAAATTATCTTGAACTACTTGATTTCCTTTGAGACTAAAGATGATGATGTCAGTATCAAGTAAATAACTCATGGAAGACAGTGGAACGATTTTTCTTGGATCTGGATTTTCTTAATTCTTTCACAATTTCTTTTTCACTTCTGGGGTCTATCCAGGAATTGGACAATCTGAGAAATTCATGTGTATTTTGGATGTTTTCGTTTTGTTTTATAATTAGATGGTTTTCAATGATTAAGATCACTTCTTGGCTTACAGATCTATGCTCTAGTTCAGCTCTTCGTTTTAGGGATTCATAGAGTTTAGAGTTGATATCTTTTACTTGTAAATTTGCCATAAGGACATGGTAAAATTATTTCATGAAAAAGCAATCTAATTTCATGAAATAGGGGATTTATTTTATTAATCAAGTTTAACCCTGCGTCCCTAATCGACCAGTGCTCAATAAATTCTGAATGGAATTTATTGAGAGAAAGGCAGAGCAGGAAAAGACGCCCAAAAAAATAGATGATAGATTATTCAATTTAGTACTTTCAAAATTCATAAGCTGAATTATCCTTGAATCCCAAAAGATAGGTTCACCAGAGGTAAGTTATGGCTTTTGATATTGAAATGATACGTGCCCACTATGGCAGATTGAAAGAAAGAGTAGATGCTGCAAAAAAGGTTGTTGGGCGACCACTGACACTCACTGAAAAAATTCTTTATTCCCATTTATGGAATCAGGGAGAATTGAAGGCGTTCAAGAGAGGCGGGGATTATGTGGACTTTGCGCCAGATAGAGTTGCAATGCAGGATGCAACTGCTCAGATGGCTTTGCTTCAATTTATGCAAGCGGGACGTGCAAAGGTTGCAGTTCCTTCTACAGTTCATTGTGATCATTTGATCACTGCTCAGGTTGAGTCCAAAACAGATTTAAGTAAGGCAAATTCCGAAAACAAAGAGGTTTATGATTTTCTATCTTCAGTTTCTAATAAATATGGAATCGGGTTTTGGAAAGCAGGGGCGGGAATTATCCACCAAGTAGTACTAGAAAATTATGCATTCCCAGGTGGGATGATGATTGGAACAGATTCACATACAGTCAATGCAGGTGGTCTTGGAATGCTGGCTATTGGTGTGGGTGGAGCAGATGCATGTGATGTTATGGCGGGACTACCATGGGAGCTCAAGTTTCCAAAACTCATTGGCATCAAACTGACTGGAAAGTTAAATGGTTGGACTTCTGCTAAGGACGTAATTCTAAAAGTTGCAGGCATTCTCACTGTAAAAGGCGGAACAGGAGCAATCGTAGAATATTTTGGGGAAGGGGCAACTTCAATGAGTTGCACAGGAAAAGGAACGATCTGTAATATGGGTGCTGAGATTGGAGCAACCACTTCCACTTTCGGTTACGATGAATCTATGGAACGTTATCTACGTGCAACAAATCGTTCGGATGTAGCAGATGAAGCAAATAAATTCAAAGAACATCTAACAGCTGATCCAGAAGTTTATGCTGATCCCGCAAAGTACTTTGACCAGATCATTGAAATCAATTTATCAGAACTAGAGCCACATTTAAATGGACCGTTCACACCAGATTTAGCTACACCTATTTCTAAGATGAAAGAAGAAGCAGCCAAGAATGGTTGGCCAATGAAGATCGAAGTTGGACTCATAGGTTCTTGCACAAATTCATCTTACGAAGATATATCACGTGCAGCTTCTCTAGCAGAACAGGCAGCAGCTAAGGGACTTAAACCAAAAGCAGAATATACAATCACTCCAGGATCGGAACAGGTTCGTTATACAATCGAAAGAGATGGATTCTTAAAGACATTTGATAAGATAGGAGCAAAGGTATTTGCAAATGCTTGTGGTCCTTGCATCGGAATGTGGGCAAGAGTAGGTGCAGAGAAGGCAGAGAAAAATACAATTGTTCATTCGTTCAATCGTAACTTTGCAAAACGTGCTGATGGAAATCCAAACACGTATGCATTTGTAGGTTCACCAGAATTGGTAACAGCACTGGCAATTGCAGGAGATTTAGGATTCAATCCACTCACTGA
>JANRLP010000029.1:0-17014 GCA_033762425.1 Leptospiraceae bacterium
AATTTTGAGCTCGCTCAAAACTTAGTAATAAATAGCATTAAATTGTATAACAACAAAAGAATTCATATGAACCTAGATTATCGTACTCCAAATGAAGTGTTTTACAATTTAAAACCTGTCAACTTATTTTAGGAATTGACAGTAGAGAGGTGGACTTTGCAATCACCAAAGATAAAAAATTAGAGAGTTTGATAGAAGCCAAATGGAGCGATGATGAAGTCTCTAAAAACTTAGTCTATTACTCTGAAAAATTAAATCCAAGCGAGAGCCTTCAGCTTGTTGCTAATCTCAAACGAGAGTATCATAAGAATAAACTAGAAGTACTTTCAGCGAGAAAGTATTTGGCAAAGTTTTGATAATAAATAAATTATTAAAGGTTCTTTAAAAATTTTATTAAATAGTTTTTAATATAGTATTTCCTTAGACCTAAGTAAGGATTATCTTTATCATTAATAGATTTTAATAAATCATCAATATATTCTTGTATTATTTCAAGTGTTAAATTTTTATGACCTTGAAATTTTTTTTCAATCTCATCAATTAAACTTTTTCTATTTTGAATCAAAAAACCTCGATTCAATTTTAATTCTTTAATCGTAGAATTCATTTTTTCATCATTTGATTGAATGCTCCCGTTTAACTCATATTCAATCAAGGCTTCTGGATCTACTTGCTCTGGATTAATTAGAAATTGATCTTCACTAAGATTATACTTTAAACCTAAAGAGTGAATATTCGCTCGATCATTTGGATCATATACTTCTCTTTGATTTTTTATTTTAAATTGATCCCATTTTTTAGAATTACAAGTCCTACAAGATATTAAAAGATTATCCCATGAAAATGCTAACCAGTAATAAATAGACTTTGGTCTAAAATGATCTATCTCAGTAGCTTCAATTCTTGTTTCACAATAGGCACATTTACTAAAATAAATCTTTGCTAATTCCTCCTTCACATCTTCAGCTCTATAGTATTTATCGGATTTATTGTTATACTTTTTATTTTGAATCATTTTATCTAATGCTTCGTTTGTTTTTTTATCTTGAAGACTCTTTGGTATTTTATTTAAATCTTTGTGAATTTTGATCATTTTGAATGATATTCTCTATTTGAAATTTTTTAATTTTTCGTTTACTAATTCTATTAACTGTTCTTCAGTAAAATTTTTTGTAGGTTTATGATGTTTTTTTATTTCTTTGTATATTGTGGAAATCAAATAATTATCTTCAGTTCTTAAATCATCTTCTTCATAATCAAATTTCTCAGGCAACGCATCCTCAAGATCAAATAGCGGAGAAGTTAAAATTGTATTAACAGTCAAATCCATTATACTTTCTATAGGTTTTACAATCTTAGTGATTCCATCTTCTTTATAAAGTTTATAAATACATGCATCTCTTGAAACTCCAAGTAAAGTGATTGGATTGTGAGTTGTAAAAAAGAATTGGATTTTTGGAAACCAACTTCTGAGTTTTGATACAATACTTCTTGCCCATTTAGGATGTAAATGTAAATCAATTTCATCTACCAATACAATTCCTTCAAAATCTTTCAAATCAGTTACTTTAGGCTGGTTTTCAACCAATCTACTCAATAGATCGCAAACCCATACAATAGTAGTTTTATAACCTTCAGAAAGATTTTCAAATGGAATTTCACTTGAGCCCTTTTCTTTGAATTCAACTTTCTCAGAACTAACGTTAATTTCTAGTTCATTAGATTTATCTAATATTGCTTTCAGTAATTCAATTGCTATATTTAGACCAATAAAATGATTCCCATTATTCTTGACTTGATTCTCTAAGTCTTTATGGTGAAGATGTTGTAACCATTTTACAGGATTATTCAAATATGTTTCTGAATCAAATAGACTCATAAATCCATACTTTTCTTTCTTATCGGAATCATTTCTACTTCGATTGCAACCATAAGCAAATACATTTTTAAAGTAATGCTCAGTTTCAATATCATACTTTGTTTCGTCTGAACTAATGAGTTCAAACTTAAAATGAGACTTTTGCAAAGTATCTTTTGCTTTTGCTGAGAATTCATTGTCCGCATAAGAAATAAATTTATTCTTTAGAGCAAATAAGATGGATTGTAAAAGTAAAGTTTTTCCATCACCATTCTCCCCCAAGAAATAAACTTCTTTAATATCTTTCAAATCAGATATTGAAATAGATTTTATAGAATAAAAGTCTTTAATAGTCAATGATTGAATATAAACATTCTCTATTGGTTTAAGATTATCCAATTTAACTGATTTTGGATTTGAATCACTTTGTTCAATAAAGTTTTTTAGTTCTCTTAAAATTCTTATATCTTTCCTATCATACAAATAATATTTTTTGATAAATAAAATAATAATCAATTTGATTTTTTTATCTTTAATTAAATGACTTACAAATTTTTGCAAGTTCTCATAATAACTTTTATGAACTAAACTAAACTCATTAAAAGGAAATTTGTTTGAATTCAATTTTGTAAAATAATCATTAAAATAGGAATCCAAAAGTTTTGCAAATTCATTATATCCTAGAGACTTAGTATTGTTACTCAAGAATCTTTCAATATTTCTTAATAGTAAGTTATTATTCAATTCAATAATTTTCAATCTTTGTGATACTAAGAAAGGTCTATTTAAATTAAATACTTCAATTGTTTTTTCTGAATCAAGACTCATTTCATAATACTCAGTACTATAATCTAAAATTCCATCTTTTTTTATTTCTAATATTTTCTCAACTGCATGAATTTCAGGATTCATTAACATTGGACATTCACCTTCATGTTCCATTGAAGTAGCTACCCAATTATTAATATTTTGATTTGGTGCTTTGATTCTTTTTTTTTCATCTTCAATTGGAAATTGCTCTCTTTTAGATTTATTGCATTCATAACAAAGTAGATATAAATTACTCCATTCATAAGCAAGCCATGGATACAACGAAGTTGGTCTATAGTGTGAGATGATTCCTTGACTGTTGACTTTAGATTCACACATTGCACATTTACCCTGATATATTGAATCTAAGGCTTGATATACTTGATCATCAGAATAGATACTTTTATTAATTTTTATAGGGAGATTTTTTTTGCGAGAATTTATCCATTGTTGTCTAAAAGTATTTGCTTCCTCAGACAAAAGAACTTCAGGAATTTCGTTATAGTCTTTCTTTACAGTTATCATCCAATAACAGCAAAATCCTAAAACTTATACCTAGCAATTACTTTTTACAAAAATACCAATCAATAATCAGCAAGATTTTGAAAGATTGAATCTGAATAAATTTTTGAAGCCAAACAAATTCCTACTAATACAACTAAAATCGATTTGAATATCAAAATGATGCAGCAACTTTACTTACTTTCTTTAACCATGCTTCTCTTTCCGATAAAGATTTTCTTTTTAAACCTGAAAGAACATAACGTTGAATTTTACTAAAACCACAATATTTAAAAATAGCAAACTTCATTGATAACCAACCCGGATCAACCAAAGAAACAATCCATGGGGAATCCATAGTACAAAAGAAACTAACGCTTTTGCCTTTCATCAATCCTTTAGGAAAAATATTTGTTTCTTTACCCTCTTTGAATGAATAAGCAAAACCAGATACTAGGACTCTCTCAATGAAACCTTTTAGAATTGCAGGAAATCCTCCCCACCAAACAGGATATACAAAAATTATATGATCTGCATTTTGAACGGAATTCCTATATCTTTCCATTTCTTTATCATGTATCAAATCTCTTCTTCGTTGTGTTTCATTTACTATTAGTATAGGATTGAATTTTTCAGCATACAAATCAATTAATTCAACTATGTGAATACTATTAATATTTTTGAGAATATTTTCTTTAACTGATGCTGTATAACTTTTGGGATTAGGATGTGCATAAATTAATAAAAGATTCATTCTACCTAGGAGTTATTTAGATTGCAAATTCGTAAAGTCGAATTTACTACCATGATTTCTAATGTCTCTTTCGCTCAATTGAAATCTAACTTTTGGTGAACTTGTGATACAAATCGAAATACATTACTTTAGGCTTTCAACCAAAACCTGTAGTATAGTTTTTCTAATTTAAAAATAGAATCAAAAAAGCCTAAACTTCAATGACAAGTAACTAAATACCCTACCACTCCTTAGTGCCTTATTCCTCATTTTTAGGGATTTCTCTATCATTTGGACTGGAATTCTCAGCTCAAAACCCGTCTCATTTTGTAATTTTTAATCTATCTAATTAGTATAAATTTCGCTGATAATTAAACATTCACTCTCGTACAAATAGTATATAAAACGTTCAGCATTAGATTGATTTTTTTATCTTTGGGAACTTTTTTCAACTTAATAAAATTTTATTTCATAAAAACTTTTTCAATTACGCCTAACGTCAAAAATTCTCATGACAATAAAGATAAAATAACCCCTATTTTATTGATTTAAAATAGTGTCGAATAATGATATCATTCTTTTAAACTAGAAATTATTTATTAAATTTAAAAACAATTTCAATGACCATTAAAGATGAAATTTTTCTTTTATCAATAATTTATTGAAGTTCTTAAATATAAAACTCAATTTTATTCCATAATTATTACAAAAACGGAGGTTACGGAAAGTTACGAATGTAAGCAAATTGTAACGAAACTTTAATTTTTTTATAATAATCGATTTTTTTTTGTTGACATTTAAAGTTCTTCTAAGTCAAAGTCTGTATCAATTAAAAAAGTATCAAGGGAGGCGTTAGACCAAGATAAAATGAATATGAATGCACTTGGAAAGCACACTATTGTTGAACTTTACAACTGTGACTCAGCTACAATCAACAACGTTGAATTAGTAGAGGATATCATGTTGGAAGCGGTGGAAGTTTCTGGAGCTACAATTGTAAAACCAGTTTTCCATAAATTCAGCCCACACGGCGTGAGCGGAATGGTGGTTGTTTCTGAATCACACTTCAGTATCCACACTTGGCCAGAATATGGTTATTGTGCAGTGGATATCTTTACATGTGGTGATTTGATAGATAACCAAAAAGCACTAGATGTCATGAAAGAACGTTTTCAATCTCAGAATATCTCTGTAGTTGAAATGAAACGTGGAGTTCTCAATTTGGGTGTCGAACTCAGACACAAACCGGTTGGGGCTTGAATAAAATGACAAATGAACCAAAAGAGGAACCTGGCGGTTCGCAAGTTAAACTTTCCAAAAAAAAAGTAAAATCCAGCGCATCTCTGCAACCGCAGACACCTACGTTGGGACTAAATACAGTCCCGCTGGAGCTCCAAAACAACTCTTTTTTCAAAGATTTGTTTGCCGATTTGAGAGTCTTCTCATCAACCTACGAGCTGTTTTCTACGCTCAGACTCTTTTCACAAAAAATTTTTAAATCAGGAGCGCTAAGATGATTCAGTCTGCGTTAGAAACTAAATCAATCAATTCTCGTTTTTCTTACCTAAGTAAGAAGCTCGATGTGCAAATTCAATCTGGTTCTCACACAATCATTGCGAAAGAAAGAATTTCAAAAGATGAAACTCTTGCTGTTTGGGGTGGTAGAGTAATTCATAAAGAAGATTTAAAAGGACTTCTAAATGAATCCCCTTCTCTTCAAATTAGTGAAGATCTATTTTTGGTAACTCCAGTTTATGATGATGGAGCTGATGCAGTTCATCTCATCAAACATAGTTCCAATCCTAACAGTGGCTTTAAAGGTCAAATCAACCTTGTTGCTATGAGAACAATCGAAGTTGGCGAAGAAATTACCTATGATCCAGTGATGAATAGAACTCATCTTTCTGGTACAAGAGGATATTTGGATGAATCAATTCGTGAAAAATACTATGGATATTTTTCTGATTTCATTCAAAGAAAAATCGATACAACTCCTTCTCTACGTGTCTATCCCGCTTTTGTGGATGGTGCTTGGGGACTTCTCACTAGTATTGATCTTGAATCCTGTGATCCCGAACTCATCCGTGATGCAGATGCAATTAGACGTTATGTCAAAGAGCTTTGCGATCTAATCGAGATGAAACGTTTTGGTGAAACTCATGTGGTTCACTTTGGTGAAGATGAAAGAGTTGCGGGATATTCCATGCTTCAACTCATTGAAACATCTTGCATCTCAGCACACTTTGCAAATGAAACGAATACATCGTACATCGATATTTTCTCTTGCAAAGAATATGATCCAAAAATAGCTTCAGAATTCACTCGCAACTTCTTCAAAGGTGGCGAGATGAGACTTACTGTAACTAACAGATTCTAAGTTACAAACACCCTGTCACCTTTCTTTTCGGGAAAGGTGACTTCCCTTTCTACTTGACAATCTAATAATTCTATTCATAGTAAATCCAATGGCAACAATTTTAGAACATCCCGAAATTTTTTCTAAAATGAAATTCTTCTCTGTAGAAGAATACCATTCCATGACTCATCTGGGTAATTCTGTAGAATTAGTAGAAGGAGTAATTTTTCAAAAAATTCCTAAATCTCCAATTCATCGAAGTATTGTAAATAATCTATATGATTTATTTTTTCCTCTTAAAAAGAGAGGTTTCGTAGTTCAAAAAGAAGACCCTCTCACTCTAGAAACCTCAGAGCCTGAACCAGATATCTCAGTCATTTTAGGAACGAATGAATCCTTTAAAGACAAACACCCAAACACTGCTGATCTGATAGTTGAAGTTTCTGTGACAAGTTATGAATTGGATAAAATAAAACTGAAAAGTTATGCGAATGCAAATGTAAAACAAGTTTGGATCATCTTACCAACCACAAAAAAAATTGAATTCTTTACAAATCCAATAACAGATTCTTATAAAGATTTAAAAATACTCTCAAATAACGATACTATCATTTATGAAGGAATTGTAATCGATCTTCAAAGATTATTCTAATTCCTAGATTTCAATTATCTCTTAATCGTCCAAAGCATAGCTTAGTTGCTGAATCTCAAAGCTCTGAAGAAATTATACCGCTTCATGAGTGAAACAACCTCATCATTCCCAAAATAGACCTTCTTGTTTGATGAGAGCGCCATAGATGAAACCTTCTCTACCATCGTTGAGCTTCACTCTTGCCCAAGGAGAAACATCTTCACCGATTTCTTCAATCTTGCCCATATCTTCAACGACTTCTAGTTCTGTGTTTTTAGAAAGTTCTGTGACTATCTTTGCTTTTACATTGGGTTGTTCCCGAACCCGAACTTTGTCTGTCCTAGCCAAGTATTTACCTAAAGGAAGGAAAGGGTGGATAAAGAATAGTTTGCAGGGGGCAGGATCTATAACTCTCTCAGGAGGACTCAAAACTTTTCCATCTAAATCATAAACATTTGATTTCCAAATTACTCGCTCTTTATAATCTGTTGGTGTTCTCCTTTGACATTCAATTTCTACTACTCTTTGATTTTTATGAGTTGATGACTCTTTATCAAGATGAACATTATAATAAATCTCGAAGGAAGTGCTATTATTTCGAATATATGAAAGTCCATAGTATTCTTCCTGTTTTTCAAGACTATAAGTAATACTGAATCGCATCTTATTTTTACTATTGAATACATAATTATTCTTAAAATCATCTTTAGAATATATAGTTTGAGTTATTTGCACATCAAAACTATTGAAAAAAAATTTGCTTTCTAATTTAATTTTTCTTCCATCATTCATTTGAATAGGTTTGACAAACTCCACTCGCAGTTTTTTATACATCCAAGTAAAAGGATCATTTTTATTTTCAATATACTCCTTTAATGGTTGTACACCAAGAGGAATATCCTTTAATTTGAAAACTTCCACTTGGCTTTCTTGTTTTGGAGCTTCTTCTTTTGGTTGAGTGATAATTGCTAAATCTTTATTGGGCAAATTACAACTAACGTTGAAAAGGAGTAAAAATAAAAGTATTAACTTCATATTTTTATCAGTCCCACATGCACATGTCCATCATGTCCTGTTCCACCATTTGCATCTGGAATCACTGAAATCGAATTTTGATTATTATCTTTCCAGTTTTCAAAATGTTTAATAACATCTTGATCATTGAATCGTATCTCCAATTTGAAACCTTTGGGAACATTTTTTGTAATACCTTCAATCATCTTGATAGTCATATTTCTATCATAATCAGGTAATTTGTAACTTCCGGTTGGCTCACCATTCTTTCCAATAGTGGACATGTCAATTGCAATGTAGTTTAGATGATGAGGTCCACTTCCTCCACTCGTTCTAGACCGTCCAAAGCCTGCTGCTGTAAAGTCATTTGTTCTCATCGGTTTAGGGTTAGTAATTCCCGAATCTAGTTGCATTTGTCGGAAAGCGAGTGCAGAGTTAACAAACAATTCTGCACCTTCTTTTGTAGTAAATCGTTCAATTTCATCATGTATAGGAGAACTCTGCGTCCAAAGTGAGACTTCTTTTCCATCAATGTTCATCGTTCCATTTGAAGGAATATAATAGGAAACAGAAGGATCTACTCCCTTAACTGGTGTTAAATTTCCTGGATTATTCAAAGCATAATCTTTTTGAGCTTCAAACATATTACCCACAATCGGATCATCCAAGTTATACCTCTTAATCTCAATGCCACGAGATAACGTTATGGTTTGCCCACCCATTGGTGCGGGAGAGTTGTAAGCGGGAACTACTACTTTGTCTCTAACAACCACTCTTCCCGCTTCATCTTGCATCACTGTGAATGTGTCTTTCACATCAGTTTTGATCGTACTAGTTGAGATCAGTGAAGAGTTGAGGGAATGTAGGATTTGGTTGAATCCTCCATTCAAATCTCTACCTTCTACAATCTTTTCTGCTTTCAATAGCTCGATGAGTTTCTTGATAGTTGCACTCTTCTCAGCAGCACTTTACTTTGCATGGTTGGAAAGAAGCCCACCTTCTTTTACATGCATTTGGTAAATCTCATTTGCTCTATCATTCAGAATTTTATTTTCTAATTGAGTCTCCAAAGATTTTTTTCTATCATCAATCGCTTTCTGTGCCTTTGCAATCTCTTTTTCAGTAGCAGTCTCAATTTTTTTAATTTCAATTGGTAAACTATTCGCTGCTTTATCCGAATGTTTACAACTGCAAGATTAGAAATTGAACCAGAGTTACACCTGTGTTACCTAAAAATTTCATCTAGTTCATAAAATGCTATCCAATGAACTTCAGTTTGTTTGATCTTCTTTGTATCTCTATAACTAAGATTTACTACATAGGCTTTTTTAGGTGAATAGGCTTCGATATAACTGTGAAAAGAACGAGTGAGTTCTTGCTTTTTGAGTTTAGAATATTTTACTTCAATAGGAATTTGCTCTCTTGAAGTATCTAGAATTATATCAATCTCGCCCTTATCTTTTGTTCGCCAAAATTTTAAAGAAAATCTATAAGAATGAATCAGAGTTTTCAATTGGTTGAAAATAAATGATTGAAACAACATTCCTGAGTCATTTGGTTGAAGCTCTGCATCCCAAAATCCAAGTAGATAGTTTCTAAATCCTGTATCATGCAAATAGTATATAGGTGCTTTAGTAATTTCTTTTTTGACATTGGTAAAGTATGGTGTTGATGTTTGGATTGTGAAAGTTTTTTCTGCAATCCAAAGATATTTTTGGAGAGTGATTGTTGAGATTCCAAGTGTGGAAGCTAGTTCTTGAAAGTTGGATATCTTACCAGTTGATGCAGCAATTAATCTTAGAAGTTTTGAGAATACATGAGATTTCTCAATTCCTAATTGTGTAACATCTTTTTCCAAATAACTCTGCATAATTTCAGAAATAATAATTTCTTTTTCACGGATTGTTTCTTCTAAAATAACTCTTGGATAACCACCAAAAAGTAAATATTCTTTTAAAAGTCTCTCAGCATAATTCTTTTCATAAATAAAAAATTCTTTCAACTTATTGGAATATTTATAGTCAGTTTTATAATCTGCAAACTCAAAGAATGTAAACACTGAAAGATTTATCAATAATTTTCTTCCCGCCAATGACTCTTGAATATTTTCTTTTAGTTCTAGACTCCCCGAACCTGATGCAATGATTTTAAAGTTTGGTTCACTATCATATATTCCTTTTAAAAAAAGTCCTGCATTCTCTTTTCTTTGAATTTCATCAATAAATACATAACCAAATTTTTTCCCAAATTCTAATTTGATTCTATTCAGAAAATCTTCTTGAGAGGAAAAATGTTCTTTATCCTTCTCAATATCTAAATTAAAAAAAATAGTTTTTTCATTCTTTGCTTTTAGTGTTTTCTCAACTTCTTTTAGAACTGTTGTCTTTCCTGCTTGTCTCGGACCAATTAGGATCAAAATTTCTTTTTTTTGTAAAAAACTCATGAAATATTGAATATATCCGTTTCTAACCATAGTATCATTTTAGTGCGAGAATTTTAATAGTCAACTATAAAAAAAATCGGAATAAAAGAATATTTGAGTTATTATTAATATATCATCCCATAGGAGAAGTCATGTACCAGTTCCTACCTCGACTCTTTTTGAAACCTAGAAAGAATCCAATCCTTCACCCACCAAATGCTCAGTGGAATTGCAAGATTCAAAAATAAAACTACAAACCAACTTAATCCCTTTCCACCCCAAAAATAAGAATCTCTAGAATGCATAAAATGAATTACAATAGGATGAAGTAAGAATACTGCTAAACTGTTTTTACCAATATAAGAAAATATTTTAAACAAATACTTATATGTCTTTCCTTCTTTTTCTTCAAGAAGTATAGAAATCCAATACAGAAATAGAAACATACTGATTGGATAAAACAAAAAATGATTCGTAAAGGTTGCTCCCACAGAAATGCTTTGATAAAGAATTATACCAATGTACAATACGTTAGCTCCAACCAATAAAAATGCAAAAGGAAGTGAATTGATTCTTTCCTTAAATGCATCTGTATCCAAAAAATGTTTTTTTGTAACTAGTCCAAACACAAAAAAGAAAATAAAGTTTGTGAAGCTGATATTCTCTATCGCCATTCCAATCTCAGTAGTTGGTTTGAAATAATGATTTGATATAAAGTTTATTACAAGTGTTAAGATTAGTAAAAGAATTTTAGGAAAACTTCCCCACTCCTCAAAATTCTTCAACAATAATGCAAATAAAATATAAAATTGAATTAGTAGTGGGACATAATAATAAGGTTCGTAAACTTTGCCCAGAAATAATTTATAGACAAAATCTTGAACTAAGTTTTCACCAATAGGATACTTAATAAAATAACCAACGATTGCAATGATTACATAAGGAACGATAAGTTGTAAAAACTTAGGTTTAGTATAACCAGAAAGCCCCTTCCAATTCAAAAAAAATCCTGAGCTAATGATAAAAGCAGGCACCGAAAACCTTGAGAGATTTCCCATAGAAAGTGTAAATCCAATAAATTCATCTTTTGGATGAAAAAACTGAAAATAAGAATCAACATGAATCGCAACAATTCCCGTCATTGCAATTCCACGTAAAAAATCAATTGCAGTGCTTCTATCACGTTTTTTATTTATAGTGAATACATCTTTTTTGAAAAGTCCTCTAAATTCTGGAAATGCTAATAACAAAAAAAGCAAAAAAAGTCCGAACAATTCTAAGAATAACTTGGTTTCTGAATGCATAATTCATTTTCAATATAAAACCTGAATCCAAAAAAGCAAGATGAAATTTACTTGCAAAATCCAATAAGAATTCTATGCTAGTGTGAGATGGCATCAATTGTCTCAGTTAAATCAGGAAAGAATATCTTCAAAGAAGGCGACTTTGGTACTTCCATGTATATCGTCTTAGAAGGACAAATTGAAGTCTTTGTCACAATCAATGACCAAGAAACAGTTTTAGCAAACATGAAGAATGGGGATTTTTTTGGAGAAATGGCTTTGTTTAGGGATAAACCAAGAAGTGCAACAGCTAGGGTTACTCACGATGCAAGACTTGCAGTGATTGATAGCAAACCACAACTTGAAAAATTCCTCTCAGACAATCCACTTTTTGCATCAAAAATGGTGAATATCATGGCAACAAGACTTGCACAGACCAATGATTTGCTCTTCCAAAAAATCAGTGAACTCTCTGCAAAAAAAATGGAATACAAATAGAATTTGAGAGACCTCTTTCTCGCAGGAGGAGTTCTCATGTATCCTCTTTTACTCTATTCTCTAACTTCATTTGCGTTGCTTCTGCACCTTAGTTTTCTTTTTTTTCAAACCAAAAGTTCAACTCTCTCTGAAAAAGAAATTTCTGCACTTGAATTAAAAACAAATTGGTTATCAAACCTAGCAAGCCTTTCCACTCTGACTGGGCTTTTAGGAACAGTAATTGGAATCTATCAATCCTTTGAATCTATGAAAGCATTTAAGCAAGCATCAATTGAAATCTTTGCTGAAGGAATTGGAACAGCACTCATAACAACTATCGCAGGATTAATCATTGCACTATTCTCACAGTTAGGTTATTATATTTTTACTTCTATACTAGATTACCATAGTTCAAAAAATAATTCTAACTGACTAAACTTTACGTATAATAGTAATTCCATTCAATTTGACTGCCTTCTCTCCAACAAAATGGAATAAAGAATTTTGCTTATCATAAGTATAAGATCCTGAACTTAAGGTTACTGCAATTCCATTTTTGTAGTGAATCTCAGGAAGAAAAATAGTACATTTCCCGATACTATCGCCTTTCGACTCAAAAGAATATTTGAATAGGCTTTTGTTCATGTCAAAAAAAACTGATTTAGGAATTCCTGTTGTTGAAACTGGATAGGGTCTTGAAAATGCTCTTGTTCCCCTACCATGATCGGGGCAATAAGTGGAGTTTGTATCTTTTGAATAGATAGAAAGATCTTCTTCGTTCCATCTGTCCCCAAATTCATGAGTATTATCAGGTGTATAATTCCATAAAGTTACATTCACAAAGTTTCTTTCAATAGATGTGAGAATCCTATCCATTGCTTTTTCAATCAATCGATAGTCCTGCTTCTTAAAAGCAATTCTATCTTCCATATCCATTGGAATTCCAGTTTCTCCAATGACTGTAGGGCAAGAATTCATGTTTTCCATAGACATATCTCGAATCATCTTTATACTTTCTAAGTAAGCTTCCAAAACCTTTTGTTTGCCAAAGACTGGTTTTCTCAAAAAAGAATGTAGCCCAAACCAATCAAAGTAACGTTTTGTGAATAGAAGAACAACATCATACCAATGGGTCGCATTCACCACTCCTGCATAACCCTTTTTCTCTGGTTCATTCCATTCTAGCTCAAGCTTAGTTGGATCACTTTCCATAAATATAAAAAATTGCTTTTGGACTTTTTGGATGTTAGTCTTAAATTTCTTCACAAATGGTTTCATGAAATCTTGGAAAAAATCTACTTGTTTCCCGTTTACCTTAGAAAAATAGTTTGGCTTCAATAACATTGGAGCTCCATTTGGATCATAAGCCCATACTCCATGATTTTTCCAAACACAAGAACTGCCTGTTTTCCAAATAGAAACTGAGTCCCCATTCAAATCGACGGAACCAAATGGAAGACGAAAAAAACCCAGCTGCAATGAACGACTAACGCTCACTGGTATGCCTTCTGAGAGACACATTTCTTGGAATGGATTGGTTGCCTCAACTACCCCACTACCAATTCCTTCATAGTGTTTTAGGTCTTTTCTACGAATAAAACCTGGGGAAGGTTCATTCAAAGTATCTATTCCCACTACATTTTTAAATTTACTTACGCGTTTCGATAGTATCGTCATAGCACTTATATAAGCATCTTGTAGATAGTTCTGGATATTCTTTCCTTCAATCTTAAAATTTGGAGCAAAAACTTCTCCCCCAAAAAATAAACTGAACATTGTTGCAGTGGGATACTTTTGATAGTTGAGAGGCCAACTCATTCTCCTATAGTTTGAACCCTTTGCATGATGCAAAATTACTGAATCAGAACTAATCAATTTTTTGATATCGAATCCCACTGTTTCTAAAGTCCAACCAGGAGCTCCATCTCCCCCAGTCATTCTAGACCAAACATCTTGGTGTGGATCGAGGAATAAATAGATTCCTTTTTTTTCAGCTAAAGCTACCATCTTCACTATATAGTCTAAATATTCTTCATCATAGATTCCAATTCCTGAATGTTCAATTGCTTCCCAAGTAACAAGAAATCGTAGAAAATTAAAACCCCATTTCTTTAATCTGTCAAAATGTTCGGAAGCTTCAAGCATACTAAACGGTCTGCCAACAAAGGAAACATCTCTGTGATTGATTAAACTTTTGGTTTGATCTAATGCAGTTGTTCCATCAGGAATAACTGGAATTTTAGAACTTCCACTAACGTTCACTCCTCTAAGCAAAACTACATTTCCTTCCTTATCTAGAAAATGACCATTGCCTGAAGTTAATCTATCTAGTTTTTTAAGGCTCGCCGATTTGTTCTTTGGCATCATTATATCCTAGCTCAATTAATTTTCTTGCTTGTTCTCCCGTAAAATTTAAAATACTACTCACTCCAAGAGATTCATTTGGGCTTACAATTCTAAATCTATAATCGCCTACTTTATAGAGTCTATCCAAGATTCCAATCATCAGTGATTTCATTGTAAACTTTGATTTGCTTTGTTCAATTCTAGATTTAAAGTTTTCAAATGAAGCAAGCAGCGACAGTTCGAAAGCTCTCTCAGCAGCTTCAATAGTATTTCTGGGCAGTTCTAATAAATTACTACCGACTGGTGATAGTATGACTATAATGATATCTCTTACATCTCTTTCAATCAGTGGAAGAACGGGAGTATTTGCCATTAAACCTCCGTCCCAGTAGTATCTACCATCAATTTCTTGCCAAGGAAAAATGATTGGCATGGAAGATGATGCCATGATATGTCTTACAGTAATTTCATTTTTATCAAAAAATTCAAGTTGTCCAGAAACTATGTTTACAGCTGGAACAAATAGATCAATTGGGCTATCTTTTATTTTAGAGAAGTCAATTTTTGATTTTAGATAATTTTCAAGAGGCCTAGAGTCAGCTATCGGAGAAAATCTTCTTAAAAAGAAATTTTTGATAATATTCCAATAGGAATATCGCATAACGTTCTTTCTTTTGATTGATTCCCATAATTCTTCAATTCTTTGAGAATCCATTCCTGATGCAATTGCAACAGCATTGATCGCTCCAACTGATGCCCCACATACAATGTCTGGTGTATAACTTTTTTCTGAAAGATAACGATATACCCCTGCTTGGTAGGCACCACGTCCCCCACCACCTGATAATACTAGACCTTTTTTCATGGTTACATTTTTCAATTGCATTGCTTTGTGTCAAAAGGAAACTTGATTTCATGCAAGAATCTATTCATAGAGTCAACTCAATCCTAGAGGCACTTCCGTATATCAAGGAATTCAATCAGAAGATCATTGTCATCAAATACGGTGGGGCGGCAATGACCAAGGAAGAGCTAAAAAATTCCTTTGCACGTGACATTGTTCTATTGAAATACGTAGGAATTTTTCCAATTATTGTCCACGGTGGCGGTCCCGAAATCAACTCTCTACTCAAGAATTTGAATCTTTCCTCAACCTTTATCCAAGGTCAAAGAGTGACTGATAAAGCTACAATGGAAGTTGTAGAGATGATACTTTCAGGAAAAGTCAATAAACAAATTGTAAGCCTAATTAATTCAAATGGTGGGAATTCCATTGGTCTTTCTGGTAGAGATGGAAAGTTAGCGATTGCTGAAAAAACTAACGTTGAAGTCGAAAACGAAGTAGGTAAATTGATTTCGGTAGATTTAGGGCTTGTGGGTAAGATAAAAAAGATAAACATTGATTTGCTTCACTCCTTATTAAAGTCTGATCTAATTCCTGTGATCTCACCTGTTGCAGAAGACGAAGAAGGCAATGCACTCAATATCAATGCAGACATCATGGCGGGAGCTATTGCTGGTAGCATGAAGGCAGAAAAACTGATCCTACTTACTGACACTTCTGGTGTGATCCTCGAAGGTGCGTTAGCTGCAAGGCTAAATCAAACTCAGATAAAAGAAAACATTGAATCAGGAAAAATCAGTGGTGGTATGATTCCAAAGGTGAACTGCTGCTTAGAGGCGATTTCTCTCGGAGCGAAACATGCTCATATAGTTGATGGAAGAGAATCACATTCCATTTTACTGGAGATGTTCACTGACACTGGAATTGGAACAATGATTGGTTAAGTCTTAGCACCTTTCATGGTTATAAAAAGTTTTGGGTCTTTCATTTCTTTTCCCGTTTTGCGTTTGAATTCTATTTTCAGTTCAGACAAAACTTTTTCATAGAGTGAATCATCAATATCTAAATCAATGATCTCTCCTGTTTCTTCAATCACAGCATGTTCATGAGAACTTGCTCTAGAGTCATAAAGTGTATATCCAGAATTCAATTCCAGAACACTGATGATCCCTTTTTCAACAAAGAGTTTTAGGTTATTAAAAATAGTAGCCCTAGAAGCATTCGGAAGATTCTCGTTGATCAATTGAAATACTTGTTCTGCTGTTAAATGTTGTGGTTTGGAAAGAAGCAAAGCAGCCATCTGTAATCTCTGAATTGTAACATTGATCCCAGAATCCACTAAAAGTTTTTTGACAGACTCATATTGCTTGTCCATCACACCATTCTCTAGTTTATTCAGTTTTAGTCAATATATTTTTAGAATGATTCTAAAAATATATTTGAAGAAGAAAAGGGTCTATTTTTATTTGATTCTATCACAATTTTTTGTTAATTGCAAACCACTTCTTTAGTTGCTATAGAATACTTTGAACCTAGATGACAAACTATTTGGTCATGTTCAGTTCTTGTAAGTTCTTTATTATAGTATAAAATCTCTAAAAAGTTTCCTGTAAATGGATCAGTATTATTCGGATCAGCTGCAATTGTAAATCCAGTATTAGTTGAATACGCTAGTGGAGAATTAAAATTTGCTGTGGAAGATGCCTTCTCCCCATTCATAAAAATGCTACCATTAAAAT
>JANRLP010000030.1:0-12020 GCA_033762425.1 Leptospiraceae bacterium
TCTCCTCTTGCAAATGATCCAAAAACACCAAGAATAATTAAACCTTTGGATTCATACTTGGTTTTTAAGGTAGAAATTTTTTCAGAAATAATTTTATCCATTTATAAAGTATATTAGTGACAATAATTCTATGATTGTCAATAATTTTTACAGGACTTTTTCGTAATACTTTTTTGAAATGGATTAAACCAAATACATAAACTTTACAAGTTTCTTCAGGTCGCTTTTCATTCTTACATCACTTGATGATAATTAATCTCTCTTTTTAAAACTATTACTTCTTTTTTTCTTTATCAAGGGAGTTAGCATAGTCTTGTAATTTTTTAATTCGTTCATCTTTAGCTTTTTTAATAGCTAAGTATTCATTATAATCCAAACTATCTTCACTCTCGTTTGGAAAATTCGAAATAGAATCAGCTATTTCATGGTTTCCACGAATTCTCTTTAGTTGAATCGTTTTAATGGTATATCCAAGATCATCATCTATTATATCAAAACCCATAATTCCTAAAATAAAATCAAAAAATTCTGATGTGTTAAACCCAACTCGAATTCCTAGATAGAACCCAAATGAAAATTCTATTGGGGCAAATATATAAGATATTCTATCATTGCTTGGGAGATAGAAATCATCTCCTAAATTTTTTCTTGATCTTTCAGGAGGACCTAAAAGACTACCATTGTAAATAGAAATAATCTTATCTTTATTTCTAACATTCGGCTCCAAAGGTAAATGCTCAAAACTATTGATGAGTATTTTTGAGTTACCGAATGATTGTTCAATATAATATTTTTTTAAAATTGCTGCATAAATTGCAATCTTTGCATCACTTCCCGTTCTATAGAAACCAAAATGTCCATATCTCGTCCCCAAACCTTTTCCATTACTTGCATGCTGAAAGCCTAAACCAACTTGGTCTATAAAAAACGAACCTCCATAAACATCTTTCTCAATTCCCACATTGAAAATATCACCAGCATCTCTAGCCCGATTGTAAAAATAATCTCTAGTTGTTGTACAGTTTATTAAGTTGCATAATAATAGTATCATGATAAGATAGTATCTAGGAATGAGGTTAGTCATTTGGGTTTTCATATTTTTTCAAGATTTCTTCTTCTTCAAAAGAAAGTTTTAGTTTCTTATCTTTTTTATGTAAAGCAGTTGCATATAGTTGAAGATTGGAAATGATTTTTTTTATTTCTAATATATATTGTGATCGATACTTATTCGATGAGTCTAAATCGTCATCACTCATATCAATTGCTAAAAACTCTCCCCTATCATTTGAACGATGACTTTCATTTTTACATTTATGATATTCAGTTGAATAATTCCCCAAAAGATTCTCTTTTGCTCTATAAGTATTAACTATTTCATGAGTCTGACCAAAAATTGAATCTTGAAAGGACACCTGATAAACTGTATTATAGTATTCATTTGTAAATAATTGATACTCTCATCTACAACCAAATCTCAAACCAAAACCTTTTGAATTTTCATTCCTAGTTTTAAAACCAATTACTAAATATCCAATTAGAAGCCCAAATCCATAAACCTCTTCTTCATAACCTACATGAACTATATCGACCAGATCGTTTGCTCTATTTTTAGAGTATCTTTCCAATGAAGAGCAATTCAAAAGTTCAATTATTAGGAAGAATATTGTTATCTTTTGCATACTTAGTTTAAATACTTTCTTTTCACGATAGTATCATATTATGGAAGACATTTGAATATTAGACTTTAGTTTTTACAAGATGAAGGAGATATTTTACTTTTATAACAATAGTATCGTTTTATGATATCTATTTGATCAAGTTTTGGAAGCGGGGTCTTAGGGGTGCAACCCCTAAAAAAACCTTGCAAAACGGGAATGGTAAACCCAAAATGTAAGAATGATGTATTTAAATAGAGAAATTAGGGACAAATTCAGAGAAATGTTCACTCAGTTTTCCGTACTATGTCTCATAGGCTCTAGACAAGTAGGGAAATCAACACTAGTTCAAAATCTTTGGGACGATCCAATCGAAACTGTAACCTTTGATCCTATTGAAGACATTGAAAATGCTCGAAAAGACCCTGATTTTTTTCTTCAAAATCATAATACCCCTCTCTTTTTAGATGAGATTCAATACGCTCCTGAAATTTTAAATGCTTTAAAGCGAAAAGTGGATAGAGAAAAGAAGAAAGGCATGTATGTTCTATCAGGCTCACAAAACATATCTGTTCTAAAGTCTATCTCTGAATCCCTTGCGGGTAGAATTGCAATTTTGGAGCTTCCCCCCATGAGCTTCAAGGAAAAGATTGGAGAGGGAACTAGAGAAGGTTTTTTAAAAAAATTTTTAGAAAATGAAACTCTACCTAAAAAAAAAGAAATAGTATTTCCAAATATTTCAAAAGAAATCTGGAGAGGTGGATTCCCTGGAACTTTAACGTTAGCCGACACATGGATTCCAAGTTTCTATCAATCCTTAAAAACTACTTATATTGAAAGAGATGTTAGAATTGTAGGTGGGGTTTCTGATGTTATGGAATTCAGTAACTTTGTAACGTTAGTTTCTATTCTCAGTGGAACTGAAATTAATTTTTCTGAACTTGGAAGAGAATTGAACATTGATAGAAAAACGGCTGAAAGATGGCTGAATATTTTAGAGTATAGTTTTCTTTGGAAAAGTATCCCTCCATTTCATAAAAACTCTATCAAAAGAATTTCTCATAAAAAGAAAGGTTTCTTTGTTGATACAGGTCTTGCCTGTGCTATGCAAAAAATTTCCGACTCAAGGGTAGTGCTTTCTCTTCCTCATTTTGGAAGATTGTTTGAAAGTTTTGTATTTGCAGAAATTTTTAAATCATTACAAAGATATTCGATTCAACCTAATTATTATTATTTTAGAACGAATGGTGGTGCTGAAGTAGATCTAATTCTAGAAATAGATGGAAAATTATTTCCAGTAGAAATCAAAGCAACTGCTAATCCTAAAAAAGATGCAGAAAAAGGGATCAAAAAATTTAGAGAAACATTCCCTAAAGAAAACATAAGAACTGGGCTTTTACTTTCTTCGGTAGAAAAACCATACAAAATTTCCGAAACCCTAGTCACTGTCCCTTGGTGGTATCTTTAATGACTATTTAGACTAATATTTTAACACGATAGTATCGTGTAGTGAGAGTATTTTTTTATTTGAATTCATTTAAAAAGGTCTCTTAAGATATTACTATTTACTCTTTCATGTGAATTTAAATTTTTATGTCTAGTTCTTTCATAATAATTCAGTCTTCCAGACTTCTTGAACTTGAAGTCTAAGTATTCAAATTCAAATAAATTCATAGAGCATTCAACTGTTCTTGGAATTTGATCACCTACTATACCGATTGCCAAAAGTAATTACCCATTCAATTTTAATTAATCAATCGGGACTTACGTCTAGTCAAAAATAATGTGTAATTATTTTTGACAGCTAGTATAAACAAGTCTTCTCATCTAATGCAATTTCTTCTATATCGAACTTTTTCCCAACATCAATCATGAAGATTTTTTCTTCTCTAGATAACAAACGATCATTTTGAATAATTAGCAAGTTAGCAAATCTCATCAGATTTTCTATTCTTTTTTCAACTTCTCGCTTCTGCCAATTGTAATCACCATCTTCAGTTAAGTCATCGTCCATAAAATCTATACCACTAATTCCTAGAATGAAATCGGCTATCTCATTGAAATTAATTCCAAATCGTATACCATAATGAATAGCTATACTAACTTCAAAACCATAAATATTCTTTGAAAAAGTATTTAGGAAATTTGTTCCTCCTTTAACAAAATACGATTTATAGACCCTATTACTATTTCTAAAATCTGGATTTATTGGAACATGATAAAAAGCATCAAATCTAAATGGTATTGAACTGCCTAGTGGGGGGAGATTTTGCTTTATCTTAGTACCACCAATTTTATATTTTCCCAAATGACCATATCTTAGTCCTCTCCCTTCGCCATAATCTGTATAACTTGCATTAAAAAGACCAATCGGGTATGATTCAACAAAAATACCGAAAGTAATCCCATAGTTCCTTTTTTCAAATCCAATGTTGATAATGTCTTTTAAATCATTTCCTCTATTATGAAAATAACGATCAGCACTCACACAGTTAGAACTAATTAGGATTAAGTGCAAAAACGTTAGTAATCGGATGATGGAAGTCATTTGAATATTAGACTTGGTTCTTGGAAGATGAAGGAGATATTTTACTTTAAGAATATTCAGATTTCTAACGTAATTGAAAATGAATTAATAAAATAAAGGTTGAAAGTTGAATTTAATTATAACGAAATGTTAGCGGGTTTGGGCTGCAAGCCCTAAAGCGATGCACTGAGTCTGCCTAAGTGTGCCACAGGCTCACCAAATAGTTAGATTTCGAATGGAGCGTTAGCGACGCTCGTCATAGAAATCTGAGAACTACACTGAACTTGGAAATGGATTTCCATAATACAAATACAAACGTCTAGTTAGGTTTGCGGGATGAAATCGTAACCAAAGTGGATCGGGTAAAAAAACACTTGAACTACAATACTCACATTCAATGATTCGAGTCCTTCCATCAACCTTAAGACTTCCTCCACAACTTGGACAAGTGAATACAACTGGTGTATGCTTCTCAATTTCTTCAGATGCAGTGTCTTTAGTGGCAATTTGATTTTTATCTTCACCTATTAAAAATCTAACACCTCTTAAAAAGGAAGTGTATTCCTTTGGAACCTCTCTGATAAAAATTTTAGTATTGAAAACTTCTATTTCAGTTCCCTCTGGATTTTCTATTCTTTCAGGAATTGTTATTCTATGATTTTTAAACTTTGGCTCTTCTTTTCCATAAAGTCTAAATGCTTGGTTTCCTTCTAAGTAAAAAGGAATGATATTCCCAGTGATTGTGAGTCTTGATTCTTTGGAATTGATAACACGATTACAAATTTCACCCAAGAATTCTTTCCAAGATTGTTTGGATACTGGAATTTTGGAAAGACATTCCTTGCAAAAAAGAGTATGTGTAATTGCATTTACTGGAATTGATCTTCCGCAGTATCTGCACTCTAGCTTTAGTTCAACTGCAATTGATGTCATAACGTTATGCGATACTTAGTTTGAACTATCATTCATACTTAGAATAATCATAAGTTAGGTCTCTTCGTTTTGGAACAAATCCCGAACCACGCAAAAACTTTTGAGCCTCAGCTTCTGTTTTGAGTCCAAAGGATCTGAGCACGTTCTCTTCAATAACTACAGAAGATACATCATCTGCACCACTATAGAGAGCAAGTCCACCTACACCCTTTCCAAGCACCATCACTGAGGTTTCAATGTGCTTTATATTGTCTAAAAATATTCTGCATATTCCCAAAACTTTCAAGTATTCATGAGTGGGAACTGGGCGTATCACGAATCGTTTTGTTTGGGGTTGAAAAGTCCAAGGGATAAAAGAAAGAAATCCATTTGTTCTATCTTGTAAATCTCTCACAACCTGTAAGTGTTCGATCACCTCTTCTTTGGTTTCTTCCGATCCGAAAACCACATTCGCACTTCCAGGAAGCCCTACCTCATGACAGGTTTCCATAGCTCTTACCCATTCACTCACTGTTGCTTTTTTGGGTGAAATGATTTGTCTCATTCTTTCAGTGAGTATCTCTGCCCCCGCCCCAGGAACAGAATCAAGTCCTGCTTGTTTTAAAATTTCTAAAACCTCTCGCAGAGGAAGTCCTGTAATTGTTTCTAGATTAATTATTTCTACGGGAGAAAACGCTCTAATATGAAAGTTTGGAAATCTTTTCTTTACTCCAGAAATTATTTCCAAGTAGTAGTCAAACTTCAAATCGGGATAGACCCCACCTTGCAAAAACATTTGATCTGCATTTTCTCTCTCAGCATGTTCCATCTTTGCGAGAATATCATCCAGTGTTAGAACATAACCTTTTCCACTTCCAATCTCATCCATAAAAGAACAGAAGGAACATTCAACATTACAAAAATTAGTATAGTTCACAACTCTAAACATTGTATAACTTGCGAATTCATGGGAAAGAACTTTCTCTCGAATTGCTCTAGCTACCATTTGGACTTTTAAAAAATCAGCCTCTTCATATAAGATCAATGCTTCTTCTTTTGAGATGCGTTCGCCTTCCAAAGCCTTATCCAAAATTTTGTCAGATCTTTCGGTGCCGTTCAGAAATGTGGTGTTACTCATGCTTATATTCTTTTTTTTTAATTAATCCAAAGCAAACAATAAAAAAAATTTTATAGCTTCTAGATTCGTTTTTTTTAACCTATCCACAACTTTAATAATGAATAAATTTTTTCTAAACAGTCTTATAATTATTGCGAGCACTTTCAGTTTTTTTCATGATCGTCCAATCCTTTGCGATTCAGTAAGAACTTTCAAGGTTGTAATTGACCCCGGTCATGGTGGTCTTATGCAATCTCCCCCTGAAACCTATGGCGATAAATTTGATTCGGTGAGTGGTCGTTATCTAGAACCCTATAAAAATGGTGCAACTTATAAGTCTAGAACAGAGATGGAAATTGTCCAAGGAGTTGGGCTAGAAGTAAAAGAGATTCTTGACCTCACTAAAACGAAAAAAGGTTGGGCAAAGTTCAAATCATACATCAAACTTTTCTCTGAGGAAACTCCAGAATGGATTCAAATCGATGGAATACTATCGCGAAACGATAACTATAAACAAAGAAATTTTAGAGAAAAAGATGATAAGAATGCTCCTTACAGACTCTACGATTATCCCGACTTTGCAACGGGCAAGATGATGCCTGGAAGAATCTCTTTTATCAATTCTCAAAAACCAGTTCTTGTTGTTTCCTTACATATTAATGATATGGGCATGAGAAAGGATTATGAAAAGGGTGGGGGAATGGGTGTTGTGCTTTCTCCCGCATATGAAACCTTTGATCTATTGAAGAAAATTTCTGAAGGTAAGAAGCCTAAAGAAGAATTTTTAAAATCATCCTGGTCTAATTGGATGATCTTTGAAAGCAAGTGGTCTAGGTTAGAAAATGCAATTGCAGATTCATGGATTTACTTTCATGGTTATTGGCCGACTAAAGACGGTAAAAAAACCAATCTAGATCGATTTGAAGGATATAGATTCAATATGGTTCAATGGAAGTATCGCGACAAGGAAGGTTGGGAATCTAAAGTAGGTAAGTCGGGAACCTATGCAATGAATCATGAAAAATTTCAAGCGTTAGGCACTTTCTGGGATAGAGAAAGAAGCAATCTAGAAGCTATGAAAAGGGAAGGCGGGGCTGAAGGTTATGGCGGTGATAATCATTATGCAGGTATGGAAATCCTTAGATTCATTCAGTATGGACTGAGACTACAGGTTAAAGAAAAAGATACTTACAAGGAACCGGGAAAAATTTTACATCCTTATATTTCTACCTATAGTCTTCCTATGTTGATTAATGCTATTTCTGCTTATCTTGAACTTGGTGATATTCGCTCTGATAGAGATATATACTATTTAACAAACAAGAAAAGAAAGGTAGCAGTTTGCATTGCTGTTGGAATCTATTCTTTATTACACGGGTTAAAAGTAAAAACAATAGAATCAACTCATATTCCCGTCGGAGAAAAACTGGAATTGGGTAAATACATCACTAAATCTGGATCAAATTATTTCCAAGATGTAATTGAGGAAAAGTAAAATGGATGAGTTATTTAATGAAAAAGATTTTGAAAAAATTATTGAAGCGTACCGCATTTCACTCGTTAGAAGATATGCCAAAGAAAACTTAGCTAGATTTAAAGAACTAGAAAAAATTGAAAGAAAAAATATTGATAAACTAATTCAATACTTTCTTGATCTTCTTTATCCCGAATATGAAACTAGATTAGAACTTGATGCTGCATTTCATTCCCTTGGGACTTTTGCACATAGCCCACAGAAACTATTTGGAGTTCTAGGCAACATTCCCTATGCAATTGTTAAGTTTGGAAAACTTCTTATACAAGCTTTGCAAGCGGGAATGAATGCACTTAGAAGTTACTATGCCGCCTATCGTTTTGAAAGAGAATTGTTCTTGCAAGCAAAACCAATGATTCTAGCTGGGAAAGATATTTCTAGCCCTGAAATTTTTGATTCATTAATTGCTAAGATTCCAAAAGACGAAGCTGATACTTTTAGAAAACAGATCATAAAACTTTTTGAAATTCTAGCTAACAAAGAACTTCTAGAAAAGATCCAAGAAGTGATGCTTCATGTAATTGAAAAAATGGAAAAGAAAAAGAATGTATATTCTGATTCTGATATCAAAGGAATTAGAATGGGCTATTCCATTATTGAAAAAGGTAAAGAGATCTTTCAATTTCTAAATCCCGAAGAAATCCAACTATTACTGTATGGAATTGATACAATTGAGAAAGACTTTTACGAAACTGCTGTTAATAAAGAAAAAAACTAATTTTAAGAATTCACCCTGTTATTCGATTGTAATCAAAAAAAAATTCAAAATTAATTTTTGAAAAATCTTGACTAAAATTTTCCATGAAAAAAGTTCTTCTCTATGCTTTTATATGGAATCCTACTTCTATTCACCACAGTTTCGCTTTTTTCGCAGGAAAATAATCAGAATTTAGAAAAGTCGATTTTGTTGGCTAATTTTAGTAATCATAAAAGCAATAAAGAAGATAGTTTGGAATCAGAGCTTTTGAAAAATCTGAAATTGAATTTGGAAAAGGCTGGTTTCAAGGTAACCAATTCAAATTCAGAGAATCTTATTGAGAACCTAAACAATTCTAAGAAGCAAAATTTTTCTCATCTTGTGCATGGTTATTATAGAAGAAGTGCAAGTGGGAATCTGAATCTTTATGGAATTGTATATAATCCTGAGACAGGCTATGCAATTGATTCCATTGCAATCAATGATGATTTAGCGGGAATAGAAGGAATCAAACTAGATCCAAATGAAATGAAAGTGAGTGATTCCCAGAGAATAAAAGACTTTGTGAATAAGTTTGCAAATAAGATTCGAGCTAATCCAAAACGTTTTGAGAGAAGAGAAAATCTAAATGAAGCGTTGGTAGATAGCGGTTTTATCAAAGAAAGACCAGAAATTCGATTATCAAAGGAAGATGTTTCTAAAGCCTCAGAGGAGGTATTCAAGCTAATCTCAGAAAAAGATGACGTAGTTGTTTCTGTTTCAAAGTTTGCCCAAAAGACCTCTGAGGCGCCTGCCGATATTACTGTTATTTCACGAGAGCAAATCAGAAGACATGGTTTTAGAAATTTATCTGAATCATTAAATCTAGTTCCTCAAGTCTATTCTCATTGGGTTGGGCAAAACTGGGGAACTGATTTTCGAGGACTTTTTGTGAACAATCAAATAGAACGTAGGGTTCTATATTTACAAGATGGAAAAAAGTTGAACGACTATTTTCATTTTGGCGAATTTTATGCGGATGTATTCACTGATATGGAACGAATTGAAAAGATTGAAGTCATCAAAGGACCAGGTGCCGCACTTTATGGAAATAATTCTATCACAGGTGTTGTGAATGTGATTACAAGAAAGCCAAAAAAGAAAAATGAAATGGAGTTTATGACAGAGTATGACTCTGTTCTCAGAACTGTAACTGGTAGAGCCTTATACTATTCAAAGTTCTCAGATAAATTTTCTGTATCCTTAGATGTTTCTAAATTTGAAGGTAAGGGTTTTTATGATTCTGGTTATAATTCTTGGGGAAGCACAAGATACTATGATGTGAGAACAGGTTCAACGTTAGGCACCAGTGAGTTTGGTAGAGAGACTTCTGAAATTCATACCGGTCAGAGAATCTGGTGGAATACGGGAGGTGCTGCAAGCAATGGTTCTGCTTTTCCCAATTTTAATTTAGATGTAAAGTATGGTGATTTTAATTTTAAGTCGTTCTATATGTCTAAACGAACTAGTTGGGTTCCACCTCAATTCGATGGTTCTCCATTCGGAGGGGATACTGTTTATGGCTCTCCAAGAAATGATAGGATTTGGGGAGTGGGTGCAATGATGTTGGATTATACACCAAGCTACTTAGAAAAGTATGAGGCAAGTTTTAGATTATTCAGACAGTTAAATATAAATAGTGATTATAGAGATAAAGACTTTCAAGGTTTCTCACAAAATGCTGCTCCTCCCGAGCTTGCAAATCCCGGATCGAACTATGGAGTAAATTCTGCTGCAAGACTTACTAGCCCAACATATTTGAACTATGTTAGAGCAGGCGGAGGAGGTTTTGTGAAACGTTATGCGTCAACTGCTTGGGCACAAGGAGGAGAATTTCAACTAACGCCCTATAAGATAGAAAACAATAAAGATGCAATTCTTAGAAACTTTAGATTTATGATCGGAGGAAATGCTCAGGCAGTAAGTTATATCAATTACCAAGGATTAGAAGCTAGGAATGATAAATGGAATCGAAGAGTTGGAATTCAGGGCATTGGGGATGATGGAAGACAGTTTGGACTTTGGAATCAAATTAGCACAACCTTTAAAACAGATACTACTCTCGTTTTTGGACTTAGGTATGATGCACAAAAGGTGTATAACGTATATCGTCATCAGAATGGAATTGAAAATGATATTGCTTATGAGAATGTTACCGATCCAATCCAAAAAACTCCTGTAGCCCCAACGGGAGCACAACCTAATACGGGAGCGGGGAATCCAACAAATGTTTCTACTCCACAAAGAGATCAGTTTGGAAATGTGATTGCAAATGGTTATGTGCAACCCTTTCAAAGAAAAGATTTTGTAGCTGAGGATAAAACTCCAAGAATTGCGTTCATCCAAAATTTTCCCTCCACCAATACTACAATTAAATTGATGTATGCTGAAGCTTTTAGAATGGTCACCCCTCAAGAATTGATTAGACTTCCCCGTGAACTTGGTAATGCTCAATCAGAAAAGGTGATCAATAGAGAAATCAATCTCATCCAAGGATTCTTAAAAAATTCACTCATTTTTAATCTAAGTTATTTTAGAATGGCGGGAAATACTATCTATGCATTTAATGCTTCCACTGTTGCTTTTGGACAAACACCAGGATGGACAAACCAAGGAGGCTCTCTTTCTACAACTTATAATTTAAACAAAGATTGGAGAGTTCAAGGAAGTTTTACCAGTTATGAACTGAGAAGAGCAAGTGATGTTAGTTTTTTGAATACTCTATTTACACCAAAACCTCAGGCATTGAATTCACCAACCAAACTTTGGAAAGCAGCAATTTCTCGTTCTCTATTTAACGATCAGTATTCTATAACCTTAGAGTATTATTATAACAGTGCAATCTATCTTATGGAAAATCCTCCAACCGATTTACAACAAACTAGAGGTAGTAATGGCGAGTATCGAGAAGTTCAGCCTCTCAACCAAGAAAGAACTAACGCTTCTACTTACTTTGGAACAGGAGTTGGCGGTGGAATCACTAGATATAGAATTTGGAAGGTTCCACCTAGCCAGTTTTTCAATCTTACCTTTTCGTCTAACGTTGGTAATGATTTGATTTTAGTTATATCAGCAAAAAATATATTCAACCAAACAGTATATTATCCACTTGATATTGAAAGTGGTAGCTTTACTAGTCCAACACAGACTCCTTACCAACTTTTAGGTTTTGGAAGAGAAGTATTTTTAAAATTAGGATATAGGTTCTAATATGAAAAAATTTATTTACTTATTCAATTTATTATTTCTACTCCAATGCCAACTAACGAACGAATTTTATTTGAAGCCAAGCAGAGTTAGAGGTAAGGAAGCAAAAGAAATTCTACAAAATAGACTAGCATCGTTTTTTGTAAAAGATATAACAGATAGTAATTCTGAATCACTAGCAGCGGATTTCTTGATGCCAACACTCGCTAAGATTCAAGATGATGGAATCTATAAGAGAAGAGATGTAGAGAACTGTGCTACAAGAATCTTTCTCATAGGAATTGCAATTGACCAACCAAGTATTGTATATAATAGAACTAAACGAGCAAACC
>JANRLP010000031.1:0-28102 GCA_033762425.1 Leptospiraceae bacterium
ACGAACAGTGCCGAGACTCCTTGTCACCTGCGGAGCAGATCAGTGAACTTGGTGAGCGAAGTAAATTTTTTGATAAAAAATTTACAAGATCAAAAGGCGTATAGATTGCAGCAGTATGAAAACTTGATTGAAATAGTTTAACTTGCATTGAGGGAATAGGATATGTGCGGGTGGATTTTAAAGTCTCTAACGATTTATGGATTCAACTCAGTGCGTTAGCTCTGTATTACGGTAAGTCTCGCTGCTTTTTATTAGATAGTCTCTTCAGCCGACTTAGTCTAGTGTTCTAATCCTGCTTTTCATCTTCGCAATTCTTTTTCAAAGAACTGTGTAGATGCCAAGTCGGCTTAACGGCAAAGGTGCCTACCGCTTGTAACCTCGACACTCTTCGAAGCTGCGACTTGTTTTGTTTACAGGTACGTTCTGGCAACCACAAAAGAATCTCTATACCAGAGGGATGAGGATAAAACTCTTCGATAACATAGATACAACTAGAGACAAACCACCACGATCACATTTTTTCTTACAATCTAATCTTTAGTCCAAGATTTGATTTCATATACAACAAAGCCTCAGCGTTTCCCATTGCATCGTCTAAGGGATTATGGGTATGTTTTGTTTTACGTAAATGTTTGAAATTTTGAAAGGTATCTTTTACTAAACCTTTATACAAACTTCCTAAATTAGTAGAACTGTATCCAAATGGATTTGAACCTATAAAATAATGAAAATACCAGCAAACGAACATCCAATCAAATCCATTATTATCACTAATAAACATCGGTTTATCATTAGAATTTTTTTCTATCCAACCTGTAAAGTCTTGCATAACATCTTTAGGATCGTGAAACGATAGTGTCTCTACACGAGAGTATCCAGAAATTTTAAGTGCTTCAGGAATATATTCCTCTGAAATAGGTTTTATATTTTCTAAAAATCTTTTATTTAATTCAGTATCTACGACAACTGCACCCAAAGAAATCATTGAATACTTTCCTGGAATTGGTCCGTCAGATTCTATATCTACCATTATGTAACTCATAAAATAATTAAGAACTTTTTTTAGTTTAAAGTCAACTTATTACTCAGATTTCTAATATCGGAGTGGCGAAGCGGCGAAGCAGTGATAATGCTCCATTAGAAATCTAGGTATTATACTTTATAGACATAAGATTTCTTTAAGATTAGAAAGTAAAATCATTTCTAATCTTAAATTTAAAAGTCTTAGAAAGTTAAAACTGTATAACCTTCTTTGTATAGATTCAAATAGCTCATATTAGAACCATATTCTTCTAATAACTTGAATCCAGATTTAGTTGTATCTTCATCTACTTTGAATGCACCCGCACAATAAGCACATGCACCTTTTACTTTGGATTTTACTGCATTAAATGCACCATGTAAAGGATGATCTTCTTTTTGTAATACTGGAATCCATTTCGTACCAGCACCACTAAAAATTAATTGTACGGTTTCATTAGCTTCACTTAATTCTTTTACAGCCATGATTGCATTTAATGCCTTTCCTAGTCCTTCCATTCCCTCTGTGTCAGATAGCAATACTATCGCATATTTACTCATATAATCCTCCTGATCGAATAAACAAATTTTATAAGAATTTTGAAGAATACTTTTTAATGGTTGGTAACCTTAAAGTAATTTTCAAGTCTTCAAATTAATTATCTCAGCTTTAATATAAATTTGGAATGGACTAAATTAAGTTTTTCATGGATAGAATACAAAATCTTTCAAAATTTTATTTTTAAAGATATTTAAGTAATTGTTAAAATTTACTAGAATACTAATTAAGTCATGTGATAGAAAACTCTGATTACTTGCTTTATGAACAAGATGATAGTCTTTTTGATGAACAAAATAGTTCCCTTCTATTTTGGACAGGTGAAATTCATGATGAAATTTTAAATACTAGAAAAAATTTATTACACTATACAATCTTATTAATTCAATCAGGTTCAGGAGTTCTAAAATTTGATCTTAAAGAAATCAATTTCTTTTCTAATTGTATCCTTTTTTTAGCACCATACCAAACTTTTTTAATCCAACCTTCTGAAAAAATTCAAGGCGTTAGAATTCATTTTATTTCAGAGTTTTATTGCATTGAAAAAAATAATGCTCTGATTTCCTGTAGCGGATTACTTTTTAATAATTATTACCAATCAAATCTTTATCGATTTAGCCCAGAATACTTTGAAAATTTTTTTCAAATTCTTAAATCAATTGATTCTGAGATCAAGAACAAAGATTCTATGAGTCGTGAAATGATAGTATGTTTGTTGAAAACATTTTTAATCTCTGTTCTTAGAAAACAAAATTTAGAAACACTTCCTACTCATTCAACTGAAGATAATGAAGAATTTATTTGGTCAAAATTTAAAGTTTTACTGGAAGATAAATTTAGTGATTATAAATCACTCAGAAACTTTGCTTTTGAACTTCAAACAACAGAAACTAGACTAAAATCAATCATTAAAAATAAATCCAATTCAACTTTCGCTAAACTTTTGAGACAAAGAATTTTATTAGAAGCTAAAAGAAAATTAACTTTGCGAGATGATAAAATTTATGAAATCGCTCAATCTTTGGGTTTTGAAGATCCATTTTATTTTAGTAGGTTTTTCAAAAAATTTTCTGGTCTTTCACCTGAGAACTATCGTCAAAAATTTCGAAACTAATTTTTGGGCGTTTGCCTTGCCTTTTGCAATCATCATTTGAATAAATCAGAGTAGAATCAATTGACATAGAGGATTATATTAAAATACTAGAAAGAGAGGCTTATCATGCGTGGTGTAATTAAGTATTTTCTAGACAAAAGCATTTTTTTAAATTTGTTAACAGTATTAATTCTTCTTGTAGGGCTTTACAAAGGTATGTGTTCTTTGAATCGAGAAGCATTTCCGAATGTAAATTTTGATATAGTGACAATTACTACGATCTATCCCGGTGCCTCCCCAAGCGAGGTAGAAAAACTTGTTACTAAACCAATTGAAGAAAGTATCAAATCTGTGGATGGAATCAAAGAGTTTCGTTCTGGCTCCATTGAAAATAGATCGGGAATCGTTGTTACCATTGATCCTAATGTAAAAGACACTCAAAAAGTAGTGGATGATATTAAATCAGCTGTGGATAGAACAGAAGACCTTCCCGAAGATGCTAAGAAACCATTAGTCCAAGAAATCACCTCCGGTCGAAATCCCGTGATTGAAATTCATGTGGGTATCAAAGAGAAAGATGGAAAACCATTAACCACAGAAAAAGAGTTCAGAGAAAAAGTGAAAATTCTAGAAGAAATGCTTCTGGATATTCCTGAAGTTGCTAGGATCACAAGAAAAGGCTATCGTGATGCAGAAATGCATGTGGACTTGAACCCTCAAAAAATGGATGTATTTCAGTTAAGTGCTCAACAAGTCATCAATGCTCTAAGAGGAAAGAATATCAGTTTTCCTGGAGGCAATCTTTCTGACCAAGGCAAAGAAGCTGCCATTAGAACTGTAGGTGAGTTCGACACTCCCGTTGAAATTGAAGATGTATTTGTTCGTTCCAATGATGCAGGAAGATCAGTTAAGTTGAAAGATGTAGCTAAGGTTAAAGAAGATTATGCAGATAAGGTTTATATTGAAAAGATCAATGGACTTTATGCGATTGGACTTGTTGTCATAAAAAAAGAAAAAGCGGATGCAATAACGTTAGTCGAAAAAACCCGAAAGGTGAAGAAAGAATTTGAAGAGAAATACAAAGAGTCACTAACCTTCACCGAGGTGAATGATATTTCTAAGTATATCAAAAGAAGACTAGATGTATTGATTTCCAATGGAGTAGGTGGATTCATTTTAGTTGTGGGTTCCCTTTTCTTTTTCTTGGGCTGGAGAATTTCACTCATGGTAGCCCTAGGTCTTCCCCTTGCAGTTGCAATGACTCTTATCTCTTTGGACTATTTTGGAATGACATTGAATCTGATCTCCATGATGGGACTAATCATTGTAGTTGGGATGTTAGTGGATGATGCCATTGTAATTAGCGAAAATATCTATCGATATATTGAGATGGGTGAAGATGTGTTAGAGTCTTGTATCAAAGGAACAGCTGAGGTAGTCGCTCCAGTAACTGCAACTGTTACTACAACATGTGCAGCCTTTGGTCCGATGCTATTTATGACAGGGATTTTTGGAAAATTTGTATATTCCATTCCTATGGTTGTGATTATTGCCTTGCTCAGTTCCCTATTTGAAAGTCTTTTCATTCTTCCCACTCACGTATATGATATCAATAAAGGTAACGTTCATAAAGGTGAGATCAAAGAAGAGGGGAATTGGTATATTCGTTTTAGAGATAATTTCTATAAACCAGTACTATCAAGAGCATTATTAAACAAAACCCTAACAATCACTATCTTTATCCTTGCATGGATTGCAAGTCTTGTAGCTTTGAAAATCCACGGTAAGTTTAAGTTATTTCCTGGTGGGGTTGAAATTTTTATGGCTAAGGTAACAGCTCCTGTTGGACTCACCTTAGAAGAAACAGAAAGGTTTGCTCAAGTCATAGAGATGGAACTTGCTAAGTTTCCTAAAACGGAAATTGAAAACTATTCCACAAGAATTGGAATCACTCAGAAAGATCCTAATGATCCTTTCACAAAACGAGGTAAAAATTTTGGAATGATTATGGTTTACCTAACCCCAGAAGAACAAAGGAAGATGGATGTGGAAGAAGTCATTAGTCAACTGAGAGCTAGAACAAATTGGATGATGAATGAAACTGCACTTAAAGCATTTGAAGAAAAACAAGCAATCCTAAATAAAACAAAAGTTTCCACTGAGGTTTTTGACACTAAGGAAGTGAAAGCTGAAATTCCCAAAGGATTTGAAGACTTGAAAGGAAAACTTATTCTTCTAGACTATGAAAAAATGCAAGGGGGACCACCTGTTGGTAAACCTGTCGCTATTGAAATCAGAGGTGATGACTTTGCTACTCTTAAGAAAATTGCGGAAGAGTATAAGGAAATAATGAAAAAAGTTCCTGGAGTCATTGACATTGGTGATGACTATTATGATGGAAAAGATGAAATCAGAATTACTATTGATGAATCTCTTGCTGCAAGAGCAGGTGTTTCCGTACAACAAATTGCCCTAGCTATCAACACAGCCTACCAAGGAACAGTTGCGACTTCAATCAAGCGAGCTGATGAAGAAATAGATGTTCGGGTTCGTTTTCCTGAGAACTATAGAACTTCTATAAAATCACTGGATAGGATCTATGTTACTAACTTACTTGGGAATCTCATTCCTATTTCCCGAATGACTAAATATATTAAAGGACCAGGAATAGCTTCCATCAATCACCTAGATGGTAAAAGGTTAATCACAGCTACTGCCAATTTAGATGAGTCCACAACTCAACCAGCAAAAGCTAACGCAGAGATCAAAAAATTAGCTGGGAACCTGATAGATAAATATCCCGGTTATAGAATGAGATTTGGGGGAGAGAACAAAGATACAGAAGAGTCAATGGCAAGTTTGGGTAGAGCATTCTTAGTTGCATTCTTAATCATATTCTTGATCCTTTCTTCGTTGTTCCGCTCCTTGGTACAGCCGTTCATTGTAATGTCTGCGATTCCTTTTTCCATTATGGGAGTAATCATTGCATTCGTAACTCATAACCAGTACTTCAGTTTCTTAAGCATGATCGGAATCATCGGGCTTTCCGGTATTGTAGTGAACGATTCTATCGTGCTTGTTGACTTCGCAAACCAACTCAGAAAAGAAAAACCTCATCTAAGCACATATCATTTGTTGCTAGAAACAGGTCTTGTACGTTTGAGACCAGTGTTACTCACTACAATCACTACAGTACTTGGAATCTTACCAACTGCTTATGGAATTGGTGGTTCTGATCCATTCTTAAAACCGATGGCTCTAGCAATTGGTTGGGGTTTGGCATTTGCAACATTACTAACGTTAGTTCTAGTTCCTGTTCTATACAAAACAACCTATGATGCAAAAGCTTGGTTTAAGTCTAAAATAGGAAAGAAAGAAAGTATAGAAGTATCTCCTAAACTAGCAAGTGTTACTTCGTTTACAACTGATGCTATTGTTGAAAAATAGTATTGTAACACGATATTATTGAATTGATGATTCACAGAGTTTGAGATTTCTCAAACTCTGTGATCGATTTTTAGTCTAGATTCACATCTAGAGTTTTATTGATTGTATATTTTGTTCCATTGATTGTTGTAGTACCAGTTAAGGTTCCTGATCTAGAAACTAAGACTGGTTTAAACACTCTACCATTGATCAAAGTCCAAGTTCTTACCCTGCTAGGTAGAACAATTGTATGATCATGCTCAATGGTTCCTGTTCCAGTACCTCTTCTACCTGTGAGAGTTACAGTCATAGAACCTTTTAGTGTTCCTTTCCAGTTAGTTAAGGTTCTTCTTAAAGTTCCCGAAGAAGTTGTTCCAGAAATTACTTCCGTTTTCATTGAAGTAGTTCCAGAATCTGGGGCTAATTGAGTGAAGGTCAATGTTCCCGAGTTAATGGTTACTGAACTTGAAACCACACAATTATCATAGGTAATTGTTCTAGTTCCATTCGTAAGTGTTGTTGTTCTATTATAAACATCAGTACCATCTGCAATGAAAGTGTTAGATCCATTGAATGTGATTGTTCCACCTAGAAAACAATCGTACACTTCATTCGAAATAGTTAAGGTTCCCCCTAGATTTGTTCCTGAATAAGTAAATGCTTTTGAGCTAGACCCCGAGACTCCAGAACTAGCTTCTGCCGAATCTTCAGAGGTTACACTACTGTTATTTGCAAATACTTCTGCTGTTGATTGAGAACCTGTAAGCCCTCTATTGCTTGCTGCAAGCAATAACAAAAGACCAAGCCCATTATTATTTTTCTCTTTTTCTCTTCTACAATTAGTGAAGATAACACTTAAAACCAAAATCAAAGTTGTAATTAATTTCATTTCTAACTCCTAACGATAACTACTCCTGAAATGAATTTATCGAGACAGAAAACTCAAATTTTTTTATTTTATCAAAAAAATAATTTCAAAACTTTTCTCTAAAACGAAAGATTAGCATCTAAAGAGTCTTTTTTTATATTTTGTAAAACATGATTTGTATCGAATGAAATTTTTTTAAGTAGATGATGTTGTGCTCTTATTTGGTCTTTGGTTCTAGAGTTTTCAAAAGCATAAAGATTGGAAATAAACGGTGTGATAACTAAATTGAATGGAATGCAAATCCAGCCCCAAAGTTCTGAATCATGAATGAAATATTCTTGTTCTGAAATCATACTATTTCCACTTACTACTTGAACTTTAAACGTAAAATCATGTTCGATTATGGTTGGAACAACACCAATTGTTAAAAGATTCAAAAGTGAAAAAAGAAAAAATTTATGATTACCATTTGGATCTTTCATAACGGAAACGATCCTAACCTCAATTTCAGAATTCTTATTTACTGTTAAATTTCGATTGTACATGATTTCAGTTAGAATTAAGTTCGCGAAATTATTTTGAACCTTTCTATATCTTTCCAGATTCTCTCTAAAACCAAAAGAGTTCAGTTCTCGTTTAACTTGGTCTTTAAATGCGAATGTTTCTTCTTCAGTTTTAATTATGCTTATGCTAACATTTTTTTGCATCATAGATGGTAGCACTAACTGTGGAGTTGCTTCCTTTGTATGGTGGATCACACAGTTTAAGAAGTAAATTATACTGAAGAAAAATAAAGTTCTCATGACTGAACTAAAGTAAACCTCACAAATTTCTTAACAATCAAATTTTACATAACTTTCGTTCTCAGTAAGTAAATTCCTTTTGTATATTGCTATAAAACCCAATGCTTTCTCTTTTTTTGGGAGCATAAAAAAATCTTATTTTCGTACTAAAAATAATTGAAAATTCTCTTATATCAAATATATGTGTCTAAAATTATTTTATGAGGCATATATGTCAAATATGGTTCAGTATTTTACAGAAGAAGAAATCAAAAAATTTCTGGGGATTGGGGTTTTAAGAAATCATAGGCATAGGGTTTGGTTTAGATTACTTTATGCTCTAGGATTAACAATAACCGAACTTATTCACTTAAAAGTGGAGGATGTCTGCTTCAAGACTAGAACCATTAGAGTTAGAACCACTAGAAGAAACAAAGAAAGAACCTTAAATTTTCCCTATTTTTTATTGATTGATCTACGGACTGAGATCTTTGGAAAAGAACCTAAAGACTATTTGTTTCAAGGTAGGGATGGGATGCTTCACCCAAGAACTGTCCAGAAAGCCTTAGAAAAGACTGGTAAAGATTTGGGAGTAGAAGCTAGTATTCGAAAGTTTCGGAAGACTCTAGCCTTGCACCTTTTAAAATGTGGTTGGGATGAAAAGGGGATTGCAAAAATGCTTGGTCACTCCAGTCCGAGAGCTACTCGAAAACTTATGGGCGCAGATAGGATTTTTTTTGAGAATAGGAGGCATCCACTAGATCGAATTTCTAGAACTTTCTACTAAATCATCTAATCTTCTTGACAGGAAATTTCAGTCAAATCTAATTATACAAGTAATGGTTCTTCCATTAAATTAGAAGGAGAAAGGTTTTGGAAATAAAAACAGAGAAGATTGGTAAGCACATTTTAGTAAGGCTAATCGGTAGGCTAGACATAACTCAGTCAGATGAAGTGGAGTCAGCTCTTTCTAAAGATGTGCAGTCAGGAGAGGGTGATATGATTATTAATTTAGGCCAGATTTCCTATATCTCCTCTTCTGGAATTAGAATTTTTGTAGGTATGGTTAGAGAACTTGGTCGTCAGGGAAGAAAATTAAAACTCTGTAACATCACTCCTCCTGTAAAAAAAGTTTTTGATGTAGTTGAACTTCTTGATCTATTTGATGTACACGAAACTGAAGCACAAGCAATTGCTTCTTTAAAATAATATTCATACAAACTTATGCCTGCAATTTATTTGTTGCTAAATCTTTTTGCAGGACTATTTCTTTTTTTATCTTATAAATCAGGTATAGATTATCCTGCAATTTGGCCCGATGAAGTTCTATTCTTTTCTCCTGCATTCGATTTGCATCGAACAGGAACCTTTAGCACAAGCGTACTCTCAGGTTTAATTCCTGGAATGGAGCATTCAACACTATGGATGCCTCCAGTCTATATGATTTCTCTAGCAGCAATATTTAAAGTTTTTCCCGATACAATTGAAACTGCTAGAATGTTTTCCTCTTTCATTGGTTTAGGGACTGTGTTCATTTTCTATAGAATTACTCTTGCTTTGAATCTTTCCAATTTGGCTAAGATTTTAGGAGTGGTTTTGTTGTTCACTGATCTAGTTTTTTTTAAGATCAGCCACTCTGCTAGGATGGAAAGCATTTGTCTTTTATTTGGTTTAACTTCCATTCTATTTACATTAGAAAAAAGAAATAGTTTTGGTATTGGTTTTCTTCTTGGACTTTCTTTTTTATCTCATCCTTTCGGAATTGTGTATTCTATTCCAATTGCAAGTATATTATTCTTTGAGAAAAGATTCACTTGGAAAGAAATTATTTACTCTGGTTTTGGATTTTTAATTCCAATACTCATTTGGGGAATTTATGTATTTCCTAGACTAGAGCTTTTTCAAATTCAATTTGGTGCTCAACTAGGAAGAAAAAAAGATCTACTAGGAAAGTTTAGTTACCTAACTAAGTTTAAAATTATTCTATCTACTTTCAAATACCCATTGTTTAAGTTCACAGTAGTTTTGCTTGGAGTGGTAGCTTTTTTATTCACGATTAAAAATTGGGAAAAAAAATCGATTTGGATATTAGTGTATCTAGGAACAATTTTTGTTTTCTTAATCTTATCTTCTGAAATGTGGTATGTATTTCATTTAGTTCCAGCTTTGGTTCTATTTAGCATTCAACTATTAGAGTATAAAACTAAACTCTCAAAGTTTTTTATATTTGCTAGTTTGAACTATAATCTTTCTGTGCTTGGAATTTTGATATTTTCCATTTTCTTTTCCAATAAAATTATAAATACTACATTTGAGTTCTATACTAAACTGGATGAAATGATTGAAGATAGAGATGGAATCTATTTGCAAGCGATTCCCGATCCGTTTTTTTATCTAAAGGAAAAATATCCTAGTAGACGAATCCTAGAATTTGTTCCTGGAGAACTTCCACTTCCTAAAGAGAAAATTCAAGAGACTGCAAAACAACTTTCCGTATTTGTATTCTATAATGAAGAATTGATGAATGAAACAATCAGAAATTTTTTGAAAGAACATTCAAATGAATTTGAAAGAAAAGAGTTGATTCTTCCTAAACCCAGATTCAGTGAAATAGAATATACTGCTGTTGTTTACTTACGAAAAAAAATCATTCCCATTCAATAGTACCTGGTGGTTTATTGGTAATATCATAAAACACAAAAGATATCTCTTTTTGTTTAGAAATCTTATTCACGATTTTTTTTAAGATCTTTCTTTTCATTTTATAAAAATTCGCAGTCATAGCCTCAGTGGATTCAACTGGTCTTAAGACAATACTGAACTCGTTCTTCTTTTTACCAATAGGCAAAAGTGCAACAGGCATTTGCCAGATTTCTTTTTCTATTTTATACTTTTGCAGAATCTTAGTAACAATATGATCAGATTCTCTTAGAATGTCTGAGTGAACTCTGTCTAGATAGATTTGGTTGAACACAATTTTTTTAGGTACCTTTTTCTTAAATGGAAGAAAAATCACTCTATTCACCCCATTCACTGAATTAGTGATTTTTGTTGAAAGCTCTTCCAGAGTCTCCCAATCTTTTGTGAAATCGTTTACTATCGCAGGATGAGAGTAAGTCCTAGAATCTCCTTGAACACCTACTGAACGAATCGGCAGTGTAATTAAATTAAGCTTTTTATATTCAGATTTAAACTTATCTAATTCATGAATGTTATGAAAACTATTGTCTTCACTTGAAGTGATCATCCTAACTGCGAGTCCCGGTCCTGGGAATGGATGCCTTTCAATCATGTTTGAGTCTAAGCCAAGCATTTTTCCTAGCTCACGCACCTCATCCTTATATAGCTCATGCAGAGGCTCAATTACCTTTCCTTCTTTCAGAAGTTCTAAAATTGTATCAACTCTATTATGGTGTGTTTTGATCTTGCTTGCATGTTTTGTTCCACCACTTTCAATTGTATCGGGGTAAATTGTTCCCTGACCTAAGATCCAATTTTCTGGATCGGAAATAATTTCTTTAGTCATTCTTTCTTGGATTTTTAAAAATAACTCCCCAATGATTTTTCTTTTTTCTTCAGGCTCAAAAGAGTTTTTTAAAGCATCATAAAATTCATTTGCAGAATCAGCAATTGTCAAGCTAAAACCTAGTTCATTTAGATTCTTTTTTAGATTTTGGATTTCATTTTTTCTCATAAATCCAGTGTCCACGAGTAGTCCTCTGACGTTTTCTTTTCCAAGCACCCTAGAAAGTAGCACATAGGCAACTGAGGAGTCAACTCCACCTGAAACTAACATGAAAACTTTTTTTCCCGATGGAACCCTTGTTTTAATTTCTAACATCTTATCTTCTAAGAAATTTTTTATTGACCATGAATTTTCAAGGCCTGAAATTTTTATAAAATTCAATAAAAATTTATTTCCATTTAAAGTATGTAGAACTTCGGGATGAAACTGAATTCCATAAATCTTTTTCTCTTCATTAGCAATGGCTGCATATTCACAATCAACACTGCTAGCTATTTTTTGAAATCCATCGGGCAGTTTACTTACTTCGTCACCATGACTCATCCAAACAGTTTCCGTTATGTTTAGCTGATTCAAAAATGGACTAGATTCAGTTATATTTAGGATCGCTTTTCCATATTCTCTTGTGTTTGCTTTTGAAACAACACCACCTAAAACTTTTACTGTAAGCTGAAGCCCATAACATATTCCCAAGATAGGAATTCCTAGAGAAAAAATTGTTTCATCAATTTTCGGAGAATCTTCTTCATATACACTTGCTGGTCCACCAGAGAGGATTAAAGCTGAAAAATTCTTATATCTATCAATACTTTCATCATTCGATAGTATTTCAGTATATGCTCCTAATCTTCTGATTCTAGATGAAATTAAATGAGCGTACTGACCACCAAAATCTATAATCCCAATTGCCTTCTGCATAAAACCCTCAAAAATAAACGTAATGCCAGTTTTAGAACTGGGGATTCAATAGAAACAGAAAAATTACTTGATGAGGAAAGATACTTTGAAAGGATTGTAACGTCCTGTGAGATAGCTGCGCTAAAAATTTTTAGTGAGGAAAGTCTGGACACCACGGAATCAATGAACCGGTGAATAGCCGGGAAGCTAGTTTTGAGAAATCAAGATTCGTTTACGGAAAGTGCAACAGAAAAAATACCGCCACTATTTTGGATTTGAAAAAAGAAAAACAGTGGTAAGGGTGAAATGGTGGAGTAAGAGCCCACCGCAAGATTTGAGAAAATCTTGGCAAGGTAAACCCTTCATGGTGCAATCTCAAATAGGTAGCCTATAGAATGATTCCTTCTTGGCTATGGGTAGAGAGCAAAGAGTTTTGCAGTAATGTAAAACCAAGATAAATAGCTATCGGCTTGAAAGAGCAACAGAATCCGGCTTATGATCAGGACAATTTTTTTTCACTTTACAACTGACTCTTAAAAATCTTATGATTTTTTTGTGACTGATTTATTTACAAGCATTCCATCTATGAATGACAAAGAATTTGATTTTCTCAAAAACCTTGTCTATGAAAAAACGGGGATATCTCTTGCCCCGCATAAAAAGATTATGCTTCAGTCTAGACTCAATATAAGACTCAGGCAGAACCAAATCCAAAATTTTAATGATTATATAATAAAACTAAAGGGTGATAAACGGTTTTATGATGTAGAGGTTCTAGAAATCATCAATCGAGTCACTACAAACAAAACAGATTTCTTTAGAGAGAATCATCATTTTGACTATTTAAAGCAAAAAGAATTTCCTAATCTGGAAATAAAGAATAAACTTAATATTCGTAAACCTTTAAGAATATGGTCTTCGGCGGCTTCTACAGGAGAAGAGCCATATACAATTGCAATTACTTGTTTAGAATACTTTACTGGCAAACCTGGTTGGGATATAAAAATTACAGCAACAGATATTGATACTAATGTTTTGAAAACTGCTGAATTAGGAATCTATAAAGAAGATAGAGTTGCTACGATGCAAAAAGATATTTTAAAAAAGTATTTTACTGAAATGAAAAGAGATAAGACAGAGCTTGAATACCAAGTAAAACCAAATCTAAAGTCAATGATTACTTTTAAAAAGTTGAACCTTCTAGATAATACGTATCCATTTGTGGAAAGATTCGATATTATTTTTTGTAGAAATGTAATTATATATTTTGATAAACCAACTCAGAAAAAAATATTTCAACAAATGGAAAAAGTTTTAATGGATGATGGACTACTCATCATAGGTCACTCAGAAACTTTATTTGGAATTTCAGATAGTTTTAAATTTTTAGGTCATACAATTTATCAGAAGAAGAATTTAGAAAAATGATTAGAGTAGCAATCTTACTAGGCGGAACTTCACAAGAACATGAGATTTCATTAAAGACTGGTAATTTTGTGTTTAATACATTAGATAGAAAAAAATATTCAGTGACCCCAGTTTTAATTACTAAGTCGGGAAAATGGATTTTTCCCAAAACAAATGTAAGTAAAATCCCAAGTTATAAAACAATAGAGGAATACTCTAAGAATTTTGAAACTGATTTCAAAAATCTCTGCAACGGTGAGGTCAATTCACCACCACATAAAATCAAAAATTTTGATATCATCTTTATTGCTCTTCACGGTGGAGACGGAGAAGACGGAACAATCCAAAGTATTCTGGATGAACTAAAATTAAAATATACAGGTTCTGGAGTTAAGGCATCACAACTTGCGATGAACAAAGAACTTGCTAATAAAGAATTCTATTTTAAAGGATTTAATGTTGCTCCCTTTTTTAATATCAAAAGAGAAAATTTTATCAAAGACCAAAATTCCGTTTTAAAAAACTTAGAGCTTAACTATCCTGTGTTTGCAAAACCGACATTTGGCGGAAGTAGTGTCGGAGCGGGTAAAGCAATTGATGCAAAAGAACTAATCTCACGTCTCGATACTATTTTTAAAACTGATCAGAATGCTTTAGTACAAGAATTGATAACTGGAGTTGAGGTTTCCTGTGGAGTGATAGAATTTTTTAATAATGGGAAGTTTATTCCAAGACCCCTCTATCCAACAGAAACAATCCCAAAGGGTGAATTTTTTGATTTTAATTCTAAGTATGTAGTTGGGGGAAGTGAAGAGATCACCCCTGCAAGACTTGAGGCAAAACTTTTAGAGGATGTTCGCTCTCAGGCTTTGAAAGCACATATATCAATTGGATGTAGAGGATATTCTAGGACTGATTTTATAATTAGTGATGGGGTTCCTTTTATTTTGGAATTAAATACTTTACCAGGAATGACAGAAACTAGTTTTATTCCACAACAGATAGCTTATGAAAATTTACAGATGAGTTATATTTTTGATACTCTAATTGAGAATGGGCTTGCTAGATAGATATTTTCAAAGCTTAAGTTTTTTAAATAACTTAAAGGTTTTACTTTGAGTAAAAAGGGCTATATCATTTCGCTGGGTGCAGGGAAAAACCAAGTTCCTTTTCTTGAAAAGATTTCTGAAATGGGTTATGGCATCATTGCAGTGGATATAAACCCCAATGCGATAGGATTTGGTCTTGCTGAAATTAGAATCCAAAATTCAATTTTAGAACCAGAAAAAATTTATTTACTACTTTTGAAAACTGTGCTAGATGCACCAATAGTTGGGGTTGGACTTAGAAGTTTTGGTAAGGCTGTTAAAACTGCAGCGTTTTTAGCAGAAAAATTTAGAGTTACTCATCCTAAATTGGAAATAATCGAAAAATTTCAAAATAAATTTCAGTTAAAAAAAGAACTAGAACAAAACAAGATTCTAATTCCTAAACAGTTTCATTGGAAAAATATTTCTGAGAGAACAAAAATTACAAAAGAACTAACGTTTCCTTTGATTCAAAAACCAATCGATGGGGATGGAAAAAAAGGAATTAAAATTTTTCATAGTTTGAGTGAATGGAAAAAATCTAATGAAAAAAATAAATCAGGTTATGCAGAAGAATACATTCAAGGAAAAGAGATTACAGTACTTGGTTTTGTGCAGGGAAAAAAATTTCATTTAGTCTCAATTTCAGATAAGATAACAACAGAGTCTCCACCTTTCTTAGAAAAGACTCATATAGTACCAAGCACTTCAAGGGAACTTGCAGGTGAGGTAATTCTTATTTGCAATGAAATCATAAAGGCAACTGGTTTGGATGATTCTCCTTTTGTAGCTGAATTCAAAGTGAATCAAAGGGGGGATATATACTTAATTGAATGTGTTCCAGAAATTGGAGGGGAATTTTTAGCAGATGCTCTCATTCCAAATCAGTTCAAGTATGATTATTTTTTCAATTATGTTAAGCTAATCCTTGGAAAAAAAATTTCTAGACCAAAGATAGATTGGAAACCTAAAACTTATTCAGTACTAAATTTTATTATACCTAATCAGCCTAAGACAAGATTCATTGGACTAAAGAAATCCAAAAAAGAAGTAAAACCTTTTTTTAGTGTGGAGTTACAAAAGACTGGAGCTAGCATCAGTTTTGATATGGGAAATTTATGTAGAGTGTATGCATCTGCGTTTGATGTTAATGCACTTGATTTAGAAATTGATAAAGAAATTATTGATAAAGAAGCAATCTTTGAGGAATTGGATGAAAATGAGTTGGAATCATCATTATACTAAACCTAAATCACAGCTAAGTTATCCTGATGAAAATTTGGTAAGACTACTCAATAAGAATCAATTTACTGGGAACAGAGCTTTGGATTTAGGTGCAGGTTCGGGAAGACATTCAATACTACTAAAGAATTTTGGATTTCAAGTAACAGCGACTGATTCAGCAGAAAATTCTATCAATCAAATAAAAACATTATATCCTGAGCTTGATGCAATCCAAACAATAGATTCTAAGTTACCATTTCCTGATTCTAGTTTTGATCTTGTAGTTAGTTGGGGGGTGCTGCACTATAATTCCATAGACGAGATTCATAAGATACTTGCAGAAATTAAAAGAATTCTAACGATAGGCGGAATTTTTTTTGGAACAATCAGAGCAAATACAGATACACATTTAAAATTAGAAAGTACTAATATTCATCTAGATGACTTGAAGGGAGTCCATGCTAGAGTATTTAGTTTAGAAGAGATTCAAGAACTACTTGTAAATTTTACTGAAACGAAGTTTGGATATATGGAAAGGACACCTATTGGAAACTTAGAGGAAAGGATTTGCCATTGGATATTTCAAGCAAAGAAATTATAGGTGATTGTCCCATAAATTCCAACTGCGATTGGAAATTTCTTTACAAATCAGAATTTAATCAGTTTCAACTCCCTATTTATAGATGTAATACTTGTGGATTACAGGCACAATTTCCTATTCCATCTCAGAATTTAGAAAGTATATATAACGAAGAATATTACACAGGAAAATCAGAATATAAGTATAAGGATGAAAGAAAGACTGAAAAATTTGACACGTATGTTTGGGATGCGAGATTACGTAATATAAAAAAATTCATTGCTTCAGGAAATTTTTTAGACATTGGTGCATCCTTTGGTGGCTTTTTAGCAAGAGCTAAGTTCTTTGGATTTACACCATTTGGAGTGGAGGTTTCAAAGTATTCAGCGGAATATGCAAAACAAAGAGGAATCAAAATTTATAATACTGAATTTTTAAAGGCAGACTTAGAAGAAAATTTTTTTGATGTAGTTACAATGATCGAGGTAATAGAACATTTGGATAAACCAAAGGAAGTCTTTGAGAAATTATTTAGAATCCTAAAACCCAATGGTCTATTGGTTTTGCAGACAGCAAATTTTGAAGGTAAACAAGCTATGCAAGAAGAAAGAAACTATCATTATTATTTACCAGGACATTTGGTTTATTACTCCAGATCAAATTTAGAAAGAATTTTACAAAACGTCGGTTTTAGAAAAACAATCATGTATTATGGAGTAGATTTTTCTCTTCTAGCAAAATTAAAAAAATCACGAGGAAGTTTTCAAAACATCAGTGATTACAAAAATTGGTTTAGAATTTCATACTATCATCTAAAAAGTAAACTCTGGAAAGGCAGCACATCTAGTATGGTGATGTATGCTGTGAAATAGAACTTTAAAGTTATGAATAAATCATTCTAAGGCTTTTAAGATTTCTATAATTTCTTTCTGCTTTTAATGATTTGTATTTTTTGATTAACTTTTTAGATTGTTTTTCAAATAAAGTAGTTACTCTTACATCATATTTGATGATCATAACGATTTTATAAAGTCTTTAGCATTCTTTAATTTCATTTTTCCTTTCTTAAAAGAATTAACTTCTTCTATAGAATCTTTTAAATCTTTTAGAAGTTCTGCTTTAATAGGAGTAATCGTAGTAGTTTTTATAAATGAAAAATTATGTAAAACTTCAATTATAAAATCAGCTTTCTTATCGGGAACATCAATCAAAACTTTCATAATCACAATTATGATACTTTATAATTATATATCAAGTATTAATTTAATTAAAATTTACAAATGATCTTGGAAACAATTTGTTCTTGAATTGCAAGAGGAGGAAGTGGAACAGAACAATAGTTAAGTTGCATTGTTCTATGATATTTAAAATCTAAACAAAACAAATTAATTGGGAACTAACATAATTCTTATCTCGTTTAAAACATCTCTTAAATTTACTTTGCTTGTTGGTTCTATTTGATTATTCTTATGTTTATGATATGGAAAATTTTCTATATTTCTATGATGTGGGGCATTATCCCAACCAATGATTACTGAATGATCTTCACGCAAACAATAATAACTATAGAGTGAATAAAATTTGCTGTTTAATTCTCTAACTGAAAGATATGTAGAATCGATAAATTTAATTTTTAACTTTAACCTTGAAATATTTTCTTCATTTACAAATTCGATTGTTTCTGTTGCTAAAATTATTTCCTGAAATTCTTCAATGATTGAAAGAAAATTCATTTAGAGAATAAGAATTTATATTTAGATATCGAAGACTCAAGCTCTAATAGTAAGTTGTGTGTATAGCTCCAATCAATCCAATCTTCATGAGCCCCGAAATCTTCAGGAATATTTTTATTAAACTCTTCAAAAGATAGTTTATATTTTGTACTAAATGTTTGATCTTTTTTCATTAATTCGGTAATTTTTTTTTCTTTAGTCTTTATGTTTTTGAGAGCAACTACTTTTAGAGCACTTAAATGAGTTTGGTAGTCTAAATCATCCAATAAAGGTTTCAAATCATCTGGAATTTCTATTGATAAAGTAGTCATAATTTAAGTTTTCCATAAAAAAAAAAGTTGTCAATTAGATTTTCACCCATCCCCCCATACCTTCGCAATTCGATCTTTGATTTTCTTTTCAAAAATTTCAATGAGTTTTTTGTTAGCAATCACTAACTCTTGTTCTTTTTCGATTTGCTCAACGATTTCTTTTTGTATTTCGATTGGTGGTAGAGGGATTTGGTTTAATTAAAAATTAAAAATTAAAAATGATTTGTTTAATTACGAATTACAAATTAAAAATGATTTCACTTTCAGAATTGATTTACTTAATTCATAATTCATAATTCATAATTTGTAATTAAATATTATTTTGCTTTGTAGTGATGCGTATTTTTGCTATTATCTTTTGTAATTCAGTAACTTCGTTTAACAAGTTCTCAGCTAGATTTTTTTCAAGGTATCCAGTTTCTCTCATTAACCGAATCCAATATCCACATTCTCTTGCTTCCTTATAAGAAATTGACAATTTGGCAAGAAACTCTGCCGTACTTTGTGCACCCAAAGCCTCTTCTACATTAGCTCCAATTGAAGTACCGCTTTTCAAAAATTGTTTTGAAAGAACATATTCAGACTTTTTAGCAACAATATCTTTGTAAGCATTAACAACTTTAACAGCAAATGCAAAACTTTTTTCTTGTAAGATATTATTTTTCACTTCCATCCCATACACTACTAATTTTATTTTTTATTTTCCTTTCAAGCTCAATAATTTTTAATTTGTAATTCTCAATTTCTTTTTCATAAGATTCAATTTTAGAAACAATTTCTTCCTGAACGGAAAGAGGGGGCAGTGGGATTTGGAGGTTTCTAATAAAAGTAAGTGAAATGAATTTTTGAGTAGAACCTGATGAAAAATTTCTGTAATTATCATTAAAATATTCAGAACCTAAAATTGCTTTTAGAAAACGATTATTAATAAGAGACTTTTTTATAAATTTTATAAGTGCAACATTCTTTATAGCAAACTCTCTATCTTTTTTAACAACTATTGGGTTGCCTATCGTGCCAATCATAGGCATTAAAATATCACCATCATCAACAAAAGATCTTTGATTATCTTTTATAAAGTCTTCTTCAGAAATATTATTTACATCAGTAAAGTCAATAATCCCATCTTTAATATTTTTTGATGTAATCAATGGATAACCTTTTTCAACATATTTCGGACTGTCGTGCGTGCCATCTCTAACATCACATATATCTGATAATTTTACAAAATCAAATTTTGAATTTGTAATTACTTGTGTCTTATACCTTTCCCCGCTTAGATTGTATTCCCCATTCTTTGCGATTTCTGATTTTGGAACGATATGCGAAATATCTGCATTATTCATTTTTAACTGTTCATTATTAATTATTAATTCTTCATTCTTAATTTGTAATTGATAATTCTTAATTAACCCAATCGCTTCTTCTAACTGGCTTCCTTTGACTGCATTGCGTTGTGCACCAAGGTTGTAGCCATCGTTTTCAATTTTTATAAAAAGAATATCCTTTGTTTTTTTGGAAATTTCTTTGTCTAGAAGTAGAATGGAAGTCTTTACACCGCTATACGGATTGAATACTCCCGCAGGCAGACTTACTACCGCGTAAAGATAGTTTTATACTAATATCTTTCGTAAGTCCTTGTAAGAACTTCCACTTTGGAAAATGATTCCCTCGGGCACAATGATTCCCGCTCTGCCCTTGAGGTTCAGATGCTCTGCAATATAGTCCACAAATAGAACCTCACTTCGATTGCTTGGAATGGAAAATCTTTTATGAGGTCTGATTCCACCTTTCGGACTCATGAACGGAGGATTCGCAAGCACAAGATCAAAGGTATCATTCCATTTTTCTTCACTGCTCAATGTATCATATTCTTCAATATGAGGTTCATTAAACCCATGCAAGTATAGATTCACTAAACTTAAACGAACCATATCAGGAGAAATATCATAACCCTTAAAATTTTTGATGAGTCGTTTCCTATCGTCGGGCGAGAGTAGTTCTGCGGTTAGAGGAAATTTTTCTTCATCGGGCAATTGGTTGTATTGAAAGATATTCAAAGCAGTATCTTTTGTATTTTTTAAAAGAATATGTTTATAAGCAGAAATCAAAAATCCCGCAGTTCCACAAGCAGGATCGAGAATAGAATCCAATTTATTTGGGTCTAGAATGGAAACTAAAAAATCAATGATATGTCTTGGAGTTCTAAACTGTCCTGCATCTCCTTGTGAGCCCATCACAGAAAGAAGGTATTCAAACGCATCCCCCAATTTTTCGCTATGAGTATATTGAAACTCACCAATTGTTTTTAAAAATAGTTTTAGAGTTTCTGGATCTCTATAAGGCAAATAGGCATTTTTAAAAATATCACTAAATAGCTTTGGAATATTTCGATTTTTATTCATCCCTTCAATTGCTTCTTGGTAAAGTTTAAGCATTTCGCTTGCAGTTACTTTTGGATTTAAAAGATTCTCCCAAGAGTATTTTTTGTATTCACCTGTAAAATACTTAGCTTTTCCCCCTAGCTCAACCGCTTCCTTGTCCATATCATCCATAAACTTATAAATGAGTGCAATTGTGATTTGCTCAATCTGAGCTTTGGGATCGGGGAGTTTCCCAACTAGTATATCTCTACAATCATCAATTCTTTTTTTTGTAATCGTATCTAACATAAATGTCCTTTTTTAAATTTTTAGGTGCTTTAAAATTTTTGAAAGCTCTTGTTTATTCATACTTCCTCTTTGCTAGCCTTGCGTGACCTTTGCTAACTTAGCGGTAAAAAAAGATAACCGCAAGGGACGCAAAGTTTTTCGCAAAGAACGCTAAATGTTTTTATAAACCGTTTACGATTCTTTTGAATCCATTTTTAAATAGTAAAGTGTTAAAGTTTATAAGTAAGCCTAATTTACAATCGCTTAATTTTAAGTAAGTTAGTATTTGAGCTATATGTAAATTATTTAAGGATTCAACTGATTTTATTTCAATAATAAGTTTATTGTCAACAAGCAAATCAACTCTATACCCTATTTCTAATTTTACATCTTCATAAACCAAAGGTATAGATTTCTGTTTTTCTACTTTTAATTGTAGTTTGTTTAATTCATAATACAAACATTCTTCATAAGCACTTTCAAGAAGTCCCGCACCTAATGCACGGTGTACTTTTAACCCAGCTTCAAAAACTATTTTAGAGAGTTCGTTTTCATTCATAATTTGTTTCAACTTTGCGAGCCTTGCGTGACCTTTGCGAACTTAGCGGTAAAAAAAGATAACCGCAAGGGACACAAATCTGTGCATCCAATTTTTGAAAATTATTTATCTTTGTATTTAATAATACTTGTTGCAACCTTGCTACAAACAATTTATACTCATTCCCTGAATTCAACATTAAAATACTCTTAGTATTATTAGCCTCATTAAGTTTTATTATTTGAATTAAAACTGATTTTATTTTCATTTTTAATTAGGGAAGTGACAATATCAGTCCCTTCTTCTTCATGAAAATATTTTACTAGAGCAGATGTATCAAAGAATAAATTCAAAACCTATCTTCTCTAGATTGCGAAATATCATGTGAGAGACTTCCCCTAATGGAATTCAAAGCTGATCTTACCTTGAGATGTGAATTGGGAGATATTTTTGATTTTTTTTTCACTCGTTTAGAATTTTGTAAATTGATTATCAATTCATAAATCAAATGCAATTGTACAGGATCAACTTGATTTATCTCTTCAACAATTTTTGCTTTCAGTGTCATTTACAGTTCCTAGTTTTAGATGAAATGAAATATAACAAAATAGCAATTCTTTTTTGATTTTGTCTAGCGAGAAAACTAAAAAATCTCTAAGAAAACTATTTCCGATTTCATTTAGCCAATTTTTGTAATGTCTTTGAATGTTTTAGATTAATCTTTTTTAAAGATGCTTTCAGTTTTTTTGATTCCAAAGGTTGAATAGAAACTTTGGGAGTAATGATTAAGTTAATCCCATCTGTTTTAATTTCAAGATTTGTTTCACTATCAATGTTTAGTAATTCTAAGATAGGTTTATCAATTAGAAGTGCAAAACTATTCCCATGCTGTACCAATTTCTTAATCATGGTAATACAATGTACTAACGTAAAAAAAAAGACAAGCAAAATTTTAAAAATCCTTTTTTAAAAAGCAAAGAATCTATCTATATTGATATAATCTTTGATATACACGGGAATTACTTCTCTGTATTTTATTTCAACTTCTTTGAATTGAGATATGCTTAAAGTTGGATTTGTTTGTAAAGCCTGAAAATCTTTTGTTTCAATAATTTTTCTTGTTTCATTATCAACAATATACGCTTTGAAAAAATACTTTAAGGCTATTAGATTTACATTTTCTTCGGGAGGATAAATAGAAATAAATTTATCGAATTCTTCTTCCAATAATTCATCTTTCGATTTGAATTTTGGGATGATACCAAAGATTTTTTCCACAACCTCTCTAATCGTTAACTTTCTATCTAGGTTAGATACCTTTCTTAGTTTTTCTAAATTATAATATTCATGAGGTTTATCAAAAATTTCTTCTTGGATATACTGAATAATCTGATCCCAGTTTCCTTCGTTTACTCTTCTTACAACATAATTATCTAATAAGATTCTATCTTCAAACTTTTTGAATAGCTCTCTATCAATTCTCATGCCTGCAAGTCCAATTTGTACTTCTACTAAAGTCTTTAAAGGATCGGGCGTAAAGGAAGTGTAACTGTCAATGTTTACACCACCGCCAACTCCTTCGCCAGTTCCTTTTCCCGTTTGAGGTAGAATCAATTTTTCATCATAATCAAATTTGTTTTCAAAGTATTCACAATTTGCAAAAAAATCAAATAGCTTAAATACTTCTTTTTCTTTCTTGTGGATTTCCTCTTCGTTTAGTTCATTTTTATATTTGTATTCAAAAGTAAATTTACGTGTTCCCCTACCTTTTATTTGCACAAAATCTGCAGGACTAAAAATGGGTCTCATCATACATATATTCAATAAATCGGGACAATCATAACCTGTTGTCATCATACCTACAGTAACACAAACTCTTGTTTTGGAAGACTGGTAACCTTCTAACCAATTTGTTTTTCCACTTAGATTGTTGTTTGCAAAATTAATAGTCATTTGCTGTGAATCTGCAACTTGTGAAGTTACTTGAATTGCAAAATCGGAATTATATTTATTAGGAAATCGTTTTTCAGCAAGTTCATTTAAAATCTCAGTGAGTTTTCTTGCATGTGTTTGGCTTACTGCAAATAGAATTGTTTTTCCAATCTCACCACTCATTGGATCGAGTAGTGCATTCTCTAAAAAAGTCTCACAAAAAATTCGATTTGTTTTTTCAGAGAAAAATTTCTTTTCAAAGTCACGAGAAACAAAAGTTTCTGTTTCTTCCCCATCTTCAGTTGGAATCACAACAGCATAACCTTTATCTGAAAGTAATTGAGTAGAAATTTCTGTTCTAGCATCTAAAACTTTTGGATTGATCAAATAACCATCTTTCACACCATCTATTAGAGAATATCTAAATGTAGGTTCACCGCCTTCACATCCAAAACTTTGGTAAGTATCTCGAAGCATTCTTCGCTCTAATTCTCTTTGATCATTTTCATTCTTACTATCAGTATCTACTCCTTTCAAATAATCTTTGGGAGTTGCAGTGAGTCCTAATTTATAACCTTGAAAGTACTCGAACACTGCTCTTGCATTCCCTGAAATTGATCGATGAGCTTCATCAGAAATCAAAAGATCAAAATCAGTTGGAGAAAAATCATTTCTATATTTATCATTATGCATAAGTGACTGGATCGTAGTAACAAGAATATCAGCTTTTCTCCAATCAGTTTTATTTTCTTTATAAATAAAAGTTGCATAGTCAGGTTTTAAATATTCAGAAAATGCTTTCTTCGCTTGGTCTTCCAATTCTAATCTATCAACCAAAAATAAAACTCTTCTTGCATTGCCTGTCCTTAAAAACAATCGAATCACTGCTGCTGAAGTTAATGTTTTCCCTGTTCCTGTTGCCATTTCAAAAAGAAATCTATCTTTTTCTTCTTTTACAGCTTTTTGTAATGCTTGAATTGCATTCAATTGGTAATGGCGTAAAAATCTAAGTTTATTCGACCAAATAAAATTTTTACTAAGCTCAATACTACCTTTCCAATCCGGTCTTTCAGCATAGTCTGGCATTTGTATTTTTACAATATAATCAAAAGAAACTTTTTCTTCTATAAGTGAGTTTTTATCTGGATTCCAATTTTTGATTGCACCAATATCTTCAGGAAAAGGAAATTTATTGATAATTTTTGGATTGCCTTTTAATGTATCCCAGAAGTAACTCAGTATTCCATTAGAAAGAATGACATATCTAGCCCCGATAGTATTTGCATACTTTCTTGCCTGCTCTTTTCCCACTAATGGGTGAAGACTTTCTTTTTTTGCTTCTAGCACACAAATTGGCTTACTATCACTATCCAATAGTAAAAAATCGATTACACCATTTTTTGTTTTTTCAAAATCCTTTCCCCAAGTTTCTATGAGTTCTTCTGTAATCTTTACCCGATTTTCTAGGAGTATATTTGCTTTTCCTTCTGCTGTATCAAAAAATCTCCAACTTGCATCTCTAAGCATTTGATTGATTTTAATTCTTGCTATAGCTTCATTTTTCATAATTATTATCTTCTATTGAGTTGAAATATAAGGCTCATTCACAAACTAACTAACTTTGAATAGTTTGTAAATGAAATAAGAAAAATCACTCTAGTTCTTATTTAAATAGAACTTTATTTGAAACCTAGTTATAAAAATTTGGTATCATGAAAGAGGAATTAGAGTTTCAAACGAATCGAAGAAAAACTTTTGCTATCATTGCTCATCCCGATGCGGGAAAAACTACTCTAACGGAAAAATTATTGCTCTATGGTGGAGCGATTCAACTTGCTGGTGCAGTAAAAGCTAGGAAGGATAGAAAGAGTGCGACATCTGATTGGATGGCAATGGAAAAAGAAAGAGGAATTTCTATCACCTCAGCTGCACTACAATTTGAGTATAAAGATTTTGTTTTGAACTTATTGGACACACCTGGTCACGAAGATTTTTCAGAAGATACCTATAGAACACTTATGGCTGCTGATACTGCTGTGATGGTTTTGGATGCTGCAAAAGGTGTGGAGCCACAAACTAGAAAACTATTCAAGGTATGTAGAGACAGAGGAATTCCGATCATAACCTTTGTGAATAAACTGGATAGACCTAGTAAAGAACTTTTTTCCTTGTTAGATGAGATCGAAGATGTACTTGGAATCAGTGCGATTCCCATTGTGTGGCCAATTGGAACAGGTCCTGACTTTAAAGGTGTATATGATAGAAAAGAAAAACAAGCACATCTTTTTGAAAAAACACAACGTGGAGCCTATCAAGCACCAGTGGACGTTAGTGGAATTTCTGATCCTAGACTCGAAGAAAAAATTGATATGGATGTACTAAAACAAAGTAGGGAAGAGATTGAACTGATTGAAACAGGACTACCTACTTTTACTGACGAAGAATTCTTAGCGGGAAAAATCACTCCTGTTTTTTTTGGATCGGCAGTGAATAATTTTGGGATTCAACTTTTCCTAGACCATTTTTTAACGTTAGCTCCTAGCCCCTATAAAATTCCACTTACCGATGGAACTTACTTAGAACCAACAAGTAAAAATTTTAGTTGTTTCATCTTTAAAGTTCAAGCGAACATGAGTAAGATGCATAGAGATAGAATCGCTTTTGCAAGAGTTACTAGTGGGAAATTTGAAAGAGGAATTTCTGTAATCCATGATAGACTCAGTAAAGATGTTAAGCTCACTTCTTCATTTACATTTTTTGGACAAGATAGAAATACATTAGATGAAGCCTATCCAGGAGATATCATTGGATTAATCAACCCTGGCACATTTAAAATTGGTGATATACTATCCTCAGGCAAAGCACCATTTTTAAGACCACTTCCAGTATTTCCACCCGAACAATTTGCAACCATTAGTTGTTCCGATAGTTTATCCTTGAAGTCATTCAAGAAGGGCATAGACCAATTAAATGAAGAAGGAATTTTAAGAGTGTATAGTTCTAGACAAGTTGGGGGAGGCAATCCAATCCTTGGGGGAATGGGAACCTTACAATTTGAAGTGTTCCAAAGAAGATTGAAGGATGAGTACAATTCTGAAAGTATGCTCAGGATGCTTCCCTATACAATCTGTAGATGGGTAAAGGATAAGGATAAACTTCCAAGTTCTGCAGTTCAAATTGAAGATAAATCGGGAGCGGTCACAATTCTTTTTGAAGGGGAATGGGAGTTTAATTATTTCAAAAAAAATCATCCTGATATTGAGTTATTGGAAAGTCCAAATGTATAGAGTTGGAAATGGAATTGATTTTCATAAACTAGAAATCAATTCTGAAAGACCATTAATATTAGGTGGATATAATATTGATTCTGAATATGCACTGGTTGGACATTCAGATGCTGATATAATCCTTCATGCCATCTCAGATGCAATTTTAGGAGCACTATCTCTTGGCGATATTGGTGATTTATTTCCCGATACTGATCCAAGTCTAAAGAACTTAGATTCAAAAAAAATTATTTATAAATGTCTAGAGCTTATGAAAGAGAAAGACTATGAGTTAGTCAATATTGATTCAACAGTCATTTGTGAAAGACCAAAGATCGCTCCACATAGAAAAAATATTCAAGAGAGTATTGCGAATGTTTGCGGAATCCAAATCGACTCCGTTTCCGTAAAGGCGACCACAACAGAAAAAATGGGTTCCCTTGGAAGAAAAGAAGGAGTTTGTGTATTTTCTACTGTGCTACTTGTAAAGAAAACTTAACTACTCACTCTTACAAAAAATTCTCCTATAAAGAAAAAAGTTCTCACTTCTTCGGAAAAACGAGAAAGTTTTATACCCTCTATATATATGAGTGCAAATGTTTTATTCAATGAACTTCAAACAAATGATCTGAATTTAAGTCGCAGGCACGAACAGTGCCGAGACTACAAGTGCCCGCTGGAAGCGATCAGGCAACTTGGTGAGCGAAGTAAATTTTTGATAAAAAATTTACAAGATCAAAAAAACATTATAAGTTGCAGCAGTATGAAAACTTGATTGCAATAGATTGACTTGCACTGAGGGAATTGGTTATCAGCGTGTGGACTTTAAAGTCTCTAACGATTTATGGATCCAACTGAGTGCGTTAGCTCTGTATTACGGAAAGTCTCGCTGCTTTTTATTAGATAGTCTCTTCAGCCGACTTAGTCTAGTGTTCTAATCATGCTTTTCATCTTCGCAATTCTTTTTCAAAGAACTGTGTAGATGCCAAGTCGGCTTAACGGCAAAGGTGCCTACCGCTTGTAACCTCGACACTCTTCGAAGCTGCGTTGAGGTGTTTTTGAGTTTAATCAAGCGATTTATTCTATTGTTCTAAGAGAGTTTTTTGACTTCACAAATTTTTTATTAAAATTTGTTTCAGTCACCAAGTCGGCTTAACGGCAAAGGTGCCTACCGCTTGTAGTCTCGCTTCTCTTCGAAGCT
>JANRLP010000032.1:0-115585 GCA_033762425.1 Leptospiraceae bacterium
CAAGGTTTAGTAAATATCTTATATCTAAGAAATTCTATTCGTGAAAATTGGTGAACCGCCGTGTACCGAACGGTATGCACGGTGGTGTGAGAGGACGGGGTCACACCCCTCCTACTCGATAGGAAAGCCCGGCTGTCGCCATCAAGAAATTATTTCTGTGTTTTCTTTTGACGTCGGACTCAAGTTAGTTAATAACATACCTTCGAAAGATAAAGTTGCCAGTCTAGGTAATAGATATGTTTGATGCCATAATCAAAACATTCAAAAAGCCATTGTTCTTCATCTAGATTTTCATTATTGACAGTGTTAAATGCTGACTCGATCTCAGGAATTATTTCCATAAAAATGGAAAAATGATCTTTATGGAATGGGTCTAGTTCTCTATCTTTGAATCCATAAATCAGTCCAAGAATTGCTGATCTCACGCCTGAACGTAATAATTCATTTTCATATTCTTGAATTTTTAGTTTGCTAAAAACTTCTTCGACCTCCGAAAGGGAAATTCTTTCTTTTAAAGACTCCATTTCCTTTTTTCGATAATCCTTATCTTTTTTTTGGAAACTAATTACTAGGTCATTTGATTCTGGACGTGCCACAATAACTAGTTAAATTGTTTACTGAAAATTAATGAAATCATTTTTTACTTTGCTTTTGTAATTTATTTCCGCTTTACCAAATCCAAACAATAAATAAATTTGTTTACTATGATTTTCAAATTTCTATTTACATTCGTTCTATCAATATTTATTCTATTTCCTCAGTTCAGTTTTGCACAAGAGGAAAACGATATGCAAAATTCTAAATTAGAGTATGAAAAACTTTGGCAAAAAGTTAGTGCAGAAGAGCAAAAAGGCTTACCAAGATCCGCACTAAAAGTTGTGAATGAAATCTATTCACTTTCCAAAAAGAAAGAGAATCATTCTGAATTTTTAAAGTCATTAATTCATAAACTAAAATTTCAAGCTCAATTTGAAGAAGACGAATTTATCAAATCGATGTATGAATTAAAGAAAGAATCTGAAACAGCAAAATTTCCTGTGAAACAAATTCTTCATTCTATGATTGCAGAAATGTACTATCGATACTATGAAAACTCTAAATGGAGATATGCAAATAGAACAACTACTGTTGACTTTAAACTAGAAGATATTCGCACATGGGACTCAAGAAAAATCATAGAAACTAGTTATGCTGAATATGAAAAATCTATCCAAAATAGGAAAGAACTTCTAAAAATTTCGATAAAAGATTTTGATCCAATTCTATATCAAGGATATCGTTCCCGTGAGTTCTATCCAACACTATATGATTTTTTAGCACTTAGGGCAGTAGAATATTTTTCTAATCCATTGCATTCACTTCCTGTTCCTAAAGCAGAATTCAAATTTGATTATTCTTCTGCTAGTTATGAAAGACCAGTAACATTAAAAAAAGAATTCATCTATTTCTCTGAGCCTGATCGTTTTGTGGAAGCTAAGATTTCTACAGAAGATAAAGACTCCTTTAGATATAGAACAATCAAGGTTTACCAAGAATTCTTGACAAGTAAGCTGGAATCGTTGCGCAAGGCATCAAAGAAGGAAGACTTTGAAGTTGAACTCAATAGGCTAATCAATATTGATTTGAAGAGATTGAAGTTTGTCTATGACAACACCTATCTTCCTGAAAAAAATGAACTCTATTTAAAAGCTCTCTATCAATTAGAAAAAAAATATTCCAGTAGTCCTTCCAGTGCAAATGTTTCTCATGCAATTGCTAGTTTCTATTCAGTAGAAGGTGCAAAGTATGTGATCGGCAGTGATAATCATAAATTGGATTATACTAAATCCATTCAGATCTGTGAAGAGGTTGTAAAAAAATTTCCAAAATCAGATGGTGCTGTGAATTGTACGAGTCTTATTTCAGGCATCAAAGATCCTAAGATACAGCTCACAATGGAGAGAGTGAATCTAACTAACAAACCATTTCTTGCATCAATAGAGTATAAAAATCTTTCTGAAGTTCATTTTCATATTTTTTCATTGCAAGAAAAAGATATGAGTGCTGTTCGCAAAGAGTATATGGAACTATCTCAAAAAAGCAAATATAAAGACTTCTATGCAATTCTTATAGACCAATTTTCAAACAAACAACCAGTTAAGAAATTTTCCATCTCACTTCCTAAAGAAGAAGATTTTCACGAACATAGAACAGAGGTTCAGTTTCCTGAATTAGATTCTGGTGACTATTTGGTTTTTGCATCTACAAGTTCAAAACTCACTTATTCCAAAAATTCTGTATCCATTGGAAACACAGTAATTAGTAAGATTGCATACTTTCATCGTGATGCAAGTAAGTTTAGAGAATTCTATTTAACAGATAGAGAAACTGGTCTTCCTCTTGTTGGTGCAAAGGTACAGGTCTGGGAAATTACGTACAATAATCTAAGAGGTTATAACGAAAAGAAAGAGGCAGAATCTTATGAGTCCGATAAAAATGGTTATTTTGAAATTCCCCTTCAAGGGAAACATTATGCAAACTATAACCTAGAGATCACTTATAAGAAAGATAAGTTATTCATAGATCATAGAGAAAAGCTTCAAAACTATGATAATCTATATGGAGTGTTCTATCGTTATGAAAGATATAATGAACCTAATGATCAGACTTATTATACAACACATTTTTTTACTGATAGAGCTATCTATCGTCCAGGGCAATTGCTTCAATTCAAAGCTATCTTAACAGAAAAGAAATTTCACAATAATGAAATGAGTGAGGCTGAGCTAATCAAGAATCAGTCAGTCACAATCAATTTGATGAACCCAAACCACCAAAAATCAGCACATCTAACGCTTAAAACAAATGAATTTGGTTCAGTGAGTGGAAGTTTTGTGTTACCAAATTCTGGTCTCAACGGACAATACTATTTACAGAATGCGTCTTATGGTGGTCAGCAGTATTTTTCTGTGGAAGACTATAAACGACCTAAGTTTGAAGTTAAACTTGAAAATCCTAAGAAAGCATTTAAACTCAAAGATAAGATTAAGCTAGCTGGAATTGCAGAAAGTTTTTCGGGAGCACCAGTAGATAACGCTACTGTTAAGTATCGAGTGATTCGAAATACTATCGTGCCGTACTACTGGTATTGGTTTCATCCATACTGGAATTATTCTACTTCTCCTCAAATGGAGATTGGTACGGGAGAATCTAAAACTGATGATAAAGGTGGATTTGAAATTGAATTTGATGCAATACCAGATGAAAGTTTAGGTAAGGAAGGAGTCACTTTCAATTTCACTGTTAGTGTAGATGTGATCGATACTAATGGTGAAACTAGAAGTTCATCCAAAGCAATTAGAGCGGGATACGCAGCAATTGAAATCAGTTCTAATCTTCCGAATTCCCTAGATACAGGTCATAAGAATCAATTTTCTATTGAATCCAAAAATCTTTCTGGTGAGTTTGAACCAGCTAAAGGAACCATCAATGTATTAAAATTGATTGCACCTAGTAGAGCTTTTGTAGATCGCAGATGGCTAGTGCCCGACAAACCAATCTATGATGAGAAAGAATTTATTTCTAATCATGTTCACTATGCATATATGAATGAGAATAATCCAGTGAATTGGAAAACTAAAGAATCCATTCTAGAAGAAACCTTTGATACTGAAAAATCTAAAGAGTGGAAACTGCCCAATCTGAATCAAATGGAAGCTGGTGAATATATTCTAAAAGTTTCTACTAAAGATAGATTTGGAACTAACGTTGAGCATTTCCAATTTTTTTCATTAAGTTCCATTGAACAAAAAAAATTATCATCGCCCAAAGTGGATTATTTTGTTCAGCAAGACTTTTCTAAAGAAGTTGGTGAAACAGCTAAATTTGTTGTGAATACAATGAATAAAACTAAAGCACTTTTTGAAATTGAATCTAGAGGAAAGATCATTCATAGTGAATGGTTAGAAGAAGATTCACTTTCTAAGAAAGGCGATGAACTTAGAGTTTTAGAAGTTCCAATCAAAGAAAACTATCGCGGAGGAATTGGAGTTCATTATACTTTTGTTCATGAGAACAGACTCTATACACATTCTTCAACAGTCCAAGTTCCTCATTCGAATAAAGCATTGGATATTAGCTTTGAAACATTCAGAGATAAATTATTGCCTGGTGCTAAAGAAGAATGGAGAATCAAGATCAAAGCCGCTAAGAATGAAAAGTTTGTAGCAGAGATGCTTGCAACTCTATACGATGCTTCTCTTGATACATTTAGACCAAACTCATTCTATCTGAATGTATTGAATAACTATTATGCCTCAAGGAATTGGTCTAGCAACTATGGATTTGATACTTTCAGCCTTGTCAGTTATCAACAAGGTTGGCATAATACAATAGGTGGCACCTATCACACTCCTGATCAATTGAACTGGTTTGGATATTCTTTTTATTATTATCAAAGGACTCATTATCCCAAAAGAGCCATGTATAAAAAATCTAAAGTAAAGAACGGGGATTCTGAAGAAGTTCTAGCAGGCTCGGCAGCAGAAATGGATGATATGGCTGAAATGAAAGCGATGCCTGCGGCTCCCGCTCCTGCGAAAGAAGCTATGGCAGACTCTAAGAAAAGAGATAGAGCAGAAAAACCCGAGGCTATGCCTACTTCTACTAGCTCTAGAGAACCACAGGATCAATCTGGATTAGCAAAATCGGGAGAGCAAGCAGCACCTACTCCTAGAACTAATTTTAATGAGACAGCGTTCTTTCTTCCACAACTTCTAACTGATGAAAATGGAAGCCTTGTAATTTCTTTCCAAATTCCAGAAAGTTTAACCCGTTGGAAAATGCTTGGTCTTGCTCATACCACTGACCTGAAGTTTGGAACAGTTACTAAAGAACTAGTAACACAAAAAGACTTGATGGTTGTTCCAAACACTCCAAGATTTTTTAGAGAAGGGGATACAATTCGATTTGCCTCTAAGGTTACAAATCTTTCTGATAAAGAACTTTCGGGGGAAGCAAAACTTAATCTATTCAATGCAGTCAATGGTGAGTCGATAGATTCTTTATTCAAACTAAAGCCAATCAGCTTTCAGTCCAAGAAGGGTCAAAGTGATGTTGTAGAGTGGAGTTTGAAAATTCCTGATTCTATTTCTGCAATCACTTATAGAATCTCAGCTACTGCGGGTAATTTCTCTGATGCGGAAGAAATGCCAATTCCAGTGCTTACAAACAGAATGCTCGTCACTGAGTCCATGCCACTTCCAATTAGAGGAATCACTACAAAGAATTTTGAGTTTAAAAAACTACTATCGTCTCCCGATCCTAAGTCAAAAGAATATTCAAATAGCACTATGAAGCATCATCGCGTAACGCTTGAATTTACTTCTAATCCAGTTTGGTATGCAGTTCAGGCACTTCCGTATATCATGGAGTATCCATATGAATGTGTTGAACAAACTTTTAGTAGATTCTATGCAAATAGTCTTTCTACTCATATAGCTAACTCAAATCCTAAGATCAAAAAAGTTTTTGATGCATGGGCAAAAATTCCTGATTCACAGAAAGGAGCACTTTCCTCTAATCTAGAAAAAAATCAAGAGTTGAAAAGTTTAGTTCTAGAAGAAACTCCTTGGGTGATGGAAGGTAAAGATGAGTCTGAACGAAAGCGTAAGATTGGACTACTCTTTGATCTTGCTAAGATGTCTTCAGAACTAGAACGCGCGCTCAAGAAGATTCAAGACTATCAACTCGGAGAAGGAGCTTGGACTTGGTTCAAGGGAATGCCTGCGGATAGATATATGACTCAGCATATCATCAGTGGAATGGGGCATCTGGATCATTTAGGTGTAAAGCAGGTTCGCACTGATTCTAGAACTTGGAATATGATTCAAAAAGGTGTAGGATACTTAGATAGAAAAATTGAACAAGACTTAAAAGAGTTGAAGTATCTTGCCTCTAAAAAGGCTATCAAACTCGAAGATAATAATCTTGGCTATCTACAGATTCATTATTTATATATCAGAAGTTTCTTTTTGGACATTCCTGTTCCTAAAGATTCCAAAGAAGCACTTGAATATTTCCAAGGTCAGGCTAGGAAATACTGGCTTGAAAATTCATTTTACATGCAAGGCATGATTGCACTCGCTCTTCATAGAATGGGAGATAAATCAATTCCTAAAAAAATCACTGCTTCACTTTCAGAACATGCACTGCATTCAGAAGAAATGGGAATGTATTGGAAGAATGAATATGGATATTATTGGTACCAAATGCCAATTGAAACTCATGCACTCATGATTGAAGTATTCTCTGAGGTCATTAAAGATGATAAGGTTGTTGATGATTTAAAGACTTGGCTAATCAAAAATAAACAGACAAATGACTGGAAGACAACTAAGGCTACCTCTGAGGCTATCTATGCACTACTTCTAAAAGGTGAGGATTGGCTGAAAGAAGAAGGAAAAGAAATAATATCGTTTGGTGATATTAAGATTGAAACTGATAAAGTGCAAGGAAGAGAAGAGGGCACGGGATATTTTAAAACTGTATATCGTGAAAATGAAATTACTCCTTCTATGGGAAAAATAAAGGTTCAGAAGCTTACAAAGGGAGTTAGTTTTGGAGCATTGTATTGGCAGTACTTTGAGAATCTAGATAAGATTACTCCACATGAGACTCCACTGAAAATCAATAAGAAACTTTTTCTGCAGAAGAATTCACCAACTGGACCAGTGCTAGTTCCTATAACAAATTCTGAATTAAAGGTTGGTGATCTTTTGAAAGTAAGGATCGAACTTAGAGTGGATAGGGATATGGAGTATGTTCATATGAAAGACATGAGAGCTTCAGGCTTAGAACCATTGAATGTATTCTCTAGATATAAATGGCAGGATGGACTTGGTTATTATGAGTCAACAAGGGATGCTGCAACTAATTTCTTCTTTGGCGTTTTACCAAAAGGAACATTTGTATTTGAGTATCCACTTCGTGTGACTCATAAAGGTGATTTTTCCAATGGAATCACAACGATTCAAAGCATGTATGCTCCTGAATTCACAAGTCATTCTGAGGGTGTTAGAGTTAAGGTAGATTGAAATAGTATCAAGGTAAGATAGTATTATGAACTAAACTTTATAATACTATCCTTTCTAATACTCCCTCTATTTTGTAAGAATTGTTCTGTAATAGTTCCCTCATCTTGAATTAGTAGTGTATTTCTTTATCGTAATTGATTCACCGTTTTCGCTCTGGTAAAGAAAATGGTCTTTAGGCGTAAAAGCTTTTTTGAGTGTTCTTCTAACAAACAATTATTACAAAATAAATTATTGAATAGTTAATAGTTATTACGAAGCCCAAACCATAGAAAAGCCCTTAAAACTAGGACAAAGCTCCCCAACTAGAGCGACAAGAGAAGAGTTAGAAATATAAAATAAAATTCACACTACAAAAGCAACAACACCGAAACCCATGCTATGTAAACTATAAACCCTTTACTTCCCAAATTAGAAGCGATACGCCCAAAATTTCTGTAAGAAATTTTGTATCTGAAAGCCTCCCGCTTGATTGCTATCGGCTTTCGAAGGTCAAAAAATTATTTTATAACTCTTTGACCTCAGGTTTGTTGTTTCGATTAAGGTTTTTTTTCTGGAGTGGGTGCAGGTGCGGGTGCAACTGGCTTAGCTTCTGGTGTAGGAGTAACACCTGGATTATTTGCAGGAGCTTTTGGAGTTTCCATTGGAATTGCTTCTAATTCAGGGATCACGGGAGGTTTTTCCTCTTTTTTAGCGAATAAAAATGAAAGACCTAGAGTTAGACCTAAAAAGCCGAGTGCAAAACCTCTAGTAATTTTTGTCATGATGTCAGCACTTGATGCACCCCAAGGTGTTTGGCTTGCGCCCCCGCCCATAAGACCGCCCATTGAACTTCCACCCTTGTTTGATTGAATCAGAACAAGAAAGACCAGAAAAGCACAAACAAATACAAAAAAAACTAAAAGAATACCGATTAATGTTCCCATAACTTCCAATTTTTGAGGATTGGCTTTTTGGTCAAGCAAAGGTTTCTTGGGTTTAGTGAGTTAGATAGGATAAAAATTCAATAGAATCGATTTTAAAAATTTTTTGGAAATTTTTTTCTTTTTCAAAACCTCAAGTCTAATCTGTATGAAAATTCTTTTGATTAGTTTTAGTTTAGTTTGGTTTATAGTGGATTGTTCGCATGACTCTGAAGCAAAAAGAACAGAGCGAAAGAAAGATAGAGATAGTTTGGTTAGAATCGTGAGCCAATCCTCCTATTCAACAACTCACACTCATTCTGCTTCCTGTTCTTGTAATTCTACTTCCTCTAGTGGTTCTAACTCTGGTTCAGGTTCCAGTTCTGGATCTAGTAATAACTGGGATAATAACTGGATTGAGGTTATGAGCTATAACGATTGCATGGGGATTACTAGATCTGATGCTTCCTATTGCAAAACAAAAGATTGTACTGCAATAGCAAGAAATGATCAATCCTATTGTGAATCTAATGATTGCAAAGCATATCTCAGAAGAAGTCATTCTTCTTGTGACTCAAAATTCTGTATAGCTTGGACTCGAGCAGATTCAAGTTATTGTTCTTCAAGTTTACTTGGTTATGCAGATTGTAGAGCATTTGCTAAGAACGATAGTTCCTATTGCTCTTCCAGAAACTGTAAAGCAATCTTGAAAAGAGACACATCCTATTGCTCAAGTTCTAACTAGTAGAATCTAAACGATAGTTTGATTAGAGATTAGGATTATCAGTAATTGATTAGTTTGTTAAAAAAGTTTTGATTGGGAACCAAACCTAGTTCATCCCTAGAAAGTTCGGTTTTCAATCTTTCTAAAAAATAAAGTTTCATTCTTCCATGATTCTTTATGTCAATCGTTCCTCTTTCACTACATTGAAAAAAATCTTTCACTAACTCATAAGTGTCTGAAGATATATTGATTTTTCCAGGTTCACATGTAGATTCCATTCTAGATGCAATGTTTACTGCATCCCCCCAAATATCATAAGCAAACTTGGTCTTTCCCACAACTCCCGCAACAACTGAACCTGTATGAATTCCTATTCTCATATCCCAAAATTTAAGGTCTGAGATACTCTTAAGAATCTCTGCTGTTTCATTCATAAAGTGTTTCATTTCTAAAGCGGTCAGACAAATATCAATTGGATGAGTAAAATTCTTTTGAGGAAGTCCTCCCGCACACATATAAGCATCCCCAATTGTTTTGAGCTTTTCGATTCCTCTTCTAGAACAGATTAAATCAAACTGCAAAAAAATATGATTCAATCTTTCAATGAGTTCATTAGGATTCATCTTCATTGCAATTTTTGTGAAATCAACAAAATCTGTGAATAAGATAGAAACTGATTCATATTGAACTGGAGTTACTTCCCCTTTTTCTTTGAGTTCATTAGCAATCTTTTTGGGAAGAATGTTTAATAACAGTTTATTAGAATTATCTCTTTCCAATTTGATCTGATTTGTTCTCTCATCTACTAGTCTCTCTAGATTTTCAGCATATTCAGAAATGACTCGTTTACCTTCAGAAATTTTTTCTGCCATATCATTAAATGAATTTGCTAAAGTTTGAAACTCATCTCGGGATTGAATCTGAACCTTATGAGAAAGATTTCCTTCTGCAAATTCTTTTGCTGAAAAAGAAAGTATATAAATTGGTTTTGTAATTAAAGAAGTAAGTAGAAAGACTACAATGAAAATTAATATAAAGGTGACAATGGAAATTAGGTAAAGCCTATCAATAATTGAGTTTTGGAAATTAATAATTTCAATTTCAGAAATTTCTAGTGCAGTAATTCCGATAGCTTCTCCACTTGAGTTTCTAATTACAGCACGTGCTGAATAGTATCTTCCATAAACATTTGCATTGATGTTATAATCAACTTCATCCTTATTGTCTAGAATCAATTTTTTCATTGATTCAAAATATTCAGGACTATTTGTAAAGACTGCTCCTGGAAGTGTATCGAAATCATTTTTTGCAGTGAAAAAAAACTGAAATCTAGTTTTTAAACTACTATCATTGATAGTTGTATAGAAAAGTTTTGTTTTGTTCAATGATACATCTTTTTCTTGAATTTGTAATTCTCTTTTTTCTTGATCAATGATTCTTAAGAATAAATTTCCGTTTAATAAAATTTCATCAAATCTTTTATCAATGATTTTAAAATCATAACTAATATTTTTTTGCGATAGTATTTTTAGTTCTTTAGAATAAGATTTTTCATTATAAAGAATTTTTGGTTTTCTTTCTTCATCCCATACAATTTGAAAAGCAATTTCATCATTTTCTATCCAAAGTGTATCCTCTGTTACAACTCCACCTGTTGCTGCATAAAGAAATCTATCATTTTTTTTATCATAATTAACTGTATATAAATACTTTGCATTTTCAGCGAGTTCAAGAATTGTTTTCAAGTTTTGTCTAGTAGCTTCAAACTCAACGTTTCCAAGAATAGAATCCTTACTCCATTCTTTATGTAGATCTCCTTTGATTGAACGAGCGGCAATCTTAGCTAGGGAGAGTTTACTTTTTAAGTAAGAGTCAAAAAATAGGTTATAAGCTGAATAATAAATTGTATATGTAAAACTAATAGCTATGAATAGACTGAGTATGAAAAGTGTTATGAACAGTTTCATCCTTAGTGGAAATTTGAAATTCATTTTAAGAGATTTCCTTTGGTCGCTAATGTTCAATAAGCCAAACACACTCCCATTGAACACAAACTTGAAAATCGTTCAAGTGATAAAATATGATAGAATAAATAAAATCGAAACTAGTTTTCAATAATTGTAATTACTAGATGCCTAGACTTAGTAGTTACAATTATTGGTTTAGAGTATTATATTAGATTTTGCTTAAGTCTAACTTTGCAATCTCCTTACAAAAAGTTTTTATTTCCTCTCTCACTTTTCTAAATTCTCCTAAAATTTCTTCTTCTGTTCCAGTTGCCTTAGCGGGATCAGAAAAATTTTTATGAATTGTTTTTGTCTTCTTAGGAAATATGGGACAACTCTCTTTGGCATTGTCACAAACTGTAATCACCAGATCGAAATCAATATTCATATATTCAGTAACAAGGTTTGAAGTGTGATGGGAAATATCTATGGAATCTTCTTTCATGGTTTGAATCGCTCTTGGATTCACTCCATGAGTTAAAATTCCTGCACTGTATATATTTGCTTTTCCTGAGAAAAATTGATTTAAATATCCATGTGCAATTTGGCTTCTACAACTATTCCCTGTGCATAAAACCAGAATATTCATTAGCAGCATCCAGAGTCGGCAATACACGCGGCAGGTTTGAGAAAGTCAAGTTTTGGAATGATTTCTTTTTTAGGAATACAACATGCTTGAGCAGTGGATTCCTGAAACCTTGGGTCTGAAAATTCTGAGTCTGCATGGAAATAATAAATTTCCCATTGATGACCATCGGGATCTTCTACCCAAAACTTATCTTGGTAAGCATAACAACAATTGATATCCATTTCCTCTCTAAGTTCAAATTGACTTGCCTTGAACTCTTCTAGTTTTGCTTGAAGCTCTTCCTTTGTTTCCACTTGAAAGCCAAGATGACCGAAGCTAGGATTTACTTTCTCAGGATTTTCTACAAAAGAAATAATCAAAGAAGGTTCATCTAGAATGAACTTAGCATAGTCTTCTTTTAATTTCACGGCTTTTCTTTGGAAAAATCTTTCATAAAACTCTTTTGATTTTTCTATATCACTTACATAAAGTGAAATGTGGGTTCTTGGGTAACTCATTGTTTTTCTCCTCAACAACAGTGATTATTTTTTTGATTGATTTGTTTAAAAAAGACTTCTAGAAATTTTCTATAGTAGTTCCAATTCTTCTGGTGAATATAATAACAAATGGAATTGCCCTCAATTTCTCCTTCAATTAATCCAACTGATTTCAATTCTTTGAGATGTTGTGAGATTGTTGCTTGGGCTAGAGGTAGGGAACTGACAAGATCAGAGCAGATGCAAGTTTTTTTTAGCAATTCTTCTAGAATTGCAACTCTAGCAGGATGAGAAATTGCTTTTGCAATTTTAGCAATCTCAATTTGTTTTTCAGTAAAACCTTCTAACTTAGTAACACCCATAATCGCAATATCGCAATATTACGATTTAAATCAATAAAAAAATTTAATTTTTTTTGTATTCTTCTCTTCTATCTAAAAGTTCAGGATCAATTTCCTGTATAATTTCTCTTACTCTTCTACAAAGTTCAGAATTTAGTTTTCCATGAAAACTATCTAAGATGGTGATTCCAAATTGTAAAATTCTATTTTTGATTTTGAAGTTCACATCGGGATTTGAGTTTAACTTTCCATGGAGAAGTCTTTCGATTTCTTTATATAAAGAATTGATTTCTTCTTTGGAATATTCTTCTAGTTCTGGAAAGATATTTCTTTCTAAACAATAAACTGGTAAGTATTCTTTTCTTCTTTCTTCCTCAGGATAATCAAATGCAAGTTCTTTCCAAATCTCTAAAATAGGGCTAGAAGTTATATACTCAGGTTGAAAGTACTCAGGGAAATACAAAAAGCTGGAGCGAAATAGAATAGAACTTTTTTTTGTCTCACCCTTATGATACAAACATTCTGCTCTATAAAAATAATACTCAGGTGGTAAGTCGTGGTACTTAGAAAAATATTGAATTAGATCGAATGAATTTTTATAGTCTCCAATAAGAAGTAGGTTTTTGGAAAGAATGATTAGAGTTTCTCTATCTAAGATTTGTCTTCCACCTGATAGGTAACTATCTCGTAACTGGTTGCAGGATTCATTTAAAATGCAAAACCTAATCGATTCATAGGTTCTGTCTTGTGAGAAACCTCTGTTGGAAAAATCTTTCTTAAAATTTTCAAATAGAGAATTCAGTAGAAGTCCTCGTTCTTTTCCTTCTTTTGCAGAAAGTATTTTGTCTAAACGATTGTCCCAATAACTTGCTGTGAAAAAACCAGAGAAAAACTCTCTGTTCTCTGGTTCTATATCTAGGAGAGTCGAGAACCTTAGCTTTGCATTTTCAAACTCTCCTTCCCTTAGCTTTTTTTGTGCCTCCTCTAATTCTATCAGCAACTCATTCTCTTAGTGTTGGGATTTTTTTTCATGAAACTTGCTCAACTGTCTTTCAATTTTATCTTCAATTCCATCTATGCAAGCATAAATGTCTTTGTGTTTGCTTTGTGCATTGAAGCTACTGTTATCAGCGTGTAGATTAAGATTTGCATTGATTTCACCATGAATCATTTCAAAGGACATATCACAGGATATAATTTTATGAACATATTTACTCATTCTCTCTAATTTCTTATCAGCATATTCCTCAGCTGAATTGGAATGGTCTAGGTGTTTCCATGTGTATTTGATTTGCATAGGTTGCTCCTATAGTTTTAAAGTGAAAACTTTTGTACAAGATTTAAATTTAGGGTCAAGTAGAATTTTAAAATTTATCCTTAACTTAGCCTAGTTCAAGAAAACTAGTATTTGATAATAAGTTTATACTCAATATAGAGAAATTCGTCTCTATATAGTTTTTTGTCAAAAATTTAAAAAACTTCTTGCCACACAATTCAATTAGATTAATTGAATTAGATTTCATTTTTTTGGATGAGTACATGAACACAATCACAATTCAAATCCCTGATTATAAGATTTTAGAACAAATCTATGAAAGTTCTCAGTCCATAATTTACAAAGCAATTTCGGAGCAGACCAACCAAAATGTGATCATCAAAATAATGAGAAATGAATATCCGAGTCAGGAAGAGCTTACCCGTTTCCAGAGAGAATTTGAGATCACTCAAAATCTTAAGATCGATGGTGTTGTTCATGTGCTAGAGCTAAAGCGTTTAGGGAATCGCTACTTCATGGTTCAGGAAGATTTTGATGCAATCTCGCTAAACGATTTTTTAAATCAATCCAAATTTAGTCTTCAAGAATTCCTTGAACTAGCTCCAAAGATTCTTCAGATTTTAGGTAGAATTCATAATGAGAATGTGATGCACAAGGACATAAAACCCGCCAATATCATTTGGAATCGTAAAACTGGAGTTGTGAAATTTATTGACTTCGGTATTTCCACTAAGCTATCTCGTGAAATTTCTTCACTGAAAAATCCCGGTTCCATGGAAGGTACACTTGCCTATATGTCTCCAGAACAAACTGGGCGGATGAATCGGGGAATGGATTATAGAACCGATTTCTATTCTTTAGGAATCACTTTCTTTTATTTGCTCACAGGAAAACTTCCCTTTCAGACAAAAGACTCCCTAGAAATGGTCCATTGTCATATTGCTAAAAGCCCCCCAGATATAGTTACTTATAACAACGAAGTACCAGAAATTCTTTCTAAGCTCATTCTGAAATTACTTTCCAAAACTGCTGAGGAAAGATACCAAAGTGCTTCTGGGATTTTGTTTGATATTCAAAAAATTTACCAAATGAAAAACTCAGGTAAGATCACTGATTTCCCTCTAGCAGAAAAAGATTTTTCTTTTAGATTCCAAATCCCTCAAAAGTTTTATGGAAGAGAAAAAGAAGTAGAATCATTATTGAAAACTTTCGATAGAGTTTCAAAAAGTAACATAGAACTTGTACTAGTAGCAGGATACTCAGGAATTGGTAAATCATCAGTAATCCAAGAGCTGCATAAACCAATTCTAGCAAAACGTGGGAATTTTATTTCAGGAAAATTTGATCAATTCAAAAGAAATATTCCCTATGCAGCATTCATCGCTGCATTCAAGAGTTTCATAGAGTACATTCAAACTGAATCAGAAGAAGAAATCGAACTATGGAAAGAACGAATCCAAACAAGCCTTGGAGTCAATGGTGCTCTTGTTCTAGATATTCTTCCTGAGCTTGAAGCAATCATTGGCAAATGCAGTCCAGTAAGTGAACTACCACCAACAGAGGCACAGAATAGATTTAATCTAGTACTACAAAATTTTATTAAGTCATTGAGTTCTGAAAAACATCCGTTAGTGATTTTCTTGGATGATCTACAATGGGCAGATCCTTCATCTCTTAAGATTCTTGAACTATTGCTAAATGATGAAGATGCTAAGAGTATTTTGATTATTGGTGCTTATAGAGATAATGAAGTTGATAACACCCATATCTTAATAAGAACGTTAGCTGAAATCAAAGATAGGGAATCCAAAGTATCCAAAATCACTCTAAGCCCACTTGGAATTTTGGAGGTTACTGAACTAGTCTCTGATACTCTCAAAAAGTCCAAGGAAGAAGTAAAAGAACTTTCAGATCTTGTTCTACAAAAAACAGGAGGAAATCCTTTCTTTTTAACTCAATTTTTGCAAACCTTATATGAGGAAAAACTAATACAGTTTGATGAAGCAAAAGGCTGGAACTGGGAAATAGATAGAATTCAGAAAAAAGAAATTACTAACAATATAGTAGAGCTTGTTTCTGCAAAGATCAATAAACTATCTAAGGACACTATTCATATTCTAAAAATTGCTTCTTGTATTGGAAATACTTTTGATTTAAAAATTATTTCTATGATTGAAAAGAAATCTATCAAGAAAATTTCTGAAGAACTCTGGGAGGCAATGGCAGAAGGATTGATAATTCCTCTAGATGAAAACTATAAATTCATAACTGAGGATTCTAAAACAAATTCAGAATATAAATTCATTCATGATAGAGTGCAACAAGCTGCATATAGCTCTATCAGCGAGGAAGAAAAAACTTCTATACATCATAAAATTGGAAATATACTCTTAATGGAACTTTCTAAAGAAGACTTAGAAGAAAATCTATTTGATATTGCAAATCATCTAAACCTTGGTTCATCACTTGTGTATGCTAAAGAAGATAAACTAAAACTTGCAAGATTTAATCTGGAAGCAGGAAATCGGGCTAAGGCATCTATAGCTTATAAACCAGCACTTGAGTTTTATAAAAAAGGGATTCAACTTTTAGATGAAAATTCATGGAAAGAAGAATACGACTTGAGTCACTCTCTTTTTACTGAAGCAGGAGAAGCAGCTTATTGGAATTCAGACCTTGAAGAAATGACTAAGTATCTTGAAGTTGTTTTCAAAAATTCTAAAACTGTTTTAGACAAAGTTAAAGCATATGAAATCAAAATTCTATCCATCACTTCACAAGGAAAGTTAAGGGAATCAGTTGATGTTGTTCTTGAAGTTCTGGAGCTTCTTGGAGTTAAGTTTCCTAAAAAACCGAATCCATTAAATACGGTAGCGGGATTATTAGGAACTAAGATTGATCTTGGTCTAAAGAAGATTGAAAGTCTATTAGATTTACCTAAAATGAAAAAAGAAGAACATCTTGCAGCAATGAAAATTTTGACCAAAGCAATTGCTCCAGTTTTCATTTCCTATCCCGAACTCATGCCGTTTATAGTTTTTAGAAGGTTTAGTCTTTCCGTAAAGAATGGAAACTCACCTGTTTCAGCATTTGCTTATGCTGATTATGGTTTAGTGCTTTGTGGTGTAGTTGGGGATATTGAAGCAGGTTATAAGTTTGGTCAACTAGCTATGAATCTTCTAGAGAAGTTTGAAACTAAAGAAGTTCATGCAAGAACCCATTTTGCTGTGAACATTTTCATAAGACACTGGAAAGAGCATATTAGAGTTGGTATCAAAAATTTATTAACAGGCTACTACCTAGCACTAGAGACAGGAGACTATGAGTTTGGAAGTTTTCTAGCTCATGTTTATACAGCTCATAGCTATTATGCAGGAAAAGAATTGAATTCAATAGAACAAGAGATGGAGTCATACTCAAAATCAATTCTACAAATGAAGCAAATGCCTGCCTTCTATTACAATTCTTTATATAGGCAAGTGCTATTAAATTTAATGGGTAGAAATGAAAACCCTATACTTATAAAAGGGGAAGCTTATGATGAGGAAAAAAATCTTCCCATTCATATGGAAGCAAAAGATAGGTATATTCTTTTTAATTATTACTTACAAAAATTGAATCTTTGTTATCTATTCGGAGAATATGAGAAAGGAATTGAGAATGCAGCTAACGCTCTAATCTTTATTGAGGGTGTAACTGCAATGATCTGTATTCCACTTTACTATTTCTATTTAGCATTATGCTCCACGGCGATCATAGCAAAATTGACTTTTTCTAAGCAAAAAAAACATTTCAGGAATCTCAAGAAAGCATTAAGAAAATTCAAATCATGGTCAGTTTCAAGTCCATCCAATCATGCACATAAGTATAAACTATTAGAAGCAGAATATGCAAGGCTTAATGGCAAAATTCTTGAGGCAGCTGATTTTTATGAACAGGCAATTCAACTTGCGAGAGACTCTGAATATATTCAAGAAGAAGCTCTCGCAAATGAACTCTGTGGAAAATTTTTCTTTGAACAAAAAAAAGAAAAGATAGCTAAGACTTATCTTGCTGAAGCAGTCTATCTATATAAAAGTTGGGGAGCAATAGCCAAATCAAGATCTTTAGCTTCACAGTTTTCAATTGCGACTAACGTTACTTTAAAGAATGTAAAAGAAGAAAGTATAAATATCACTAAAACAAAAAATGTAAGCTACACTTCTACAATTTCTGATGAGTTAGATATTGCTACAATTTTAAAATCATCTCAAGTGATTTCAGGAGAAATTGATCTAGAAAAGCTATTGTCTAGACTGATGGATGTTATCATAGAGAATGCTGGAGCTGAAAAAGGCTTTCTAGTTCTAAAAACAAAGGATAAATGGTTCATTGAAGCTGAGGTTGAATCAGGTTCAAATGAAAAAAGAATTCTTCATTCAGCATCCATTGATAATCTTCCTGCATCCTTAATCAATTTTGTCTTAAGGACAAAAGAAACTATCGTTCTGAATGATGCCGCATCAGAGATCAAATTCAAGACTGATGCTTATATCCAAAAAAATAAACCTAAGTCAGTGATGTGTATTCCTTTGATTAAACAAAGTACGCTAACAGGAATTATTTATTTAGAGAATAATTTATTAACTGAGGCATTTACTTCAGATAGAATTGAAATCTTAAAAATGCTTTCCGGTCAGATAGCAATCTCAATTGAAAATGCTAGGTTATATTCGGGAATGAAAGAGTTGAACAAAGCATATGAGAGATTTGTGCCAGCTCAGTTTTTGGCTTTCTTAAATAAAGAAAGCATAGTGGATGTAAAACTTGGAAATCAAGTAGAAAAGGAAATGACAGTTTTATTTAGTGATATTCGTTCATTCACTTCTCTTTCTGAAAAAATGTCTCCACAAGAAAATTTTAACTTCCTGAATTCCTATTTAAGTAGAATTGGGCCGATCATCCGTGAAAACAATGGCTTCATAGATAAATTCATTGGAGATGCAATTATGGCATTGTTTCCCACAAATCCTGATGAAGCAGTAAGGGCAGCAATTGTTATGCTACAAGGAATTAAAGAATATAATAGGCATAGAGCTTCCCAAAAATATGATCCTATTTCTATTGGGATTGGTCTTCATACTGGTAAACTGATGTTAGGAACCATTGGAGAGCATAATAGAATGGATGGAACTGTGATTTCAGATTCAGTAAACCTTGCTTCAAGAGTGGAAGGAATGACAAAACAATATGACTCCTCATTGCTTATAACAGATGCAACTTATAATTCTCTTAAGATGAAGGATCAGTATAAGATTCGTGTCGTTGATAAAGTTCAAGCTAAAGGCAAATCTAGTTCAGTAACGATCTATGAAGTATTTGATGCTGATCATCAGGAACTAATTGAAAAGAAACTCAAAACTCAATCACTCTATGAATCAGGACTTTCTTACTATCAATTAGGAAATTTTGAATCAGCATCTGAATGTTTTATTAAAGTGAAGGAAATCTTTCCTACAGATAAACCAACAAATCTTTTTCTAGAAAGATGTAAGAATTATATCACTAAGGGTAAACCAGATAACTGGCAAGCAGTCGAAATTTTAAGTGAGAAATAGATCCTTTTTATAATCATAGTATAATCATGAAGAAAAACTCAGTTATTGATGATATACTAAGAGAAAGAGAGTATAAAAATGAAAGAACACTAGCAATTGTAAGACTACTAAGCACGATTGCAAGCATCTTTGAATTTTTACAATACTATGGATTTATTCGTTATCTTCCAACTGAGATAACGATTGAGTCACTGATTTTAGATTCAGTTTTTTTTATTTATTCTTTAATCGTTTTATTGCTTGTACTCAAAAAAGCATTTCACAAAAATTTAAAATTTTTCATCATAAGTTTTGATTATGCAATTATTGCTACTATGTTGACTTTTGATCCTTCAGTTCCCAAAGGTAAAGAAGTTACTCTATGGGTAACAATGATTGCATCCTTATTTTTATACTATTTAAACTTACTTCGTTATTCAAAACCTGGAACGATCTATGGTGCATTCATGTCTATATTTCTGTTTCTAGGAATGAATATCTTTTTGGCTAAACAAGAAATTTCAGATATCATTGGAACTTTCATACCATTTTTAGTAATGATTTATATTGGATATTCAATTACTGAATCTAGTATAAACATGATGCATGAAGCAAATACTAAAAAAATGATGGAGAGATATCTTCCTCAGGAATTAGTTGGAGAGTTATACAATAGAAATCTTAGCCTTGAGCCAGGAGGAGTCCTTCAAAAAGTAACAATACTTTTTATAGATATTCGTTCCTTCACTTCAATCTCAGAATCATTACCTGTGGATAGAGTAGTGATGATTTTAAATGATTATCTTTCTACTATGACTGAGATTATTTTTTCTAATAGAGGCACAATAGATAAATTCATTGGAGATTCCATAATGACAATCTTTGGAGCTCCGATAAAAGGAGAAGACGATTCCAAAAGAGCAGTAATCACTGCGGTTCAAATGTTGAATCAGATGAAATCATTTAATGAAAAATACCCCGAACTTCCTAAAGCATTAGAAATAGGAATTGGAATTCATACTGGTGAAGTGATTGCAGGAAATATTGGTTCAAGCAAGAGATTGGACTATACTGTCATAGGGGATACAGTGAATCTTGCTTCTAGAATTGAAGGATTGACTAAGCACTATCGCACTCCGATACTAGTAACTGAAACTACATACAACGAAATCAAAAATGATATAGATGGAAGTCATTTTTTTCTTAGAGAGATTGATACAGTTCAAGTGAAAGGAAAGGAGAAAAGTATCAAAGTATTTCAGGTAATGCCTACTAACTAAATCCATGTCTTTATCTAATGTAATTGAGGAGAATAGGTTAATTTTAAAAAAATCTCAAAATTTATTCTTGAATAACTAAATTAGTGTCTAAATCTAAGTGAATTATGCTGACTTCTTAGGATAAAGGATATGGAGAAAAATTCGTTTATGTTCTTTCGTTCAAAAACACTCATTCTACTGGGTTTAGTTCTGATTCTGGAAACTTCCTGTATAAATTTTAAAGTATATGTTCCTGGTGAGTTCCCAATTCCCGAAAATGCTTTAGCCCAAGGGAAAACTTTGCAGATCGTAGGAAGTGAAGATTATGCTTTCATTGCTCATATTGAGCCTTTCTTCCTAACTTCATTTTTTTATAAGAAAAAGTATAGAAACTATTTTGGAACTTTGGAAGAAATTTTACAAGAAGAGTTTATTAGAAACCAGAAGATTTACTTCCATAAATATTCTAATTTAAAAGTTACAGTCAAGGACTATGACCTTCGTTCTCAAGACGGATGTTTTAGGAACAAGGCAAGCATTCGATTTCATGCAATTGTTGAAGAACAAAATTCCAATTCAGTTATCCTTGAGTTTAACCAAGAAAAGGAAATGTTGTCCTATTCATCTGATTGCAATGGATTTCTTACTGGAGTTACAATTGTTGGACTTTTATGGTTTGTACCTTATATAGGTTTTAGAGGAACTAAACAGGAACAGATGGAATATTTGGGAAAAGGTATGTTGAGAGATTTTTTTGAAGAACTACAAATTAAAGTAAAATCCTCAGATTATGAAATTGAGATTGGAGAAAAAAAATCTACGGGAGCTCCTAAAAATGAAAAGAAGAAATAATTTATTAATATTTTTTGTATTGACCTTTTTGTTGAATTGCTTTTCACCAAATCAAAGATATGAAACGGGAAGACCAGTAATTAGAGATACTGAGACTGAGAAGAGATTCTTTTTAACTGAAGAAGAGCAGTTTGAATCAGGAGATAAATATTGGTTCATTGATTGGCCAGGACATTATCTATTCTCTTTACCTGCAAAGTTATACTTACTAAACTGGAGTTTTGGCAATCATGATATAGATGATAAGACAAAAGAAATTGTAAAAAAATACTTCAAAGAGAATAATATCAAAGATGTTAAGGTTCGGTTTAACCAATATGCCCCTTGGGATGAATTTTCAAGGCTTAGAAAAAATACTAAGGTGAGTCCATGGTTGCGTTGGACACTAGGATTAATTAATTGGACTATTAAAACAATCTTTCCTGAAAGACTTTTTGCGGGACTGGGAGTAGAAGTTATTGGAGGTGGAGACTATTATGATCCTTATACCAATACTGTTCATATTTTTTCGGGAAGTACGCCAATTGCTTTGCATGAGGGTGGACATGCGAAAGATTTTTCTCAGACTAAAGATAAATCGAGTTACGCCCTCTTAAGGCTTGTGCCTTTCGCTGCACTCTACCAAGAAGCAATAGCGACGGAAGATGCAGTCGGTTATCTTAGAAAAGAATGTCTTTTGAAAGAAGAACGTTCAGCATACCGTGAGCTTATTCCTGCATATGGAACCTATATGGGTGGAGAGATGTCAGGTTTTGTTAGGGAAGCAGATGCTTTATCCGTACAACTAGGAGCTTTAGGAGTAGCACATGTTTATGGTCATTATAAATACTTCACATTCAAAGAAAGTGAAGTGAAATCTTGTAATGAGAAGCCTAAACTTAGTTCGAAATAGTTTTAAAACTTCCTGAAATTGATTTAGAAGATTTGCTCTTTTGATCAATTCCAATTGTTTCTCCAGCTGTGTAATAGCTTAAAGGAAACTTATTGTTATATGCACTTAACCTAAAATAGTATGTAATTCCATTTCTAAAAAAAGGAAATGTTCTTGTCTTTTGGGATAACACAAGATTTTTTTCAATGACAGAATTATCTACACAATCCCCAAGAATATTTTCTTCTTTGGTTTCACCAAACTTATTTCCTTTATCATTATAAACAATTGTCCCAATCATTCTTTCGGGAGTGATTCCATAGTGTAAAAGATAACCTCCACCTGAATTAACATCCTTTTCATGATTGGCACTCCATTGAAAACAAACCTTTAAGGATTCGCTATCCAGTGAACTTAACTTAAATCCAAAAGGTGGATTGGGTGGAATGGATTCTCTATACTTAAGTGTTAATTTTTTTAAACTAGGAGACTTTGTTCCCGAATGATTCGCTCTTAGAATCACCTTCCATTGGAAATACTGAAAAAAACTTGATTTATGAGTATCGTTAAAATTTTTCTCAAGATGTTTCCAACTTGGTGAGTTTGCTTTTTCTTCAAATGGTTCTTCTGAAAATCTATACTGAACTTCTAAATGAGATCCTTCAGGAATCTCTGTTTCAGGGATAAGATATTGAGGAATTGATTTAGAATACTTTGTTTTAATAACTTTAGAGATTGCATTACCTCTTGCTTGGCTAACAAAACCTGTTGGTTCATCTAACTTTACATCAGAATAGGGCAGGCTCAATTTACTAACGTCTAAAGGTTCACCAATTGAAATAATAAAATCATCTAATTTACCATAATAGTCTCTACCAATGATTAGAGGAGAAGTGTCTCTTTTATGAAATCCAAAGGATGGAATCGTAGGTTCAGATTCACTTAACTCTGCCTGAAATTCAGCCTTTTCATTTCCGTTTTCATAAAGTGCAACTCTTCCAGTCACAGGGTTCAATGTTAATACTACATGAGTCCATTTTGTTGTAGTTAGCTTCTCGGGACTTTCCATACTAATTGTTTTTGTTTTACCGTTTTCAAATGAAAACATGTTATGAAACGTATAGTTAATCCTACTATTCAGAATCTTACATTCCAATCCGTACTTCTTTCCCGAAGTTAAATATATCTTTGAGAAAAGAATTGAGTTTTGTTCTGATTCTCCAGACTTAATAAAAAATGAAATATAAAACGGTTCTTTGATTTGAGTTTGACCTAAAATTCTATTTTTATTTGAACTAACTGCTATGTAACTATCTCTATTAGTGAATGACGCATAACGTTTGCCATAAGGAGCAGTTCTGGTCTCAATTACATATCTCGAAGCTTCAATTTCGTAGTTCCCATTTTTATCTTTAAGTTCACTTGCTTTATCAGCTTCAAAGTCTAAGTATAATTCTGTAGAAGGAAAATTATTTTTTAATAGTTCTATTTTATAGTCATTTTCTCCTTGTTTTACTACTTGAACCTTTTCTTTCTGGATTTGGGAAAGAAGTTTTCCGCTAAATTGTATCTCTTCTGCAGAGATGGTAAAAGTTAATAATGTTATAAAAAGAATTTTTATCATATTGAATCCAGAAGTCCTACTCTTGTTTCGTGTCTTCCACCTTCAAATTCGGTATGAATCCATTTATCGATGATTCTAAGCGTTAGTTCTTTTCCGAGAAGTCTTCCACCTAAAACTAACACATTAGCATTGTTGTGACGTTTAGACATCTCAGCAGTGAATTCATCGTGACAGAGGGCTGCTCTGATTCCCTTGATTCTATTTGCAGAGATTGAAGCACCGATTCCTGTTCCACATAAAGCAATGAGGCGAGGGAATTCATTCGAAATAATTTTTTTACAAGCAGAAGAAATTATGATTGGATAATCAACTGATTTAGTATCAAAGACACCACAGTCGATAATTTCATATTCCTTAGAAAGACTCTCTTTGATAAATTCCTTCAGCTCAAAGCCACCATGGTCTGAAACAAGCCCTATTTTCAAAAAAACTACCTCACAGTTAATGCTTCGGTTTATTTTCTCAATTTTCTTAGTTCTAATGAACATCTAAAGATTGAATGATAAGATTTCTGACTTTGTTATGGTTTTGAAGTATGAAAATTCGAGTAAAAAAATTATCTTGTTTCTCAAGATATTCTTGACTGATTATGTCTCATAAATATTATGTCACATGAGATTTAGGGATGATAGCAGAAAAAAATATAGCTAGTACGCATAAACAAATTGAGTATCATAAGCCAACCTTTTCCAAAGAGGAATTGCAGATTGTTTTGGATTGCTTAGTAGATGATTTAGTAGGCTCAGGAACGGTTGTAGAAAAATTTGAAAAAGATTTCAAATCTACCTTTAAGCTAAGGCAAGTAATTTCAACCAATAGTCTGTTTTCGGCATATCATCTCTCGTTACTATCGTTAGGCGTTACTGAGGGAGACTCGATTTTACTTTCATCCTATGCTCCACATGAAGCTATAGATGCAATCATGCTGCTTAGAGCAAATCCAGTGGTTGTAGATTTAGGAAAGTCAAGTTTTGGGATGGATGAGGAAGACTTTCATAAAAAGTTGAAGCAATTTAACCCAAAGGTAATTTTATTCGATCATACTTTTGGTTCCGTTGTGAATTTAAAAAACTATCAAACTGAAGGGATTCATACTATTGAAGACTATTCTGAGGCATTAGGAGCAGACTCTGAAGAAATTCCAGTAGGCAAACAAGGAACGATTTCGATCTGTGGACTATCTTCCATGAATGTGATTACAACTGGAAATGGAGCAGTAATCAACACTCAAAATGATTCTATAGCTGAGGCAATCCGTTCTTATAAATACTCTCCCGTGCTACGCAAGAAAGGACAAAAGATTCGTTTTGATTATAACCTTCTAGATATTCATGCTGCAATTGGAATTGAGCAAATCTCCAAATTGGGCGTGATTATTGAACGTAAGAAAAAAATTGCACAGGTATATCTTCAAGCAGTTCTTTCTGCTTCTCATGAAACCTATTTTAACAAATCAGGAATAGACCAATACAATCGTTTCCCGATAGTATTCTCTAAGCCCTTTGATGAGGTTTTAAGATATTTCAAATCTTTGCTCATTGGAACGGAAAGAACAAGTACAGAACCAATTCATAGAATCTTCGAGCTACCGAATCAAGACTTTCCTAATTCAGAAAGACTTTTCCAAAGAGGTCATTGCATTCCAATCTATCCAAACTTAACTAGAGACAATGTTAGCAGGATTGCAAGTTCCATCAAAGGAATTTATTAATATATAAAATCTTCCAACTACTGCTTTGACATCGCTAAAATTTCCGCACCTGTTTAATTCCCTAGAGTAGATCTTTGCATCATCTAGTTCTATTGGCAAGCTAACTCTAGCTTCTTGAACAACTTAGTTATTCTCTAATAAACTCCAAGCATCTTGGATTGCCTGATAACCTTCAGGATCAACTTTTTTTAAAGTTTCCTTATTATAAGGGAAATAGTTTAGACCAAAAAAATAAGCACAACTCAGCTCGGCAAAGTATTCATTCATATTGGAAGTTAAATAATTCCCATCTAAATTATAATAATTTACTTCTTCCCAGTTTACTTTTCCATAAATTTGTTTTGTCATAGCATTTGAATAGGCAATACCAATTGGAATATCAGATACTTGTAATATAGATTCATCAAAACCATGTGCTATTTCATGAAAAAGTATATGCAAAGTATCATCAAGAAACGCTTTTTTACTATAAATTGTAACACGACCTCCTAAGTATATTCCTGCTGCACCTTTATCTGGATTTTCATTAAATGAAATTGTGAATTTCTTAACTCTATTACAGGAAGTTTTAGGAATTGTTTTACAAATCAGTTTGAGTCCTTCAGATAGATAAGAAAGTACTTTGTCCCTATCCTTTTCATTATTATGCCATTCTACTTCCCAGCCTTCTATTTTATAGGCTTTTGAAATAGCATCTTCTGCATAGGGTTCAAATTTTTGAATTTTGACGTTCTCTATAATTTTCGATTTTTGATTGCTCGGCGAATTTTTCTGAGCGATAGTTGGTGAATCAGTTTTGCAATGAATTAATATAATCAAAAAAATTGCACAATAAACAAATTGATTCATAGTCAACTCTTTTTGTATTCCTTATTTTAATGGGCTTCCAATTAGTATTAAATTCCTTTTTCATTGTGAAAAGTAAAGATAAAATTCTTGTTTCTGATCTTTAAAAAAAGTTTTTAAGTTCCTATTCTCAGAGTTCACTACTGCTTTGACATCGCTAAAATTTCTGCAGCACTTAAAGCCCTAGCATAGATCTTTGAATCATCTATTTCAATTTGGCATGATGTTGCACCGGACTCAGAACCCATTCCATATCCTGAGGCAGTATTTGCTAGAACTGTATTTGTCCAACCTCCCCCCATACCACTGATAGCCCCATTGTTGTATATAATTGCACCAGGAGTGCTAACAACTACAACACATAAATGAACCCAAGTAGCATTTGGGAATTGGTTGGCTTCATCTAGACTAGGTCCCGATCCGCCTTCTTGAACAACTTTGGCATATGGTGTAGTAAGACCTCTAATAGAAAACAATACAACACTACCTGAACCATAAGCATGTAATCTACATCTATTATTAGAATTAGGAACGGATATTGTTCTTGCCCAAGCACATAAGGTTCTAGGATTCGCATTGTTAGGTAATCCCATTGTTTGGTCATTTTGTTCATACCTACTTACACCACCTGCGAAGTATATAGCCGAATTTGCATTTCCAAATCGATTTGTAGTAGGAGTAGGTGATCCAACTACATTCAGATTCCTAGCTACTGTTCCTTCAGCGTTAGTTCCATCGCCATCTAGTTTGTACTAAGCAAGTAGATTTGCATTGCTGATCACTGCAGTGGAAAATGTAGCAGTTGAAGTTCCCACTGCATCCTTGGCACTTACAGTATAAGTTGTTGTGTCACTAACAACGGTTGGAGTTCCTGAGATGATACCCGTAGAACTGATGCTCAGTCCAAGGGGAAGTGTTGGGCTTATGGTAAAGGTAGCATTGGAAATTGTTCCTGTTACAGTTGGATTGATGGGAGTGATTGCAAAGTTTTGATCCATGATGGGAATTCTTGTTGGATAGGTAAATGTGAAACTAGCTGGTTGTGTGGTTGTTGTGCCTGATGGATTTGTTGTACTACTTGTTGAATTGTTTTTGGAGCGAAGGATGATGTCGGGAACTATATAGCCAAGTACGGAACAGGCTGAGTCCAAAGCAGAACAAGGGGTCTTTCCTTTACAAAAATGAATAGAAAGAATAAGAATGATAACTAAGGCTCTCATGATGAATATAAACTTTTTTTTCTAAACCTGTCAAGTTCTTTCTCAGATTCTTTATAGCTTCAAATGAGTTTCAATTATGTACGTTATACATTCAGAATTTTATCTAGTTCGAGTCATAAGTGGGAATTACTAACTCTTTCCAAAGAAATCTATTAAAAATCAAAAAAAAATATTGCTTTTTGGAAATTTCATCTTAACTTGTTTGTTATTACGTAGAAGAGGTATCAATGAAAAATTCATTTCAAAAATTTATCATTACATTTGCATTTCTAACCATATCATCAATTTTTTCTGATGATGCAGCTAAGGTTAGTTTTGTAGTAGGAAAAGTTTCAGCAAGATCGACTAGCGACTCTAAGGCTGCATGGAAACAACTGAAAAAAGACGATCTTGTGAATTCTGGGGAAACTATCATGACGGGAAATGGCTCACAAGTAACTCTGCTTTATAATGGCTCTGAGTTCAAGGTTGCTCCAAATAGCACATTGGTTGTTAAGTCACTTCATAATAAAGATAAGGATGGAGAAGTGGAAGTGAGTTCTGGTTTCGCTTGGTTCAAGTTAGAAAAACTAGGAAAGAAAACTTTCAAGGCAACTACTCCTGCAACAACTGCTGGGGTGCGTGGAACTGCATTTGCTGCACTCTATGATGAAAAAACTAAAACTGCTATGAATTGTATTTGTGATGGTAAAGTTGAAGTAGCAGGTTCTGCAAAATCCACAATGGTTTCCAGAGGATCGGGAAGTGTGGTTAAAGCGGGTGAAGAGAAAGTTGATATAGTGAGCTATAAAGGAATGTTTGAAAAGAAAACAGGAGCTGCTCTACCAACTTTTGAAAAGAAAGTTCAAGAAAGTCCTGCAATGGCAAACTGTCTTTCCTGTCATACTCCTAAGGGTTGGACTGCACCAGGAATTCTCAAAGACGAAAAATACGGCAAATAAAAGTTTTCATTGCTGTTGTTATACGATACTATTGTTTTACGATAGTGTCGTATAATTCTATCAAGACTTTAAATTAGCTTTATAAATAATCAATTTCCAGTATTTACTGAAAAACTAATATCTTAAGTTTTTTTCTAACTCTAAAAACTCTATACAGATTCTAGCATAGTTTCTTGACAATCGTATATTCCGAATAACTTTGTCAATAGAGGTTGTTATGATAGACTTTTCCCTTTCGGATGAACAAAAAGCTCTCCGAGAACTAGCCCGAGATTTTACCAAGAATGAGATCATTCCTAAGACAGAACATTTAGACCAAACTGGGGAATATCCAATGGATATTTTAAAAAAAGCTTGGAATATCGGTCTTATGAACTTGCATATTGAGCCAGAATTTGGTGGGGCAGGTATGGGGGATTTTGACGAGATACTAATCACTGAAGAATTGAACTATGGTTGCTCAGGGGTTGCAACAGCAATCCTTGCGAACAATCTTGCACTAGCTCCTGTTTTGCTTGGAGCAAGTCCAGAATTAAAACGAAAATTTGTAGAGCCAATGACTAGAGAGTTTTTACTGGCTGCTTATGCTGTGACTGAGCCAGGAGCTGGTTCTGATGTTGCGAACATTAAAACAACTGCGACTAGAGTTGGGGATGACTATGTAATCAATGGAAGTAAACAGTGGATTACGAATGCTGGGGTAAGTGATTGGATGTTTGTATTGACGAAAACGGATCCTGCTGCAGCCCATAAAGGAATGACGGGATTCGTAGTAGATAGCAAAACTCCTGGAATCATTATTGGAAAAAAAGAAAAGAACATGGGTCAACGCTGCTCTGACACAAGGGGAGTAACGTTTGAAGATGTTAAAGTTCATAAAAGTCAAATGGTAGGAAATGAGGGAGATGGTTTTAAGATTGCAATGGGAGCATTTGATCATACTCGTCCTGCTGTTGCTGCAGGAGCAGTGGGCGTTGCTCGTGCTGCAATGGATCATGCGATACGTTATGCGAACACCAGAAATGCTTTTGGCAAACCAATCTCTGCAAACCAAGGAATTAGTTTTATGCTCGCAGAGATGGCAAGAGATGTAGAAGCGGGAAGACTTCTATGTTGGCAGGCAGGTTGGCTAATAGACAATGGATACAAAAATACTTACCAAGCTTCAATTGCAAAAGCTTTTTGTGCAGATATGTGTGTTAGGGTCTGCACAGATGCTGTGCAAGTTTTTGGTGGATATGGCTTCAATACTGAGTATCCCGTGGAAAAGCTTATGAGAGATTCCAAGATATTTCAAATCTATGAAGGTACATCTCAAATTCAAAGAGTGATTATTTCTAAATTTTTGAACGATGGTAAAGGGATCGAAAGTCCTAATTTCTAATCTTTGAAACTTAAAATTTTTGCCCGACTACTATCCTATTCTTTAAAGTATAGACTTAGGTTTAGTCTGGGTATTCTCTTTGCTATTATTACAGCAATCTTGAATGCAGTATCTCTAACTGCATTCATTCCTCTTTTTGATGCATTAGGCTCAAACCAAAAAAATAAATTTCAATTGGAATTAACTATTCCCGAAAAACAAATTCAGTTTAAAGAAAAAGTATTTGGTTATGATGAACTAGATGGACTTGAGAAAATCAAAAGAGTCTTACTCCTTGTTAAGTTATCAATTAATGAAACTGTTAAGGAAATGGAACCCAAAGAAATTGTTTGGATGATATGCAAGCTAATTGTTCCGCTTTATTTTTTAAAATTGATTTTCTATTTACTTTCTGTTTTCTGCATTGCTACCTCGGGCTATTTAGCTGTTAGGGATCTTCGTCAACAACTTTATGACAAAGCACAAAAACTACCCTTAACTTTTTTTTATAAAGAAAAAACGGGACTACTCATGAGTAGAATCATTAATGATGCTGAGATAGTAGCTGCTGTAATTTCTAGTAATTTAAGAGATGCAATCATTAATTTTTTCTATGTAATCACTCATCTATTTATATTACTCTATTTGAATACTGAACTAGTAATTATAGCAGCAATTGCTGTTCCAGTTGTGATTTATCCCGTTACTCTATTTACAAAAAAAATTACCAAGTCAACTCTCAAGTTTCAAGAAAGACTCGCTGATCTCAACGCAAACGTACATGAAATGATTTCTGGAATTAGAGTGATTCGTTCCTTTGGACTAGAAAAGTATGAAGAAGGAAAATTTTCAGAAATCAATCAGAAGGCTACTCATAGAAATTTTAAAGGGCAGTTCTATTTGCAAATGGCACCAAACCTTGTAGAATTTACTTCTTCTCTTGTGGTGTTAGGCTTTTTTGCGTTAGGCGCAAGATTGATATTCAATGGTTCCTTTACTCAGGGTGAGTTCATGGCATTTCTACTAACGTTACTTTTTTTATTAAGACCACTCACACAACTCTCACAGATGGTTGGCAAGATAACCCAAGCAGTAGTTGCAGGAGATAGAATTTTTGAGATCATTGATAGAGAAGATTTTGAGAAGAATAGGAATGAAATTTCAACCTACCAAAAAACTTCCAAATTTACTGATTCAATAGAATTTCGTTCGATTAGTTTTGCTTATCCTGAGACCACAACTGAAGTATTTAAAGATTTTTCTTTGAAAGTGAAAATTGGCGATACTGTTGCTTTAGTAGGCTCGAGTGGAAGTGGAAAGTCAACGTTAATGGATTTGATTCCAAGATTCTATGCACCCAAAAGTGGTGAGATTATAATTGATGGAATGAACATTGAAAATATTTCACTTTCAGACCTTAGAAGAAGTATTGGAATTGTTACTCAAGATATATTTTTATTTCAGGGAAGTGTTTTTGATAACATAGCTTATGGTCGTCCCAGTTCATCTAGAAGAGAAGTAATCCGTGCGGCGAGACTAGCTCATGCTCATGATTTTATTATGGAAATGGATTATGGTTATGATACTATTTTAGGTGTAAGAGGATTAAATCTTTCTGGTGGACAAAGACAAAGACTTGTAATTGCAAGAGCACTTCTTAGAGACCCTGAGATTTTAATCCTAGATGAAGCAACAAGTGCACTTGATAGTAAATCCGAAAGATTAGTAAGTGATGCACTAGACAGACTTTTTAAAAACAGAACAACATTTATCATTGCACATAGACTTTCAACGATTAGAAAGATTCCTAGAATCCTTGTGCTAGACAACGGCACAATCATTGAAGAAGGGGATCATGAATCTCTACTCAAGAAGAATGGTGCTTATTCAAGACTTTACGAAAGTCAGTTTGTAACTTGAGAGCTAGTCTCAAAGAGATAAGATGCACCGAAATAAATAGAATAAATTCTATCAATTACTGGTGAACTATAGGCTGGTGAATAGATAAACTTACTCACTAATAGTGAATTAATCACTTCTGTAGTTACTGAATAGCCTAGAGTATTCACGAAACTCGCTGTACCTCTGTTATAGTTTAAAATTCTCAACTGAGATTCTTGATAAGTAAATCCCAAAAATAATTTCAAATGTTCAGAAGTATTATGGGGAGTAAAATTCATTAATAGATCAAATTCATAACCTCTTCTATGAACTAGTGGATTCCCGATCTGTGTTCCTAAACTAATGTAAGAATAATAATCTCTTATTCCCACTTGCTGATTGATTGCATTCGATACTCCAACTTGTTGAAAACTTTCTGAAAATTTTCCACCCAAGTCAAAATAAGAGCCTCTAAAATGTAGTTTCAATCCTTCGATTCCCTCCAATTGAATTGGTAAACTATAGTATATGGAAACTTGTCCACCCATAGACTTGTATTCTCTAGTATCTTTTACTGACTGTTGTCTGTAATATCCTCGATTAAAATAATTTGTAGCATCTTCAATGCCTCTATAACCCAATCCAATTCCAAAACGTTTTGGTTGGAAATAATAAACTGAATCTAAAAAATAATCTTTTCTAGAAGTTCTTATGGAAAAATCGTCAATAGTCACAAGATCAGCATTAGTAAGACTTGCATTAAGATATTGAATTACTATAGTAGAAGGTAGAAAATCTCTCCTAATATGCGATTGAGAAAAATTAAAATAAGTATAATTCGCATTCAATCCAAATTTCCCCGAAGGAGTGAAGTATTTTAAAAAAGCACCTACTTGAAAATGCAGACCTAAATTTTTTGGAAAATATCCTTTCTTCACTTCATAATTGAACATGTCATATCTATCTAATCGTTTTCTAAAATTTGTTTCCCCAGAATAAAGATTAATTGCTCCTCCTCTTACACCTAGTTCTACATCAATTGAATAAAGGTTAATAAAACTAAAAAACACTATGAATAAAAATAATTTCATCTTTATAGAATTATAAACACATGAACTCAATACAAGAATATTTATTTGTTTTGACTACTCAATTCTTCGAATTGCACCTGAACTATTCTCAGTAAAATAAATTCTAGAACCATCGGTTGTAAGCAAAGCAGGATTAGATAATCTTGCACTTGAACCAGTTCCATCGAGTAAGGAACAGTTATTATTCAGTCCTGCAATTGTATCTACTGATAGTGTGCTAGTTGTGATTCTTCTTACGACACAATTTACGTTTTCCATAAAATAAAGATTTGTCCCATCACTAAGAATTCCATCGACTACGTTGAGTCTAGAAGAAGTTCCTATGGCATCGACTATCGTTCCACAGATTTGAGTGGGAGGTGGACTGCCAGCAATTGTACTAACGGAACCAGTAGAAATAACAATTCTTCTGATAGAACAATTTCCAATATCATTGATGAATAAATCCGTTCCATCAAATGTTAGTCCACCACTAACGTTGAAATAATTATTAAAACGTACAGTAGCTCCTGTTCCATCTTGGTATCCCGTTGTAGTTGCACCAGCAATCAAGGTTGAAGTTAGAGTTCCCAAATCTAGACGTTCTACTTGATTTGGATAAGAATAGTATAGATAAGTCCCGTCACTGGTTAGGCCATAAGCAAATGGTTTCCCAGTGATTAAAGTGCTGACAGTATTCGTTGCAAAGTCCAGTTTACGAATAGATCCATTGTTAAAATCAGTGATATAAAGGGCATTATTTAAGAATAGTAGGGAAGAAGGAGCATTAAAACTAGAACTAAGAGGAGCACCATCGGTAGAACCTGCTATTCCTGTTCCCGCAATTTGAGTGTTCACACCTGTTGCAATTTCATATTTCCAGACTGTATGTAAGTTATTATAAGCATAATAGATATTCAATCCATCAGTTGTGATTCCATTAGGTGAGCCACCGACATTAACGATAGTCGTAATTTGGTTTGTTAAGTTTAAAGTATTGAAAATATTTCCTCCCACTAAGACCCCATTTGAATTTCCTGTTAGACATTGAACTGTAACGTTAGTTATATTACTACTAATCGTTCCAGAGGAATTCGTAATAGAACAGTTTTGACCATTGGGATGAGTAGAGACTGTAACACTATATGTTGAGGATGAATTCAACTGAGTTGTAAATTGAAAACTACCGTTAGTCGATACTGTCAAAGTTTCGGATCCATTTAATTTAATAGAAACAGTTCCATTAAGTCCTGAGATTACTCCGCCAATTGTAAATTGATTATTGACAGAGCTATTTGTGGTAGTACTCGTAGTATTTGTGGAGCTAATAGAGTTCGCAAAAGGAAATATAAATTTGATTGAGAGTGCGTTTTTATTACTCATACAACTTTGAAAAAGAAGAATGAAATAAATTGCTATTCTCAAACTCTTACTCACTATGCTTTGAGTGCTGTGAGTCCTCCATCAATGACAATGATTTGTCCTGTTACATATTTAGACGCATCAGAAGCAAGATAAATTGCTGCTCCAGTAATATCTTCAGGTGAACCTAATTTTTTCATTGGAATACTTTGGTTCACTTTATCCATTACAGTTTGTTTATCTTTAATCATCTTATTCATGTCTGTATCGATAAATCCCGGACAAATTGCATTGAGTCTGAAATTGTTATTAATCCATTCTGCAGCAAGTGATTTAGTTAGTTGGATCGCTGCACCTTTGGTTCCAGAATAGATAGAACTCAAAGAGTATCCTACTAGACCAAGTACTGAAGAAACATTGATTATGTTTCCACCAATATGTCTATGAGTTTTATAATAAGCCTGACAGGTTCTAAACATTCCAACAAAATTGGTATCAATGATTTTGTATATTTCATCCTCTTTGAAGCCTAAAGCAGGAGTGTTTACTGCAATACCTGCATTGTTAATTAGACAATCTAGTTTCCCATGTTTTGCTTTGATTTCTTCGATGATTGGAAGCATCGTTCCCGCCTTAGAAATGTCTGCTACTTTGCCTTCAATTCCTGTTCCTTTCATCCATTCAATAGATTCTTCTCTACTGCCTGTTCCATAAACAATTGCACCAGCTTCTTGAAAGCCTTCAGCCATAGCCTTTCCAATCCCTCTCGAGGCTCCAGTGATTAGAATAGTTCTACCAGTAATATCTAAAAGTTTAAATCCCATTATGTTCCTTCTTTAAAAGTATATTATTAACTTATTAACTTCTATTTCAATAAAATTTCCTTGTAAAATCATAGCTAGTGTTTCAAAATGAAGTAATCATAGAATATGAGAGAAAAGTTTACATCAGCAATTTTAAAAAATCTACCAGAAATAATTTTTTTATGGAACTACTCAGAAGCTAAGTTAATTTTCGTTAGCGAAAATGTCTTTCACTATTCAGGAATTCATTCATTTGACTTAGAAGGAAAAACTTTAGAAGAGCTTCAGACTCTAATTTATCCCGAAGATATTGATCTAATTAGAGAATTAAACTTAGAGTTTCAGGAAAAAAGTATTAGCTCGCCGTATGAAATCGTGATTCGATTCAAGAATATTAGTACAAACGAATATATCTTTTATTCGGTGATGATTTCTGAATTTTATGAGGAAGGATTTACTTCATCAGTAATTGGAATCGCAAGAGATATCACTAGTCAAAAGAAACAAGAAGAGATGATATTACATTCTAAACGAATGGAAAGTCTGGGTAATTTTGCAAGTAGCATTGCTCATGATTTTAATAACATGCTTCAACCAATCTTTTTGTTCACAGGAATATTAAAAGAAGATCTGAAGGGAGTTGAAAACTCAGAAAATCTTTTGGAGTCAGTAAATAAAATTTTAGAAACAGCTACTAAGTCGAGGACACTAGTCCAACAAATTTTAAATTTTTCTAGAAAACCAAATAGAATGCTGCAAGAAATAAATATATATGATTATATCAAAGAATCGATTAAATCTTTAGAAATTGTACAAAAGAAAGATAATCTACAAATTGAAACATATTTTCAAAATGAAACTGGAATTTTGAAGACTGACCCAATTGCATTACATCAAGTTATAATGAACTTGTTTAACAATTCTATTTATGCTACAAAAAATGTTTCTGAACCTAGATTTTATATTTCGGTTACTGAAACTGAAAAGCCTGAAGAGATCAGAAAAAATTTCCCAACAAAAAAAATTAAGAAATTATATTTGGTTGAATTTACTGATAATGGGACAGGGATACCCGAGGAAAACCTTACTAAAATCTTTGAGCCATTTTTTACTGATAAGAAGAAGAATGAAGGCACAGGTCTTGGTCTTTCCATAGTGTTTGGGATCATTCAAAGTATGAATGGAAAGATAGAAGTAAAAACTGAATTAGGAAAGGGAACAAGTTTTATAATACAAATCCCTGAGCTAATATAGTTTTTTTGCTTGGCAATTCTATTGAATTTGTAAATGATTGAGTGCAAGTGAGTTCATTCGAATGTTAAGAAAGCTTTCAATTCCAATTTTAATAATCCTCATTTTGATTTTGTTTTTTTTTAGTTCAAGATCAATAGCCAGTGTGAAGATTCAAGAGCTCAGATTTTATCTTGCAAAAGAACAACTACTAAATTATGAACTTTCTTCCAAAGTGTTAAAAGAAAAGATTAAACAAATGTTAATCTCTAAAGACGATTTCACAAATGAGATTAAGAATAATATTATAGAATCAAATATCATGAACTCTGAAACTGGGATGATAAATCCTAAATTGAGTTTAATGGATTCTTATGGACTATTATTGGTTAACCTAGTTAGAGTTCTAACCTTGAAGAATTGGTTAACGTTAGTCGAAGACCAAAATGATATGGTTCAGGTGCAATATGCGTTTTTCATGGAAAGAACTAGAAAGTATAGTACCGCTGTAAAAAAATATGAAAACTTGGAAAAAAGATTCGGAAAAATTGACTCAAATGAAAATGGGTTCGTGAGACTTCACCATGGCTTTAGTCTTGCAATGATGGGTGAGATTGATAAAGCAATTAATAAGCTCAAAGAAACGGAAGAGATTTTTGCTGGAACTCATTTTGCAGACAATGCAAGGATTCTGATAAATGTTTTATTAGAAGGGATTAGAAAAACAGAGGAAATTAAAAATAAGAATATAACCTCTGAAGAAAAGGCAAATCTATTTTTTGATTCAGGAAAGTATAAGGAAACTTTAGAGGCTTTGAACAAAGTGGAAAATAGAACTGCGGGCCAAAATTATATGAGGGCGAGGAGTTTGGAAGAAGTTGGAAATACTAGTGAGGCAGTTACTGAATATGTAAAATTAGTATCGGGAACTGATACTAATGCAGCAAAGAGTGCCAACAGAAGACTTTTATTAATTGGAAATATTTATGAAAAGAATAAAGAACTTGCGGACTTTTCAAAGAAAAATGCTGAGAAGTTAGGCGATACTGAGGTAATAAAGCAGGTGGAGGATGGATCCAAGCTTATAACTCAGTCAGTTGTAATTGAGAAGATAAAGTCGGGCAAGATTGATGATACTCCAGGTCTTGATAAGAATGAAATTGCAACAATTAAAGAAGAATATCAGAAATTAGAAGTAGAAGTTAAGAAAGAACAAGAAAAATTGAAAAATGATAATCCTTCCATTGTTGCTACAGAAGAACCTAAGCCCGAAGAAATAATAGAGAATATAAATCTTATATTTTATTTCAATGATGGTAGAGTGCTTACAGGATCAGTTGGTGTTTTCAAGGATGAGAAAATAATAATCAGCAGTGGGGGATTTTCAGTATCAGTTCCAGAAATTTTGATCAAAACAATTGAAATGGAACGAACTCCCAAAAATCCAAATACTAGAATAGTTCTTACAGCAAAAAATGATAAGAACTATAGAGGTTGGAAAATAGAGCGAGACGATGATGACTATTTTTTAACGGATGACAAGAGGGATAGAGTTCAATTTGAGCAAATCAAGAAAGTTTTTGTAAGATAGCTTTCATTTCTTCTGAAATAGTTTTTGCTTGTGATCTTGCTTGAATTGCAAAATCTTTTTCTGAACTAGCATATAGAATTGATCTAGAAGAATTGATAAGTGAATTTGTTCCAGAATTTATTAAGGTTTCTTGTAAGTTCCCACCTTGTGCACCATAACCTGGAATTAAAAATGGAAGTTCAGGAAATTCTTTTCTAAGTGATCCTAATTCTTTTGGATGTGTTGCACCAACAACAAGTCCTACTTGGTCTTTAAATTCGGAATGTAAATTTAAGGATAGAGTAGCAACCAATTCATAAAGGGTTTTGCTATCGCTAGACGATATTATTCTCTGAAAATCACTTGAAGAAGGATTAGAAGTTAAGCAAAGTAAAAAAATTTGTTTACCAGTTTCAAGATAGGGGATTAGACTATCTTTTCCCATATAGGGAGATACAGTCAGAGAATCTACCTCAAGAGATTTAAAAAAATAGTGAGCATATTCTTTACTAGTGTTAGCTAAATCACCTCGTTTAGCATCAGCAACAATGATATGATCGGGATAATTTTTTTTAATATGTTCAATTACTAGTTCCCATTGTTTAAGTCCAATGGAACCAAATCTTTCAAAGAATGCTATATTTGGTTTGAAACCAATACAAAATTCAGCAGTTGAGTCAATAATTTCTTTACAAAAAATAATAATTGACTCAGGTTTTTTTTCTAGAAAAGAGGGAAGTTTTTCGAGTTCAGGATCTAGTCCAACACAGAGTAGAGTAGATTTAGATTGAAAATTCTTTTGGAGTTTCTGATGAAAATTCACAGAGTAAGTTACTGAATCGCAATATTAATTTCTAGTTGTCCAATTTTAGAATATAGATTCATGGAAAGCGTTGTGGATCTTTTAAATTGTAGGTTACTTTCTTTCACTTCGACAACACTTGGAGTGGTTAAGTCAACAAACTGACCATTTGCAGCAAAGATTCTTAAAGCATTCCCTGTGGTCATGTTTCCAATTTCCCCAATGATATCTTTATATTCTTCTCTAACTGTTGCATCATCCATACCTGGAACAAGAAGCTTCGCCATTTTATAGGCTGCATCAAAATTCAGGCTATAAATAATTTCACCTTTATAGGAACCAACAACTCCAATTACAATAGCTAGTTCATAGGAAGGAGTAGGTGCATCACGAACTTTGAGTTTGCCACGAATTAGATCTAGTTTTAACGAATCACGGAAGACTAATGAAGCAGCTTCAATGAAAGGATTAACAAATTCTGCCCGAACTTCCATTTACTCAGCCTGCTTTGAAGTCACTCTTCTTAGAATTGGATAAAGACCACCAATGGACTTTTCAGCTTCCCCAAGATAAAGATAGGTTCTCATTTTAAATTTGTCCATTGCATCCTGTTTAACATCAGTCTCTTTCTTAGGTTCGGTTTTCAAACCAACAAACTCAACATAAACTGTTTTATCAGATTCAGGATATGGTCCTCCAACTTTGCCTTTACCAAAAGGAATTTCAGTCATATCTTTTAGGAAGGTAGCGTTGTTTACAAATTTGAGAGGAAGATTGTTTTCTTTGGAAACAGCTTTGGAAAGCTCAGGCATAGAAACAGATTCTAGAGTTTGGATTTTACCACCAGTAACTTTTAGAATTTCTTCAAGGATATTTACTTTGTCAGAGCCTTTTAGCGTTTGAAGGTTGTTCTTTAGTTCGGAAAGTTTTGTTTGTTTTTTTTCAGTTCTAATTTTATTCAAAAGAATCGGTTTTCTATCTTCAAAAGATGGAATTTCGCCTTTTGCATTTTTTAGATTCCCAGCTTTAACACTTTCATCATATTCTTTTTTCATCTCTTCTTCAGTTACAGGAAGTTCATCACCAATCTTTGAGAGAAGTTCTAGATCAGAGACTACTAGATAGCGTAGAGATAGTTTTAGTGAGGAGGATTCTGAGTTAATCTTTTGTTCATTTTCCGTTGTCGGAAGTGAGGTGAATAGGAATCGATCAAGAGTGTAGGCAAGAAAAAGATCTTGGCGATACTTCATAGGAGCTGAACTGATACTGTTTTTATAGATTTGCTCAGCAGTTGTCTTTTCGTCTTCAGAATATCCTGCACCCATTGAGGAACGTTTTTGAGCTTCTTGAGCTTGTTCCCAGAGACCTAGTTTAATTTTTTCTTCAGAGACTGAGTAGCCAATTGTCTCAGCCATAATCTTGGAAAGTTTTAATTTTTTGGCAGTTTCATAGGCACAGTTCGTAAGGATATCATCTGTTAAGTTAGGATAGGACTCTTTATAGCGGTAGTAGCACTCTTTACGAGCAGAGTTAAAATAATCAATTGGAATGGAATCTCCACCAATTTTTCCTGCTGAGTCATACGCTTGACCTGTGATTGAATCTACAAAATTTTTCTCGGCATCGCCGGGAATCAGAGTGATAATCAGTGTAATGAGTAGAATTGTAACAAAAAATGCTACAACACCTTTAAAAATTTTATCGCCAAGGCTTGATTGTTCTATTTTTTCTTCTTCTAATTCCATATGTCCTGTGGAAACCTAAAACTGAGTAGGGTAAAAAACAGTTTTTTCAATATGTTTTTTTTTCATCCTAGAATGTAAAGTAAAACCTTGAATTCTTGTCTAAAGGAAAACTTCTTTACCGTTCCTGAAAATATTCAGATATTAATAGTATATGATTTATTTAGCTGCTTTAATGATCGTTTTGGGATTTGCATTAGTACTTTTAGGAAGTAGGAAAAATCCTCCAAAACAAACGATAAAACAACCTCACACAAATAATCCTCAGTCTAGCGAAAGAATCATTCAAAATTTGAGTCCAAAGCTCAGGTCTAATCTATTCAATTTAAAGTATCCTGATATCAAGAACACTGTGGAGATAGACCAGAAAATCCTTATGGATAGGGCGATGAAAAATTTAAGACATAATTTCCCTAAAACGCCAGAAAAAAGAGAGGAAGTAATCGAGATTCCTCTAATCCAAGATGAAACCCAAGTTTTGGAAAGAAGAGAAGATATTTTTCAGTTGAAAGGAGTGCTTTTCTTAGACTATTCCCATAAGATCCCTTTTGAAAAGAAACAACTTACAGAGGAAGAATGGGAGGAAGCTCATTTTCAACACCTACATAGAGTGGGTAAGGCAAAAATGTTAGAGTTGGACGGGGAGATTCAATTCCAAACAGGAAAAGAAACTCACGATATCAAACTGGACGAAATCGATCAAATTATATTCTATGATAAGGCTTTTACTTTAATCCCTAATAATCCGTCAAAACCTTCTTCACTTGTTTTTAGCGAAGAGAGTAATAGCTTTAAGCGAGTTCTGACTGAAAAATTTAAGTGAATAGCTCTGGTCGTTAGAGTTTTACTTTATTTGGGACTGTAATAACTGTTACGTTGAATTTTATAACAATTGTTACAATTTAATTATGTCTCATTAGATCTTGATATATCTGTTATTACGAAATAAATTATTTCAAATGTAATAGTTATTACGATCCCAGAATCAGACTATTTTACTCGACTAGGCTAGATTTTCCCTATCTAAAATCCAAAAAGGTTAATTTTTTTTACTTTTTCTATAAAGTTTTCCTAGAAAAAAAAAATTATGATTGTAGCTTTTATTAGGTAGTAAACCCTCTACCTGAGATTATGTCATACAAGCTTCTAGAGAAATATAACCAGATTGAAGAAACTATTCTCTGGAAAGAATATCGAGTTTCTAAAAAACCTGAAATTCGTGAATATCTTGTTCTAAAGTATTCCCCACTTGTGAAACACGTTGCTGGAAGAGTAGCAATTGGTATGCCTCAGAACGTCGAATTTGACGATCTTGTGAGTTATGGTGTTTTTGGATTGTTGGATGCAATTGAAAAATTCGATCCCGCTAGAGAAATCAAATTCAAGACCTATGCAATGACCAGGATTCGTGGTAGTATTTTTGATGAACTTCGTTCTGTGGATTGGATTCCTCGTTCCATCAGGCAAAAAGCCAAAGAACTTGAGCAGATCATTGGCATGCTTGAGAATGAAGATGGTCCTGATGTTCCCGACGAAAAAATTGCAAAAGCCTTGAACATGACAACTGATGAGTATTCTTCGTTTCTCACTAAGATTAGTGGAACCTCCATTGTTTCGTTGAACGATGTATGGTTTTTGGGAGATGAAAATGATGAAGTTTCTTTTATGGAAACACTCGAATCTCCAACCAATTTGAATCCCGATGTAATCATTGAAAAAGAAGAAATAAAAAGTGTTATTGTAGATGCTATAAAAACTCTTCCTGAAAAAGAAAAAAAAGTCATCGTTCTCTATTATTATGAAGACTTAACCTTGAAAGAAATTGGTGAGGTTCTTGAAGTCACAGAGTCACGAATTTCTCAACTTCATACTAAAGCAGTAATGAGACTTAGAAGTAAACTTGGGAAAGTTAAATCAGTAGTTTCTAAGAAATAATTTATTTCAATTCGGGAAAAAGTTCCTTATACTGATTAAAGTTGCTGCCTTATTGGTAAAATAATTGTTATTGTTATTTTTCTTAGACCCTATACTCAACTTCTTGAACCTCTTCTTCAAATTCTTGGTTATAATCAGGATTCTTTTTTAGTAAACTAATTATTTCCGATTGGCTCAATGCAGTTGAAAAATAATGTCCTTGAAGCATATCTGTTCTCAAATATTTTAAAAATAAAACCTGCTCTTTAGTTTCAATTCCTTCAGCACTTACCTTTACACCTAGTCTTTGAGCCATTGAAATGATTGCACTAGTAATTGCAGCATCTTGATAATCCTCGGTCACGTTTTGAATAAATGATCTATCAATGCTAATGATGTCCACGGGACAATTCTTTAGCTTTCCTAAAGAAGATGAACCTGATCCAAAATCATCAATAACTATCTTGAAACCTAAGTCTCTAAGTGAATGTAAAATAATTAAACTATCTGCCATTCTTTTCATGATTGCTTGTTCTTTTATTTCTAACTCTACTCTCGAACTATTGATTTGAGTTTTTTCTATATACATTGAAAGATTTTTTACTAACATCTCATCATAAAACTGTTTCTCTGAAAGATTGATTGCAAGATTTACTTGCACTAAACCAGCCTCATCTCTTTCTTTCATTTCTTTAAATGCTTTTGCAATTGTTTCGTACCCAATTAAAGTTAATAGACCACAGTTTTCAGCAACTTTAATAAACTTATCAGGGTATTGCACGGGAGAGTTGGGAGGTTGCCATCGTATAAGTGATTCTAGTGAAACAATCTTCTTCTTCACTACATCTACTTTGGGTTGGTATTCGATGAAAAACTCATCATTCTTTAGGGCGTGATATAATTTAGTTTCAAGAGCAAAAATGCTTGCAGTCTTATTTTTCATTCCAAGAGAGAATACCTTAAATCTATTTCTTCCCGACTCCTTTGCATTATACATTGCAATATCTGCTTTCTCTATGATCAGATCAATAGGATTATCCATTTCATCTGGACCTAATGAATAAACTCCAACACTTGTAGTAATAAACAACTCATGTTCTGTTAAATGAAATGGCTCTCTAAATGAATATACAATTCTCTTTGCATATTCTTCGGCAATCTCTTTAGATTCAATCCCCAAAAGAGCAATCACAAACTCATCACCACCTATTCGTGCAACGATACTATCTTCTCTTTCAGTAAAAATTTCTGAGATTCTTGTTGCAACAGATCTAATGAGAGTATCGCCAACTAAGTGACCTAATGTATCATTGATCTCTTTAAATCTATCAAGATCCATTAGTATTATTGAAACTCCACCTGAAATATATTTGTTCTTAAATCTTTCTTTCAAACTTGAATATAAAAATCTTCTATTTGGAAGTCCTGTCAGTGAATCATGATTCGCAATGTGTTCAAACTCTTTCTCTACTCTGATTCTCTCAGTAATATCAAATCCTTGTCTAAGAACACAAATAACGTTACCTTCTTGACTTAAGATTGGAGTTAATGTTTGTTGATAGTATCTCGTCATGCCAGTATCCATATAAAGAATGACTTCTTCAAATATAACTTTCTTCTTCATTGACACAACAGCATCAAGATACTCTCTTCTTGAGATAGCAATTGATTGATTTACATTCATTAAGTAGCACCAGTCTAAATCAGTCTTGCCAATTAGATGAGAATTTTTATTTGAGTTAGATTCGCCAGCATCATTAATAAAAGTAAATTTTCCATCCAGATTATATACAAACAATTCAATAGCTAGTTTTTCTATTATCTGTTTGTAAAGAAATTTCTCATCCATCTTAAGTTGATTTTAATATCTCACTAATATACTCAGATGGAGAAAATGAATTACCCTTTTCTTTAATTCTTTTGATCTCTTTCAAGGCAGTCCTCTCATCAAATCCAAGTTGTAACAAAGCAAGTAGGGCTAATTCTTCAGAATTATCTTTCTCAGGTTGCTCTTCATTATCTGACATGAAACCTTCAAATTTTTTTATATTTTGTTTGATCTCAAAAAGAATTTTTTCTGAGGTTTTGCCTTTAACTTTAGGAATTTTCTCCAATCTGGCTCTGTCTTCTTGGATGACGATTTGCAATAATTCTTCTGGAGTTAAAAAAGATAATACTCTAAGTGCAGTCATCTCACCAATTCCTTGCAAAGACTTAATCAATTCAAACATGTCTCTTTCTTTTCGACTTGTAAAGCCAAAAAGTTTCTGTGTCCGTTCTGTGATTGAATGAAAAACATGCAAATAAGTTTCATCCTTAGAATCTGATTTTAATCCTTCAAAGGTTTTAAAGGAAATCAAAACCTCATAGATAACCCCATTAACATCTAGTTGTAGCTTTCCTATTTCTAGATGATGTTTTTTTCCCTTCAATCCTGCTATCATTATTTATCCTAAGCCTTGAATGAACTATTAGTCAAGATTCTATTCAGTTTGTAAATGTTTATTTTCTAGTTTAGAAGATGTTGGTGGAAAAGAAATGATTCAAGCTCTGAATATTGTTCATTGGCTGAAAGTGCAAGAATTTGTTTTGCGAGTTTTTTGGATTGAGACATATCGATATTAGAAATAATTTTTTTCACTTTTCTTACTAAAGGAAGTGATACTGATAATTCTCTAAAACCTAGTCCAATGAGAAGAGTTGTAAATTTTAAATCTGAAGCAAGTTCACCACAAATTCCCACTGGGATTTTATGTTTCTTGGAAACCTGCAAGATTTCTACTAATGTTTTTAAGAAAGCATAATTAAATGGATTATACAAATTGGATAGAGCAGGATGATTTCTATCAACAGCAGTTATATATTGCAATAAATCATTTGTTCCTACAGAAAAAAAATCACATTCTTTTGCAAAAATTTCTAAGTTCAAAGCACAAGAAGGAGTTTCTACCATTACTCCTAACTTAGGATTTTTAAATTTGTGTCCTCTGTCAATGAGTTCAGATTTGCACTCTTGAATTAGCTCTTTTAATTCTAAAATTTCTCTAAGTTCATTTACCATTGGAATTAACATCCAAATGTTTCCAAACGCATTTGCGCGAAGAATGGCTCTAAGTTGTTTCTTAAACCATTCTTTCTTTCTAAGTGAATATCTAATTCCTCTGTTGCCTAAGAATGGATTGGCTTCTTCAGTGTCTGAATCCATTTTATCAGCTCCAACATCAAATGTCCTAAGAATGAATGGTTTATTCTCAAGTGTTATGGCAATTTTTTTATATACATAGAGCTGTTCTTCCTCGGATGGAGTTCTACCTGATTCTTTCATGATTAAAATTTCTGAGCGATACAAACCAACTCCATCAGCCCCAAATCTCAAAACATCTTGAGCATTATTTTCTGATTCTAGATTAGCTTTAACTAAGATTCTTTCACCATCTTTTGTAAAAGTTTGTACAGGGATTTTTTCTTTGATTGCGGCTAACGTTGATTTTTCAAGTGGAAGGCAGGCCTGAATCAATTCTTGGCTGGGATTTCTGATCACTAATCCTAAATCACCATCCACTAATACTTTTTCCTTATCAATAATTTCGTCAGTGAGTTTGGGAATTCCCACTACAGCGGGAATCTCGAAATATTTGGCTAGAATCGCCATATGCCCCGTTCTTCCACCTTTTTCAGTAGCAATACCTTTGATTTGTTTTTTATCAATATGTAGAATTTGGGATGGCGTTAGTTCCGTTGCTATAATAACAACAGGTTCTTTAATGCTTGCAAGAACACTGTGATCACTTTTCTTTCCGAGTAAATTGTTTTCAATTCGTTTACCAATATCTCGGATATCTTCTGCTCTTTCTCTGAAGTATTCATCTTCAATTTCTTCAAATTCACCCGAAATTCTTTCAATCTCATGAAAAAGCGCCAGAGGAGCGTTTTCTAAGTTATTCCTAATTCTTTTTTCTACTCCTCCTAATAGCAAGGGATCATCCAGCATAACGATTTGAGAGACAAGGATGTCTTTTAGTTCTTTTTGAATATCATGTGCACTTTTTTCAATGATGGACTCTAATTCTTTTTTTGTCTTCTTGATAGCAGAAAGAAATTTTTCCAACTCTTGCTCAACCTTAGCTTCAGAAATCTCAGTGTTAAGAATTATATGAGAGCTAGAAATTAGCTTTAACACCTGACCGTAGAACTTTCCAGGTGAAGCTGGGATTCCTTTAAGTTGAGACCTTTGTTTCTTCATAAATTTAGCTAGTCTATGAAAATGAATTTCGGAAAGGTGTCAAGCACAAAACGAGCAACGTTATTTATGATATAATCCAGGATAAGCTAACGATTCATACTTTATTTCAGCATCACCAACTACAGCAACAATTTCTATTCTTATGAGTCTTGGAAGTTTTTTTGTATCCTTATGACTCCATTCGTCCAACCATTTATCCCCTCTATGGGAATATTTCAATTGGAAACTAATTACATGATCCAAAAGAACATGCTCTATCCCACCAGTTTCTGGATTAGCGTCCACCATTTCATCTTCTCTTCTGATTAGATAATAATATGGAGAATTTTCGCCCATTGGTTTCATAAAAAAACCAACTTCCCTTACTGCTGGAGTTCCTGTCTCTTCTGAGTTAGGATGTACTGCTGCGAATACAACTCTATCTAGTCTTGCTCCTTGAACTCCTTCAGGTTTTCCTTGGAATATGAGTCTTTTATGACCATCAATGTAAAAGGCTTGGTTGAAGGTTGTACGAATATTTTCTAGTGCATAAAAAATACTTTGTCTGCTTGTTCCGAATTTCGGCGAAGAGTCTTTAGAAATTTTCAATGCAGCAAAATAGGTTGAAAATATTCCCGTAAAGATAACACCTAGAATTGCAGTAACTACAGCAAGCTCAATTAAGGTGAGTCCTTTTCTGTTTTGTAGTTTACGAACGAACATTTAATGTATGATTTGTTCAGGAATTAGAGACTCAAAACTAATAAATTTAAAAACTGGTTTTCTAAATTTAGGATTATATAGAGCTTTAATCTTTTCTTCTTTTTTATCGTTACTTTCTTTTGGTGATATGCCTAATGCTTTTTCTTTTTCTAATCTTTCTTTCTCAAATTTTTCTTGAGCTTCTTTTTCTTTTTTTTCTTGCTCCAGAATTTCTGCTAACGTTAAAAAAACAGGAGGATTAAGATAGATTTTTTTAATACTATCGTAAAACGAAAGTATTCCTTGAAATTCACCTTTCACTAAGTATTCGTGTCCTGAAAAAAGTCCTTTCACTTTTTCTTCAGCATCTAGATCAAATTTATCTCTTCTATATCTAAAAAGAGATTCATTTCCATCTAAATCATAAAATACAAGATAATCATTTTCCTTGCCTCGGAAAAAAAGTCTTTCTGAAACTTTACCTCTATCCTTTTCAGTTAGCTCTGCAAGTCGTTTATCTTTAGTGGAAATAATTCCATCAAATTTATCTTGTTTAGGTTTTGGTTCTTCGGAATGTATTGATAAGGTAAGAAGTATGCTTAGAGTAAATAGTTTTATCACTAGAGAAACCATTCTAATTCCAAGAAGCTCCTTTGCGTTTTGGACGTTTTCCAGGAGGTTGAGCAGGTTCTGGATCGGGTTGCTTAACTTCTGGTTTAGGTGGTTCAGGTTTCACTTCAGGCTTTGCTTCCATTGGTTTGTGTTGTTCTGGTTTATTGTCAATCACTGGAACAGGAGTGGGAACTGGTTTAGGTTCGACTATAGGAGGAGGTTCATCTTTTTTCTTAAGATCTTCCAGAACTTTTTTTGCTACTTCTTGAACTTTTCTACTGGGATCTCTAACTGCCTTATACTCAATTAGCTCAAGAACATCTTTGTTAGGTGTTTCAGCTAGTTGTTTGATAGCTCTGATTCTAATATTTGCATCATCATCCTTAGCATAGGTGATAAGTTCTTTTAAAATTTCTGAGTCGCCAAGTGATACTAGTGCGCTGATACAGTAAATTTTTAGGTTAGCAAATTTTTTAGTATCGAATTTATTTTTTGAATCATTGATTTTTTCTAAAATTGATCTGATGAAAGGAATCGATTTTTGTGAGCTCATTTTTCCTAGAGAGTTCACGGCATAGGCTCTAGTCATTTGTTCTTCAGATTCATCTGAAGCAATATCTATGAGAGCAGATTCAGCAATCTTATCTTTTGTTTTTCCAAAATAAAGAGCGATAGCAGCACGAACATTGGAATGAGTAGTTTTTTCTCTAAACTTAGATTCTAAAAAGCCAGCTATTTCTTTTCCCGATTCCAGTTCTGAAAGAGCAGTGATAGCGTTAGTCGTGAGCATTTGGTTTTTAGAAAAATCTTGATCTTTCAAGAGTTTTACAAGCTCTCCTGCTCCTTCTTCCAGTTTCATTTTTTGAATCGCAAAAATTGCAGCTTCCCTAACATCGTCTGATTTATCATTTAATGCTTTTATGATTGGTTCTGAATTCTTTCGATAGTTAAGTTCAGCAAGTCCTTTGATAAAAGAAATTTTAACCCCCATATCAGTTTCAGTTGCAAGAGAATCGGCGACAATAGTATATAATTCATTTCCATGTTCTTTAGGAAAATGAAGAAGTTCTCTCATTGCTTCTCTTCTTTCTTTATTGCTTCCAAATTTTAAGACTTTTTCTAGAATTTCTTTTTTCTTAACTATTTGCTCAGGGGTCAGACCTTTTTTTGATTTAGAGCTAGACCTTTCTTCAGGTTTTGCGGAAGATTCAGTACCTGGGAGTTGTTCGGGTGCTTCAGATTCTACATTTGGTTTAGAACTAACAATATCCTCTTTAGCAAAGTAGGAAGTATGGAGGCAGAAGTATAGACTAAGAGTTAGAACTACGGAGAGATTGATTTTCTTTTTCCAGCTCAAGAATCCTTCTGTTGAGTTCTTTGAGCATATGTTGGTTTTCCAAGTTCTGACGGAACTTAGTGATAAGCTCTTGAATGTCTCTACTGAGTAGCTCAATGTTCCATGGTTTTTCGACATAACGGCTGAGCCCACCGTGGTTGATTGCTCTGACAGCTGAGTCAAGACCTGCTTGTCCAGTAAGTAAGATCTTGATTGCTTCGGGAAGTTTTTTGTGAATTTCTTCAAGGAATTTGTCCCCTTTCATTCCAGGCATTACCTGGTCAGATATGATAACCTCAATGACCTCACCACTATTCTGAATCTCGTCAATGAGACCCAAAGCGTTTTCTGCACTGTCCGCTATTTCTATCTCATGAGTGTGACCGAATCGCCCCCGAAGTTGTTCTAGGAGAGTCTCGAGCACTGATACTTCATCATCGACACAGATAATATAACCTTTACTCATACTTCTCCTTATATTCTAGAACCGAAATGATTCTCCGAGTCAAAATGATAAGAATATCTATTTTAGTCAATTGATTAGACTAAAAAAAAAGAAGATTTTCTTGATAGTTTAGAATTACTTAGGGAAAACTTAACGAGTTTTTTTAAATTTTACCTAGAAGTTTTTTCTTGGCTTCTTCAAATTCTTCAGGACTTATGGCTCCCATTTCTTTGAGTTTAGAAAGTTTTTCGAGTTCAGAATATACATCTTCTTGAGAAGTTTGGGACTCTTTCCATTCAGAAACAATTTTTTTACCTTTTTCTACATACTCTTCATACTTTTTTTTGAGCATATCAAGATTGGGTTCAATAATTTCTTTACCAGAAAAATGTTCATCAAAAATCCTTCCTAAAGCATAGGTGGTGGCACCTGCAAGAACTACTTGAGTAGCAATTCCTAAGATGGTACCCACACCAGGAATCATTTTAATTCCACTAGCAAGAAATCTGGATGCGATTACAGCTAAACTAGAGCTAGTCAAGGAACTCACAACAGATTTCCCCCATTCATGATCATAGTTCACAGAGTGGTGAGAAGCAAGTTTTTTGATCATATCTAGTTGAACCAAAGTGATTGCAGCAATGTCTGCAATAGGTACTGGGATTGCAGCAGCAGCCATACTCAATAGAGCATGATTTTTTATGATTTCATCGGTGGATGTTTGTTTAGTTTCAGTCATAGTAACCTCGTTATATATAGACTCTTTTTAGATCAGCAATAATATTTTTTTGCATAGCTTCGTTGGTGCCGCCACCAATGGAAAGTAAAATGGAATCTCTATGCAATCTTTCCACTGGATATTCTCTACAGTAGCCATATCCACCTAGAACTTGAATAGCATTTCTTGAGACAGACTCACCCATTCTTGTTGCAGCAAGTTTTGCACTGGCAGCACCAATCGAATTTCGATTGAGAGGATCAATCTCTGAGGCAACTTCGTAGACCAATGCTCTCGCTTGACGATAGTCTGTATAGCTTTCAGCAATCAATCTTTGAATTTGCCCAAACTCAGAAAGTTTTTTGCCAAATGCCTCTCTATGTTTGATGCCATGTTCACTCATGATTTCAATACATCTTGAGGCAATTCCTAAGGATTGTGCTGCAAGTGCGACCCGTTCAATTTCTAGATTTCTCATCATATGAGTGATTGCATCATTTTCTTTTCCAAGAAGATTTTCTTCGGGAACTTCAAGGTCTTCAAAGACAAGTTGAGAGGTTGGTGAAGATCTCATTCCCATCTTTTCTTCTTTTTTACCTACAGAAAATCCTTTGAAACTAGATTCTACTAGAAAGGAACTCATCTTTCGATTGTCCTTAGAGTCTAGTTTTGCATAAACCAAAAAAACTTGTCCAACACTTCCATTAGTAATATACTGTTTAGTACCATTCAATAAATATTTATTTCCTTTCTTAGTTGCTACTGTGGACATTCCAAGGACATCAGTACCAGCACCAGGCTCGGTCATAGCCATTCCAGCTACCCATTCACCACTAGTTACTTTGGATAGATATTTATTCTTTTGAAATTCATTTGCTGACTGAAAGAAATTATTTACAAACAATACTTCATGAGCAAGGTAGGAGAGAGTGAACGCGGGATCATATTTTGAAAGTTCTTCATGAATGATTACGGAAGCTACAGCATCTAATCCAAGCCCTCCCGCAGATTCAGGAATGGTTACACCAAATAGACCAAGTTCTTTTCCTAGTCTTCTGAAAAGCTCAATGTTAAAGGTTTCATTCTCATCATTTTCTTTGGCTTGATCATCCATTTCTGATTTTGCAAACTTACTTACAGTTTCTCTAAGGGAAAGATGAGTTTCAGTAGGATGAAATAGACTTGGCTTAAATTGTTCACTCATAGTACTAAACCAAAGTAAATATAAGAATTAGTTTGGGTATAAAAAAATTATATTTTCAAAACTTTGGGTAAAGATTATTCATTAAAGCTTTGATAAAGTTTAAGAAGGTTTATATTTAAAAGAAATAGATGAACTTATGTTAAGCAGTTCTTACCCACATTCTATTCGAACGTCTGATAGGAGGCGTACTCATCTGTTTTAATGCTTCTTCAAATTCAAGGATAGAACGTTTGTGTTGGTTGAGTTCTCTTTTGAGATCCAATTGGATTTCTTGGAATAGACGTTTTTTATTTTCTAGTTTTGTGAAACCCCATTCAGGATTTTTTTTGGCTTGTTTGATTCTAGCACGGAGGGATTTGAGTTGAGACTTATATTCGAATTGAACATTCAAGATTTGAGAGATGGAAAAATCTTCTGAGAAATCACCAGTTTGGATTTCGGATAACGCTAGGAGAGTTTCTAGTTTTTCTAGATCGTTTTCTTTATAAGCGATTTGAACTTCATGCCAAATGTTTTCTTGGAACTTGGAAAGGTCTTTCTGAAAATCAGGATGAAGTTTTCTTACAAGGGTTCTATAGATAGTTTTGATTCTATCTTCTCTTTGATTTCCTTCTACTTTGGATTTGTTGGTTCTATCATTTTTGTCAGAATTAAAAAAATCTTCTTTAAAACGTTTAAAAATGTATTCATAGACTTTCTTATCTTTCAGTTGAGATTTCATTCCTGGAGTGGATTCTACAAACATTTCAAACAAAGTGCGAATTTCATCGTCATCAAGTTCTTCATCTTCATCATCAATTTCCTCTTGAAATTGTTTTTTGAATGATTCTTGTTGTTTTTTTTGTCTTTCGTATTCTTTTCTTTCGTAGTCTCTTCTTCTTTCTTCTTCAGCCTCATCTTCAGCACGATATTTATCAGGATTTTTTTTTCTATCCATTACAAGAAGATAGGCTTGGTAGAAGCTAATTCTTTTTTTTTCTTTCCAGAATTGAATTTCAGCAAGAAGTCTATAGAGTTCTTTTGCTTGAGTTTCAGCATCTCTTACTTCTGAGAGAGTGGAGCCGAAATTTTGGTTGTACCATTTTTCATATGAAGGAATATCAACAGTTTCGTAAGCATTCCATTCATTACGAGCTTTTTCTAAATCTTTGATTGTTCTTTTGCATCCAGAGATATACTTTTTACGAATTTTTTTTTGATCTATTACTACAAGTTCTTTAGACTGAATCACTTCACTAGTTTCAATTTTTACAGTATATTGCTTTCTTCTGCTTGTAACTCTCATAGGATTATGTCACTTAACATAATAAAAAAATATTTTAATTAGTCAATAAAAAAAAATTAAATAAATTTATGCTCGGTGCAGAGAAGTTTTGGGTGAATTTTTTGTTGGAAGAGTGGGGATGAATTTGAGGTGCATTCTAGGTTTTTTGTAAATTTGCAATTCCCACAGTTATAGGTAAGAAGATATTCAAGAGGAGACTTTTCAAATTCGATATCATCAGATTCATAGCTAGAAGAGAAACTTTTAGACTCTTCACGCTTTATTTTGAGATAATGAATGATTTCTTCCAGTTTTTCACGAGAAGGGGTTTGACCGACTTCTCTTTCTCGTTGAATATAGCGAAATACTTTCTCACGATTCTCAGGAGGAAGTTCTAGAAGTTTGGTTAGAATGTCTTCAGGGACATGACTCATTCAGGCAAGTAGTTTGATTTAGAAACAGAAACTGTCAAGTGAAATTATTCTCATTTGTAAATATATTGACCAAGTAAGTTGACCTAAGAATTTGACAGTGATACATGATTAAGATAGGTTCGTTTCCAGAAGTTGTGAATGAAAACAGTGCAAGACTTGTTGCGTTCTTTGTGCTGATTTTGAGTGTTAGTACTATATATTTCCAAAATATATACTTGATTGTTTGTTTAGCATTTGGCTTTTTTTTGAGAGTATTGTATGGTCCAAGTTATGAACCAATTGCTGTGATCGTTACAAAGTTCATCGTTCCAAAATTTAATATTCAGAATATACCAACACCAGGTCCTCCGAAAAGATTTGCTCAAACAATTGGTTTTTTATTTTCATTTACAGGTTTAGTTTTTTTTCTAAGTAGTGAAATTTTTTATTTTCAGGTTACACTTGGAATCTTATCTTTTTTTGCTTTTTTGGAATCTGTTCTCGGTTTTTGTGCGGGATGTTTTGTATTTTCCTATCTTATGAAATGGGGATTTATTCCAAAAGAAATTTGTGAAAGATGTAATAATATCCAATACAAAAAATAAATGGTTGGTCATTTGTAGGATTATTAATTCTAAATATTTTTTTAGGGCGACAGACGGGCTTTCCTCTCTCGTTAATTTTTTGCATTCACAAAAAATTAACGCCGAGTCACTCCCTGTCGCATTCCTAGGCGTTAGCTGCCACGTCCAAGTGGAGTTTTTACAAAAAACTCTACTAAATCTAAGCCGTTGAAAAATCGAATCTTAGAGCTAAAAGAAAAATTCTTTGCTAATGCTTGTGATCTTTTCACCATTCTATAAAATTGCATTGCATTGGTCTCATCAAACGATAGTATGAATGCAAATAACAAGGACATGGATATCCTTAAAAAATTTGCTAAGGTCTTTAATCTCAAATAGTCTCGTGAAAATACTCGAATTGTTTGGATTTTGTAGTTCTCTTTATCTACCTCAGACTCAGTTGCTTTCACCTGATATTTGGTCTTCATGTTTGCATTGGGTTTCAAAATCATTCCCGACCAACTCGCAGTTTCATATCTATCTAATAGTTCTTGCATTGCCTTAGCATGTGTCTTACATCGAATGAGCTTTCTTCGGAAGAGTCTGCGTGCGTTAGTTCCCATGTTGAGTGTGAAGATTAAAGTTCCCTCACCCTCTATTTTGTATGAATTGTCCTGTAATAGTTCAGCCATCTTGTATTTGTAGTGTCTTATCTTAACGTATTTGCTTCAACGTTTTCGCTCTGGTAGAGAAAATCGTCTTTAGGCGTAAAGACTTTTTTGTGTGTTCTCCAAGCAAACAATTATTACAAAAAAACTTGGATATAGTTATTACTTAGTCAATAAATTTCATAAAAACAGTTATTACAAAATAAATTATTGAAAGTTTAATAGTTATTACGAAACACCAACCACGGAAAAGTCCTCCCAACTAGTGTAAAGCTCCTCAACTAGAGCAACCAAAGAAGAGTCTGGTATATAAGAAAAATTTACCTCTAAAACAGAGCAATCACACTAGAACATTACTAGAAAACAACAAAACCTCTTGCGTCCCCGATCGAAGCGTGGTAAATAAATTGCGATGAAGCAATTTATTTACCGAAGCTGAGAGCGGGAAAAGACGCCCAAAAATAAAAATTCCTTTTGGAAAAAGAAAATTCATTTATCATCTAGAATAGTCAAATAACTTGGAAATAATTTTTTTGGTTAGAGGCAATTCATGGAAGCAGCGGTTTTAGGTGGGATGATATTTTTGGGTGTTTGTTTTGTTTTAGGAGCATTCATCTTTATTTCGGTGCGGATATTTCAAATAAATCCTTCCTTCATCACTAAAATTTTAAAGTATCTAATGATTCTTTTTATTTGGCTCTTTTTTAGTGCTGCTTCCATTATGATTGGGCTTAGAATTGATTCTAGGCATAACGATTCCTACTCCCGTGGAATGAAATCAGTGAACGAAATCTGGGGGGGAAGTATTGTCCAAGACCCACCTACTTTAACTTATGCAGGAAAAGTGACTGAAGAATACCAAAATACTACTACAGGCGAATTCAAAGAAAGAGTTAAATCAGTTGATGAAGGACTTGCTTTTGAGTCTCAAAAAATTTTCATCAAGATTCATAAAAACATCCGTCAAAAAGGTCTTCTCAGCTTCCCAGGCTATAATCTAGATTTTGTTGGTACCTATAAAATCAAAAACATCCGTAACAAAGTATCTAACGTTAAATTCTATCTTGCCCTTCCTCTCTATGCAGGTAACATTACTGATATTTCTATTGAAATGGATGGAAAACCTTACAAAGGGGATACTAATCTTGCGAATGGTGTGGATTGGTCTGGTCTTATGAATGCTGATGAAGAGCATGAAATTAAAATCACCTACAAAGCTCAAGGAACAGGAAGTTTTAGTTATTCTCTTGCTGCAACTAAACTTGAAATTAAGGAACTTTTAGTCCAAGTAGAAACTGATTTTACTCACTATACGGTTCCCGATCTTGCTATGGTACCAAGTACTATTGATTCAGATTCTAAACTAACTAAATTGAACTGGAATACCAAAAACCTAATCACTGGTCAAAATATTTCTCTAAGTTTTGAAATTCCAGGTAACTACGGTAAAGTAGCTTCTAAGCTATATTTCTATTCACCGCTTGCATTACTTCTATTTGTTGGTATGATCGTTTTATTTACAGTTGCTAAACAAACTCATCTTCATCCAATGCAATATCTATTCTTAATTGCATCCTTTACTATTTTCTATCTACTTGGTTCCTATCTCATTAGTTATATGAGCATTATCCTTGGAATTCTAACCTCACTTATCATTTCTACTGGGATTATGCTATATTACGCCAAGCTAATAAACAAAGGAAATTTTTTGATAGGACTCATCGGAGCATCAGCTCTGATTTTTCAATGGTTCTTTTCAATTGCATTCTTCTTCCCTGAGCATACTGGACTTTTGATTACAATTGCATCAGTTCTAGCGTTTATTGGTCTTCTCAAATCTACTGCTGAAGTAAATTGGGAAGAAAAATTCTGATCTTATGAATCTCATACACTTTATTTTTGAAAAATTGAATCTATTTCTATCTAAAGTGTATCAACTTAAACTTAGCCTTGCTTTTTTTTCGTTATGTTTGATTTCTATCTTTCTTCTAGCAAGTGATACTTCTTTTTTTTCCTTTGGTTTTTCTCGTGGTGAAAAACCTGTATCGACTCTTTCTAGTTCTAAACTTCTTTCGAGTAAGTCTTGTAAAAGTTGTCATAATGAAACTCATTATGACTGGGAACATTCAAGGCATAAAGTTTCTTGGACGAATCCCATCTTTCAAGATGGATTCTCTGTCGAAAAAATCATCACCTGCATTGATTGTCACTCTCCCTTAAAAGAACAAGTCTCTAGCATTCTAAAGAATGAAAATACAACGAATCCTCTTGTCCAAGAGGGAGTAAATTGTGCTACCTGCCATCTACGTGAGAACTCAATTCTATCCAATAATCCTTTGCTCTTTTCAAATCCTAATCATAAAATTCCTCATAAGCTCACCTATTCCCGAGAATTAGGGAGTTCTGAGTTTTGTGCTGGTTGTCATGAGTTTCAGTTTCATAAAGTTCAAAACGGAAAACTAGTCCTTCTAGAAGAAAAAATGCAAACCACCTATTCTGAATGGAAAGAATTTATTTCCAAAACTGAATCTCAAGAAACTTGTCAGTCATGTCATATGCCTGATCGAAAACATTCCTTCCAAGGTGCTCATGACCAAAATAGAGTGAAACAATCTGTTGGCTTAAAACTTTCTAGAACTAAAGATCAAGTTCAATTTCAGATATTCTCAATAGGTATTGGTCATAATTTTCCTACAGGTGACCTATTTAGAAACATTACCTTAGAAGTTAAAGAAGAAGGTTCTAATCATTTTAATACAATCTATGTGATTGGTCGTGAATTCGAACTCTATAAAAATCCTAAAACAAATGAAGTTGAAAAAAGAAAATCTCTAGACTCTAGTCTCAAACCTAATGAGATTGTTAATATTTTATTTACTTCTAGTAAAAACTTTGAGTATCGTCTCATCTATCATTATACCTCTAAACATGACGAAGAGAGAAAAAAACTTCCTGAAAATGAATCTAAGTTTGAAATTCTATCGGGTCATTCAAAATCATAACCAATATCTTTGTTCTTTTTTTTACGATTAAATGTTTGGTCCTTGAAATGTTTTACCTTGTTTTTTAAAATATTACCTGTCCTAATTCTATAAGGAATTTCTGCATCCTCTAACATCGACTGTAAACTATCATATCTCTCTGGAGGTAACTCCTCTGATTTAGTTAACATAATGCATCCCTGATCCATTTCACAACAATTACTTAATTCGCAATCAGATTTATGCTTTAATAATTCGGGAAACGATTCTAAAATCGTCACGCGATCTAAATGCAACACTCCCCATTCTTTTACTCCTGGTGAATCAATCAGAAAACTACTATTGCCAAACGGTAGTAGATATGAATTTGTTGTCGTATGCTTGCCTTTTCTTGTGCCCTCGCTAATCTCATTTGTTTTCAGTAATTCTTTTCCAAGAATTGAATTGATGAGTGTTGATTTTCCTGAACCTGAGTTCCCAACTAAAAATATCTTTTTTCCTTTAAATGCTAATTTTAATTCATCTAACCCTTCCCCTGTAACTACTGAAATCGCTAAACAAGAGTATCCTAAACCTCTATAATATTTTTCCTTTTCATTTGTATATTCCTCTTCCTCTAAATCTTTTTTTGTTAAAATAATATATGGTTTAATATTTGCTTCATAACATGCTGCAACACATCTATCAATAAATCCACCCTTAGTTTCTGGATCAGCAAGTGAAGCGATGACAGCAACATAATCTACATTAGCACATAAAACATGTTTATCTGAAAAACTACTTTTTCTAACTAAAAAATTTTCTCTCTCTGCTCTCTCCAGAATTATCCATTCCTCATTAGTCTGCAACTTCCCCTGTGCTAGAACCTTGTCCCCTACCACAAATGGATTTCGATCCTCTGTTTTCTCCAATCTTAGTTTGCCTCTAAGTGTTGCTCTCTTAGTTCCATAACTTTGGTTATAAATTTCGTAATATGCACCATAAACTCTGGAAACATAAAAATTTTCTTTGACTTCTTTTGGATTCTCCAATAAACTCATAATTCCTAGTAGTGAGAACTTGAACTTTCATGCAAAGACAAAAAAATATTTTTTTTAACGGTCTAATCATCGCTTGCATCAGTGTGATTGAGATATCTCTCTTAGTTCTCCAAGCCTATTTTAATAAAGCCTATATCTCAAATCCAAATATCTTTCTCTACCTAATTGTCCTTACTATTTGTAATATCTCCATTTTCTACTTTTTCTTCAAATTCAATTTTTCAACTGCTAAAACTTCTATAATCAAAGAAATCAGATCCAAAGAACTGAAATCTAAAGTCTATAACGAAGCCCTTGATAAGTTCAAGACTGAATTGCTTAGCATGAATATCCAAAATAAAATCTGCGACCATATCAAGAAATTTTTTCAAGAGCAGTTTTATTCATTAAGTGCAGAAATCTATATCTGGGTTGAAGAAGGAGGTGGATTTTTTCAGTACAATGAAATTGATAAAGAAAATGGAAATAAATTTCTTATGTTTGATCCTCTAGTTTTATTTCTAACTGATAGAGATGACATCATTTCGATTGATGATTTAGATTTGCAAGACTTAAAGCCAATTAAAAAAAGAGTTCAAGATGTTTTTCTTTCTGAAAACTCTAACCTACTTGTTCCATTAACAATGAATTCAAGTCTAGTTGCAATCATCTTTGCAAAAAAACTTTCTCCTTTTTCCAAAGATGAAATCAAAAAAATCAGTGAGCTTCGTTCTGTCTGTTTGATGTCTCTTTCGAATGCAAGTTTCTATGAAAAATTAATTACTCTCACTGAAACCCTAGAACTTAAGGTTAAAGAAAGAACGAGAGAATTAGAAGAGACTCAAGGACAACTCATCATGTCTGAAAAGATGGCTTCCCTTGGGGTTATGGTTGCAGGCATTGCTCATGAGATTAATACTCCTTCTGGTGTTATTAGTAACTCAGCTGAAAACATGGAAAAAAATCTTCACTTTCTATTCAGTCAAATTCCAAGTTTTGAATCTATAATTAAAGAAAAAGAGAGTAGAGATCTTTTCATTATTTGTTTATTCAATATTCTCGAAAAAAATAAAGAAAAACCAATTGATACCAAAGAAAGATTTAAAGTCAAGAAACAACTCAGGGAGAAATATGTTCAATCTGGTCTTGAACAAACGTTAGCCGACGATCTAAGCAATTTCATCATAGATAGAAATTATCTTTCCATAGAAAATTCCATTTTTGATTTAGTGAAGTATAAACAAAAAGAAGCACTTGAAGTAATTAAGAATATCTCTAGTCTTCTGAAAAATCTTGACCATATTCAATACTCAATTAAGAATATAGTTAGAATTGTTAGAGCACTCAAACAATATTCCCATCTTGACCAAGCTAAAAAAGAGGAATCAGATATTGTTGAAGGATTGGAAAACACACTCATCATCATGGCAACTCAATTGAAGCATGGGATAGAAGTTATTAAAGAATATCCCGAAAATCCAATTATGGTTGTTTGCAACCCTGATGAATTGAATCAGGTTTGGACTAACCTAATCCAAAATGCAATTCATGCAATGAATGGAACTGGAACCTTAAAAGTAAAAGTGGAACCAATTGATGGATACTTAACCATTACTATTCGTGACTCAGGAACTGGAATTCCGAAACAAATTATTGATAGAATCTTTGATCCATTCTTTACCACTAAAGATCAAGGTCAAGGAACAGGATTGGGTCTTGGCATTGCAAAAGGCATTATTGATAAACATCATGGAAAAATTCATGTAGAGTCTGAGCCAGGGAATACTGAATTTAAAATTCTACTACCATTGAAGAAATAGAAAATCTACTTGACCGTTTTACTTAAACTAGGTCTAATTGGATAGAGGTATATCAAATGAAAAAAATTCTTTTGACAATTATTTTATCAATTTCTTTGGCAGGGGTTTCTCTTTTTGCATGTGATGGAAAAGGAAAATCTATAGAGACAATTTCTCCAGTGATCACTGTAGAAAAATAGTTCCATAAATCACTCAGCTCTAATTTATTTAGAGTCTGAGTCTAACTATTTATATTATTAACCTCCTTACCTAATTTTTTTCTTTTCGACTAAAAACCCTTTCTGAAAAATTTAGTCTTATGGCTAGTAAAGAAGAAACACTCAAAGATATTGTTGCAGTTTGTAAACGTAGGGGATTTGTTTTCCCCGGTTCTGAAATTTATGGTGGACTCTCCAATTCTTTTGACTATGGACCTTATGGTGTTGAACTTCTATTCAATTTAAAAAAACTTTGGTGGGAATATTTTGTTCAAAGAAGATCGGATGTAGTTGGTCTAGATTCTTCTATTCTTCTAAATCCAACTGTCTGGGAAGCCTCGGGGCATGTTGGAAACTTTTCAGACCCACTTGTGGACTGTAAATCTTGTAAGACTAGGTTTAGAGTAGATCATTTTTTAGAAGATAAATTTGGGGAAAACTTTACTCAAGGTAAAACGTTAGCCGACATGCAAGCAGTACTTTCTAGTGAAAATTTTCCATGTCCAAATTGTGGTGCTAAAGGAACTTTTACTGAAGCAAGAAATTTCAATCTAATGTTTAAAACCCAACAAGGTGCAAATGAAGGGGGAACTGTTGATATCTATCTTCGCCCAGAAACAGCACAGGGTATCTTTATCAATTTTAAAAATGTATATAGCAGTTGTAGAAAAAAAATTCCTTTTGGAATCGCTCAAATTGGAAAGTCTTTTCGCAATGAAATTGTTGCAAGACAGTTTGTTTTTAGGACAAGAGAGTTTGAACAAATGGAAATGGAGTATTTCTGCGAACCAGGAACACAGAAAGAATGGTTTAGTTTTTGGGTGGACTATTGCAATAAATTTTTGACTGAAGTTATCGGTATTAAAAGTACAAATCTCAAAAACAGAGAACACTCCAAAGAAGAACTTTCTTTTTATAGTGAAGGAACAACTGATATTGAATTTAAGTTTCCTTTTGGTTGGGGTGAACTTTGGGGGATTGCTTCCAGAACTGACTACGATCTTACACAGCACGAAAAGTTTTCTAAGACAGATTTAAAATTTCAAGATCAAGCAAATAATAGAAAGTACATTCCTTATGTTGTTGAGCCTGCTCTTGGACTCAATCGACTTTTTCTTGCTGTTATGTGCGATGCATATGAAGAAGAAAAACTAGAGGATGGAGAAACTAGAACTGTGCTAAGATTTGCTCCAAGAGTTGCCCCAGTAAAAATTGGAATCTTTCCTTTGATGAAAAAAGATGGTCTGGAAGAAAAAGCAAAAGAAATTTATGAATCAATGCTGAGTCATTGGAGTTCAGAGTATGATGATAGTGGTGCAATTGGCAAACGTTATCGCAGGCAAGATGAACTAGGAACTCCTTATTGTATTACAGTTGATTATGATACACTAAAAGACAATACTGTGACAGTAAGAGAAAGAGACTCCATGAAGCAAGAAAGGGTTTTCATCGATAAATTAAAAATGTATTTCATTGAAAAGTTATAAAATTTTTCAATAAAAAGTCACAAACAACTCTCAGCAAGACTAAAAACTCTGCCATGTTGAGTTTGAAGACTAGTGTTCCCTTACTCTCTATTTTGTAAGAATTGTCCTGTAATAGTTCAGCCATCTTGTATTAGTAGTGTCTTATCTGATCGTATTTACTTCACCGTTTTCGCTCTGGTAGAGAAAATTGCTTTTGGGCGTAAAGACTTTTTTGTGTGTTCGCCAAACAAACAATTATTACAAAATAAATTATTGATAAGTTAATAGTTATTACAAAAAGCCTGATTTTAGTTATTACATTGTCAAGAAATTTCACAAAAACAGTTATTACAAAACACCAAGTACTGAAAAGCTGCTACAACTAGGAAAAAGTTCCCCAATTAGAGCAACCAAAGAAGAGTTTGCAATACAGAGAAAAATTCACACAAACAGAGCTGCAAAATACATCAAAACTCATACTATGTAGACACCAAAACCCGCGTCCCTGATCGAAGCGTGGTAAATAAATTTCGCACTTCGATAAAATTGCTTCGCAATCACTCAGTGACCGAAATTTATTTACCGAAGCTGAGAGCGGGAAAAGACGCCCAAGAAATTCATTTCTATAACTGTTTCTTAAAATTAAACATGTTCATTTTTATTTATAATGCTTGTTATAAAAAAAAGTTTTCTATGAAAAAAAAATCTTGCACTATTTAATGAACAGTGTTAGAATTGGAGAACTGTTTGTAATAGATTTTTAAAGAAAAAGTCTCTAACAAAACTCTATTCGGTAATAAAAATGAGAAAACTGATTGCTCCATTCTTAATCGCTATTTTTATTTTTCAAATTTTTACTAGCTGTAGCGGTAAAAAGATTAGTAAAGATTTTGAAAAAGAACTGTTTGCTGATGCATTGAATCGAGTCAATGGTCTAGTTTTTTTTAATTTATTGGATAATTTTCCTGTTATGAAAGCGGGTATGAAATCTCTTCCTCCAACAGATTTCAACAATAGACTCAACAGTTCGCTCAAAGAAATCAATCCAATCGATGTAACTGGTTCTCTAAGAGCTATTCAGTTTATTCTATTGAATGCTCGCGATTCCTTGCAGGCACTTTTGCTAAGAGTTTCCGAAATCATTGCTAGAATTCGTACTGGAGATGTAAATTCTTATAATAGTCTAAGCAATTACCTTGAGAGACTCAGGGTATATCCCAAAGGGATTCTTAGAGGAATGTTGCCAATTTCAGGTCAGTATCTTCTAACTGAGTATCGCTCTAGGACTAAGGATGATATAAAAAAAAGAATTGATTCCTTTGCACAAGAAATGAAAACCCAAAACGTATATGATCTATTGACAAAAACTGAAGACATTCTCTATAAATCATTATATACCAATCTTGAAGTGAGAAATGGAATTGAATCTCTGCTTCGTGGAATTACTGACCAGTCAATCCTAAAGACTCAAGAAGTAAGACAAAACTTAATAGCTCTTTTGTATGCGTTAGGCGATATGATGAATGCGAAGGCTGGATTTGCAGACTCTAAGTCTCCAGAATTTGTATTCAAAGAATTAATTGTTAATCTAGAAAAGTTTAATACTGTTGGTGGAGTTTCCTACTCCTCTGACTATAGTAATTCTCAATATCCTAGTGAATTCAATCTAATTGTAACTGAAATATTTTCTGAGATAAAAAAACTCTTAATTACTCCTTCTGGACTCACTGCTAGTTCCACAAATCCTGATAATTCATCCCAACCGTTGATTCTACTTAATGAACTAGCAAAAAATTTTGCAATGTTAGATTTTGCTAAAACAATATCGGGAGTCGATACTAGTCTGAAAGACTTGATAAAACTAGACCTTAAAGGAAGAGACCGTTCTTTTAGTAATAACGGAAGTCTTCAAACCTCTTCACTAGAAACTCTTTTTTTTACGCTTAGCATTGTAGATGCATTTGGTTTTAACTGGGAAACCGCTATCAGTTGCAATAATAATGCGGGATGTACGAATTGGATAACTAGTTCTACTGGTGGAATTATCAATGTAGGTGATACTCTTTGGTCACTACAATCAGTGATTAGAAGTAATGATACCTTGAATTTCAAAAATATACTCTCCTTGAGTGCAACTAGCAGAAACGTTTTTAAAGATCAGGTAGAACTTTCAACAACTAGTGGAAGAGCAGTCACAATGAATACTCCTGTGCTTAGACTCTTAGAAAAAGAATCTTTAGGTGCAGTCAAACCAATCACTGATGGAAGTGCTGACCCTGTCTATACCAAAACCATTCCCTGGGTGATGAATTGGTTTAAACGAGTGATTTACCAAGGATATGGTCCTTATTATAATAAAAATAAAAAAGATGCGAATGGGAATTTCCTATCGCCTGACGGTAGTATTTATGTTCTAGATGGTTCAAGATATAAATCAACTTGGAAAACATCTAGTTATGTTCAGTGCATTACTCGTTCAGGACCTTCCTATCGATGGATAGGACTTGGTGGCTACGAAAGTGGAAACCTAGATAGAAATGGCACAACTATCCCAACCCCCGCCAATTGTGCAACTGCTCCCGCAGCTCCAAGCAATGAGTTAACCTATACTATCCAAGAAATTCCTAAGTCTAATGAAGAACGTGCTGTAAACTCTGATGAAGAAGCATTCTATAAAAATTTTCAATGGCTACTCTATGAAAAGAGGTTTGTAGTAATTATTCCCGCTCGTGCAAAACTAGATGCTAGCCTTGCTTTTGAGGAATCACTTTTTATAATCGCTATTGGAAATGGTCTTAAAGGCATGATGGGCATTAAGCCTAATTGTGGACCATCTCTGAATGATTGCGGTGGATATAATGGAGTTTGGAATTCTGACACCACTCCAACTAAATCTCTTAGACTAAAACAATATGATGCAGTAGCAACTGACTTCGTAACATTTTCCAGTGTACCTGGAGATTCCGTTTTATTGGTCGAAGGCTGGGGCTATGGAGCTGCTGGCAATGGTGCTTTTCAAAGAGCTTTTGTACTACCAGTCACTGCATTTAATCTAATCATTCCAACTCCCAATCAAGTTTTTGGTTTGATTCCTCCAGTGATCTCTCAAAATTTCGATGTATTAGAAAGACTTGGTTTTTTAAATAATCGTGTAGTATCTCCTAGTGATACTAGCACTTACTGGAATGAAAGGAATAGACTCACACCATTAATCATTGCTCTTGCTAAGACTTTAGATGACCAAGTGGATGTCGCGAATAATAAAAATCCTCATTCCCTTCTAGTTAATTTAAGTAGATTATTAGCAAGACCTAATATTCTTGATGAAACAGATACTGCATCATTGGTGAATGATGGCTCTGTGAATCCAATCAGAACTTGTCCCGCTACTTGCCCTCCCACCATCCAGAGTGTGAAGTTAGTAGGAAGTGCTAGTTTTACAGGAATCAGAAGTCCATCCATGTTATCGAGTGAATACTATCCTCGCTCAGGACTAAGATCTATGGTTAGTCTTCTCTCTGAGAATACTCGGAAATTTCAAGATGGCGCCTTGAACTTGGTCGGTAAAACCAATCTACTTACAAGCCTTGTGAGAATGCTTGCAATCTTAGGGGAATCTGATAAAAAAAATGCTCGTGAAACGATACTACTATCGTTACGTACGATTGTGAATGAAATTAAAATAGATTCTGATAATCCTACAACCACTCAGTTCAATCTTCAGACATATATCAAAGAAGTGAGAGATCGAATTGCAACCTATCCTGATACACGTTCTACTAACCTAAATGATTCTAGTTGGGATGGGGTCAATGATTCAGTTGCATTTTTTAGAGACTATTTATCTCAAGCTTCTCCATATAGTCTCACTAGAAGTGCCGACTTCTTCTTAGAAATGGTTGTTGCAGTACCACCCACTAGTCAAGAAATTTCTGGGATTTTAAATGTTCTAGGTTCTCTCCTAACTAATTCAGATGGAAGTAGAAACTATCGGCTAAGAAGTATCTTGACTAGTAATGTTCCTGAAATCTTGTTAAGCCTTTCTAATTATGGAAGAAGTCTTTACGCAATTGCTGGATCCCTTGGAGCACCAGGACAATTTATTAACCATCTAGAAGATAAAATGACTATTGGTAGATATAAGATTAGTGAACTACTGGAAGACCTAGAGCGTTTTTGCAAGGCTGAAATGGTTCAAACTAAAAAGCAGAATGTTGATTCCATGTTATATTCAGGTGGAGTGTTGATAAAACTCTTCGCTGATATATATGAGTTTGGTAGGAAAGCTGATAGTTATGGCTTTCCTTTTGCTGATAATCTAAATGTGGATGATACTGGTATAGAAGCACAATATTGGAACCGTCTGAATATGCTGTTGAGTTCCAAAAAATAAGTCATGAGAGAAGAAATTTTTTTTACAAGGAAAAGGTGAAGTAAAATGAAAAGAGATGCGTTTAAGAAAATTAGCGGGATGATATTAGTTGGACTGATAGCAAGTACTTGTAAAGAATCGAGAGGTGCTAATGCAATCGCTCAGATTTTACCTCTTGCTCTACAAGGTGCAAGCAATAAGAAGAGTAACGCTCCAACTGCATCTGTTCAATCCGATAATCCCGGTACTGGGGATACTGTTCTACTCACAGCTTCTAATTCTGTAGCAAGTTGTATTGATGCTGCTGTGGAACCACCGATCGGATTTGGAGACAAGGGACCAGAAGTTTTCTTGAAAGCATGTAGCTTCGATAACGTTAATCGCTATTCAAATTTAGAGTTTCAATTTTCAGAGCCAATGGACACAGCAACTGTACAAGCCAATTTTTCTATTGTTGGCTCTGCGGCTTTACCTGGTCCCGCACCTGGTGGAGTCTTCATTTGGAAAAGTCCTCAAAGACTTATCTTTGATCCCTATCGTGAACTAACACCAAGTCAAATTTATACCGTTAGCATCAATTCCAATGCTAAAACAACAGATAATGTATCTTTAAATTCTTTTACCAAACAGTTTACAGCTTCGCATGACTATCTAATCTCTAGCACAATCACCCAAGGTGGAAATACTTATTCCACTGGAGGTAACAACGACCTTACCTATAATAAATCTGGGGACTTGATTTTAAATAGCTCATTCACAAATTCAACTGGAGCATTCAATCAAATTACTAAAATTGTATTTAACAAAATGGGTAACGTTGATTCAGATGGATTTCCTAACTCAACAGCAAAAACTATCTGTAATGGGAATTGTTCATCCCTTGGGACACCAATCAATTTGAATACTGATTCAGCTCTTCAAGACGCTAAAACAAGACTCACTGAAGGTGGGAATACTTATTATTTTGAAATCACAACCAAACTAGGAACTAGAATCCAAAGATATATTGGTTTTAATTGGGGCGATTTGAATACGAACCCAACTGGACTAATCAATAATGTTGCGGGTGGGGTTTTAGACCAAGCACAAATGTTATTGCTACTCAAGAGATTGGTGGAGCTTTTTAGCCAAGATGAATTTAGAGTCATGGATGGTCCAACCCCTAGAACTTTCAATCAGTTTGCTAGCATTCCTACTTCTTCCACAAAAAATACAACAAATTGTATTAACTATGGAACTTTTAATTTTATCACAAGTTATGGAGATAATGGCACTGGGGGATATTGTGGGGGAACAGGAGAAAATCCTGGTGCATACCAAGCTGTAACAGGGGCTGGTTGTTTTGGTAATTCTACCCTTGATATGGATGTATATGTATCAGCGATCAATATTCCTGCTTTTTCAGGTCCAAATCCTACAGTGAATGCAAGTCTTGGAGTAAACGGTAATGGGGAACTAGGACTTGACCTAGTAGGTAGAAAAGCAACACTTACTCTAGAAATTATTGCTAGAAATAGAGATTCTCTTCTTTGTCTAGTTGGTTCTGGAAATAGATTTCATTTTAGAACTACAGTTGAACTGAATGCTTCGGGGAATTACACTCAAAGACTTTCTAGGTCTAGAAATTCTTTAGCAGTAGATGGTTCAGGCAATATTGACCTAACTGTCAAAACTCCTTATACTCCAGCTGATTCAATTTCGGGAAACTTCTATGTTGATCCTTGGGTGCAAAACCTAAATGTTGCTGGTGTCGATCTGATTCAATCCACTAGTTGGGTTGCTTCTCTTGTTAGTCCATTGACTGAAGCAATTGCAAATGGAGTTGTACCACAAGTAAAACCTGCAATCACACAATCAGTACTAGGAAGTATTATCCAAACAATAGCGCCTAACGTTCTAAATGGAGTTCTTCAGACCTTGAATAATCCAGGTGTAGTGATAAGACTTCCAAGCTATTTACCAGCTCCCCTTGCTGACTATCCTCTAGTCGCAAAGGTTCGACTAGCAACAGATGCTCAAGTAAGAGATGATGGGACTAATAAAGGAATTGTTGCCTCAGTTCATGCATCTATAACATCTCAAACACCTCATGCTAGTCCAAGGGCTCATGCTAATTCAGCTAGTTGTAATACTGGTTGTATGGTAGTAACTAAGAATCCTTCTGTTGCACTAAACACTCCTTCCACTAGTGCTCCATTTGCTGAAAGTGCTTCCAACCCCGGTTTTTTACTTACAATGCACTCTGATGCTGTTACTCAAGCAGCATATAATATGTGGAGAAATAGGGTGATTGATTTGAATGTAGATAATGCATTTATAACTTCAATCAATAATTACTCAGGGGGAGATCCTCTTCTCACTCTCACAAATAGCTTGCTCAAGGTTTCTTCTATCATGTCAATCATTGCTCCTGGTAGAAGTTCATTGCCGGGTCTAGATTCTTTTAATAATTTATTGCCAGCAGTTTGTCCAAATGATGATGTTCGATTTAAGATAGAACCCATTAATGCACCAGTAACAAAAATGATTGATAATTCTAGTTTTAATCCTGGTTCTCCGAGTTCTAGTTTAACAGAGCCTAATATCAATGCAACATTCACTGAATTGCAACTAACGGTAGAAGGAAGAAGAACTGATAACAGTACGAATTGTGTTGCACTTCGTGGAGCACCAACTAACGCTTATTATACTCTTTCTACAGTCAGAGTAGGTTTGAATGCTAGTGCAGGTTTTAAGTTTGCTAATTTTGATAATCCTTCCACAGGACCAAATGATTATCTGAACTCACTTAGTCTTAAAATATTCACAAATGGTATGGCATATTCTTTAGAAGTTCTAGAAGGACCAACGAACAATCCCTATGCACTTGATCCACAGGGAGTGAAAACTGTTCTGGACTCCTTAGTAACAACTTTAGTAGTACCGTTAATCAATAGTATTCTGAATAGAATTCCTCTTCCAGATCAGATTGATTTTGCTGCACTTAGATACCCTGCATCAACTACAATGTGTAAAGTCTCAGCTAAAACTGATAATGCTATTGAGTTGATAAGTAAATCTGTCCCTGTTGTGGATAGGGTAAACAATCCTTATTTATATGCTGTAGTTAGTCTCAAAGGAAGTTCAGCAACGGATCCTAAGTTTCTTTTGGAAACAAATTGTAGATAAAATGGTAGTGGAGAATTGGTTGTTTCAATATGACTAGCAACCAATTGTTTCAAGCAATCCTCTTCATTCAAATAAAATAAAAATTGGATTTTAGATGAGTAGAAAAAAAATGGATTATGTTCTATTCATTGCCTCTATTTTGTTTTCTTTGGTTGCATTGTGCTGGTGTTAGCAATTCACAAATCCTAGATCAGTATAAGAATTTTCATCTACCGGTAAAACCACTCAATGAGTTGGGTATTTCCAAAGACTTATTAGATAGAAGAAATTTTTCCCAAAGAAGATTACCAATTCAAAGTGTAGTATTTCATATCACAAGGCGACTTAGTGCAAAAGAGTATATCCAAAAATCAATCGAAAATAGTTTTCTGGTTCATCTGGTAATTGATAAAACAGGAACAATTTATGGTGTGAATAATCCTGCAATCGTTGTATATAAAGTTTCACCAAAAATGGATGATTCATCGATTCATTTGAGCTTAGAAGGGACAAGTGAAGAAATTGCTAATAATCCTGTTCAACTCAAAATAGCAGTTCAGACTCTTAAAACTCTAGCTAATTCTTTTTCCATTCCTTTGAACAATAAAGATGTTGGTTCCAAGAAAGGAGTATTTAGTCATCTTCAGGTCAAAAAAAAATTTGGTTATTTCATTGATCTAGAAGATTTGGGTCTAGAATCAACATTAGAACTAGTTCTATTAAATTCCAATGGAACTTATTTTAAAGAAGAAGATTGGGAAAAAAGATTTGAAAAAGATTGGATTTTTAGAAAAGAAAAACTTAGTAAAGAAAATGTTTCTAAGACTAAAGATCAATTCGATCATGGTAGAGGAATCACTGAACAAGCAGAATTAAAATTGAATGCTCTAGAAAAAGATTCCAAGAATAGAACACCAGAAATTTTTAGACTAAAGTATAAACTGAAACAAAAAATAGAACCTAGTTGTGTTGTTCTTCATTATACTGCAATTAAGTCGTTTTTTGACTCACAAAAAGTTTTAGAAATGAGAGGACTCTCTGCAACGATTATGGTTGATAATGATGGAAAAGCCTATCAACTTTTGGATGATCTTGATCATTATCCCCAAGCAGCAACTGGAACTAATCATAAATGCATTCAAATAGAAATTGTTGGAAAGAATACTGAAGAGCTAATGGCTAATGAAGTTCAAAGTAAAAAAGTTTCTGAACTAGTGAGTGAGCTTTCAAAAAAATTTAAGATTCCGCTTTCCAATTTTGCAATCGAAGAATTATATGGAATCTATTCACACACTCAAGCAAAGAAAAAATTTGGTGGTTCAGTAGCATTAATTGGAAAAGACTTTGATCCTGGAGAACCATACATGGAGAAAATTTTGGGGATGCTTGGTGGAAAGTATTTTCCAGAAGAAAGATGGAAGGATAGAAAAAGTGATGATTGGGTGATTCATTTCGCTGAATTTCATCCATAGAAAGGATTATTTAGATGATAGCTATAGAACTTAAAGATGTTAGAAAAGCATTCAAGGATGTGAATGCTGTTAACGGTGTGAGTTTCTCAATTGAAGAAGGTGAGTTCGTTGCACTTTTAGGACCCAATGGAGCAGGAAAAACAACGTTAGTCGAAATGATTGAAGGAATCCAAAAGCCTGATAAAGGATCAATTCAGATACTTGGAAAGACTTGGAGTTCCCACGAAATGGATATTCGAAATTTCCTTGGCTTTTCCTTACAAGAAACAAATTTCATAGATAAGTTGACTGTGGGTGAAACAATTGCACTATTTGGAAGTTTCTATACTATCCCACAAACAATTGCAGTGCGTTCACTAGAAATTACATCACTAACTAACAAACTGAATTCATATGTAGAAAATCTTTCTGGTGGACAAAAACAAAAACTAGCTCTATCCATTGCTCTTGTAAATCAACCTAAGATATTGATTCTGGATGAACCAACAACTGGTCTAGATCCTCAGGCTAGAAGAGATATTTGGAATATTTTGCTAGAACTAAAAGCTAAAGGCACTACATTGATTCTAACAACTCATTATATGGAGGAAGCAGAAACGTTATGCGATAGGATACTCTTTTTGGATCAAGGCAAGATCATTGCAGAAGGTAACCTTGAAGAACTACTAGAGAAAAACGATCTAAGCGAATCCGTGGACTTTGAATTTGAACAAGTTTATCCTAAATTCAAGCTACCAAAGATAAATGGATTTAAAAAAATAATCTGGAAAGAAAAGAATAAATCAGGTAAGATAATTGTAAAAGATATGATTCAATTTCTTCCTAAATTCCTAAGTGAGATGAAACGATCCAAGATAAAACTCAAAAGCTTCGAATGCAAGAAAATGACTTTAGATGATTTATTTCTTTCCATGACTGGAAGAAGATTGGAGGAAGAATGATTTTAGAATTATTGAAAGTCGAGCTGAAGGTATTTTTTAGAAACCCAGCAATTTTATTTTGGGCGTTTGGATTTCCAATTATCATTGCAGGCATACTTGGGATGGCTTTTGGAAGTAAACATGAAAATATAAGAAAGGTGTCTATAGTAGAACAAGGTTCAAGTCTTAGAACAATGATTGAATCTAAAAAAGTTCCCGAAGGAAGTTACACTAAGTTTATATTCCAAAATGATAAACAAGAAGATGCAATCTTGAAGATGAAACGAGGTGAAATCAATTTATTTGTGACTGAGAATTCTTCTACCAAAGAAATTTTATATCATTTTGATCCTAATAATAATGAGAGCTATTTAACCTATCTATTGCTCCGAGCAACCATTAATTGGGATGGAAAGACTAAACAACAACTTCAGATCAAAGCAATGGATTCGAGAGGAACTAGATATATTGACTTTCTACTCCCAGGTATGTTGGCACTTGGAATTATGAACTCGTGTGTTTGGGGTACGGGATACACTTTAATTGAATTGAGAATAAAAAAATTACTTAGAAGAATGATGGCAACACCTTTGCCAAAATTAGTATTTTTGTTTTCTCATATATTGATGAGGTTCATACTAAACTCTTTAGAATTTATATTTCTAATCGTTTTTGGATATTTAGTATTTGATGTTCATCTTCAAGGTTCATTGATAGCACTATTTTTAACTTATGTAGCGGGGAATTATATTTTTTCAGGAATAGCAATTTTAATGTCTTCCCGGACAAATAACGTTCAAGTCGGAAATGGTTTGATAAACTTTATTACTTTTCCAATGACTATTTGTTCAGGAATATTTTTCTCTTATCATAATTTTCCGAGTTGGTTAGAAAATATAGTTAGGTATTTTCCTTTAACGTTACTTGCTGATTCCATTCGTGCAATTTATATTGAAGGAGCAGGTCTAAGTCAGACAATGCAACCAATACTTATCATGTTTGTGATGGGATCGGTTTTTCTTGGAGTTGGCTTAAAGATTTATAAATGGGATTAGGTATTGGTTATGAATTATGTGATTTCTGAAGATGGAACAAAGATTGCTTATTATCAATATGGAAAAGGTGATGCAATTTTTATATTCAATGGTTTTAGTTGCAGCGAACAAAATATTTTTGAGATAGTCCAAAAACTATCAAAGAAGTATAGAGTAATTTTTTTTGATTATAAGGGACATGGTAATTCAGGTTCTCCAAAAGTTCTAGATGATGTAACTCTAGAATCAGCTGTTAAGGACGCAAAGAAAATTTTTGATTTACTTAAAATTAAGAAAGCACATTTGATTGGTTATAGTACTGGGGTTCAAGTTATGCTTGAGTTTCATGCACAGAACAGTAAGATCGCAAGATCCCTAGTATGCATCAGTGGATTTAGTGAAAAGGTCTTAGACTCATTTTTGAATACTAAGACAAAGTTCTTTTCCTATATTACTCCCAAATTAAATATACTTACTAAAAAATTTCGTAAACCTTTTGAGTCAGGATGGAAGTTAGTTCATAGTTTACCATTTGAACTTAGATTATTTGTTGCAGCAAAAATTTTTCTAAATGAGAAGAAAACAAAGAAAGCTGTGGTTCAACCTTTTTTAGATAGTTTAAAAAATCTTGATCCTAGTTTATTAGTCCATTTCATTGTAGATGTGAATAATCATAAATTGAGTAAACCAATAGAAGGAATCAAAATTCCAACGTTAGTTATGTGTGGTGAAAAAGATTTATTTGCACCTATTGAGAAATCAAAGGAGATTCATGAAAAAATCAAACACTCAAAATTTTTACAAATTCCTAATGCATCGCATAACGTTGTTCAAGAAGAACCTGAATTGATTGCGAGTACGATTCTGAAATTTTTGAATAAAATAACAAAGAAGGTTGTTGCAAAGAAGAAAGTTAATGCTTGACAAATTTATACTATTACAGAAGATTTGCTCATGAAATTTATAGTTCTTTTATTCTTAGCAATTTCAATTAACGCTGAGCGAATTGCAAATTGGGAAGGTCATTCTATTGAACGTGAAGATGATGGAAAGCTTCTAAAATTAATTCATAAAAAGTCAAAGAAGGTTTCTCTCCAACAAGAATTCCCTTTAGGATTTAAACATGGATTTTATAAACTTGGCAAAGAAAAATTATTATACATCACTTACTTTTCTGGTGGTGAGAACGGTTGTTGTTATTATACTAATTTTTATTATGGTGAAAAAGATGGAATTCAGTCCTTCAGTCTTTCAGGAATTATGGGTGAATCCTCACAACTAAAGATAGTGGATATAGATGGAGATGGACATGAGGAAATCAAGTCCACAAGCAACAAATTTTATGATTTGAAAATGGAAGAAAAGGGAGCGGTTTGCTCTATAACTCCTGCTGAAACTGTTGGACAGACTAAGTTTGAGTTCCCTCAATTCTTAGCAATTGCTAAGAATGAAGCTGGAGAATATATTGTTCAGGATTATTCTTTTGAAGAGAAACATAAAAAGGAAGTGAATCTTGCTTTTTTGAAAATTGAAGCATACCTAAAACATCATACTGATAAGGTTTTTAAGAATAATAATTTAGATCTGATTGGGGTTTTTCAATATTTTTACTACAAGAAAAATTCAGAAAGTTTAGATGCAGCATTAAACTATTTCAAGAGCCATAACCATTCTATCGAATATAGTTGTGTAGCTTCGGGAAAAACCCAAACAGTGAAGACTTCCTTTTATGAATTTGTGAAGTCTTATCCAAAGCTATTTGAGTAGATTTTTGCTAATCAATTCGATAAAAATTCATTATATTGCTTTCATCTAACGATAGATGAATCCAAATAACAATAACATCGTTATCCTCAAAAAATTTGCTATGTCTTTAACCTCAAATAGTCTCGGGAAAAGACTGCCAAGAAATAATTTTTATGAAAATACCATTGAGCATAGAATAGAATTAAAAAATCTTTATAGGTTGATTAAAGAAAAACTAAAAGCAGATAGATAGTAATGCTTGATGAAGACGTCGTCTCTAGCTGGCGATTTAAATTTGAAACTAGTCTAAACTTCGGAGAATTCTTGAACTATAAATATAAAGACTATGCTAAGAAATTAAATTCAGAATAAATTTTTGAAGTAAGAAACATATTATTGATAACATTATATTTGATTCAAAATTATTGACTTAATCGATTAAAAACTTTTTCCATATCCTATAGTATGCAAATGAATCAACTTTTCTTTAACACAATCAAACGGAATTTTTTCTTGTTCCAATCGGTTACCAGTTTGCTTTTTCGATAAGAAATCAAATAACTCAAATTCATCTCTTGTCAGATTATTTGGAATTGATTTTATAGAAATATTAGTTGATACTGCTAAGTGAGAGTAGTATTGATAGGTGATAGTATCCATTAAAAATGATTTAGTGGTAGGAAAAAATTCTCTAAACTTAGAAAGAATATCAAATCCATTCATATCAATATCTCCCCAATAATAAATTTCTTTATCTTGTAAATTTTCTAATTGATTTAGATTTAAAACAGAATATCCGCCGCCACAAATGATTATTGAATCTTCTTGATTGGGAAACGATAAAAAATTAATAAGATTTTCAGTAATAAAAACATTTTTTTCTGAAAAAACAAGGGTTTTGAATTCAGAGATTGGAATGCTAATATCCCTAACCCCTTTAGGAAATAGGGAATAATTATCTGATAAAATTCTAAACCGAATTAAAATTGGTTTTGTTTTAAGATAGTATCTTTTCTCAATACTATCTTCACTTAATAGTATATTATCAGAGTCAAGAATAATATCCAATATTTCTATCAAAATACTTTTATTTCTTTCGATAAATTTGGTATCAATTCCTTCAATAGGAAGTTCTCTTAGATACAAATTTGGTCTTGGATTTTTTTTGAAAAATTCAAAAATAGAAAGTATTTTTTCTAAATCATCTGAAATGGAAATCAATTTAGAAGGATTTTCTAAAAACCAAGTATTTAATTCTGGAAATTTTTCCAGCATAAGATTTGCGTCTTCTTCGAGGATAAAAAATTCATTCTCTTTGTCTATGAATTTCAAATAATCAGATTTATTAGAAAAGTAAATAGTGCTTGGAAGATTATTTTTACCTGAGTTTCGTGCGTTGCTCGTTTCCCATTCAATCTCATATCCATAACCCAGTTCTTCCTTAGAATTTTTCTTTAGTTCTAAGATTTCTGAATCGACTTGAAAAAAATTTTTTGATAGTTCATTTGATTTGTATTTTCCGAATTGATTCATTCTAAGCGGAAAAAAATCTATATTAGAAAAATTGCATATTAGAAATTCCTTATATTTGTTTAAACAAAAATTTTGGATTTCATGGTAGGACTTCATTTTTTAGAAAATTTTTCTTTTTCTTCTTTGTATTCTTCAATCGTTAAATTTTTAACCGTTGATTTTTTTCCACCTTCATTGACTACCAAATGACAGGCATTGATGTATTCTTCAATCACATGAATTTTTTGTAATGGAGTGACAATCAATAGTTGGAGATTTAACTTTTTGAAAAGTTCTAAACCATACCTTGTGCTTTCATCAGAACCACGACCGAAGGCTTCATCAATTACAACAAATCGAAACGATTTAGATTTGGTCTCATTCCATTCGAGTCCAAACTGATAGGCTAGGGCTGATGCTAAAACAGTATAAGCAAGTTTTTCTTTTTGACCACCTGACTTACCCGAAGAACCGCTATAAGATTCTTTTTCAGAGTCGTCAGAAATAAATTTTTCCGTAGCTGAAAAAATAAACCAATTAGAAACGTCTGTTACTTTAGAAGTCCACTTTCTATCTATGTCAGCACCACTTGCAAATCTATCAATGATTGACTTTACTTGTTTGAACTTTTCTTCGTTATATAGATCAGAGTTTCCGAGAGTATTTTCTAAACAATTTCTTAGACTAATGCGAAATTTATTCACTTCATCGTCAGAATTTTTTTCACAGTTTAAGGTGATATATGTTCCTTTATTGTATTCAATATCGTGTAACGATAGATTGATTTTAGAAATTTTTTCTTTAACGTCCCCTTCTTTATCTTCTAGTGAATTTTTAAATATAGCAATTCCATTGATTACGTCTCGATTCAATTTATTTTTAAACCGCTCTTCAAATTTGGGAAGGTCTTCTTCTTTTAATCGATGAAACATTTTTTTGAATTCAGGGATTGATTCAATACTAGAATCAAACTCACTCGTTTCCGCCTTGTAAGCATCTTTGAATTTTTGCATTCGACTAATGAGTCGGGCAGTTAAATTTTCCTTTTGCTTATTTTTTTCATTCTTCTTACTTTCGATACCGTCGCTAATTTCTTTTGCTAGCTTATCTATTATATTCAAATCAATTATACTTTCACCAATCAATTCACTAATCTTTGGAAAATACAAATCTTTACTTTCTTGGTTCATTGCTTCTAGTAAAATTTGATTCTCAGATAGATTCTTGTGATAACGATCTAATTCTGATTTACAAGCACCCAATTCGCTAAGTTGCAAACTACGACTACTATCTTTTATCGATAGTATTTCTTTTGTATCTTCTAATTGCTTGCTAAGAATTTTTAATTGATCAGAAGAACTTTCCAATTCTTTAATCTTAAACTTAGTTTCTTCAATTTCCTTTACTTCTTTTCTCCAATTCAATTCATGGAAATTGGTAAACTCTAGCAATTTTTGAATAGTACGCATACTTTCTTCAATCCTGATTCTACCTTTCTCAGCATAAATTATTTTTTCTTTAAGCAAAGTTTCTTTATCTTTTAGTTCAGCTAAATCTTTCTCAAGACTAGAGATTTTTTCTTTATTGTTCCACCCCAAAACATAGTTAGACTTATCATCCACATTTCGCCTATCGTCTTTTTCGTGTCTGGATTGGTTATATTTGATTTGCCCTTCTCTTGTAATTGCTCTTTGTTGCTTTTGAAAATCACTTAAACTTTCGGCACAAGAATAGTTATAACTTTCTTTTAGCTCATTACTCAACCAATCATAAAATTCAGTATCAGACTTGATTTCCATTTTTTGAAAGAGTGGATTTTCAATATTTTGTAACTCTCTCTTAGCCTTTACTATCGATACACGATAGTAAACGACCCTAGCTTTTAAATTATTCTCATTAATGAACTTACTAAATAGCTCATACTTATTATTTGGAACTAAGATGCTAAGAGCAAAATTATGCAAAACTCGTTCGATTGCTCCTTCCCATTTTTTATCTTTCACCTTAAGAAGTTCTCCTACAAATGGAATCTCTTCTTCGGAAATATTTAATTTCTCAGAAATCAATTGCCGAATTCGCAAATTTTCACTTGGAATCAGTGATTTGCGACTTTTCAAGGAATTAAGTTCAGATTCATAGTTCCCTATTTTGTCTAATATAGATTTTTCTTCGATTTTGTTTTTCTGTAAATCTTCGTTCATTTCTAAAAGTTGTTTCTCTTCTAAATCAAAACGTTTCCTCATAGAGACAGATGATTGGTGAAATGCTTCTTCTTCCAATTCTGGAAACTTAGGTAAGTTCAAAAATTTTGCAGATTCGTTATATTTATCTGCGTCCTTTTTCTTAAATGACCTTCTTTCGTCTAACTTTTCCAAATCAGACTTCAATCGATCCAGTTCTCGTGACTCGCTCAGATTTTGAATTTGGAATGAAAGGCTTTTTTCGGTTTCTCTTGCTTGAGAAATTTCTTTCTCAATTTCAGAAATAGCATTTTCTAATTTTTCCTTTTCAGTCTGTTTTTTAGAAACCGCAAAATTATATAGACGTATTTTTTGTTCAGCAAAATAAGAAGGAATTGCAGTTTGAGTATTCTTTAGTTCTTCGAGCAATTGACTTAGTTTTTCATAGTCTTCGGAGAAAGAAATTATTGGGGTAATATCATCAATTTGCTTTTTGGCATTTAGTATTGCCTCGTGAGACTGATTCAAGTCTTCAAAATTTTTCTTTAGTTCTTCAATCGAATTATTGATTTCCTCAGAATATTTTTCTAACATATTCTCACGAACAAATTCATTCAGGTTGTTTACAGACTTTAGAGAAACGGTTTGGTAAAATAGTTCGAGAGCTTTCTCTGATTGGATTCCAAACTGAGAACGAAATTTAATTGAATAGTCCTTATAAGATTCAATTACGTCAACGCCTTGGATTTTTTTAAGACGTTTTTTTAAATCGGAAATTTCTGAACCGAAAGATATAAAATGTTCCTTGATACTAAGATCAGAATCTGATAGAATGAAAAATTTATCTACCTCTTCATTCTTCAACCAAAAGACTTGTGCTAGCGTATAACGTTCGCTGTATCCTTCATTAAAAAATGAAGCAAGTAAAACTGTATGAGAATTTTTTTCTCTTAGATACTGAGCCTTTGCTGTTGAGTCTTCCTCTCCTTTTAGACTAGCATACGCTCCACGAATGTATCTATATAAATTTCTTTCCTTGCCCTCAGCACCAGCGGCCTTATTGTACGTTATGCGATTGTGCTGGACAAGCAGAGTCGTTATGGCATCAACCAATGTTGACTTACCAGAACCAATGTCACCTGTGAGAAGAGAATTAAATCCATTAGGTTCAATTTTCCAAATCTTCTGATCGAATGTTCCCCAGTTTAGAACTTCCAATCTATCAAGGCGAAAACCAGTGCGAGAATTATCGGTAGCAAATTCAAATGTTTCTTGCATATTCAGCTAACCTATCTTTAATTTCACTCAGCTTATCTGCATCAATCACAGCCCTAAGAATTCTTTTTACTTCCAATTTATCTTTCTTTTGATTCATCTCATGCAAGAAGCCATATTCGATTAATTTATTAATGGAAGCATCGGTTTTGTCGGCAACCTTAGCCTCATTTGACTCTTGGGGAAAATAATTCTGAATTAGTTCTTTAATATCTTCTCTCGATAGCACAAGTCGTCCTGACTCACTAGAGCTAGCATCAAATTCTAATAATTTTTCTCTTAGTAAAATACAGAGTAAAGTGATTGGATAACTCAACTGCAATTTCTTAACTAGTTTAAGTGGAGCCGAGTCTTCATCAGTAAAATCCTTTTGCTTTAAAAAAGAATAACCTTCGGATTCATCCAGATAAAGCTCAAGTCCAAGCCCAGCAAAATGGTCTTCTATTTCACTTTTATAAGAAATCAGTTCCTTCCATTCTTTATCTTCATTGTACAAAATACCTTGGAGCAATCGAATGACTGCATTTGCATAGGGAAATAATTTATTATTATCATTCATCTTTTATAAAAACCAAATTAGGAATTGTAATCTTATATTTCTTGCCAGATTCTTTGCTCGAAATAACCAATGTATCTTTTTTATCATCATACAAAATGCTTTTAATTTCATCGTTCATTAGAGAGAAATAACCAACAACATCCAGTAAACCCTTTTCAGTGGGAAATTTTTCAATTATTTCTTTCAGAGAAATCTGAGATTTATAACGCAAACATTCATTTATATTCGCTTTTAACTTTTCTTTATCAATATAATTGTTGTTGTATAACATTGCAATTTCGGACTGAGTATAATTTGCATCGTCACCTTCGAGATACAATGAGTCATTTAAGACGATACTATCGGGAGGTGAGAATAGTGGACGTTCCATGATTAAACTAATTCTAGGTTTATTATCAATTTCAAAAAATAAATCTTTGCTAACAGAAATATCTCTTAAAGCACTTGCCTGTTGTTTGATTTCAGCAATCATTTCTCCAAGTCTCTTGTTTTCTAAATATGTCTTCGCTGCAATAAATTTCCTTAGACCTTCCGAAATCTTTGAATTTGTTTTATTGACTTTCATGCACTCATTCATCATCAAAGATTTTAACTTACGAAAAAAGAATTCACGATTGAATGAATCTTCCTTAGAATTTTTTTCTAGTTCTATAATTTCTGGTAGAGCAAGCATCATGGAAATCAGTTCTGTCAATTCAGTTTGCTTCTCTTGTGACATCAAGAATTCAAAGAACGCAATAAAACTCTTGCCTTGATCGGTTTCAAAAAGAAAGTCTTCCTTCTCAAAAAATTGGCTCAAAAATTTCCCACGATTGGAACTTCCTTCATCCTTTGCACTCCGAACCAAAGAATCAATTTCTCTAAAATTATACTCTACTTCTCTAAAATCAGAAAGCAATCTTCGAGCAGTATCAAATAGATCGAAGTACCGTTCTTTAACTTGTGTGCTAGTAAATTTTTTCAAATTACCCGATTTAATTTCTTCTATCTCAGATTCAATTTGCTGTTTTCTTTTTTCTAATTCTTGAATTCTTATATTAGGATCATCAGAGGAACGAAAAGAAATTTCTTTCAGTATCTCAAAAATTTTCAAGAGTCTTGATTCAGTTCCTACAAAATCTTTTTTATCCAAGTCTTGTATATAATTTATAATTTTCTCAGAGGACGGAGTTAATTCATAGAACGCTAAATCAGTATTTCCAACATAAAATTTTCTAAAAAATCCTAGGTTCGCCCAATCAGTGAGTATTAGCTCAGAATTTTTTTGTGGCACTGCGTCACCTAGATTTTTTTTCTCAATTCCAAGCAAGTGTGATTTTAATTTTTCTATAAGCAAGTCTTCCCGAATGGTTACCTCATTCTTTGCCTTGAATTCTTGGAATAAAAAGCTAATCAATATAGCTGGATTTTCCATCCTAAAAATTTTTAGAACTGGTTTCTCCAAATAGATTTTAATCTTATCATAGTTCATTGATTTTTATCTGTGCCTATGGGAATCCCGAGTTAATCAATTTGTCTTATTTGTTATATGGGTCTTAAAAGCCTAACTTTTAACAATCTATTGAATCTATTTTTTGTAGCTAGTCTTTTATTTTGGAAAATTAAAGTAACTACTCAGCAAACTAAAAATAATTTTATAAAAACAAGTATATTTGATACCGGTTTTTTGGCTTGGCTATCGAAATCGGAGTTTCTAGAATTAACGAAGACTAACCATGATTAGCTTTAAGAAGTTATCTCAAAAGAGTTTTCTGAACCAGAAGCTATCATTCATTACAAATAAAGTTAATTGAAAAACAAGTTCTAAACTCTGAAGGCTTTTACGAAAAATTTGAGTGAAACTAAAAGTTTGAGTTAGAAAATAAGATTCATCCCGAAAAACTCATCGACTCCTTGAAAAATTTTTCCGCAAAGTGATTTAGCTAACGTGACTTCTGCAAAAGGATTTTATCTCAACGCAAGCTTTGAATATATGAGTAATTACTTCTATTCTCTTTTTTTACATTGAACACACATTAATAACTCTTGGGCGTCTTTTCCAGCTCTCCCTTTCGGTCAAAAAATTTTGGTCACTGATTGATTGCGAAGCAATAGTACCGAAGTGCAAAATTTTTTGACCACAGGTCGATCTGGGACGCGGGCTTTGTTGTTTACATAGTAGAGCTAAATGTGATTACTCTATCCGTGTGAATCTTTCCTTGTAATGCAAACTCTACTCTGGTTGCTCTAATTGAGGAGTTTTGTCCTAGTTGAAAGGGCTTTTCCGTGGTCGGTGCTTTGTAACAACTGTTTGTTTGAAATTTCTTGACTATGTAATAACTAAAATCAGGTTTTTTTGTAATAACTATTAACTTATCAATAATTTATTTTGTAATAATTGTTTGTTTGGCGAACACATAAAAATGACTTTACGCCTAAAGGCAATTTTTTCTACCAGAGCGAAAACGTTGAATCTAACACGATCATATAATACACTACTAATATAAGATGCCAGAACTATTACAGTTCAATTCATACAAATAGAGGGAGTGTTAGTATTCACGCTAAACATGAGAACTAACACACTTGACAGAGATTGTGGATCGGCTCCACTCACCAACCAACTCTGCGTTAACTAAGATCAGTCTTAGGAATTAGAATTCATTTCTTGCACAACTTTAGAGATACTTACTTTAGCATCCCCAAATAACATGAATGCGTTATCATATCCAAAAAGTTCATTCTCAATTCCCGCATAACCTGATGCCATGCTTCGTTTGCTTATGATTACTGTTTTTGCTTTGTCTGCATTCAAGATTGGCATTCCATAGATTGGACTGGATTGATTATTTCTTGCAGCAGGATTCACAATATCATTAGCACCGATAATGAGTGCGATATCTGTGTTGGGAAACTCACCATTGATTTCATCCATTTCAATGAGCTTATCATAGGGAACTTCTGCTTCGGCAAGCAAAACATTCATATGCCCAGGCATCCTTCCTGCAACAGGATGAATTGCAAATTTTACACTAGTCCCATTTTTCTCTAGATGAGTCATGAGCTCACGAACAGCATGTTGTGCTTGTGCAACAGCCATCCCATAACCGGGAACAATGATTACAGAGCTTGCAGATTCAAACATCATTGCTGTTTCTTCTATTCCAAGTTCTTTCACAGTAACTGGTCTTCCATTAGTATCACTACCCGATACTGCTCCACCACCACCAGAAGTTGCACCAAATCCACCTAATAGAACACTTACTAGAGAGCGATTCATCGCTTTACACATAATATCTGTAAGAATGATTCCTGAAGAACCAACTAACGCTCCAGAGATCACTAGCACATAATTATTTAGAACAAAACCTGTAGCACAACCTGCCATTCCCGAATAGGAATTCAAAAGCGAAATCACTACAGGCATGTCTGCACCTCCAATTGGTAGCACAACAAGAACCCCAAGCAATAGCGAAACTCCAATAATAGCGTAAAGCGATACTAAGTCTTTAGAATTGATGCAAATTAGAATGGAAAAACCAACCACTGCTAGAAAGAGTAATAAGTTTAATAAATGTTGTCCCGAAAATACAACAGCTTTTCCCGTGACCTTGCCGGAAAGTTTTCCATATGCAATCACAGAACCAGTAAATGTTACAGCACCAATGAGTATGCTTAAGATAACACTGATTGTAATGATTAAGTCAATTTCTTGACCTTTATCATTTCTAGTCCAGAATTCTGAAAATGCAACTAGCACAGATGCTAGTCCCCCAACTCCATTAAAGATGGCAACCATCTCAGGCATTGAAGTCATTGGAACTTTGTATGCAGTGATTGCTCCAATCAATGAACCAATTAGAATCCCAATGATTATTTCACTGAACCCAAGAATATTTTGGTTTAGTAGAGTTGCAACGATTGCAAGCAACATAGCAATAGCTGAATAGAAATTTCCCGACCTTGCAGTAGAGGTTTTGCCCATCCTTTTGATTCCAAGGATAAATAGAATAGAGGATATTAGATATATGATTTGGATGAGTATCAGCATTATTTTTTCTTCTTAAACATCTTTAACATTCTATCGGTGACTAGATAACCACCAACAACATTCACAGTTGCAAGAATCACAGCAGTTACTCCAAGAATTTTAGCAACTTGATTATTCCAACCAACCGCTCCCACAGCAAGCATCGCACCAACGATTGTAATTCCTGAAATTGCATTGGAACCAGACATTAAGGGAGTGTGTAGAGTTGGTGGAACTTTAGAGATAAGCTCAAATCCAACAAAGGTAGCTAGTGCAAAAACATAGGTCAATAATAGTAAATCCTGAACTGCCATAAATCCTCTTTTCCATCCATTTTTTTCAACTATGTAACAAAGACAAGAATTGTTTATTACTTCATTTTTAATTACTTTAAAATTCTTAACTGATTTGTATGGGTAATATCGCACTTCGATAGTATTTGGCTATTTGGGATTTGCCCAACTGTTAGAATGTATCCTAAACTGCGTGTTTTGTTTTTAGGCGTTGGATCTCAGCTTCCATTTTTTTCCAGAGCTTGTCTTTTTTAGGATGGAAACTGGAAAACACTCCTTTTTTCACAAGGTCAATCATTTCATCAATGGAAAAGCCTAAGTGTTTATGAAGTTTGTAGTATTCATCTGTAAGGCTGACTCCAAATATTTCAGGGTCATCAGTGTTGATGCAAGTGATGATTCCAGTATCATAATATTGACGAACGGGATGGTTTTCTTCTTTGCGAACATATTTTCCCGTGAACATATTGCTTGTTAAACAAATCTCGATCGGAATTTTATTTTCTTTGATGTATCTCATGAGTTCAGGGTCTTGGATTGCTGAAATTCCATGTCCTATTCTTTCTGCTTTCAAATACTTCAAGCTATCCCAAATTGACCAAGGTCCATCGTCTTCTCCTGCATGAACCACACAATGGAGTCCTGCTTCTCTTGCTAACTTAAACACTGGTTCATAGTCACGAGCGGGACCCATAAGTTCTGCACCACCAAGTCCTATTCCAATCACTTCTTCATAGCGAAGACTCAAGACTTTCTGTAGATTTGCCATTGCGTTATCCACACCAAAAGTTCTAGATACATCGACTAAGATTCTGATCTCAGTTCCATCTTCTTTTTTGATTTCACGAATTCTATCTACAATTACATCCATGATTTCAGTGAACTCAAGTCCATTCTGTAGAAATCGAGTGGGAGCTAAAAATACTTCTGCATAGATGATATTGTCATTTCTCATATAGTTTGCGAGACTATCGATGAGTAGTCCAAAATCATCTGCAGAATGAATTGCACTTTGGATAAAAAAGAAAAGTTGGATAAAACCGTTTAAATCTTTAAAATGAAATTTTTCGTCAAAAACTTCATCACTCACTTCCATATTATTTCTTTGTAAAAGATTCTTTAAAGCTTCTTTGTTGATACAAGCTTCTAAATGGAGATGCACCTCTGTCTTAGGGATAGCTTTTAGGAAAGAAATTATTTCTCCACCTTCTACGGGAACAATGGGAGAAAAATTGACTAGCTCTTCTTCATCCTCATGAAATCCATTTGTTAGTGCTTTTCCATTAGTATAGAAATTGGAAAGCCATTGAGGAGGGTTTTTTATGTTCAGAGCGTAGAGAGAATTTTTTTCTAGATTCAAAGTTTGAATTTGTTTATCAAAAGTAAGTTGAAGACCAGGAAAATAATGTCTGTCTTTTGGTAATTTACTTTTGAGTCGATTAAGTTCAGAAATGTCACGGTCGATAATAGCAATTCTTTTCAGGATTTGCTCAAAATTAACTTTGACAGTAGAAACAGCTTTCATCTTAGTTCCATGAATAGTTTACTACAAGTGCCAATCTTTGGCAATAAAGATTCGTTTTTCCTTTTAGAAAAATTTTTTTAAAGACGATTTTTAGAATAGTAGCTTTTACTTAAATAGACATAATAAACTGGAAATAAGATGATTCAAACCAAACGAGACCAATTTCTTCCCTTTGCCCTTCCTTCTATCTCTGAACATGCAATTGAACAAGTCGTAGAAGTTCTACGTTCAGGTTGGGTAACCTCAGGTCCGAAAGTAAAACAATTTGAAGAGCAGTTTTCAGAGTTTGTAACTGCTAAAACTGCGATTGCTTTGAACTCAGCGACAGCTGGGCTTCATCTAGCCTTAGAAGCAATTGGACTTACAGAAAATGATTCAGTCATTACTAGTGCTGTTACTTTTACTGCAACTGTAGAAGTTATCTGTTATTTTAAAGCAGAGCCAATTTTAACTGATGTTGATCCAGTTAACAATTTAATGACTAAAGAAACCCTAGAGGATTCAATTCAAAAATTTTGTATTATGAAAAATGGTCTGCTCATTTCTAAAGCTACAGGCAAAACGATTAAAGCAATCATTCCAGTACATCTTGCGGGATATACCTGTGATATGGAATCCATTCTTGCGATTGCAAAACAGTACAATCTTTATGTAATTGAAGATGCAGCTCATGCTTTTCCTGCTACTCATAAATCCAAACCCATCGGAGCTTGGGGAGATTTTACAGTTTTTAGTTTTTATGCTACGAAAGGAATCACAACTGGAGAAGGTGGGATGGTGACTACTCCTCATCTGAAGCTTGCAGAAAGGATCAAACTCATGAGGCTTCATGGTATCAATAGAGATTCCTATAATAGACCAAGTTGGTTTTATGAAGTTGTAGAAGCAGGCTATAAGTACAATCTAACGGATATTGCTGCTGCTCTTGGAATTGTACAACTTCAGGAAGCAAATGAATTTTGGAAACGAAGAACAGAAATTGCTTTGGACTATAACAAAGAATTTTCAGATATAAAGGGATTAAAACTTCCAGAAGAAGATAAGAATGGAAAACATTCATGGCATCTCTATAGAATTGAACTTGATCCAAGTGTCGCAAAGATAGGTAGAGATAGTCTTGCATTAAAGTTGAAAGATAGAAATATTGGTTCTAGTCTTCATTTTATTCCTATATATGAACATCCTTATTACAAAAAGTATTATAAGTTTTCCAAAAAGGATTTTCCAAATTCAGCAAAAATGTATGATAGGGCTTTATCACTTCCTTTGTTTGCAGGAATGAGTGATGAAGATAAAAATGATGTTATATTTGCTGTAAAGGATTTGTTAACTTGATGAACTCAAAAAAACAACTCAGGCATCTAGTATCGTTTGATGAATGGTCAAACGATGAAATTCGTGAGTTAATAGATTTTGCTAAGTATGTAAAAAACCATAGAGTATATTTCACTGGTCATATGCAAGGTAGAACTATGGTCATGCTATTTCAGAAAACTTCCACTAGAACTAGGGTATCTTTTGAAGCGGGAATGACTGAACTAGGAGGGCATGCAATTTATTTTGATTGGAGAACATCTAATTTTCAACTCTCTGATATTGATTTTGAAGCAGCATATCTTTCTAGAAACGCTTCCATAATTATTGCTAGAATGAAAAAGAACGAAGATCTACAAATTCTCAAGTCTGGTTCAAGTGTTCCTGTTATCAATGGATGTTGTAATCTTCACCATCCTTGTCAAGCGTTAGCCGACATGCTAACAATCCTTTTGGATCGTGGCAAACTTGAAGGTGCTACTCTTTGTTATGTTGGGGTTCATAATAACGTTGTAAACTCTCTGATCGAAACTACAACTGCACTTGGAATTCATCTCGTTCTTGTTACTCCTATTGCTCATGAATCTTCCATTGTAACCTCAGTAGTAGAGAAGGCTAAACAAAAAAATCTAATCAGTTGGGAAACTGATCTTCAAAAAGCAGTTAATAATTGTGAATATATATATACTGATACTTGGGTGGATATGGAATTTTTTCTAGACCCTGAGTTTGCTGAAGAAAAGAAAAAACGAATTGAGATCATGATGCCTTATCAAATTAATTCTGAACTATTAAAAAACTCTAAAGCAAAAGTTATGCACGATATGCCAATTCACTCGGGATATGAGATCACAAGAGAGGTTGTGGCTTCAGAGAGATCAATCATTTTCCAACAAGCTGAGAACAGACTCGATGCACAGAAAGCAGTCGTTCTTAGGCTAGTGGGTACTGTTTGATTGTTAGAGAGAATTGATAAAGCCGTTTCAAATTTTGGAATTGGTTCTAGGGCTGAGGTTAAGCTATTAATTAAACAAAAAAAGGTCAAGGTAAATGGTGACCTTGTTCTAGACCCTGGTTTTAAAGTTCGCCTAGATGATAAAATAGAAATTGAAAATGAGATTCTAGATAGAAAAGAATTTTATTATTTTTTGATGAATAAACCTCCGGGTTGTATCACAGCAACTGAAGACTCAAGAGAAAAAACTGTCATGGAATATTTGCCGAATAACTTTAGAAATAAAAACTTATTTCCAATTGGCAGACTGGATAAAGAAACTGAGGGTTTGCTTTTGTTCACAAATGATGGAAAACTTGGATTTCGACTAACGTCCCCTAAAAGTCATGTCGAAAAAAAATACTATGCTAGAGTAACTGGTAAGATCACTGCTTCTCATATCGAAAGTTTTAAACAGGGGATAGTTCTAGATGATGGTTATAAAACGAAACCTGCTTTCTTAGAAATTATTTCCGCTGATACCGAATCTGAGGTTTACGTAAAAATTAGTGAAGGTAAATTTAGGCAAATCAGAAGAATGTTTACAGCCCTAGGTGAAGAAGTGATCTATTTAAAAAGAGTTAAGATGGGAACCTTGGAATTAGAAGAATCACTTTCTGTTGGTATGGGAAGAGAATTGACTGAAGAAGAAGTTACTGAATTAAAGAATTTATTTATAATTGTAAAGACTGAGTCTTAACGAAATAATTTTTTCTTATCTGCCAAATTCATTTCATCGATACTTGGAATTAGTATTATGAGAAACATTCTTCCTCTCACAGACAATTTTGTTTTGCAAAATCGAGTTTGCATTTGCTTCTCGCAGCAACTCGCAATCTCAGCACTGTTCGTGCCAACAATTCCTACAAAACAAAGTCACTTTAAATTCAAAACAATAAATTTATGATTGAAATTAAAATATCATCTGTTTTCATTTTACTATTGAATTTCCTGAGTTTCTAGAAAATAATCTAAAAGTATCTATTAAGCTGATGTCTATAGGTATGCCAATTGAACAAGTTAGTAAGATTACTGGACTTTCAATTGATGAGATTTTGAGGTTTAAAGATAAGTTAGATAAAGACCTACCAATAGATAAATAAATTATAATAAATAATGCTTGGATAGATATCATTTTTTTAAGAAATATTGTCTTGATAACCTGTCAAAACAATTGAAATGAAGATCGTTATTATTTTTATTCTATTCCTAAACTGTTCCCAATTTCAAATCAAAAATGAAGTTAAGATATCAACACTAATTAATAAAGAAGATGCATTACTTTATGGAAGATATGTTCAGTTTTTTTCTCTAGTTGAAAAGAAAGAATATTTAACTGATTTTATTCCAATTAGAAATAAGAATATATATTCTGAACAATTGAAGGAAGGATTGAAAGAATTTTCTGATAAAGATGATCTAGTCTATTTTGAAATATCAAATATGAAGGATAATCCTAATTCTGTTGATGACTATGAATTTCTAATCAATAATAAAAGAGTAACGAATATAAAAGTCTTTAAAGAAAATCTTTTTCTTTTGGATAACGGTACAATTGAATATGAGTATGTGAACTTAAAAGAAGTGCCTTTAACTGCAAGAAGAAGAGGACTTGGTAAATCTCATCTTTTTAAAGAAAAACTTATGAATATAATTTTTGTTTTGAAACTAAATGAAAGGAATAACAATCAAAAACTCTTTCTCAAAGTGATAACCCCAAACAAAGGCATCATTGAACTAGCAGAAGAGTAAGTTTCTATGAAAAAAAATTTCTTATTAAATAATTTATCTTTTAAAATCTTTCTAATCATATTTCTCGTTGGAGCTTTTTCTTGTAAAAATTTTGACTATACAGTCTATTCTAAAGGTGTGATTGTCAATAGTCAAAATGTAAATTCAAGGTGTATCTTGATTGAGAAAGGTAAAAAAAATCTTATTAACAGTTTTATGATAACCGAAGAAAATTTTTTTGATATCATTTATGATCCTAACAATCAATTTGATAAAGAGATTAAAGACAAAATTTCTGATTTAGATCCTAAAAAAAAGTATATTCTATTGCAAAGATTTTACCCAAATGAACTTTGTGATCTAGAATTTCCTAATGACTCCTTTTATTCAAATAAAAATTTACTCAAAGTTTTAGTGAAATATAAATATAATTTCATCTGCTTTTCGTCAAATACTTCCAATGGGAGTATTTTATTTCTAATCAATCCTCAAGAGGATTATAAAGAGTTTCTCCTACCATCTGCAAATCCAAAATTTGAAAAAACATCTTGTTCAATAAGATATATACTAAATAAAGATCTTGTTGAAAATAGTATCGTTGTGAGAAGTGGAATCAATGAAAGTTATCGTGAAGTATATTAGTTTCCAAGACAAAATTATTACTAATATCTTTAAGTTATTATTACCTTTCTTGATCCTAGTACAAGCAAATTGTTTACAAAAGAGTTTATTATTTAGGGCAGAGAAAGTTAGAATGGAAGATACTTTTGAAATTACTAACAAGAATCGATTTATAGTAACAATTTGTAAAGATTATATGAAACAACCGTTTAGCCAAGCTAAAGAGAAAGTATTTACCTATCTTATGGAAAAAGATAAATCAATTAAAGGATTTAAGAATGTAGAAATGATTGTTTACTGGGATAAATGCACTGAGATTAGTTATGAGAAAGACTTTCATGAAAAATAGTATGTCGATTCTACTTTTAGCTTTTTCTTTTTGCTATCCACCTGATCATGAAATACATCGAGTTAGAATGAATTATTACATTCCTTCCAAAAAAACTGATGCTCCATTAAATGAGAATCAATACGTTGTTTTCTCTGGAACATATGATGAAGATAAGTATTCCCTAGTCACTAAGGAATGTAGAACTCACTTTTATTATTTGTTTCAAAACTTATTTGAAGGAAAATTTTCTAATCATGAAGGAGAAGAATGGTATCGTTTTGATAGTTTTCTAAAAAGAAAAAAGAAGTATATTGAAGTAGAAAATTTAATTGTAATTAGAACTGATTTCTTTTTACCTATTGGCTACTTTCAACCACTTATACTTGAAGCTTGTATAATTCTATTGAAAGAAAAATAATTACTTATATTTCCTTATTATCAATTACCTCGTATGTTGATGCTATATCGTTTAGCGACTTAAAAATTCTGCGATAGATTTATAAACCTCAGTGTTTACAATTAATCCAATATGAGTTGAATTAACTTCTTTATGAATTACATTTGGAGAATAAACATCTATACAAGCATTCCAACTAACTATGTTATCAGATTTTGAATATATAACTAGAATTGGATTAGGAATTGGAACCTCATATCTTTGATCAATTTCTTTTTCTAGTTCATCTAGATCGATTCTACCTTCCATATATTGTTTACTAATGGAAGTGTATTTTGGCCCGCCCACTATTGGTGAACCAAGTGTAATTACCTTGTTCACTAAACTTGGATTATCTCTAGCAATCTCTCTAGCTAAATATCCACCTAAACTCCAACCGATTATGGAAATTTTTTCTTTATGAATATTAAATTCTGAATATATCTTTTCATTTAGTATTTTTAAAAGAAGAGGAACATCTCCTTCATTTCGACCTAGTTCCCAACCTTTACTATTGTAACCCAACTTATTCAAAAAGTATCTCATTGGGTAAAGAAAATTATCATCAGCGTTATAGCCTGGAATTACTAAAATTTTTTCACCATTCCCTTTGAGTAATGAATTAATTTTAGGAAAATTGAAGACAAGTTTCATTGCATCTATAATTCCAAGTAGCTCTAGTGGCAGTTGGTATGAAGAAGGGATTTCAAAAGATGTTCTGTCAGTTGGAATTTCTGGGCGCATATCAATATGAAATTTTTGTATCAAATAATGTCAAATGCAAAGGCTTTAATTTACTTGAGCTTTACATGATTTAACTTACGACAAATCCACTTGACAGAATATTTTAATTGCTAATTCTTGAAAAAGAATTTCTAATCTAGAAGAAAAGAGTTTTCCTATTGAATCATAAAATCAGAATCTTAACGGCTGCCTCCCTTTTTGATGGACATGATGCAAGTATAAACATCATGAGAAGAGTTTTATATTCTCATGGTGCTGAGGTGATTCATCTTGGGCATAATCGTTCAGCACAAGAAATCGTTAAGACTGCGATTGAAGAAGATGTTCATGGAATTGCGCTCACTTCTTATCAAGGAGGGCATATGGAATATTTTACCTATATTCGCAGCCTTCTGGATTCTAATCACGCACAAAATATTCTTCTATTTGGAGGAGGTGGGGGAACCATTCTTCCAATTGAAATCCAAGAATTAAAAGAGAAAAATATTGCTACCATATTTTCTCCTGATGATGGAAGGAAAATGGGTCTAGAAGGAATGATTCAATTTCTTTTGAAAAAAATTGATTATTCAGTCCTAGAAATAGTATCACAGTTCAATAGCAATCATCAAGCGATAGCAAGAGGGATTAGTTTTATCGAAAATGAGAAGGATGTTCCCAAGGAAATTTTAAATCTTGTTTCTACTAGAACTAAGAATTTAATCGTCTTGGGAATCACGGGAACAGGTGGTGCGGGAAAATCTTCTTTCACAGATGAATTGGTTAGAAATTTTAGTTTCCTAGAAAACGAACCAAAAATAGCTATAATCTCTATTGACCCAACAAGAAAAAAATCGGGTGGAGCACTTCTTGGGGATCGAATTAGGATGAATTCAATCTATAGACCGAATATTTTTATGAGGTCTATGGCAACACGTGAAAATAATAGCTCTACTACTCCTTTCTTGAAAAATACAATTGAATTTTTGAAACGGGCTGATTTTGATCTTATCCTAATTGAAACTGCAGGAATTGGGCAGTCGGATTCTAGAATCTCAGAATTTTCTGATCTATCTATCTATGTTATGACCCCAGAATTTGGAGCATCGTCTCAATTAGAAAAAATTGATATGTTAGACTTTGCTGACCTAGTAGTCATCAATAAATCTGATAGAACAGGTTCTAAGGATGCGTTAAGAGATGTTTCTAAGCAGGTTCAAAGGAATAAAAAACTTTTTGATAAAGCGTTAGACGAAATGCCTGTTTTTGGAACCATCTCTTCGGAATTTAACAACACGGGAATTCGTGAGGTTTTTCAGTATATCCTGAAGTTATTTCAACAAAATTATAAATTTGAATACTCACTAAAGAAAGAATTTGATCTGGATTCGATGGAAAAAATCTTAATTCTTCCCGATTCCAGAGTTAGATATCTGGCTGAAATCGTTGAAAAGTTGGATACTATTAAGAATGAAAACGAGAAACTTGCAGAAATTGCTGAAAATGCTTATCATATCCAAGAAACAATTTATTTATTAGAAAAAGAAAATACTCTCGTTTCAGAACTTAAACTAAAATTAGAAGAATTCTTAGCTAAAATTCCTAAAGAATATTTGGATAAAATTCAAAATTGGGAAAAAATTATTTCTAATTATAAACAAGAAAAGTTTAGTTATATAGTTCGAGAAAAAGAAATTTTAGTTGATAACTTTTCCAATTCTCTATCGAATCTCAAAATTCCAAAGGTTGCTGTTCCTAGATTTAAGAATTGGGGTGAAATCATAAGATTTCTTTCTGAGGAAAATTTCGCAGGAGAATTTCCTTACACAAATGGAGTATTTCCATTTAAGAGAACGGGAGAGGAACCAACAAGAATGTTCGCTGGGGAAGGTGGTCCTGAGAGAACAAACAAAAGATTTCACTATCTCTCCAAAAGCCAATCTGCTACAAGGCTTTCTACTGCATTTGATTCTGTAACTCTATATGGTGAAGATCCAGACAATAGACCAGATATCTATGGAAAAATTGGAAACTCTGGGGTTTCGATTGCAACACTTGATGATGCAAAAAGATTATACTCAGGATTTCGCCTAACGCTTCCCTCTACATCAGTTTCAATGACTATCAATGGACCAGCTCCAATGTTATTGGCATTTTTCCTAAATGCTGCTATTGACCAAGAATGTGAAATTTATATTCAGGAGAATGGATTAAAGTCTGAAATACTATCGAAACGTAATAGTATCCTAACTGATGATAAAATTGGTTATAAAGGATCTCTACCTGAAGGTAATTATGGACTTGGGACATTGCTTTTGGGAATTACTGGTGATGAGGTTCTACCTATAGAAGTTTATGAAAGAATCAAGCTAGACACTCTCAAAAAAGTTAGGGGAACAGTGCAAGCTGATATTCTTAAAGAAGACCAAGCTCAGAACACCTGTATTTTTTCGACTCAGTTTGCATTAAAATTAATGGGTGATGTTCAGGAATATTTCATTCAAAAAGAAATTAGAAACTTCTACTCAGTTTCTATTTCAGGTTATCATATAGCTGAAGCGGGAGCAAATCCGATCACACAAGTCGCATTCACGCTTGCTAATGGATTTACTTATTTAGAATACTATCTTTCTCGTGGAATGAAAATTGATTCATTTGCTCCGAATTTTTCTTTTTTCTTTTCGAATGGTATGGATCCAGAGTATAGCGTGATTGGAAGAGTTGCTAGAAAGATTTGGGCAAAGGCAATTCGTTATATATATAATGGAAATGAAAGAAGTCAAATGTTAAAGTATCATATTCAGACCTCTGGAAGATCACTTCATGCACAAGAAATATCGTTTAACGATATTAGAACCACCCTACAAGCGTTATACGCAATCTATGATAATTGTAATTCACTTCATACTAATGCATATGATGAAGCGATCACAACTCCAACTGAAGAGTCTGTAAGAAGGGCAGTTGCAATTCAACTCATAGTTAATAAAGAACTGGGAAGTGCTAAAACGGAAAATTTTCTTCAAGGAAGTTTTGCAATCACTGAGCTAACAGATCTAGTTGAAGAAGCAATCTATTCTGAGTTTAATCGTATTAGCGAACGTGGTGGTGTTCTTGGAGCAATGGAGACAATGTACCAAAGAAATAAAATTCAAGAAGAATCATTATACTACGAAAATCTAAAATTCTCTGGTGAACTTCCGATCATAGGTGTAAATACATTTTTAGACTCAATGGGTTCCCCTACTATCGTCCCGCGAGAGGTAATTAGAGCAACTAACGAAGAAAAAGACTTACAAGTTGAACGTGTCAAAGAACAACAAAAACGTTTTTCTTCTGAATCTAAAACTCTAATTGAATCAATACAAAAATCTGCAGTAAGAAATAATAACATTTTTGAAACTCTCATGTATTGTTCTAAAAAATTGACATTGGGTGAAATGTCTAAGGCATTATACTCAGTTGGTGGAGGATATAGAAGAAGTTTTTGAGAATGACTCAGGGAAAGTATTTTGTAAGATGAATTTTGGATAAAGTTATAAAATTTTATATACATTACAAATCTATTTTCAGTAACAATAGGAAGAATAAATCCAAGAAAAAATAGTCTCTCAGATAATTTTTTTACTGACATGGATTAGAATCAGTCTATTGTTGAGTTTTGATATTCTAGAGTTCTTTTAAGAAATTCTAAATCTAATAAACGAGGCAAAATGAAAGCAGAGAATATTTTAGCAACAATTGGTAACACACCTCATGTAAAAATTAATAACCTTTACTCCTCTCAAGCAGAAGTATATATTAAACTTGAAAGGGCAAATCCGGGTGGAAGCATTAAGGATAGAATTGCACTAGCAATGATTGAAGATGCAGAAAAGAAAGGAATTCTTAAAAAAGACAGTGTGATCATTGAACCTACCTCTGGAAACACTGGTGTTGGACTAGCAATGGTTGCAGCAGTTAAAAAATATCCATTAATTCTAGTTATGCCAGAATCTATGAGCATTGAAAGAAGAAGACTTATGTCTGCATACGGTGCACAGTTTGAACTTACTCCGAGAGAAAAAGGAATGCCCGGTGCAATTGAAAAGGCTAAGCAGATGGTTGCAGAAAGAACTAACGCTTGGATGCCAAGTCAATTTGACAATGAAGCTAACGTTCAAGTTCATATTGATACAACCGCATCTGAAATTCTAAAAGACTTTCCGAATGGAGTTGATTATCTAATCACAGGGGTTGGAACTGGTGGACATATCACTGGAGTTGCAAAAGTTCTCAAAGAAAAATTTCCTAAAGTGAAAGTCTTTGCAGTTGAGCCTGCTCTCTCACCAGTTATCACAGCAACTCTGAATAAAGAGCCGCCTAAACCTGGACCTCATCCAATTCAAGGTATTGGTGCTGGTTTTATACCGGCAAATCTTGACTTGAGTTTTCTAGACGGAGTGATCCAAGTCTCTAAAGAAGAAGCATTTGAATATGCAGTAAGAGCTGCAAAAGAAGAAGGAATGTTTCTAGGAGTTTCTTCTGGAGCTTCTCTTGCTGCAGTTGCAAAGAAAGTTTCTGAGTTCAGCAAGGGGCAAACTGTACTAACTTTTTGTTATGATACTGGAGAAAGATACCTTTCAATTGAAGGTTTGTTTACCTAAAAAATGAATGGGAATGATTTACTCTCAAGCTACGATAGTATTGGAGAAATCATTCCTTTTTCTGGGACTACTGAAAAAACTGAGTTCCTAGAAAAAACAAAAATTCTAATGTCTAAGATTCAATTTTTGAATCTTGAAATTCAAAAGTTTAACACTCAAGATAGACCTTCCTATCAAACTTGGATGAAACAAAATTTTCATGATAACTATCAACTTATTCAAGAAAAGACTGAAAAATTAGTTAAGTATAAAAAAATATTAGAAACAGTTCAAGAGGAAATATTTTATTTCAGACTTACTCCTTCTCAAGCCTATAAAAAGGTAATGGATAGGTTTTCAAGAACGGGTAAGATTGGAATGGAAAAACCATTCAATGATGACTGGAATGGTTTCTACGAAGAGACTGATTTTTTTGAAGAAGACGATGTGCTTGGTAAAGAAATCAATCAGTTCTATAGGAAATTGAATGAAGAAAAGCAGAAAGATTTTGAAGTTAGAGATAGCCAAAAAAATATTCCAAATGGAAAAAGTTTTACTGAAGATAGTTTTAAAGAAAAATATCACTATCTAGTGATGAGACTTCACCCTGATAAAATTCTAAATCCAACTGAAGATGATAGAAGAATTTGGCAAATGGTTCAAGATGCTTATCATACTAATAATTTAGAAGCGTTAGACGCAATTTATGCTAGTTATAAAATTGGATCAAGTGGAAATGAAGAATATTCTAATCTATTGGATATCAAATTTAACTATAAAAAAATTTATAAGCAGTTTAAAAAGCTAAACAAAGAATACCAATCATTAAAAAAAAGTCCCGCCTGGGGTTTTAGATCTTGGAAAAAGACTAAACTCACTCGGAAGATGAACGATGCAAGGATGGAGCTAGATAAGTATTGTGATTCTTTAACTAAAGATCTTGGAAAGATTGAGCGAACAATTGAATTTCTTTCAGGAAAGCTAAAAACTACTCAAACAAAATCGAATCATTCAGATGATGATTTTATCGAATTGCATTTTAACTTTTAAAAACTCCATCTAATTCCTAGACCTAACATTGCTTCTTTAGATTGGAATTGAATCAATTGTTGAGTTTGAGTAATATGAGTTCCCCTAAGCTCAGAAAAGATTCCATAATTTTTTCCTACCTTCCATTCAATTCCTGTTCCTAGCGTTATGCGAAATACATTACAAGCAGGACCATCTACGCAAGTCCCAGCACCTATATCCCCCAAAAAATAAGGCTCCCATTTTTCTCTTTGAAAAACATATCTTCCACCCAAGTCCACAGTATAAAAAGCAGTGTATTCTAAATAACTTGTAGCTATATATGCTGTGCCTCTGATTTGATTTTCTAGACTAAGATTTCTAGTTAAAAGTCTAGATTCATCTTGTCTTCTCCTAAGTTCACTAGTAGAACTTTCACTGAGTCCAAATCTACTATAACTCAAACCAAAATTTAATCGTAAAGATTCTGTCCATTTATACTCTCCTTGAATTTTTAAATTAGTATCAATATAACTAATTTTGGTTCTAGGTGGATGAAACAAAACAGGTAGTATAAGTTCGGGGTAAACATTTCTTTCTTCAAATATAGCATCTTCAAAAGCTCTAGCATACATCCTTCTCGTGCTAGTATCAGTTTCCATTCTACCATATCCTCCACTTACTCTTAGCGACCAAGATTGTGAAAATAGTGAAGTTGATACTAGTAGTAGTAAAATATATAACTTCAAAACTTTACCTCTAGTCCAAAATTAATAAGAGGTATATATGTTTTATCAGCAATTGGTAGAATTGTTGGTTCAAATCCTTGGCTTGGATTTAATTCAGAGTATGGTCTTCCTGTTTTAAATTGTTGGCCAGTTGAATTTCGTCTAACGTACAAATTGATAAACTCAATATAATAATTCATATACCCCCATTCATATGGCAAAGTTCTATCAAGTCTCAAATCTAATCTATGATATGGCGAAAATCTTTCACTATTAATTTCTGTTGAATACTCTGGAAAAAACACTCTTCTGCCTGTAAATGGGTTTCTAGTTAGACCACCATCATCACCAGTAATTGGAGTATAAGGAAAACTTGTTCTATATTGCCATCTAGTTCCAATTTGCCATTCCTTATTAAATCTATATCCAAAAACTAAATTTAATATATGAGTTTGATCAAATCCATAAAGTACATCTTTGGAGTTATTGATCTTTGAAAAAAGAAATTCTTCATTTGGACTATATTCTCTAATTGGCTCATGTATATTTGTCCTTCTTTTGGATCTAGAGTTAGCATATGAAATCCAACCATTCCATCCTGTTTCATTCTCTCTGGTTTTCTTTAAGAAAAATTCAAATCCTTCTGAACTTCCTGTTCCTGAATTAGAAAAAAAATATTTCCTATAGGGAAGAATGGGCATAAGTCCAAACGTTTCAACAGATGGATTGGGAGAGTTGTATTCTCCAGCATAATTATCCCTTACAATTAGATTAGAAAATTTTTGTTGAAAGCCTTCCAGTTGAAGTTCATAAAAATTTTTCCATTCATACTTTAAACCTCCACCAATAGAATTGGACTCCTCAAATTGTAGATTTGGATTTCCTGATCTTGGATTTGATCTATTATCAAATGGGTAAAATGAAGTTGTTCCTGCTCTTGCAAAAAATGAAAGCCCTGAAATATCAGTAAAATACTCTATCTTAACTCTTGGAGTTATACTTCTTGCATTATTTCCAACTGAATCGTATCTTCCACCTAAATATAACTGATATTTTTTTGGTTTCCAAACTATATTAGAATAACCTGATAGATAATTTTCATAACGAATTGAATCTAGACTTCTGTTTTGAAATTCATTCCTACTTGAAAAAGGATTCGGAGAATCCTCTAAAGCATTTGTAGTAAGACTAGAATTCCCTGAGCTAATAAATTCTAACTTTCTTAAATCAATTCCTGATTCTAGTTTAAGTCCTTTTTGAATATTCCATTTGAAATCATCTCTAAAACCTTTATAACCATAACTTTCTTTAGTATTAATTCTAAAATTTCCTAAACTTGCATTTTCTTTTTCAAATGGTGCATAACGTATTATACTTGCATTATTTTCTAAGTTTCCAAGTTCCAATCTATGCCTGAAAGCAGTAGTAATAAAACCTTTAGATGTCGCATAACGTCCCCCACTAAGAAGACTATCAGTAGAATCTCTAGATTCTTTCTCTGGATCTAGGTAAGCACTAAAGCCATCAATTGCCTGAAGATTATAGAACTGAAATTTTTGAGATTTGGAGTAATCATAATTATATTTGATTTGTGAATCGTTATACTGTGGAAGTCTAATTCCTTCCCCAATTAGATTTAGTCTGCCATAACTTTCTTCAATATAACTCACTCTTCCCGCAATCGTTAAACTATGCTTTTCACCAAACCTCCTTTCAATATGGACTTGAGTTGAAAAAAGAGATAACGAAAACCAATGGAAATTTCTTTCAACATTTTCTTTTGTTTTAATTGAAATCACCCCACCCAATGCATTTCCATAATAAGGAGAATATGCACCAGTATGTAATGACATTGAAGCAAAAAGATGGTTTGAAAGAACTGAGTTTAGTCCAAGCAAATGAAATGGATAATATACCGGCAAATCATCAACTAGATATAAATTGGACCTAGGGTCTGAGCCTCTAATCACAACTTCCCCACTTCCAAATCCTGGAACAACAACTCCAGGTAAGGTTTCAATGGATTTGAGAGCATCCCCTAATGTTCCTGGGGTTTGTCTCATTTCTTCTCCTTTTAGCTGATAAGGAGCCTGAGATTCTTTCTTACCTTTTATGATAATCTCCTCTGCACTTACAATGGAATAAAAAAATAGGATTATTATTGTTTGAGTGATCGTGAGGATTTTTCTATACATTGCAATTTGAAATATTTAAGTTAAACTATTTAGACTATAGAAGAGAGACAACTATATTAAAATTTATCATAGAATCTAACACAAATTATTTTTAGTTGAGTAACAAATTTAGTTTACTAACTTACTTTGGATTTGAACATGAAGCATGGACAGTCTAAAGATAGATTTTGAATATTATTGGAAGTGTGAATAGTGGATCATAAAGTTGATAGGGATACTCTTCTTGAGATCTTGAATAATTTTGGTAGAGAGAATTCTATTGAGGTCGATTCTCTAAGGTTTTTAAACTATTGGGAAGAAGCTTATCGTGAATTCGGTGAAACCACTGACAAAAATCTTTACTCATGGCTAAAATTTCTTGGTGAAAAGTTCCAACTTAGATTTTTTCAGCAAATGGATTCGCTTGAAACGTTATGCGATATATCGAATTTAAAAGAAGAGCAATTAATCCTACTTAAAGAAATTAGCACAGGGGATGTATCTTACCATTTTATCAAAAAAAGTTTTGGTCCATTCGTAAGACTAATCTCTGCAGCAAATACTAATCATTCCAAACTAATTACAAAAAGGAAACTAACTAGTTCTTATGAAAAAGTAGGAGAGTATTCTTATTTTTCAGAACCTGTTTATCCATTTAATTTATCACACAAAGGCGACCATCATCATTTAGAGCCTCTTGAAAGAATTGTAAAAATTTTAGAACTTGAAAGAGAAGACATTTGGATTATAACTGCATATTCCATTGGAATTGTTCTGCTTTCCCTTGTAGTTCCAGTAGCGACTCAATCCTTAGTCAACATACTTTCTTTTGGAACATTAATTCAACCACTAATCATCTTGACATTATTAGTAATTGTAGCCCTAGGATTTGCAGGTGTCTTTTTAGTTTATCAAACTAAGGTAGTAGAATTTTTTCAACAAAGGCTTTTTGTTAGAATCTCTTTAGAACTAGCAGAAGTACTCAGTAGATTTAATCCAATTAAAGATAGTAAAAAGAGAAAAGATGAATTAGTAAATTATTTTCTAGATGTATCTATAATACAAAAAAGTGCAACAGTACTTCTTGTAGATGGTGTTAGCATTATTTTACAATTCTTTGTTGGACTTTTAGTCCTAGTTTTGTATCATCCTTTTTTCATTTTGTTCGATGTATTAGTTGTTGGACTAATCTATTTTCTTGTGATAAATTTTTTTGGTAAGAATGCTATCAACACGAGCATAGCTGAATCAGTGAGTAAGCATAAACTCACTACTTGGTTTGAGGAGATTGTTAGAAATCCAGAGAGTTTTAGATCTAAAAATTCTAGGGAACTTGCAATGATTAAAACAGAGTATTATACCAAAAATTATATTGAAGCTAGGAAGAAGCACTATTCAATTTTGATTCGACAAATTGGAACGTTAGTCGGCATTCAAGCTATTGGTTCTGCTTTTGTACTTGGGGTTGGTGGTTATTTAGTAATTAAAGGTGAGTTAAGTCTAGGTCAATTAGTTGCAGCAGAAATTATTACTACAAAGATTCTAGATAATTTCAGGAAGATGGGAAAGTATTTAGAGAGTTACTACGATCTAAGTGCTTCTATGGACAAGATTGGGCATCTAACTGATATTGAAATGGAACCAGATGGTTTACATAGTATTGGTGTAGTTGAAAGTCTTAGTCTTAAATTGAAAGAAGTAGAACTTAAAATTCCTGAAAAACCATATACTTTGAAGATCAATAATCTCGAAATTTCAGCGGGAGATAAAATTGGGATTTTAACTGAGCCTAGTTCTTCAGTTCATTATTTTTTACATTTAATCTTTGGAATGATAAAACCTGACCAAGGTTATATCGAAGTTAACGGATATTCTCTAGATGAAATTAACAAATCTGAACTTAGGAAATATATTTCTTACTCCAAAGGTGGAGAAATTTTTACTGGAACAATCTTAGAGAATATTCGTAAAGGAAGAGTTGATATTGATACTTCTGAAGTTCGACATATATTAGAAAAAGTGAATATACTTGAAGAGATAACAAGAGAGTTTTCAGAAGGACTTTCGACTCAGGTATATTCTTCAGGTTACCCATTAAATCAAGAGCAAAAGATTAAGATTAACATAGCTAGAACAATATTAGCGAAACCTAAACTAATAATTTGGGATGAAGCTTTGAATTATATTTCTAATAATGAGTGGAATAAGATTCAAAAGAATATACTCCTAGATATGGATCCTAAAACTATCATTATTGCTTCGGCATCAGATAAGAATAAATTGAAATTTTGTAATAAACTATTAAGTTTTGATGATGGAATTCTAAATTATGAGGAGAAAAAATAATGGAGACAACAAGAGTTCTTTCCCCACCTAGGCGAAGTTCCATTTTAAGCCAAGTACAAACACCATATTCTGCTAGAGTTTTTGCCAGAATTTTGGTAGCATTGTTTGGATTCTGCTTTATATTTCTTTTTGCACCTTGGCAACAAACGATAACAGGAAATGGAAGGGTTGTTGCTTATGCTCCTCTAGATAGGCAACAATTTATTGAAGCACCAATAGATGGTAGAATCGTACATTGGAATGTTGTAGAGGGAAGTACTGTTAAAAAAGATGATCTAGTTGTTGAAATTTCTGATAATGACCCAATGTTTTTGGATCGATTGAAAGAAGAAAAGGAAGCAGTTGAACTTAGGATTGCTTCCATACAAGCAAGAATTGAATCAATTAAAGCAAGAATCAAATCATTAGAAGCTTCAGCAAAGAGTGGTGTTTCAGCTGCAAGTTCTAGAACTAGAATCGCTGGAGATAGACTGGATGCTTCAGAACATGCAGTCGAAGCAGCACAAGCAGTGCTAACTACTGCACAATTGAATTTGAATAGACAAAAAGCTTTGTATGAACAAGGTCTTGCTTCTCAAAGAGCATTAGAGACAGCAGTTATGGATGAAGCAAGAGCAAGAACAGATTATAATCGTGCAAAGGCCGCACTGAGTGGTGCAAAATCAGAAGTGCTAGCAATTCGTTCAGATGAATTCAAGGTTGGTAGTGATGGTTCTGCAATGATTGAAGATGCAAAAGCAGCGTTAGGTGCGGGCAATGCAGAATTAGCTAACGCTCAGGCTGAGCTACCAAGAATTTCTGCAAGGCTCTCAAGACAACATTCACAATCAGTCAAGGCTCCAAGAGATGGAACAATAATGAGATTGATCGTTTCACAAGATGGTGAGATGGTTAAGACTGGAGAACCATTAGCAGTGTTAATTCCTGAAACCAATCAAAGAGCAGTTGAACTTTTTGTGGATGGTAATGACTTACCTTTGATTTCAGAAAATAGAGAGGCAAGAATACAATTCCAAGGTTGGCCTGTTGTTCAATTTAGTGGAATCCCAGAACTTTCCTTTGGAACTTTTGCTGGACATGTGTTCATGGTAGATGCAACTGATAATGGCTCAGGTAAATTTAGAGTTTTGATCAAACCTGATGGTATCAAGGGATGGCCGGATGCAAAGTTTTTAAGACAAGGTGTTAGAGCACAAGGTTGGATTTTTTTAAATAGAGTTACTGTAGGTTATGAATTATGGCGTAAGTTTAATGATTTCCCACCATCAATTCCCTATGAGCCGCTTAAAAACAAAGAAGGAAAAGAGGGTAAATCTAAATAATGAAATTATTTATTTCCATTCTATTTTTTTTTGTGATAGACATGAGTTCGGAATCAACTAAAAAATGGCTTGAGGAAGACCCATTGAAGGACATAGAAAAAAAGACCTTAGAGATCAAGGAAACTTCCATTCTAACTTTAACTAAGGTATATGAAATTGTAGAAATAAATTTTTCTCTTCTTGCTGCTGCTCTTGAAGATTTGAACGTTGCTCGTGGTGAGCTACTCTCTGCTAAGGGTGCGTTTGATGGTAATTTCAGAACAAGTATAACTAATAATTCTGGATATTATGATAACCAAAGATTTGACTCGATGGTGAATCAACCAACTCAGTACCAAGGCACTTCCTTTTTTGCAGGTTATAGATTAGGTGCGGGAAGCTTCCCTCCTTATTATGGGGAACGCATAACAAATCAATATGGTGAAGTTAGAGCAGGGGCTAGAATTCCACTCATAAGAGATCGTGAAATTGATAAGGGTAGAGCAGAAATTAAGGAAGCAGAGATTGGAATGAGACTTGCTGATCTTTCAGTAACTCAACAGAAGATAGAAATCTTTAGAGGTTCTGCACTACGTTATTGGGATTGGATTGCAAGTGTAGAAAGATATAAGGTTGCAAAGACGTTATACGAAATTGCAAAGACTAGACAAGACCAAATTATAAAGAGAGTCAAAGCAGGTGATATTGCTAATATTGAGAAAACTGACAATGAAAGGATCATCTTGCAAAGGGAAGCACAACTTCTTTCTGCAAAACAGTTTCTGGAAGTTGCTAGTAATGAACTTGCAGTATTCTTACAAAAAGGAGATGGTAAGTTACCAAAGTTAGGCGCTGAGCTAATTCCCAAAAATCCTTTTCAGCAAATTCCTGATCTTGTAAATTTAGATTTAGAAAAAGCAACTTATAAAGCACTCGATAAGAGACCAGAACTAATGAGACTTAAAGCTCAAAGAGACCAGAACAAAGTTGAGGAAGAGTTAGCTAAGAATCAGATGAAACCCGGAGTTGATTTTATTATTGCAGGTTCACAAGATTTTGGTCCAGGAAGTGTTACTCGCTCTAAGCAAGAAATTGAAGCAACTGTTGTATTGAATATACCATTGCAAACAAGAACTCAAAGAGGAAAGATAACTACTCTGGAAGCAAAGAATGCAAAATTATTTTCCCAAGAAAAATTTGCACGAGATAGAATTGAAGCAGATATTAAAAATACTTATGCATTATTAGAGGTGACTCGTGAAAGAGCAAAGCTTGCTAGTAAAGAAGTAGAATTAGCAAAGAAATTAGAGAAAGGTGAGTTGGATAAATTCATACTTGGAGAGGGAACATTAATTCTAGTAAATATTAGAGAACAGACTACTGCTGAAGCACAGGTTAGAGAGATAGATGCTCTCACAGACCATAACAAAGCAATCATTCAATTCCAATCAGCGATACTAGAACTTCCACCCTTAAAAAAATAAATTTACATTTATTTTATAACTAAAACCATTGAAGTATGAATTTAGTTATAAAATCATTATTCTTTTTAATACTAAGTAATTGTTGTTTTATTCCTGAAATTCCAGTTAAGGCAGAATTTCATATGTATTCCATCAATACTAAAGTTGATTCCGAAATCGCAAGATACTATCTAGATAATTTTTTACAAAATAAAAGAGTTGATACTGAACTAGATAAAAAAATCCAAAAGATAGAAATAGAATTTGAAAACCAAAACTTAGACAGAACTAGTCTGAAAAAAATTTCCGAAATTTCATCAGTTGATTTTGCAAGTTTATACTTTGCTAATTCGATTCTATTGAAAGATAAGAACGCAAATATCCAAAGAAAATTTTTGGAAAATTTAAAAAAAGTAAAGGATGATACTGCGAAGTTTGAGGGTAAGGATTATTGTATTGTATTCATTCCCGGATTTGACTATGTAGAAAATGGTAAGCTAACAGGTGCAGACTTTGCAGTTCCAAGGAAGTTGGTGAGCGAAAAGGGATACCCCGTTCATTTTATTGAACTTGATCCTATTGGAAGTGTGGAAGAAAACGCAGATAAAATTTCGTCTGATATTAAAAATTTAAAGTATAAAAAAATTCTTTTAGCTAGTGCAAGTTCTGCGGGTCCAGCAACATATCTTGCATTGGGTAAGATTTTAGGTTCAGAAGATAAATCTAGAGTCAAGGCATGGTTGAATTTGGGAGGGGTCTTAAAAGGTGTTCCCGTTTTAGATCAATTTTCTAAAGGAGCTAAGGGTCAATTCTTCAAGTTTATTGTTTGGCTTAAAGATTGGAGAATGAAAAGTTTTGAGAGCATGCAGACTGAAGTTAGTCGAAATAGATTTCAGGAAAGTAGAATCCCGCCTAACGTTCTTGTAGTGAATTATTTTGGTCTTTCACTTTCTGGTGATATCAGTAAATTTGCTTCAGATAAATATTGTTTGATGAGAAATGATGGACCTAATGACGGTCTATCCTTACTTCCTGATCTTTTAGTGGAGGAGGGTTATTCAATACTTGCTCCCAAAAGCGATCATTTCTTTGCAGAAGATCCTGAAATAAATCAAAAAACACTAGCACTATTAAAAACTATTGTAGATATATTGAACTCCAAAGGTTTTGAGAAATAGTTAATCTTTTTTTTGCATCTGTTTAGCAAGTCTTGCATTGAATTCTTTGGCAGCGTTAGTTCCCATCTTCTTTAGTCTTTGGTTCATGGAAGCTGTTTCGACAAGGATAGGAATATTTCTTCCTGGTTTCACAGGAATTCTAATCAAAGGAATTTTGATTCCAAGAATTTCTTCTGTGAGTTCGTCTAAGCCTGTTCTATCATAGTAAACATCTTCTCTAGCTTCCTCAATATTAATGATAAGTTCAATTAGTTTACTATCACGAACCGAGCCTACTCCAAAAATATTCTTGATATTGATGATTCCTAGACCTCGGATTTCCATATGGTGTTTTAAAATATCAGAGCAGGAACCGATTAGATAACTCTCTGAATATCTTCTAATCTCAACCATATCATCTGCAACTAATCTATGTCCTCTTTCAATCAATTCAAGAGCAGTTTCACTTTTACCAACACCACTTTTTCCAAGGAGCAAAATTCCAAGACCAAATACTTCGATTAAAACACCATGTCTCATAGTTCTTGGTGCAAGACTTTTGTTTAATATATCTGAGATTAGAGTTATATATTTATGAGTAGAGATTTTTGAGATGCAGAGTGGAATCCCTTTTTCATTGGATTTTTCAATCCAAGCCTTATGTGGCTCACTTCCATGAGTAAAGATTATACAATTTAATTGATAAGAGAAAAATTGATTTGCTATATCATTTAACTTATCTTCAGAAAGAGAGTTTAGATAAGCCCATTCTCCTCTCCCAAAAATTTGCATCCTATCATGGGCAAAAAAATCAAAAAATCCAGTTAGGGAAAGTCCTGGACGATTGATTTCAGAATTAGAAATTGTTTTACCTAGACCTTTTTCGCCTGCTACTAACGTTAGTTCCAATTCTGGATGATCATTGATAATTGTTTCAACACTAATACTTGTAATTGACATATCAACTCTTCACTCTTTTTCTTCTTCCAGCAGGAAGTATCTTTAGAGTTTTTCGATACTTAGCAACAGTTCTTCTTGCAATCATGATTTCTTGTCTTCCAAGTAAATCAACAATATCTTGATCAGAAAGTGGGTTTAGTTCATCTTCATCCTTAATAAGATTTTTAATCATATCATGAACTTTTTTAGAAGACTGAAATTCTCCTGAAGAAGATCGCACTCCTGAAGAGAAAAACCATTTGAGTTCAAAAACTCCCCAACTAGTTTGAACATATTTATTAGTTGTGATTCTTGAAACTGTTGACTCAGACATATCCAGTTTTTCAGAAATATCTCTCAAGGTTAAAGGTCTTATTTGAGTGATACCATGTTTAAAAAAATCCATTTGGAATTCTAAGATACAACTAACAACCCTATAGAGAGTTTGTCTTCTTTGATTGATTGATCTGATAAGCCTTTGAGCAGAGTTAACTTTAGTAGTCATATACTCTCTATCAGTTGGATTTTTACTCTCAACTAAGGCTTTTTTGTATTTCTCATTGATAGCAAGTTTTGGCAACCATTCATCATTGATAATAATTGAATGACCAGTTTCATCTTCAATAATCATTACATCTGGAACAACATAGTCGATTTTTCTATTGTTAAATAGATTGGCGGGGTATGGATGCAGAGTTTTAATAATCTTTGCTATCTCTTCTATCTCTTCTTCAGTAATTTTCATTGCTTTGCTGATTTTCTTGAAATCTAGTTTTTCTAGATCTAAGAAATGATTACTTAAGATATGAATTAATAAATTATTTTCAGGATATAAAATTTCTGCTTGAACGACTAGTGTTTCTTGGATTCCAGAAGTGCAGGTTCCAATTGGTTCAAGTTTTTGAATTAATTTTTTTAACTTATTGAGAGTTTTTATTGGTATAGACATCTCTTTAGATAGTTCAATTAAATCATGTTTTAAAAAACCTTTTTCATCTAACATAGAAATTAAAAGTTCTGCAGCAAGATACTCTCGCTCAGTGATAGTAAGAAGACGTATTTGAGAAAGAAGACTATCCGTAAGATTTATTGACTCGGTTGATTGCTCGATAAATTTTTGATTCCTATCTGATGCTTCTGAATCATATCTTCCAGGTTTATCTTGTGTATAACTTTGCCTTATGTTCTCATCAATGCTTTCTTGGTATTGACTCTTTTCGATTTTCTTTTGTTCACCATGAGAAAATATTTGTGGCTCTAATTGTTTTTCTGGATTATTGATTTCTGCAAGTAGAGGATTATCTAAAAGCTCAGACTGAATTTTTTCAGCTAATTCAACTGTAGATAGAGGTAAAAGTTCGATGGATTGGCGGAGATCAGGAGTCATCACAAGTCTTTGTGATTGAGTTTGCTTTTGGACTAAGGATTGAGTTAAAGCCATCAGAGTGTGAAGTCCTCACCAAGATAAATTCTTTTAGTTTCCTCATCGTTGACTAAATCAAATGCAGTTCCAGAGATTAAAATTCTACCGCTATACATGATATATGCTCTATCAGTAATTTTTAAAGTTTCTCTAACATTATGGTCAGTAATTAGAATTCCAAGTCCTCTTTGTTTGAGTGAGCTAATAACAGTTTGGATATCTTTAACTGCAATTGGATCAACTCCAGCAAAGGGTTCATCCAGCAGAATGAAATCTGGATTTGTTGCAAGTGCTCTAGCAATTTCACATCTTCTTCTTTCTCCACCAGAAAGAGTATAACCTTTTTGGTTTGCAACTCTCATGATTTGAAGTTCAACCAAAAGTTCATCTCTTTTTTGGACTATTTCAGGACGAGATAGATTCATAGTTTCTAGAACTGCTTCAACATTTTCTGCAACAGTGAGCTTCCTAAATATAGAAGCTTCTTGAGCTAGATAACCGATCCCAAGTCTAGCACGTTTAAACATCGGAAATTTAGTGACTTCCACATCATCGATAAAAACTGAACCTTCGTCAGGAATAGTAAATCCAACTGCCATATAGAATGAGGTTGATTTACCAGCACCATTCGGTCCGAGAAGTCCGACTACTTCCCCTTTAGAAATTTCAAAGCTTGCATTATCTACAACTCTTCTGCCATTATAAATTTTTGCAAGGTTTTGCATTTTAAACGTTTTGGTTTTGCTCATTTCTTTTTATCAGTTGAATCCTTAATTCCAAGTCCTTCTGCTAGAATTGCACGATTTTCTTCAGGATAAAGAATTATTTTTCCTGAGCGAACAATCGTTCCTTCTCTTTCAAGATTAGGATTTCCTTCAACAATCATTTTTTTTTGCTCTTCGTAATAAGTAGCATACTCTCCTCGAATGATACTATCTTCAGATTCTATCTTGATGTTTCCGCGAGCAACAATTTCTTTTAGCTCTCCAAAGCGTTCTAATTCGATAGTTTTCATATTGGAAGTTTCATTTCCTTCTTTGTCCAAAAAGATTACTTTAGGTTCTTCAGATACATGAGTATAGTTTTTACTATCATCATGTTCAAAAAGTTTTCCAGTGATTTTTATATTATTTTCTTTGTCTAGAAATTCGACATACTCTTTGGATTCCAAATTTTTATAGTCTTTACCTGATGCTTTTAGGTAGGAACCTTTAAATTCAGAATCAACTCGATAAATTTTTGCATCTCCAAAGACTCCAACATAAGATTCATCTTGTGATTTACCAGTGAATGATTTAATTTCATTTCCAGTAATAAACGTTAGGCGACGTTCAGGTTTGTTATCCTCTTCTTCTAGAAATTCTTTTTCTTTATCTGCTTCTTTCTTTTTGGGAGCTTCATAGGAGAGTTTTGCAAAAATTGTATCTGATTCAAGTATAGTGAGTTTTTCATCATTTTTATAGGTTACTTTTTCACCAGATAGGAAAAGTTCTTTTCCAAAGATAAATGGTGAGTCTTCCATAACTAGAGAATTTTCTTTATCATAGAAGATGGCAGCTTCAGCAAGGATTGTATAGTCTTCATCTTGCATAATCAGGCCACCTTCAAGAACAGTTTTGTTTTCTTGAAGGTAGCGTTTAATATAGGGTGCAGTAATTTTAGTTAATTTATTATTTTGATTATAATAGAGTAGAGTTGGTCTTCCAGAAAGAGTGACAATTTCATTAAACTTATCATATTCACCTTTTTCTGCTGTGAAAGTAATTTTATTTTCAGGATCTTCCACTTTGACAAAACCTTTTAAATGACCACTCACAGCATCTTCACCAATGATTTCTATTTGGGAGGAACTAAGTTTTACTTTACGATGTTGAATCCAAGCACCTCCACCCAGAGTATAGGTAGTTATGTCTAAGCCATTAATTTTTTTTACTTCTTGGGTGAGATTACTTCCTCCCCAACTAGTAGGAATTTTCTTGGGCTTAGTTTTGGCTTTTTCGATTTCAACTGCTGGATTCAAAGCTTCATCACTTGGAAACAATAAGGGTGGTCTAGACTTAGGATCTAAATTGAATATAACTAGAAAAAAGAATAGCATGGGTCTAGGGAGTGAACTATTCATATAGAATTACTAGTGTCAACCTGTGGCATGAATTTTGCAACGCAAAAATTATGCGAAACGTTAGAAAGTTTTTTGAGAAAGAGTAAAAATCTTAGGAAGAATTTTTTAAACAGATGAAATAATATCATTTAGCGATAGCACTAGTTTTTATTCTTCTTAAAGATAAAGCCTTTATAGATGATTCTGAGCTGTTTTAAGGTTTTTGACTTCAAAATTTTTTCAGATTCAATATCTTCTATATTGAAATCCAAAAACTCGTTAGCTTGTTGGAAGGAGGTATTAATAATAAATTCGGAAATAAATTCTAGATCAGATGGCAACATTTCTGGTCGTTCCATATCAGTCGCAAGGTCTTTGGCAAAATTCTGCATTTCATTTTTAATTGCCATGCGAATTCTTCTGCTGCTTCCGACTCGTTCTCTAGAAATGAATCTAAAAAGAAGTCGATTGGTCTTAACATAATCAAAAAAAATTTCTATTGATTGTTTGAGTGCTGATTTGTAGGCGCCTTTCTTTCTTGCGTCTTTGAGAATTGCTCTAAGTTTTGAGCTTACATCATCAACTAATGCAAGTCCAAGTTCTTCCATATCTTTGAAATGTCTATAAAAAGCGGCGGGCACAATTCCCGCTTCACCAGCTACTTCACGAAGACTTAGGGCAGCAAGACTTTTTTCTTCACCCATTAATTTCAGTGCAGAGGAGAGAAGAGTAGTTCTAGTTCTGAGCTTTTGAGCATATCTTTGATTAAGTTTCATTTTATCCTAGTTGAAGTGAAAGTACTTCCCATTTTTCAGTTAGTTCAAGAATTTCTTTTTTATAATTTTCTAGAATTACTAACTTTTCTTTAAAGTCAGGAGTTTGGTAAAATTCTCCTGAACTCATTAAGGATTCTTGGTCATATACTTTCTTTTCAAGAAAAGAAATTTTTTCTTCAATCAATTGAATTTCTTTAAGAATTTTTTTACTTTTATTTTTTTCTTGATTTCTTTTTGCAAAATCATCAGCTGATGAAGTTACTTTAATATCGTTTTTCGATATTATATCAGATTCTTGGTGATAATTGAGATAGTCATTAAAATTACAATTTAGATCATTCACTTTGCCAGAACTAACTTCAAGAGTTCTGTTACAGAGTCCATCAAGAAAACTTGGATCATGACTTACAACAAGAACAGAGCCAGGAAATTCGCTTAACGCATGTTTTAGGCTATTTCGAATAACGATATCAAGATGATTTGTTGGTTCGTCAAGAATTAATAGATTAACAGGCTCAAGCACAAGCATAGCAAGTCTTAGTCGGCTCATTTCTCCACCAGAAAGGCTGGATGTTGATTTAAAAACAGAGTCTCCACTAAAGGAAAAATGTCCTAGAGCATTCCGAGCTTTTTCATCGTTTAAGAGAGGATAAGATTTTAGAATTGTTTCTACAAGGTTTAGTTTTGGATCAAGTTCTTCATGATGAACTTGGGAGAAATATCCAATTTTTGTTTTGGGTCCAAGGTTAAATTTACCATTCGTAAAAGAGGTATATCCTGCAATAGCTTTGAGAAGAGTAGATTTACCCGCACCGTTGGGACCAACGATTGCGATTTTATCCCCAGAATTGACTTCTAGATTAGTATTCTGAAAGATCCATTTTCCAGAGGAGTTATATTGAAAACCAACTTCTTCAAGCCGAAGGATAAGTTTTCCAGAGGGGATGAAATTAAAATTATAGTCAGGTTTTTTATTCCAAAAAATCTCTTCGGGATTTTCTATTTTATCTCTTTTTTCGAGTTTTTTTATAGCACTTTGAACTTGTCGAGCCTTGGTAGCTTTGGATCTAAATCGCTCAATCCATTCATTTCTTTTTTGAAGATAACTTTCTTCTTTTTTGAATCGTTGTTTTAGTTTTTCATGAATTTCATTCTTTTCTTCGAGAAATTCTTCAAGACTACCTTTGAACTCGGTTACACCGTTAGGCGAAATTTCAGCAATTAGATTCGTGCAGGAATTTAAAAACTCTGGATCATGAGTTACTAAAACAAAATTAGACTTGGTTGCTTTTAAGTATTCAGAGAGCCATTGCTTAGACTTATCATCTAAATGATTCGTTGGTTCATCTAAAAGCAGCAGATTATGAGGATTTAAAAGTGCAATTGCTAGACCAATTCTATGTTGAAAGCCTGGGGAGAAGTCACCAGTTTTTTTAGAAAATTCAGAGTCAGTAAAACCAAGACCAGACAATATTTTTTTTGCCCCTGTTTCAAGATTATGAAGATCATTTTCATTTGCAAAATCTTCAAGCTTACTTTGAATTTCGAGTAACGTTTCAAGATTAGATTCGTTAGAGTTTTCAAGTTGTGCTTCAATATCAGTTCGTTTAGAAAGATATTCTGAATAGAGTTTATTAGAGGAAAGGATTGTTTCAAGGACAATTTGGTCTGGATTAAACAGAGGGATTTGATGAAATAAAGAAATTTTAGTCTCTTTAGATTTTATGATTTCACCTTCGTCGGGTTTAGATAGACCTAACGCAAAATGAAAAAGTGTAGTTTTTCCTATACCGTTCGGTCCGATGAGTCCAATTTTAGAGTTAGGCTTGATATGCCAAGAAAAGCCGTCAAACAGTATTTTTGCTCCATACTGATGACGGATCGAAATGAACTGTAGCAAAAAATTACTTTCCTGTAAGCTCTGCTTTTCTTTGGTTTAGATGTTGAATGTATTTTGAAGTATCAATATTATTATTGTCTTTGGCTTTTTTTAGAGCCTGATCAATCTCATTCAACTTCATTTTTGAGATCTTTTTATTTTTTTGTTCTTTAGTTTCTTCTGCCATATTATACCTCAAGTGATAGATTTTTAAACTTTAGTTCTATGTCAATGAAAGCTCAGGTTAAGAGATGAATTTATAAGTTCATTTAGTTAACGAAAGTAGGAACTCAAGATAAGTTGCTCCACGACTCATAGCAAAATAGTCAGCGATTAGCATGATGATAGCATCTAGACCAAGACCCACTCCTGCTCCTCTTTGAAGAGAATTCGGATTAGAAACAAGAATCATAATGCCACCAGCAAGAAATAGGAATAATTCAATATATAGATATACTTGAAAACTTTTCATAACTTTTTGCATCCGAGGAATTTCAATTGTTTTAATTGAATCTGGTTGCGAATCAACATATTGTTGGACTCTAGTAATATCTTTGGGACTTCTGAAGAATATTGTGCTACCAACAAAAATTTGAATTAGTGCAATGATAAGGACAGGAACAGAAAAACCTTTATGAAAGTCTTGCTTTAGGTAGAAGATAAAATAGATGCAAAGGAGAATCGATAATACTCCAATTCCAATGAAGACTAAGCTTTCGAATCTTTCTGCCTGAAAATAATCAATAATTTGTTTCATAATTAAACCTTGAATAAAACTTATGTTACTAGCCTTGTACAATTTCAGTTGATGTCAAGGTATAAAAGCAAATGTGCTATATAGTTTTTTTATTCTTGGGCGTCTTTTCCCGCTCTCAGCTTCAGTCAATAAATTTCACACTTCAGTAAATTCAGTGCATTTCTCTGTGAAAGAAATTTATTGACTACGCTTCGATCGGGGACGCAAGGGGTTTGGTTGTTTACATAGCTTGGATTTATGTGTAGTTGCTCTGTTAGGGTAATTTTTCTCTTGTATTGGAGACTCTCCTTTGGTTGCTCTAGTTGAGGAGCTTTACTCTAGTTAGGAGGACTTTTCCGTGGTAGGTGTTTTGTAATAACTGTTTTTGTGAAATTTATTGACTAAGTAATAACTAAATCTTGAAAATTCAAGTTTTTTTGTAATAATTGTTTGTTTGGCGAACAGACAAAAAAGTCTTTACGCCTAAAGACGATTTTCTCTACCAGAGCGAAAACGGTGAAGCAAATTCGATAACGAAATACACTACTTATACAAGATGGCTGAACTATTACAGGACAATTCATATAAAATAGAGGGAGAGGGAACACTAGTCTTCACGCTGAACATGGGAACTAACGCACGCAGACTATTCCGAAGAAAGCTTGTCAGATGTAAGACACACGCTAAGGCAATGCAGGAACTATTGGATAGATATGAAACAGCGAGTTGGTCGGGAATGATTTTGAAACCCAATGCTAATATGAAAACCAAATATCAGGTCAAGGCAACAGAGTCTGAGGTGGAGGCAGAGAACTACAAGATCCAAACAATTCGAGTCTTTTCCCGAGACTATTTGAGATTAAAAACTTTGGCAAATTTTTTAAGGATATCCATGTCCTTATTATTTGCATTCATGCTATCGTTTGATGAAAGTAATGCAATGCAATTTTATAGAATGGTGAAAAGATCCTTAGCATTGGCTAAGAACTATTCCTTTAGCACAAAGATTCGATTTTTCAACGGACTGGATCTAGTAGAGTTTTTTGTAAAAACCCCACTAGGACGTGGTAGCTAACGCCTTGGA